>DASYBC010000148.1:0-60695 GCA_036500965.1 Allostellaceae bacterium | reverse complement strand
GGGTGCAAAAAGCATCGTCGCCGGACTACACTCTGTCGGCATCGGGGACCTCCTCTGCAACCGGATAAGCCTTTGTCGCAGAAGAATTATCCCTCTTTCAGAACCCCGATGCACTCATCCCGGTGAGATATCCGGGCTAGCGCTGCCGAAATCCCTGATCAGCGCGGGAACAGCGATGGCGGATGATCTGCCCGAGACGGTCGTCTACGTCTCCGATGCCGGCAATCCGGCAATCGGGATCTTTTCGATGAACCGCGACAGCGGCGGGCTGACCCCGATCGACAATCTGGCCATTCCCGGCGCCGACAAGCCGTCGCCGGCCAGCATGCCGCTGGCGGTCAGCCCCGACCATCGTTTTCTCTACGCCGCGTTGCGCAGCGAGCCCTACACCGTGGCGAGCTTTGCAATCGAGCCGACGACCGGCCGGCTGCGCCATCTGGCGAACGCGCCGCTGCCGGCCAGCATGGCCTACATCATCACCGATCGCGGCGGCCGCTTCCTGCTGAGCGCCTCCTATCCCGGATCGCTGCTCGCGGTCAGCCCGATGGATGGGCAGGGAAAGGTTCAAGGACAGACGGTCGGGGTCATCCACACCGAGCCCAAGGCGCACTGCATCGTGGTCGACGCGGCGAACAAATACTCCTATGCGACGAGCCTCGGCGGCGACATCGTCATGGAATGGAAGTTCGACGCGGCGACTGGCCGGCTGTCGCCGAACTCACCCGCTTCGATCGCGTTGAAGCCAGGCAACGGGCCGCGCCACCTGGCGTTTCATCCCAATCACCGGTTCCTCTATCTGATCACCGAGACGACGGCGCGCATCGCCGCCTTTGCCATCGATCCGGCGAACGGGACGCTCGAGGAGATCGAAATCGTCGATACGCTGCCCAGCGATTTCCACGAGCAGCCGGCCGCCGCCGATCTCCATGTCACTCCCGACGGGCGCTTTATCTACGGCAGCGAGCGCAAATCGAGCACGCTCGCCGGGTTTCGGATCGACCCGGCAACCGGCAGATTGTCGCCGATCGGCCGCTGGCCGACCGAGAAGACGCCGCGCGGCTTCAACATCGACCCGCGCGGCCGATACCTGCTCGCGGTCGGGCTCGATTCGAACGCGATGACCGTCCACAAGATCGACCCGCAATCGGGCACGCTGTCGGTCGCCCATCATTACCCGATGGGCAAAATGCCCAACTGGATCGAGATCGTCGATCTGCGCTAGTGGTGCGATGCCAACAGATGATTCCCATCCGTTGGCTGAATCGCACCACCAACGTATTACTCTGGTGGGCCGATTCACGAAACGCTGGGCATCAAGCGTCTCGATCGTACCACGAGAGCAGGATCGCATGAAATGGAAACAGTGCTTCGATTTCACGCGTGAATCCTGCTCTCGATTCCATGGTCTAGGGTCTCGACCCCGAAGCTGACGATGGCCCCGGAGATCGTGGCCCCGGGTGGGGGCGGTGGGCGCGCTCACGGCAGTGCCGTCGGCTGCGGCGGCAAGGTGTTGCGGTCGGTGCGCGGCACGATCGCCCAGCTGGGGTCGCGTTCGAGCGCGCCGTTGGACACCATCGGGTCGTGGATGTGGGCCTTGACCCAGGCTTCGGCCTGGGCCGCGCCGGGTGCCGCCTCGTCGACCAGCGGCGACAGCGCCGCCATGACATAGGCGTCGTAGCCCTGCGGATAGAGCTGAGTGTTGAAGAAGGTCGCGATCGGGCCGGCGTTGGTGGTGCCGGCCCAGCCGACCCCGGTCAGGTAGGAGGGCGACAAATCGGCGATCAGCGCCGGCCAGGATCGGATCGGCCCGGAGCCTTCGAAGCTGGTTGGCATCAGATAGGCGCCGACCAGCTTGGGATAGCCCGAGACGTTGATCTCATTGATCAGGTATTGCCCCGAATAGGCGACCAGCGGCCCGGCGGCAAAGCCCAGCTCGGCGGCGCGGCCGATCGAGTATTGCACGTACCACTGCATCCACTGGTTGGTGTAGCCCTGCTCGGTCAGGCGCGCGCGCCACTGCCCGCCGCCATCGTAGCCGGGGCTGGCGCCGTCCTCCCAATTGTGCAGCGGCGGCGGCGCTGCGTCCGGCGTGTTGCGGCTCTCAGGGTCGCCGGTCTTCCGCGCCCAGGCGTATTCGGCCGAGCCGCCCAGCACCGGGTCGGCGATGCGCAAGGCGCCCTCCCAACGGGCGATGTCCTCCTGGGTCAGGGTCGTCAGATAGGTTTTGAACGGGTCGCCGTCGGGGACGGCGAACGCCGCCTCGGCCCGGTTTTTCAAGCCCCAGCCATCGCCGCGCAGCTGGTCGTAGAGGCCGCCCTCGGCGCCGGTGGGCCCGCGCCCCTGCCAGCTGCCGGCGGCCGTGGCGCCGTTGTTGGTGGCCGCGTCATAGGCCGCCCAATTCTCCATCTCCTCGAGATAGAACGGGTCGCCGGTCAGGATGTAGGGCACGAAGAACGGCGACGGCGCGTGCGCCACGTCATAGCCCCAGGCGCCGTTGGTGTTGAGCGGCCCGACGATCTTGAAGGTATTGGGCGGGTTGTGGGCATCCGAATTATAGGTCAGGAAGATGCCCTCGCCGCCAGCCCCAGGCCCCGCGTCCACCCGGTCGGTGATCGAGAACGGCTTGCCGAAGCCGCTGCCGACTGCCGGCGGAACAGGAACCGGGTCGCCGACATTGAGCCGTTCGGTCGTATCGGTTTCGCGCAAATTCGCCGGCCACCAGGCGGCGAGGTCGGCGTTGCCGAGGGCGGCCTGGCGCAGCCGCCAGTCGCCGGTGTAGAGCCACGCCACCTCCCACGACGGCGCCGGGCCGATGTCGGCGCGCGCCCCGGTCGTCGGCATCCCCGGGGTCCACGCGCCCGAGCCGCCGATGTCACGGCTGGTGTTGGCCCACCACGCGGCGTAGTCGCCGGCGATCGTCGCCGGGCTCAACCTGATCGAGGGGTCGTAGTTCGGGATTACCCTTGTCGATTCCAGATAGGCCAGATTGTTGTCGATGTTCACCTCGGGCGGCGGTGTGCCGCCCAGCCAGAATTCCTTGGTCCAGGTCTGCATCGCCCCCTGGGAGAGGCTCGCGAGCCTCTCCTCGGTGGCCGGGTTGGCCGCACCGCCAGTGAGCGAGAGCGCATAGGATACATCCTCAAGCTCGGTCGTCAGCCCGTTCTCGCCGATCGCGCGGACGAACACCTGGTGCGTTTGCGGCCAGAAGGTTGCGACAAAGCGCGGCCGGAACGGATGAAATCCATCACCAAAGCCGATGTCGTATTTGCGCGAGGGCGTGTCGTCGGCGAGGATGACGATCTGCGCCACGGGGCCGCTGGTCCACAGCCGATAGTCGCCGTTTTGCAGCATCCTGCGTGCGCTGGCGGTCGCGATCGTCGGCGCCGACGTGCCCTGCGTCAACGACGTGGCGATCCCGCTGCCCCAGCCATAGATTGCCGACAGGTCGGTGCCGGAGGGCGGCGCCGAGGCGTAGCCGAGAGCTCCGTGGGATGCCGGCACTGCGAGACCGATCTGCCATGCCTGCGGCCCCTGGTAGGTGGCGCCCCCTGGGATCACCGCGTTGACCGCCGCGTTGACGATGGTGCCGCAGTTGTTTGGGTTCGATGACGTCGAGAAGACGCAGTGCGACAGGTTGACCCCGCTTACCACCTTTGGCACGCCGCCGACGGTGACGGTGAAGCCGCCATTGGTGATCGCGTTCCAGAAGGCGATACCCTGATCGGCCGCCGGGACCACCCGCCCCAGCAGCTTCGATGGCGACGCCGGCACGGACAGCGCCATCCTCGCGTCGAAATTGTATGAGGGGTCGAGCATCTGCGCCGCCGAGAGCGGCGTGTTGCTGCACATGCCCGGGGCAAAGCTCAGCTGCACCGCGCCCCGGGCCGGAACGCTCGGCAGCACCACGGCGATGATTGCGAACTCGGCCGAGCCGTCGGGATAACGGTTCTTGACATCGGCCTGGGTCGGCAGCGCGGCACCATTCGCCGCGACCACCGGGCATTGCCCGGACGGGATCGCGCCCCGCAAAAACGGCCGGCCGAATTGCAGCGGGTAGTGGCGGATCGCCGCGGCGCTTTTGTTGGTGATGATGATCGCATTGACCACACCAGCAACCCGCGAGGCGGCTGCGGCCGTCGCGATCTGCATCGCTGGCGGGCCCGAAACAACGTCCTGCGAGGGATCGGGGAAATAGGTCAGCAGCGCGGCCAAACCGATGGCGGCGTATCGGAGCATCATTGAAGCCCTCCTCGTCGGCTCCCACAGGGTGGTGGTGCGGGCTGATTGCTGCTTCCAAGCTTTCGCGTGGATCGGAGCCCTGCGGTCGCGCGCTCTGCCAGCGGCAAACAATCCAGAATGCCGGCAGGCGGTCGTCGCTTACGACGCCTCGGGACGACGCGGACAGGCGTCGCCCGAAGCCTGCAGCGGATGCGGATGCGGATGCGAAGAGGGCTGCCCATTGAACGGGCCGCGTGATGAATTTTGCCAGTTGTTTACCAATCCCATTCAATCCTCACCCCCACGCGGCTTGGCCAAACGCAGGGCCATCCGCGGTCGGTCGGCCGGGATGATGTTAGCGCAATCTCGACGGTCCCGGAGCATAGTGCTAGATGACGGTCGGATTGTGAACATAGGCCTCCCACCAGCAACGCCTCCTCTCGTGAGCATCGCGGGCAAATCGCTTCGCAATCGACCGCCCGCTCCGGGACGGCGGTCGTGGCGCAATCCGGTGATCTCCGGCGGCGATCTCCGCGGCCAGGTTCGCCGTTGGGCGCCCGGTTGTGGAGCGGCCTGCGATTGGCTGGGATTTGTGCGCGGCACGCCCCGGGGCATCGGCGAGCGGTCGCCTCGCGATCACGTTATCCCGCAAACGCGAGATAACGACGCTGACGATGCAGCATGGTTTGAGTTTTAGGAGCCACGCGATCATGCGCGGTATAGTATTGATCTGTCTCTTTACCGCAATGCTGCCGTTCGTATTTCTGGAGGGCCCGTTTATTGGGATCCTGATGTGGTACTGGGTCTCGCTGATGAACCCCCAGATGGAAGTTTGGGGCAGCGTTTTTGGGAGGGTTCCCTACGCGCTGATTGTGGCGATCGCTACCCTTTCGGCGTGGCTTCTGTCTCGGCACGAGGCGAAAGTTCCGCCCGCCAGCAAAACCACCTGGCTGCTGATTTTCTTGGCGCTGTGGGTGTCGGTGACATCGGTGTTCGGCACCGGGTACCCCAGCGAGATTTATCAGCATTGGCTGCTCGCCGAAAAAATGCTGCTGATGACGATCGTCGCCTACACGCTGACGACGACGCGCGCGCGGCTTGATCAACTGCTTTTGGTGTGCGTTTTTTCGATTGCGTTTTACGGGATAAAAGGTGGCTTGGCGTCGCTGCTGCTGACCGGGGGCGCGAGCCGTATTTTCGGACCATCGGGCACGATGATCGCCGACAACAACGATCTAGGCGTCATGCTGACGATGGTTTTGCCGCTGATGTTCTATATCCGCGAGCGATACCAACGACGCTCGATTAGAAGACTGATGCTGGTGTTGATTGGGCTCGCCTTTCTCGGCGATGTTTTTACGTATTCGCGCGGCGCCTTGGTCGCGCTCTGCGCGATGGGGAGCGTGCTGTGGTGGCGCTCGCGGCGCAAAGTGGCGACGGCGATGCTGATCGCACTTGCCGCTTTTGGCGTGTGGAGCTTCGCGCCGCCGGAATGGTTCAATCGAATGGGAACCATCGAAACTTACCAGCAGGATCCCTCGGCCGAAAGCCGGATTTATTTCTGGCACCTGGCTTGGGCCATCGCCAAAAAACGCCCGATCGTCGGGGCCGGCTTCCAGTGGTCCTTCGATCCAGACTCGGTGAACCGACAGCTCTGGGGCAGCGGCCTGCCACCGCTGGAACGCCCGCGCGCTCCGCACAGCATCTGGTTCGAAATGCTCGGCGAGCACGGCTTTGTCGGGCTCGGGATTTTTATCGCGATATTGCTGAGCGCCGGGCTCGACGCGCGCTGGCTGATCCGCCATTCCCGCGACAAACCGGATCTCCTGTGGGCGAATAATCTCGGACGAATGGTCCAGGCGGCGTTGATCGGATATTGCGCCGGCGGGTCGTTCGCGACACAAGCGATGTACGACGGCTTCTACGCTTTGGTGATCATTGTTGCGGCGGCGCGCAGGATTGTCGCGGCGGAGCACGCATCCCGCGAGGTGCCGGCCATCACCCGGCCGGCGCTGGCGCCACCGCGCCGCGCGCTTAACCCGGAACTAACGGTGTGAATAGCCCTCGTTCGCCCGGAGGGAAAGGGGGTGTTGCTGCTGGCCGCGGGCCCCAGGACCGCTCTGCTTAGCGCCGCCAGGCTCGCGGCTCCTGCGCTGGGCCGCTTTCAGCTGTTCCATGTCGCGGAGCGCCTGACGCCGTGGATCACCACGGAGCGATAATATACGTTCGCGGCTGGAATCATCCGCAAAATGGAATCATCAACTCGGTCGCAGAATCGGGTGATCGGATTGACCGGATTTGAAAAGATCGGCCGCGCGACCATCGCTCCGAGAACGGCGAACATTTCGGTGTAGTGGTTCATCGAAGCGAAGTTACGATTGATCAGGTGCAATTCCGGGCGGCCAAGCGGCAGCTCATCTGGGGTGCGCGCGTGCGGGGTCAGCCAGCGCACCAGCCGTGCGACCGGGTTGTGCCGCAGCGGTTCGACGAACACGATCTTTCCGCCGACCCTTAGGACGCGGTGAATTTCACGTAATGCGCGGGAAAACTCGAGATGATGCAGGATCGCGGTCCCGAAGACGATGTCGAAGCTGCCATCCTCAAACGCAAGGTTATGGGCGTCCATCTTTCTGAACTCGGCCGACCAGCCGCATTGCGCGGCGATGGCCCTCCCGGTCTCAAGCTCAGCCTCCGAGATGTTGATGCAGACCAAGGTTTCCGGGCGATAGCCGTATCGGAACAGGCTCGACTGCCATGATTGCGACCCGATTTCCAGGACGCGTGCCCCGGCGGCGTCCTGCATCGCAGTCCGAACAGCTTCGTCTCGTCGCGACCGACCGATCCCGCCATCTAGATATGCCAAAGGCGCTCGGAAACTGTCTCGGTTCAATCGTCCGCTGTCGTAGTACAGCGCCTCATTCCGCACCCGCTGCTCAACATCCGGCTTCATGATCCTAGACCTTTCGGAATGGGGGTATCGCTCGAGGCTATCGCTGTTGTGCAGCGGGCCAATTGATCATCGCGCCGAAGCGGAGCGCCCGGTCCCAAGCATTTGGTTCAACTGCCAGGGTCTGGCCATGCGCCGCCAGGAACGGCGACCTTTGTCAAGTTGCCTACTCGTCATAAGCGTCGTGTCTACAACAAAGGCGTCAAGCATCTCTCGACATTTCCTAATCCGCGCCGCCCAACGGCTCCCCAGCGACTGGCACGGACTGGGCGGCCGCAAACGGGGCCAACTCTGCGCCGCCACGTGCATCAAACCGGCACGGTGCCGCGTACCACCGTGCGGTGCAGGATCCGCCGCTCCCGGCCCACTCGATAGTTGGCGACGGCCCGGTGCAGCAGGCACCGATTGTCCCACATCACCAGATCGCCCTCGCGCCAGCGATGGGCGTAAACGAAATGTCTCTGCGTCGTGTGCTCGAGAAGCCGGTCGAGGAGGGCTCCGCCCGCATCTTCGGGCAGGCCCAGGATGTGCGACGAATGATTTCCCAGATAGAGCGCCTTGGCGCCCGTCTCGGGATGGGTGCGGACCAGCGGATGATCGACCGGCGGACGCTCGGGCCGCCCGCCCTCCGGCAGCGAGCTGCTGCCCGGGTCGCGGCGCGCACCCCAGCGAAATACGACGCGCAAGTCGGCGATTTGGCGCTTTGTTGCGGCGGGCAGCGCCGCATACCCCATTGTGGTATTGGCGAACTCGGTATCACCGCCCTGCACCGGCAGCTCGACGGCGTAAAGCGTCGTCAGCAGCGGCGGCACCGCATGATACGCCTTGTCTGTGTGCCAGCGGTAATTGCTGACCGGCGACGCGGACCGATCAACCGGCCGACCTTCCGCGTCGAGGTTGGAGATCACATGGGCGACCCCGTGTCGCTTGCCTGCGGCGGCCGCTGCGCCGTTCTGCTCGACCTCGCCAAAATTCTCCGAAAACAGGAATTGCTGCTCCCTTGTCAGCCGCTGATTGGGGAACACGACCACGTGGTGCTTGCGGAAGGCGGCAAGAATCCGCTCCTTCAGCGCCGCGGAAAACGGGCGCGATAGATCGACATCTCCGATTGTCACGCCGCCGGCCAGCGACAGGCGTGGCCCAATGGCGGTTGCGGGGTCGGCGCAGATCCCCGCTTGCGTTGCGTTCTCCACCATTACGCCAGCTCCTGATTGCGATGGGATGCTACCACGAGCAGGGCGGCAATGTCGCGGCCCGGCGGTCAGCGCCTAAACGGGTCGGTTGGCGCCGCTGATTTTGTCGGCAGCAACCGGGCTGCCGTAACCGCAGATGCGGGCCAGCCGGCCGCGCTGCCTTGGCGACAGTCGGCCGATGACCAGAATGTGGCAACGCTGCAAGGCCGATGAATTGGCGTTGGTTCGGCTCCATATCCCCTACAGCCGTGGCGGAACCGAACCGCGAAGACGACGTTCGCGTCGGTAATTTCGGCAGGTTGGCTTCATTCCGTGAACCGGGCAACGCGAATAAAAGAACGTTGATGCAACAAGTGCCGACGGCGCGCCAAGCAGCGCTCGATCTCGTCTATTCGGTTCTCCGCCGCAAGCGTCCTCTCGACGACGCGATCGACGAGAACCCGTCAATGCGCCAGCTCTCCGGGCGCGACCGCGCGTTTGCGCGGCTGCTGGTCGCCACCACGCTGCGTCGGCTCGGACAAATCGATGCGCTGATCGCGCTGTGCCTGAGCACCCCGCTGCCGCCGCGCGCCGCTGCCGTCCACGACGTGCTGCGGCTCGGTGTGGCCCAGCTGCTCTTCCTGCGAACCCCGGCGCACGCGGCGGTTGCGACCAGCGTCGATCTCGCCCACAGCCGCGGGTTCCTCTCTCACAAGGGGCTTGTCAACGCGGTGCTGCGCCGCTTGAGCGTCGAGGGCGCCGAGCGTGTCGAGGCGCAGGATGCCGCCCGCCTCAACACCCCCAATTGGCTGTGGCAGTCATGGACGCGCAGCTATGGCGAAGACGTCGCGCGGGCGATCGCGACCGCGCATCTGAAAGAGGCGCCGCTCGATCTGACCTTGCGCCACGATGCCGAGGGCTGGTGCGGCAAGCTGCAAGGGACTTTGCTGCCGACCGGGACCTTGCGGCGCCCGGCGGGCGGCTCGGTGGTGTCTCTGCCCGGCTACAGCGAAGGCGCATGGTGGGTTCAAGATGCCGCCGCCGCGCTGCCGGCACGGCTCTTTGGCGACCTCGCCGGGCGGGAGGTGGTCGATTTGTGCGCCGCTCCCGGCGGCAAGACCGCCCAGCTCGCCACCGCTGGGGCTCAAGTTACCGCAGTCGACCGCTCGCCGCGTCGGCTTGAGCGGCTGCGCGCTAATTTCGGCCGGCTTGATCTGCCGATCGAGGCGGTCGCGGCCGACGCGCTGACGTGGCGCCCAGCGCGGCCGATCGATGCCGTGCTGCTCGACGCGCCGTGCACCACCACCGGGGCCATTCGCCGCCACCCCGATGTGCCGCATCTCAAGCTGCCGGAGGATGTCGCCCGTCTCTCGGTCGTCCAGCAAAGCCTGTTGCTCGCCGCGATCGAGATGCTGCGCCCCGGCGGCACGCTCGTTTACTGCACCTGCTCGCTCGAGCCGGAGGAGGGGCAGCACCGCGTCGAGGCGGTGTTGCGCAGTGGGCTGCCGGTCATGCGCCGGGCGATCGATCCCGGTGAGATTGGCGCCGATCCCGATTGGATCACCGCCGAGGGCGATCTGCGTACCTTGCCCTGCCACTTTGCCGCCTATGACGGGGTGGACGGCTTTTATTGCGCGCGGCTCGTCAAGCGAGCGGACGCGTAGCGATCGTTGCCGGCCGGACCGAACCGGCGGCACTGGCGGGCGACCGAAGGGTGCGTTATGGTTGATCCGACGACCCCAGCGGGAATGAGGTCGAATAGGAAGCCATGAACCAGATACGCACCTTGGCGATCGACATCGGCGGCACCGGAATCAAAGCCGCCATGCTCGACGATGCCGGCCGGATGATCAGCGAGCGCCGTCGCGTGCCGACCCCGCCCAAGCCGGTGGCGCCGGATGCTCTGGTGCGGGCCATCGACGAGGCGGCGACGCCGCTCGGCGCGTTCGAGCGGGTGTCCGTCGGTTTTCCGGGCTATGTGCGCGACGGGCGCGTGCTGACCGCACCCAATCTGGGGACCGAAGTTTTGTCCGGCTTCGATTTGCAATCGGTGCTGGCCGAGCGCTGGGGCAAGCCGGTGCGGGTGCTTAACGACGCCGATGTGCAGGGCTTTGGCGCGATCAAGGGCGCCGGCATCGAGATGGTGCTGACCCTGGGAACCGGGGCCGGAACGGCGATTTTTCGCGATGGCGAGATCATGCCCCATCTCGAGCTCGCCCATCATCCCGTCAGCGGCCGGAAGACCTATGACGAGTATATCGGCAATGCCGCCCGTCTGAAAAAAGGTAAGAAGACGTGGAACAAGCGCGTCGCCAAGGTCATCGACATCCTGCGCGAGGTGGTGCGCTTTGACCGGCTTTACATCGGCGGCGGCAATGCGAAAGGGCTGAGCCTTGTATTGCCCGATGATGTGACGATCGTGGCGAACACCGACGGACTGACCGGCGGCATCGGTCTGTGGCGTGCGGATCCGCCGCCGCATACGGCCGGGACGGTCCCGGGCGATGATCAGCCATCGGGCGACGATCAGCCAAGCGCCGGTATCGAGGCGCGCCCAGATCATCGTTCCCACCCCGCAGATCGCCCTGACGAAAGCACGCCGGCCGCCACACCCTCCGCCTGAGCAAAGGTTTCGACGGCACATTCCGCAGGACCGAGGCGAGCATGCGGCTGCCGGCCGCAATCCTGCTGGCGCTGCTCGGCGCCGGTTGCGCGATCACGCCGCCATCAGCCGCTCAGAAAGGGTTGGGGCCGCCGCGGGCAGGCTCGCAGACTGGCAATATTCCGCCGTTTGCACGCTGGCCTTACGAGCCGTTTTCGCGGGAGGCGGCGGTTCAGATCGCGCTCGGCGAATGGCGCGCCTTTCGTCAGCCGATCTCCTATCCCAACATCGAGCCGGCCGAAGACGAGGAGCGCGAAAACGGCCTATGGCAGCGGGTAGGGCTTTATTGGTGGCTCGGCCTCGATCCGAGCTGGCGCCAAAGCGCCTGGACCGGCAAGCACGACGAAAACGGCCAAGTCTTCCCGGCCGATCGCGACGGCGATTATGCTTGGTCGGCAGCCTTCATTTCTTATGTGATGCGGCTGTCCGGCGCCGGCAACAGCTTTCCTTATTCGGAAACGCATTCCGATTACATTGACGAGGCCGCCGCCCACACTCCGGGCGTAGCACTGGTCGCGGAGCGGCTCCAGGACTATGCACCGCAGCTCGGCGATCTGATCTGCTTATGGCGCGGTGCGCGGCCGGTCACCTTCGACGAGCTGCCGGCCGGCCGTTTTCCTGGTCATTGCGATATCGTCGTCTGGATCAGGCCGGGCGTGCTCGACGTGATTGGCGGCAACGTCGACAACGCAGTGGCGATGAAATATGTCCCGGTCACCGCCGATGGCCGCCTCGCTGGGCCTGACGGCGTCGTCATCGACCCGAATTACCACTGGTTCGTCGTCTTGAAGGTGCTTTACCAGCGGGATGGGATCGCCCCACCGGCGGCAATTTCAGAGGCTCCGTTGCCCGGCCACGGGCGTGGTCAACCCTTGCCGGCGGCGGCGACCTCGCGGCCACGCCCATTTTCAATCATTGCCTCGGCCAGCCAGGGCTCGCGGTCGAGCGCCAAACGATAGAGCGCTCGCACGGCGGCGACGAGCTCGCCGCGGCGACCGAGCAGCGCGTCGCCGAATTCGATCATCCGCAGATTGGGCCAGGCCCGCGGGCGCAACCGGATGACCCGGCCGACCACGTCCCGTGCCGAGTGGGTGGGGCCGCACTGGGCCAGGATCAGGATCGCCGCGGCGGTCGATCGCGACATCCCGGCATGGCAATGCACCAGAAGATGCGGCGGGATCGGCTCCTCGCCCGGCTCGCGCTGAAGCTCGCCAAGCTCGCGCGCGAAGGTGAGCAATAGGTCGACATCGCAGCGCTCGGGCGCGGTCCAGCCCGGCAGGTCCTCGATCACATCGTGAAAGTGCAGCTTTAGCCGCCGATGCACGTCGAAGACCCGCAGAGCGTCGGGATCGGGCCAGCCCGGATCGAGGATCGAGAGCACATGGGTTACATCGCGCACGCCATGGCACGCAAGCTCTTCCAGGCCGCAAACCGTGATCTTCAGGCTCTCCCTCACCTCGGTGGTCACGCTGGTTCTCCCTCGCCGGCCGCGATCAGAGGGCAAAGCTGCATCACGCTTGTGGCAAATCTATGCCGCTCGCGCCGACCGGGGCCAATGAGCCGGCAGCGGCGGTTTTGCCGAGCTGGCAGGAGCGCGCCGGCCGGTCTCATGCCGGGCGGCGCTCGGTGCGCGCGGCGAGCCGGGCCTCGATCGCGTCCCAAATCCTGGCCGCGATATCGATGCCGTCGAGCCGGGCTATTTCCTGGATCCCGGTCGGCGAGGTGACGTTGATCTCGGTCATCCAGTCGCCGATCACGTCGATGCCGACAAAGACGAGGCCTTGCGCGCGCAAGGTCGGGCCGATCGCCGCGCAAATCTCCCGCTCGCGCGCGGTCAGGACCGTCTTCACCGGGCGGCCGCCGACATGCAAATTGGCGCGCGCCTCGCCTTCGGCCGGCACCCGCAGCACCCCGCCCATGGCCTCGCCCTCGACGAGAATGATGCGCTTGTCGCCCTGGCGGATCTCCGGCAGGTAGCGCTGCACCATGACCGGCTCGCGCTGGATCTGCTCGTACATTTCGAGGAGTGCCGTCAGGTTCTCGTCGCCTGGACGCAGCCGGAACACGCCGGCGCCGCCATTGCCGAACAGCGGCTTCAAAATGATGTCGCCGTGCTCTTTCCAGAACGCGCGGATCTCGTCGCGGTCGCGGGTCAAGAGGGTCGGCGGCATCAATTCCCCAAAGCGGAGAACGAACAGCTTTTCAGGGGCGTTGCGCACCGCGGCGGGATCGTTGACGACGAGCGGCCCACTTTCAGGCAAGAGCTCGAGCAGATGGGTCGCGGTGATGTAGGCCATGTCGAAGGGCGGATCCTGACGCATCAGGATGACGTCGACCCCAGCCAGGTCGAGCTCCTCGACGCCGGCAAAACGGTGATGGTTGCCCTGCCGGCGGACCACCTCGAGCGGCCGGCCGCGAGCATAGAGCCGGCCGCCGCGCAGGGTCAGCGCCTCGGGCAGATAGTGATAGAGCGCATGGCCGCGCGCCTGGGCCTCGAGGGCGAGGGCGAAGGTCGAATCCGCATCGATGTTAATCGTGTCGATCGGATCCATCTGGATCGCGACAGCAAGACCCATGACAAGCTCCCGAGTGCCTGCATTATATACTACGGCTTATCGTCTCCGAACCGCCCTTGGCCTGGGAGAGCGACGCGGCGCCCGCCGGTCCCTGCTAGCCCTCGGACGTTTGGCCTTTTGGTAGCAGGCCGAGAAGCAAGCGGAGCGACGCTAGCAGCTCGTCGACGTTTTCCGGGCTCACGGCCGAACCCAGTTCGCCATGCGCGACAGAATTCCGCAATTCCGCTGCGCGTCGCAGTGAATCCGCTTCTGTGGGCGTAATCAGGCCTTCGGAGGCAAGGACCTCGACAAGCCGCTCCGCAGGCTGAGGCCGCGCAAGTTTTTCGGGCAGCAACGCTCGACCGACGGCCTCGAGCGCAGACCATGCCGTCGTCATGGCGGCTGTCACATGCCCGGAATTCTTAAGCTCGGAGACTTCCTCGATGGCGAGTTCGATCCATTGTCGGGCTGGCGCCCGCAAGCTTCGCTCCTGGGAAAGACCTGACAGGTAATAAACCTTGAGTTCCCAATCAGGGTGCTGGGCAAAAAGTTCGGGGATACCTTTCATATTTTTGGAAGAGCCTGGGTTGCGTTTTATCTCAATCGCGATTTTTTTACTCGGACTGAGCGCTACGGCGTCAGGGCGGTACTTGCCCATGAACGGGGGTAAAAAGGACGAGGTTGGATGGACGATGACCGTAAACCCCTCGGCCCTGTACCGGGGTAGAAGGCTGTCCAAAAGGACTTCTTCTCGGCTCTCAATCGCGCTCATCGTGCGAAATCCTCAAGAGGATTGTCGGATAGTCGGATGTAAAGCGCTGGCCTCGGCCGGTTCAGCGCATCGATTAGTATTGCTGTAGGCAGTGAGAAGCTGTGGCCTCGCTCCGGTTCGAATTTCTGAACTACCAGGCGCTCGACTTGGTGGTCATCGAGATAAATGTGATGGGTCATCGCATCAAGGATCGGCTTCACGATGTTATCGATATCGCCTGGCATTGGAACCGCTGGAAAGTAATACAACGTGATGCTGATTGGCGCTTCGCTGGCGAAGTGACCTTCCGGAAGTGCAGACCTACTAGCTTCGATGATGCGTGCCTGCCAAGCTCGTCTCGATTGCGCCCGGGCAGTCTGCGCCGAGACTGCTGTCCCTTCGACGACGAATTCGAAGGGAAACTCGATCTCGACGCTCATAGATCGTCGTCGGTCGTCGGTCAGTTCAGTTGCGCGCGCAGCTTCTGGAGGATCGCGGCGGCCTGGTGGCGTGCGGCGCCTTCCGGGGCGCGCACGATGTATTGCTCGAACGCGGCGGCGGCGGCACGCATATTGCCGAACTGGCGGTGCAGCAGGCCCGCCTCGCGCCATAGCTCGGCGAGGTCGGGCGCCAGCATCAGCATCGTCTCGACGATGTTCGCCGCCCGCTCGTGGCGCCGCTCCTGAATGAGGCGCGATTTCAGATTGTTCTGCAGGCGCAGCAGCACATCGCGGTCCGCGACCGGCGCGTAAAATCCCGGCGACAGCTCGCGCTCCTCGCCGGCCACCGCCTTCAACAGCTCGCGCAGCTCGGCGGCACCGCAGATCTGGCCGTTGTGGAACGGGTCGAGGATCAGCCGCTCCGCCCCCTCGGAGAGCCGCAGCAGGAAATGCCCGGGAAAGGCGAGCCCGGCCGCCTCCCAGCCCTGGGCGCGGGCGGTATCGATATAGAGGATGCCGAGCACCACCGGCAGTCCTTTCTTACGGTCGATCACCCGCATCAGGTTGGCGTTCTGCAGATCGTCGTAGGTCAGCTCGTCGCCGCAATAGCCGTGCTTCAACAGGATGATCTCGTTGAGCGCCCGGGCGCGGCCGGCAAGATCCCCCGAAGCCGCCGGGTGGGTTGCGACATCGCGAGCGATCAGCCGCAGATGGTCGCGGTAGCGGGCGAAATCGACCCGCTTGCGCTCGAACGAAGCCAGCACCAGCGCCGCCTCGGCGATCGGCAGGATGCGCCCATCGGAGGCGCCGAGATCGCGCAAAAAGCGCGCGCAACTCTCGGGGTCGGGGCTTTCGGGCGGCTCGCTCATGTTTCCGTTGTCGGTTGTCGATTGGCTGCGCTGCGAAACCGCAGCATATGTTTTTCAGCCCATTACCGTCCAGCCTCCAGCGGGGCTGACAAAGAGGGGGTCAGAGAAACTCGCTGACGAGGGCGAGAAAGGCGTCGAGCCGGTCATGGTGCACCCAGTGCCCGGCATCCTCGAAAGCCACCACCCGGGCGTTGCGGAAATGCTGCACCCGGCCGTCATCGACCGGGTTCCTGGCCCAGCTCTCCTTGCCGTAGACGAGCAGGGTGGGGCAGGCGATGCGGCCCCACAAATCCTCGATTTCGGGCACGGTCATCTCATAGGGCGGCTCCGCCCGGACGTAATTGTCGAATTTCCAGCTATAGGTGCCGTCCTCGTTCTGGTTGACCGCGTGCTGGGTCAAGTGGCGCGCCTGCTCGGGGGATAGATGACCATTGGCTTCCTGCATCCGCCGCAAGGCGTCCTCGATCGAGGCGTAGCGGCGCGGCAGGCGGCCGGACAGGCTGCGCTGCTCGTCGATCCAGCTCTGCATGCGTTCGGCGATCGGGCGCTGCCGGCGCGTGCGGAACCGTCGCGGCGAGGCACCCAAGCCCTCGATGGCGACGAGCTTGCGGACGAAATCGGGATAGACCCCGGCATAGCGCAGCGCGATAACGCCGCCGAGCGAATGGGCGACGATGGTGACTGGCGCCAGCTCCTGCTGATGGATCAGCTGGGCAAGATCGTAGACGTAGCCGGCAATCGTGTAATTGCCGTCGGGCGACCATTGGCTGTCGCCGTGACCGCGCAGATCGGGCGCCAGAACGTGCCAATCATGGCGCAAGGCGGCGGCGACCCAGTCCCAGTTGCGGCAATGGTCGCGCCCGCCATGGACGAGCAGCAGCGGCGGTGCCCCGGCATTTCCCCAATCGACATAATGCAGCCGCAGGCGCTGCGAGAAATAGATGCGCGAGCTCGGGCCGGAGCTGTCGAGGGTCATTTCTTAGGGTCCGATGCTGCTTGACGGCCCAACCCCAACGCCCGGCGTGGCCGACGAAAGAGCCCGGGCCGGCCAATCGGGGCAGGCAAAGACCCCCGCGCGCATTCAAGCGTCACACGGGGGTCGCTTGTGAAGCATCTGCTTCGAGCCAGGGGTTACAACCCCGGCGATATCTTGGACTTGATGCTCGGTTGCCGATGCCAAGCGGTCGGCAACTCGGACTTCTCAGGTGGACTCATGTCGCTCGGACATCCTCCTGCAGAGTTGACGACACTCGAAATTTAGGACGGTCGGCCAGCGGGGTCAAGAGCAGAGCGGGGCTCCGACACGATGGTCGGCCAGAGTTCGGGCGCTTGACGATCGCGGCGCCTCGCGGTACTACTAATGGGCGAGTACGAATGGGACCTGTAATGAAAAAGAAGTTTGCCTTCTTTCTCTCAATTGCGATCCTCTCAGGTGCCATGGCAGCTTCGGCCGGGAGCGCGCAGGCGCAGGCCTTCAAGGTCTGCAAGAGCACCTTCGCCTTGTGCACGATCGCACCGTGCAGCCCGATCCCCGGCAACGACAAAGAGGTCGCTTGCCGCTGCACCGTCAGCAACAGCTATTCCGCCGGGCAAGAGCCGTGCCAGGGGGTCAAGCAGACCGCCCAGGGCCAGCAGATCCGGTCGCGCTATTACCCGGTCAAGAGCTATGCGGTCTGCTCGAACGACCGCCCGTGGGCATGGTGCCTCGACAAGCCCTGCCTGATCGACAAGAACAATCCGCAGGCGGCCACCTGCGCCTGCGACGCGGTCAAGAATCTCGGCGACTACGTGATCGTCACCAGCGCCGACACTCCGGCCACCTGCACGACCGGGGTCATCTCGTCGGCGACGGTTCAGCAGATCACCCAGGTGACCGACTTCCTGAAGAGCAAGAGCAGTCCGCTGAAGCCGTTCCCGATCCAGGTGCTGAACCAGGCTAAATAGGCGGCCAGGGCGTTCAGTTCTGCAGGGCGTTCAGTTCTAAAGCCCCATCGCCGCCATCGGCCGGATTGCGATCCCGGCCTGCTCGAGCTTGTCGCGGACCCGCCCGGCCATCGCCACCGCCGCCGGGTTGTCGCCGTGGACGCAGATCGTGTCGATCGAGACCGGGATGCGCTTGCCCGACCGGCTGATGATCGCCCCTTCGCGCACCATCGCCTGCACCCGCTCGGCGGCTTCGTCGGGATCGTGCAGCACGGCACCCGGCAATTTACGTGAAACGAGGTTGCCGGTGTCGTCATAGGCGCGGTCGGCATAGATTTCGCGCGCCATCCTGAGGCCCAGCTCGCCAGCCGCGCGCTCGAGCTCGGTGCCGGCCATCACCACGTAGATCAGCTCGCGGTCGATGTCGGCGATGGCACGGCCGATCGCCAACGCCGTCGGTCGGTCGATCGCGGCGAGGTTGGCCAAGGTGCCATGCGCCTTGACGTGGCCGACCCGGTGGCCGAGCGCGCGCGCCACGCCCTGCAAGGCGCCGATCTGATAGACAACGGTCTTTTCGATGTCGGCCGGCGCCTCGCCCTGGATCTGGCGACGCCCGAACCCCCAGACGTCGAAAAAGCTCGGATGCGCGCCGACGCCGACGCCGTTCTCTTTGGCGCGTTCGACGGTTTCGAACATGACCAGCGGGTCGCCGCCGTGAAACCCGCAGGCGACGTTGGCCGAGGAGACGATCTTCAGCATCTCGGCATCGCTGCCCATGGTCCACGCGCCAAAGCTCTCGCCCATGTCGCAATTGAGGTCGATCATGTCCATCGGGGTTCCTCCATCGTCACAGGTCATAGATGGGGCTCGGCGCCAGCTCAGGCGAGCTCTGACGCGGGCTCGCGGGGCATCCTGCGCGCGCCAGCCGGGCTCTTCGCGAGGCTGAGGAAATAGACAAGGCAGCTCAAGAGCACGATCCAGAAGGTGGTCGGCCAGTCCGTCCAATAGGCGAGGGCAATCCCGCCCCAGGTCTCGGCCACTGCGAGAATGACCGAGAGCGCGATGCCGGAGCGCAAGCGCGAGGCGAGCCGCAGCGCCGCCGCCGCCGGCCCGACCATCAGAGCGAACACCAGGAGCACCCCGACCACCTGCGCCGCCTCGGCGACGGCGACCGCTACAATCGTCAGAAACAGCACCGAGACGAGACGCAGGGAGACGCGCTTGGCTTCGGCCAATTCCGGCGCCAAGGTCGCGAACAGCAATGGCCGCGAGATGGCGGCAAGCAGCAGCAGGGCGATGACGCTCAGCCCCAAGAGGCCCCAGAGCGCGCCAAGGCCGACACCGAGCAGATTGCCGAACAGGATCGCCGTCGCCTCGGTGGCGCTGGTCGTGTAGAGGTACAAGAACAGCACGCCCAGACCGAGCGCCAAGGACAGGACGATGCCGACGGCGACGTCGCGCTGGCGCAGCCGGTCGCCGAGCAGCCCCATCGCCACCGCCGCGACCAAAGTAAAGGCGAGCAGGCCCCACAACGCGCCGATGCCGAGCAGCACCGAGCCGGTGGCGCCGGCGAAGCCGACATGCGACAGCGCGTGGCCGGCAAAGGTCAAGTTGCGCAGCACCAGAAAGAACCCGACCGCGCCGGCGACGATCGCCACCACGCCCCCCGCCATAAAGGCGGTGCGCATGAAATCGTAGTCAAGCATCGCCCCATCCGGCATCGCCCCATCCGGCATCGCCCGATCCGGCATCGCCCCACTGCGCGTCGCGCCACTCGGCATCGCGGTGCTCGGTGCCCCGGTGCCGGTTGTCGTGGCGATGGGCCTCGGCCTCGACCGCGCCATGCCCGGCAACGACCACGATTTGGCGGTTGATGCGCAGGACCTCGATCGGCATCCGATAAAGGCCCGACAGCACCGCGCTGGTGACCACCTCGTCGACGGTGCCAAGGGCGGCCCGGCCACCCCCCAAATAGAGCACCCGGTCCATGCTGCCGAGCAGCGGGTTGACGTCGTGTGCGGTGAACAGAACCGTCGCACCGAGCGCTTGCTGCACCCGTTTGACCAATGCCACCACCGCCTGCTGAAACTGCGGATCAAGGCTGACCAGCGGCTCATCGAGCAGCAACAGCTTCGGTTCGCCGAGCAAGGCCTGAGCCAGCAGCAGCCGCTGCAGCTCGCCGCCGGAGAGCTCGCAAAGGCGCCGCCCGGCGAGCTCGCCGGCGCCGACCATGGCGATCGCCCGGTCCACCTCCCGCCGGCCTCGGCGGCCAATCAGCGGCAGCCCCCAACGTTCGCCATCGAGCGCGCTGGCCACGAAATCCCAGGCGCGCAGCGGAAGATCGCCGATTGCGGCGCGCTGTTGCGGCAGATAGCCGGCCGCCCGGTTGCCGCGCCGGGGGGTCGCGCCGAGCACCCTGATTGCGCCGGAAGCCGGTCGCAGCAAGCCCAATATCGCCTGCAGCAAGCTCGTCTTGCCGGCGCCGTTGGGGCCGAACACGCCGATAAACTCGCCCGGCCGGATCGCGGCGCTGATTTCGGCGAGGACGATGCGCCGGCCGCGGGCGATGGTCACCCGGTCGAGCTCGATCGCCGGTCCCGCTAATGGGCGAGCGCGCGGTCGAGCGCCTGGAGCTGCGAGAGCATCCACTCCTGGTAATCCTTTCCGCGAGGCTCGGTTTCGCTGACGCCGATGACGGGCACCCCGGCTTTGGTCGCGATCATGCGCATGCGCCGGGTCAACGCCTCGCTGGTCTGGCTGTTATAGAGCAAGACTTTGACTGCCCTCGACCGCAGATCTTGCTCGAATTTCGCGATGTCGGAGGCGCTCGGCTCGGCATCGTTCATGACCGCCAGCTGAAAGCCGGGATTGCGCATCGCCAAGCCCAATGCGTCCGCCATATAGCCGAAAACCGGCTCGGTGGCCGTAACCGCTGTCCGGAAATATTTTTTCCGCAGCGCAGCGATCTCGCGGTCGAGCGGGATCATCGACTTGCGGAATGATGCCAGGCGCTGCGCGTAGTCGGCCTGGTGCGCGGGGTCGAGCTTGGCCAGGGTGCCGGCGAGGGCGGCAGCGAGCGCCGGCATCGTCCCGGGCTCGTACCACAGATGCGGGTTGTCGCCGGCTTTCCTGTGCACCAGCCGGGCGACGACGATGGTCTCGCGCGACGACGACGGCGACGCGGCCAAAAGCTTCACCGCCCACGGGTCGTAATCGGCGCCGTTATAGATCACCAGCCGGGCTGCGGCGAACGCCCGCGCGGTTGATGGGTTCGCCTCGAACTCGTGCGGGTCCTGGTCCGGATTGCTCAGAATGCTGGTCACCGCGACCTCGCCGCCGCCGATCTGCCGGGCGATGTCGCCATAGAAATTCTCCGCGGCGACGATCCTGAGCGGCGCCGCCACGGCCGCGGAGATCCCGATGGCGCAGCCGACAACCCAAACGATGATCAGATGGCGCATCTTGTTCGTTTCCGCCCGGCTGCGGCGGGCCCACCAATAAAATGCAATGATATGACATATCACATGGCTTGTCTTCGCGCACCGATCGTTGCTCGGGTCAGGCCGGCATCGCGCGCTTCGAGACCGCCGCCCGTGACCTCAGGCATGCGGCCGGTCAAGTTGACAACCCAGGTGTGTGCCCCACAATCAGAATTTGCTGGGCGGGGCGGCCCCGTTGCTCGAAACGCTGCCCCGGCAGGGTTCGGATAAGAGGGTCAGAGGACGCGCCATGTCGGAGCCAAGCGAAATCGCCCCGGGTCGGCGAGAAACTGGGCCGGGCGAGATGATCGGCAATGCCGGCCCCGGCATGCTGGCCGGGCTGCGGGTTATCGAGATCGCCGACGAGCGCGCCGAATATGTGGGGCTGCTGCTCGCCGGGCTCGGCGCCGAAGTCATCAAGATCGAGCCGCCCGAGGGCAATGCCACCCGGCGCATCGGCCCGTTTCTCGACGACCGGCCCGGGCTGGAACGCTCGCTGTTCTTTTGGAACTACAACCGCAACAAGAAATCGGTCGTGCTCGATTTGCGCGAGCCGGCGGGATGCGAAGGGTTGCGGCATCTGCTCGCCGGCGCCGATGTGCTGCTCGACGCCAGTTGCGGCGCGCTGAACACGGCGCTGGGGCTCGACCGGGCAACGCTCGGCAAACGCTTCCCTCAGCTGGTGACCGCACGGATGACGCCGTTCGGCGACGATGGGCCGTGGGCCGACTTCAAGGGCTCGGACCTGATCCACCTGGCGCTCGGCGGCGTCATGATGAATTGCGGCTACGACCCCGATCCGAATTTCGAATACGACACGCCGCCGATAGCACCGCAAATCTGGCACGCCTATCACATCGCCGGCGAGCAATTGGCGACCGGGATCATCGCCGCGCTGATCCACCGCGAGCGCAGCGGCGAGGGACAGGAAGTTTCGGTGGCGATCCACGAGGCGGTGTCGAAGAACCCCGAGCAGGACATCATGTACTGGGTCATGCGGCGGGTGCCGCTGTGGCGGCTGACCAACCGCCACGCCGCCGAAACCCCTAACCACTCGCCGGGCATCTGTCACACCAAGGACGGGCGCTGGTTCATGTCGCACGGGATGGGCGCACGCGACCTGAAGAACCTGGTGCCGCTGCTGGCGAAATACGGCATGCAGGCCGATCTCGCGCCGCCGCCCCCCGATGCCGATCTGCGCGCGCGCCAGGTGCCGGGCACGGCGGCCGGCGACGAGACGCGGGCGCATATGCTCGACATCGTGCAGCGCTTTATCCGCGCCTGGACCTATGCCGACATGCCGTGGCGCGAGGCGCAGGAGGCCGGGCTGCTGTGGGCGCCGCTGCGCAAGCCGCACGAGAATGCGCAGGACGAGCACTGGCTCGCGCGCAAGACCTTCGCCGATGTCGAACATCCCGAATTGGGCCGCAGCTTTCGCTATCCGACCAGCAAATGGCTCAGCAACAAGACCAGCTGGCAGGTCGGCCGGCGCGCGCCCTTGCTCGGCGCAGATACGCAGACCGTCCTGGGCGAAGCGGTCCGCCATCCCAGTCTCCCGGCAGAACCCCGCATCGTCGTCGAACCGCTTCGATCGGCCTTGCACAACAAGCCGTTCCCCTTGCAAGGGGTAAGGATTCTCGATTTCGCCTGGTTTCTTGCCTCGGCCGGCGGCACTCGTTTTTTGGCGGCGATGGGGGCGGAGAGCTTCAAGGTCGAGTGGAAGGACAATCCCGACACCAGGCTGGCGGCGATGGCACCGGTCGGCGGCCGCGCCGCGCGCGATGCGGCGACCGGGCCTTTGCCGGGCGTGCGCGACCCCGACATGGGCGGCCAGTTCAACAACAAGAACGCCGGCAAGCGCGGCATATCGCTGAACATTCGCCACCCGAAGGGATTGGCGATCGCCAAGGATCTGGTGCGCATCTGCGACGTGGTGGCGGAGGGGTTCTCGCCCGGCGTATTGCAGCGGCTCGGGCTCGGCTACGACGTGCTGAAGTCGATCCGGCCCGATGTCATCTACATCCAGCAATCGGGCATGGGCGCGCACGGCACCTATGGGCGGATGCGCACGGTCGGCCCGGTCGCCGCGGCCTTTGGCGGCCAAGGCGACATGTCGGGGCTGCCCGAGCCGGCGATGCCGGTTGGCTGGGGCTATTCCTATCTCGACTGGATGGGCGCCTACGGTTATGCGCTGGCGCTGCTCGGCGCGCTCTACCACCGCGAACGCACCGGCGAGGGTCAGTGGATCGACGCCTCGCAGTGCGAATCGGGGATCTTCCTGACCGGGGCAACGATCCTCGACTGGTCGGCCAACGGGCGCGAATGGCGCCGCTATGGCAATCGGTCGCCCTACAAGCCGGCCGCACCGCATGGCGCCTATCCCTGCGCCGGACCGGACCGCTGGATCGCCATCGCCTGCTTCACCGACGCCGAGTGGCGGGCGCTGTCCGAGGTGGCGGGGCGGGGCGGGTGGCTCGACGACCGGCGATTCGACAGCTTGGAGCACCGTCTGCAGCACCGCGAGGCGCTCGATGCGGCGGTTGGAGCTTGGACCCGCACGCAGGACCGGTACGAATGCATGATCAACCTGCAGCGCGCCGGGGTGCCTGCCGGCGTGTGCCAGAACGCCGAGGACCGCTGCGAGACCGATCCGCAGCTGCGCCATCTCAAATGGCTGACCGAGGTGACCGGCACCAAGATCGGCACCTGGCCGATCTATGAGCTGCCGATGAAATTCGGCGCCACCCCCGCCTATATCGGCGGCCTGACCGATCGTGGCGCGCCATGCTATGGCGAGGACAACATGTGGGTGCTGACCGAGTTGCTCGGCCGCTCGCGCAGCGAGGTCGAGCGCCTCGCCGAGGAGGGCGTCATCTGATGCACGACCGGCCCTGCCGCGTCCGATTGGCGCAGCCCCCGGGTATCGCGCGCGGCCGGCCCGGCAGCTGACGATTTCGTGCTCTTCCGCGCGCGGCGACGATCGGATAAGCTCATTGCGCTGGTATCGTGCTTGCCCTGAGACCAACCGGCTCATCCGCTCTTTGAGACACCCGTCAATCGGCACCATCCTCAGCTGCAGAGTTCGCCCATGACCGATTTACCGAGCATTCGCCGCGCGCAGGTTGCCGTCCGCCGGGTTGCGGCGGGCGTGGCGGTCCGGCCCTGGGGCGTCGGTTCGCTCGCCCGCCTGTTTGGTGCGCTGAACATCTGGTTCTGGGCGATCGTCGGCGTGCCGACCCTGGTCGCCGCGGTCTATTATTTCGGAATAGCATCGCCCCAGTACATGTCGGAGGCGGACTTCGTTGTTCGCGGACCGACGACCTCGGCGTCGATGCTCGGCGGCATGGCTAGCCTGCTGCAGGGCAACACCGGGGGACAGGATGATGCGATGCTGGTGCAGGAATTCATGATGTCGCGCGATGCGGTCCGCCAGCTCGAGCGGCACGATGACCTGCGCGCGGTGCTCGACCGGCCGGGAGCCGATATTGTCTCCCGCTTTCCGGGATTGATGTATTGGCGTAACGATTTCGAAGCGCTGTACAAGGCCTATTCGAGATTTGTGTCGGTCGATTTTAACGTGTCCACCAATGTCAGCACCTTAGAGGTCAAGGCCTACCGTCCGGAGGATGCGCAGAACATCGCCAAGGCGCTGCTGGCCGCCGGCGAACGGCTGATCAATCAGCTCAACGAGCGGCAGCGAGAGGACGCGGTGAGCAGTTTCCAAGCCGAGGTCAGCGCCACCCAAAAGCGCATCGCGGCGATCCAGGAGGAGCTGACCGCCTATCGCGTGCGCGCGCAGATGCTCGACCCCAAATCGGCCGCGGCGGGGCCGTTGAAGCTGCTGGCCGAGCTGAACACGCAGCGCGCCGAGACCCAGGGCCTGCTCGCCGATGCGCTGCGAAATTCGCCGAACAGCCCGCAAATACCGGTGCTGCGGACGCGCCTTGGCTCGCTGACCAAGCTGATCGCCGACGAGAGCAGCAAGATCACCGGCAACAGCGGCTCGGTGGCCGCCGCCCAGACCGGATACGAGCATCTCGACGTCGCCTTGCAGCTTTCGGAAAAGCAGTTGGCGTCGGCCTACAAATCGCTCGAGGCAGCAAGGCTCGACGCACAGCGCCAGCAGCTCTATCTCGAAACGATTGCACAGCCCAATCTTCCGGATTTCGCGCTGTACCCGCAGCGGATCGTGTCGTTTTCGATGGTTTTGGCGACCTGCCTGCTGGTCTACGGCATCGCCTGGCTGCTGGTGGCGAGCGTGCGCGAACATGCGGCTGCCTAGCGCGGGTCCGATGTCGCGGGCGGGCTGAACGAGCGCGCGCATGATCAAGGTCATGCAGGTCTCTAAAGACTACCCGCGCGAGGTGGGCGGCTATCACCGGGTTCTGAACGACATATCGTTCGAGCTGGCGAGGGGCGAAAAGATCGCCTTGCTCGGCCGCAATGGGGCCGGTAAATCGACCTTGATCCGGCTGCTCGGCGGCATCGAGCTGCCGACCGCCGGTACGATCGAGCGGACCATGTCGATCTCCTGGCCGGTGGCGGTCGCCGGCGGCGTTCATGGCGTCTTGACCGGTAACGACAACATCCGCTTTATCGCCCGCGTCTATGGCAAGCGGTTCAACGAGATCCGCGATCGGGTCGACGACTTCGCCGAGCTCGGCAAATTCTTGTCGGAACCGGTCAAGACCTATTCGGCCGGGATGTCGGCGCGGCTCAATTTCGCGCTATCGCTGGCGGTGGAATTCGACTGCTATCTGATCGACGAGGTGATCGCCGCCGGCGACCACGGTTTTCAGGTGCGATGTCACCATGAGCTCTTTGAGAAACGAGCCGATCGTGCGTTGATCCTGGCGTCCCACGTTGGCGAGTTCATCAAGAGCTACTGCTCGCGCGCGCTCGTCCTGCATCGCGGCCGAGGCAAGATGTTCGACGATCTCGATCTGGCCCTCGACATCTATAACGCGCTGTGAAATCTGTGGTTCGCCGCCGTCGACAGGGATTGCCGCCGGCGGCTGCCCGGCGAGCGGCGCGCGGCCCGGAACCGGATGAGCGCAAGCAAGCGGCCGCAATGCGAGGGCGCCGCCGGGCCCGATCGGCTGGTGCGGCGCGGGCCGCGATGCAACAGATGAATGAGGATCGATCCGCCCGATGGTCGCCCAGCCCGAGGATGTGCCGCAGAGCGCCGGCCGTGTCGTCTATGACGGCCTCAACCTGGCGCTGGCCCAGGGCACCGGTGTTGCGACCTACACGCGGATGCTGGCCCGGGTCGTGCGCGATCTCGGCTACGAAATCGGTGTCGTCTACGCTTCGGCGCAGCGGCCGCCGAAAGACCCGTTGTTGCGCGAGGTGGCGTTTTTCGACGACAAGCGGGCGATCAAGACGCCGCTGACCCGGCAAGCCGTCAACTATCTCGCCGATCAGCTGCGAAGCTTTGCCGCAGTCAAGCCCGTCCCTGTAGACTTCGACGGCGTCGTCGTCCGCCGTCAGTTCGAAGCCACCTTGCCGCCAGAACATCAAGCGTTCGCCACCCGAAACCTTTTTGCCAATGCCCGCGCGCATTTTGCCAGGAGCAATAAATTCCTGCGTCTCGATTTTGACCAGATGCCTGACATATTTCACTGCACCTACCCGTTGCCGCTGCATTCGCGGTCTGCCCGCAACATCTACACGATCCACGATCTGGTGCCGCTACGGCTGCCGTTCACCACCCTCGACAACAAGCGGCAAATGTTTCGCGTGCTCAAGCGGATCGCGCGGCAGGCGGACCATATCGTGACGGTATCGGAGAATTCAAAGCGCGACATTATCGCGCTGCTCGGCGTCGAGGAACGCCGCATCACCAATACCTACCAAGCAGTGCATTTTCCGGCGGCGTACCGTGACCGGCCCGACGCTGTGATCGCCGAGCAGCTGGAGGGGTCTTTCGGTCTCGAGTTCAACGAATACCTGCTGTTTTTCGGAGCCCTGGAGCCAAAAAAGAATGTCGGCCGGCTGATCGAGAGCTATATGCTGTCCGGCGTCGATGTTCCGCTGGTGCTGGTCGCGGGCCGCGGCTGGAACAACGAGGCCGAAACCAAGCTGATCGATTCGCTGCAGGACAAGCAGCGCTCCGATCCGCGCGCCAACGGGCGTCCGAGGCGGACGGTTCATCGCTACGATTATGTGCCGTTTTCGCTGCTGGTGTCGCTGGTCCGCGGCGCCAGGGCGGTGCTGTTTCCGTCGTTGTACGAGGGCTTTGGGCTGCCGGTGCTCGAGGCGATGGTGCTGGGGACGCCGGTCGTCACCTCGCGCGAATCCTCAATCCCGGAAGTCGCCGGCGATGCCGCGCTCCTGGTCGACCCGTACAGCACCGACGCGATCGCCGCGGCGATCCGCGCGATTGTCGATGACCGCGATCTGCGGGGTGAGCTGTCGCGTCGCGGGCGGGCTCAGGCGGCGAATTTTTCGGTCGACCGCTATCGCGAGCGGGTTGGCGCGTTGTACCGTGCGCTCGCCTAAAGCGAGGTTCGCGCGCGGCGGCCGAGACGTTGCGATCGGCTGTTCGACCCCACTATAAACGTCGCGGCACAGGACAGCGCAAATCCCTCGGAGTGATCGCAGCGATGCGGGAATTCTTCAGAAGCCTCGCCATTCAATGCCGCGTTGTCGGTGCCCTGATCATGCGCGAGACCTATACCCGGTTCGGCCGCGAGAATCTCGGCTTTGCCTGGACCTATGGCGAGTTCCTGGTGTTCGCGTTGCCGGTCATCGCGATGTGGCGGATCATCCGCGGCCATTATGAGCATGGCATCTCGGTCGTGCCGTTTGTGTGGAGCGGCTATTTCCCGATTATGCTGTTCCGTCATTTGGGCGGTCGCATGCTGTTTGCCGTGCGCGGCAATGTGTCGCTGCTGTATCACCGCAACGTCACTCCGTTCGATACAGTCCTCGCCCGTATGGCTATTGAAATCATGGGAAATTACGGCGCGGCGATTTTTGCGTTCGGGATGTTCTACGCTTTTGGTGCGATGGACTGGCCGCGAAATATGCCGCTGTTGTTTGTCGGCTATTTCTATATGACGTGGTGGTGCGTCGCGATCGGATTGATCATCGCCGCGTTCAGCGAACGCACCCCGGTCTTCGAAAAGGTGTGGGCGCCGATTTCATATATGTACCTGCCGGTATCCGGATTCTTTTATATGGCTGTTTGGATGCCCCCGACGGTCCGTGAGGTGCTGCTCAAGGTCATGCCGGCGCTGCCGGCCTATGAGATGATCCGGGGCGGGCTGTTCGGCCCGGTGATCCGCGTCTATTACGACATTCCCCCGCTCAGCCTGACCCTCGCCGGGCTCACCCTGTTCGGGTTGCTCGGATTGCGCGACGTGCGGCGCTACGTCGTCAATGAATGACGGGCTGAGCCCGGTGTGTCCATCGAGCCGGGGCATTCGGCCAATCCCGCGAATGGCTGCATTCGGGCACGCTGTCGAGCCGGGCTTCTCGGCGATGCCGGTCCTAGCCGAGAACGCAGCGACCGCCGTTACGGCTGCTCCCGCTGGCGTCCGCGCCGAGACCCCCGTCGGCGATATTCAACGGGTGCGGCCGGCACTGTCGCGCTCCTCTGATGTTTCGCCGAACGGGCCGCCGATCGTTCTCGACGTATCGCGCTTGTTGTCGCGCGCCGGCCGCGAGACCCCGACCGGGATCGATCGCGTCGAGCTCGCTTATGCCCAGCACCTGATCGCCTCCGACGCGCCGCTCTCGTTCGCGGCGAGCGATGCCGCCGGCCGATTGGGGCTGCTGCCGCGGCAAGCGGCCGGCCGCTATATTGCGGCGCTGGCCGCCGGGTGGCGCGGCGACGGCGCCTCACCCAGCCCCGGCCTGCGGCAAAAGCAGCTGGCGTTGCGGCTGCGGCTGGGACTTTTCGTGGGTGGCAGGCACGCGCTGCGCAGCCGGCTGGGGGCTGGTGCCGAGCCGCCGGTTTACCTGCTCGTCTCCCATTATCGCCTGGAGTCCCGCCGCGCGCTGGCCCGGCTCAAGGGCTGCGGCGGCACCCGTTTGGTTTGCTTGGTGCACGATCTGATCCCGATCGAATTTCCCGAATACGCCAAGCCCGGGCAGGACCGGCGGCACCGGCAGCGGATCGAGACGGCAGCGGCGCTCGGCGACGCGATCATTGCCGGCTCGAGCGCGGTCGGCGATGCCTTCCGCCCCTACCTGAAGCGGGCTGGGCGGGCGCCGCCCGTCCTGGTGGCACCGTTCGGTTGGCAGCTGCCGGCGTCAGCCCCGGGGGCACGGCCCGACCGCGCCGAGAATTGCGCGCCGCCGTATTTTGTTTGCGTCGGCACCATCGAGGCACGCAAGAACCATCTGCTGCTGCTGAATTTGTGGCGTCGGCTGGCCGCCGAGCTAGGGCCCTCGGCGCCGCGGCTGGTGCTGGCCGGCCAGCGCGGCTGGCTGACCCAGAACGTCATCGACATGCTCGAGCGCTGCCCGGCGCTGCGCGGCCTGGTGATCGAGCGCAATACGCTCCCCGATGCCGAGATGGCGCGTCTGCTCTGCGGCGCTCGGGCGCTGCTGCTGCCGTCTTTTGCCGAGGGCTTCGGCTTTCCGGTGATCGAGGCGTTGGCTCTCGGCGTGCCGGTGCTGTGCAGCGATCTCTCAGCATTGCGCGAGACCGGTGGCGCCGTCCCGGATTATCTCGATCCGCTCGACGGCAGCGGCTGGCGCGCCGCCATTCTCGACTATGCCGCACCGCAATCGCCCCGCCGCGAGGCGCAGCTGCGCCGGTTGACCGGGTGGCGCCCGGCTCGTTGGGAGGACCATTTCGCGGCGGTGCGCCGGCTGCTTGCGCAGCTCACCGGGTCGGTTGGGGCAGGTCCGCCCGCTGAAAGGCACCCGCCGCGCGGCTCATAGGGGCTGCGATCGGGTCCGACCACGTAGAAGAGCAAGGATCGCAGCCAGCAACGGAAAACCTGTGGTGATTGTGCCGGAACTGAACTAATCCTTCTCCGCGACGGTCTCGGTGTCGGTATGATCGGGTCCGAATTTCTAATCGAGCCAAGAATTACGGAATGACCGAAGCAGCGAACCGGACTCGCCCGAAGCGGCCCAAACGCGATCTGTTCCGCCAGATGCGCAGAATTATTACCGTTTTGAATGCCGTCGACCTGGATGAGATCGGCAGTTTCATATCAAAAATCGAAGAAAGCGAGCGCAACGCCGCCGCCGAGCGCAAGCAAATGGAACGAGCTCTGCAACGCTTTTCTACGGAAATGGCGTCATGGAGGCAGGAAGTTCATCGGAACAGGCAAACTCAACAATCATGCTTTTTTAACGTCAAAAACCTGGGATACGAGCTAGGACGCGTTCTTGCCGAGCGCGATCTTAGGCGGACCGTAGCAACGCCCGCACCGGTTAAGCTCGGATCCAAGCTGTGTACCCAAGATGATTTTGCCTCCGATTGGCTATCCTACTGGTGTAAAGAGTTGCTGACCGCGCCCTATTACCACAGAAAGATTTGGGAGCTGTGCTACATCTGTCAGGCCTTGTTTGCCGAGGGCAAGCTTGCTCCGGATCGGAGCGGGCTGGGCTTTGGCTGTGGAGAGGAGCCCCTGCCGAGCCTCTTCGCCAAACACGGCGTGCATGTAATCGCGACAGACCTCGATCAGCATCGCCCGGAGGCGGAGGTCTGGCGATTGACCCAGCAGCATGCAGCGAGCGCCGAAAGCTTTCGACGAGCCGACATATGCCCGGATGCGCAACGCCTCGCCGCTATCGAGTTTCGCCCTCTCGACATGAACTCCATTCCTGCGGAGCTCAACGGGCGGTTTGATTTCTGCTGGTCGGCTTGTGCCCTCGAGCATCTCGGCAGCTTGGCGAAGGGATTGAGCTTCGTCGAAAGCTCGTTGCAAACACTCAAGCCGGGAGGTGTTGCGGTCCATACCACGGAATTCACGTTGGACGAGGGCGAGACCATCGACAATTACCCGACCGTGCTTTATCAGTCCCGCCATCTGATCGAATTCGCAGCCGATATGCGCAACAAAGGCTATGAGGTCGCCCCGTACGATTTCAGTCCGGGCAGCGGGATACTCGATCGCTTTGTCGATCTACCGCCTTGGACGCACGAGCACTATATCCCACCGCAGCACCACGCGCATTTGAAGCTAAGCATAGATGGCTATACCTGCACGTCGATCGGCCTGATTATCAAGAAACCGACGCGCGACGGCTGACGTTCGGCGGCACGCTCAGGACACCATTGCGCTTATTGGCGAAGAGCAGCGGCGAGCTGATCGCGGGTTTCGGCGCTGATCGAGGCCTTCGGCGCCACGGTCACCGGACCGAGGGCGAGCCGGCCGTCAAAGGCCGCGCGCTCGTTGACGATCCGCACCTGCACCGGCTGGTCGACCGAATCATCGATGGCGAACTGCAGATTGGCTTCGATGATCTGCTCGGCCCCCGGCTCGACGCGGGTGCAGGCGAGCTGCCGTCCGGCGAAAATTTCGACCATAAAGCTCATCCCGGCGGCCTCCGCCGAAAAGCCCAGGACGACATTGGCCGACCATGACCCAGGCGGCAGATTGACGAAGGGACCATAAATTAGGAACCGCACCCGGCCGGTGATGTCGACAAGACGGGCCGCGGTCACCGGCGTCGGCGGTGGCGGATCGTCATTGATGAAGAACAGCTCCGGCTCCCAGACCAGCGGCTCCAGATCGGCGCCGCGCAGGTACGGCAGCAACGCCCCATTGACTACGGCCCGGTGCCGCTCGCTCAACCCATCCCACCAGGTGCTGTCCTCGACCTGGTTCGGCGTGATGCCGGCCTCGCCTAGCTCGGAAACGATCGCGGCAATCTCGTCCCGGCTCGCCGACAACTCAAAATGCTCGGCGATTGCCGCCGCGACAGAGATCGGATCGACGGCGTCGCCGCTCGACACGACAAGCGCGCCGGGCGCCCTGGTCAGACTGAGGATTGCCGCGCAGCTGCTGGCGACCGCGCGGGTCGCTTCGGGCAGATCGCAGCCCATCCGTTCCGAGAGGTCGCGCAGCGCGGTCCGCGGGTCGCCAATCGCAACCAGGAACGGCCGTTCGGCTTCGATGATCTCGGTTTGAAGGTGGACAACTGGTCGCCGTGAGCACGCGACGAGACGCGACGCCCGCGTCTTCAAAACGGCCGCGGCAAGCTCCTCGAGAGAGTTGAGGGCCGCGCACTCCACGGTTCCGAAGCTGGCTTCGGCCAACTTTGCGGTGAGCGCGTCGCACCATTCGGCAAAACGGCTCGGCATTCCGATCGAGAATAAGATCATCTGCTCACGCTAGGCGATCCTTCTCGGCCAGCCGCAGCGAGCCGGCGTCTGCATCTTTCCTATCTGCCTCGGCCGGCTTAGGATTGGTGGCAATTGCTGCTGCTCTCTGGGCTTGGATCCCGCGATTGCTCAGGGATGGGGCGGGCACAGTTTTCCATCGCGTGATCCCTGTCAATCGCCAAGCTCGCATCATCCCGCCAGCCGCGTCCGCTCCTTCTGTCGATAGATCGCAACGCGGGGACAGCGGCGCTATCACGAAATCCGGCCAGGATCCCTCAATTGTTGCCGCCCGGCCATTCCCACGAATCCACAGTCCAACCCGTCGGCATGGTCTGCGTCGATCCTCTCTCAGGCTCAATATCCGTCCAGCTATGACAATCGTTTTCGTACCACGTTTTTCCATCGCCCACAGGCGTAAAGTTTTGCGGTGAGAGGTTTGGGCAGGTGCTCGAAAGGTTAGGGTCTTCGGTACAACCGGGCGTATCCGACGTGCACCAAGATGTCCATCGCAACAAGCCGAGATCATACCCGAAGTACTCGATCTCCGCTGCGTTTTGTGGAGAGCCCGGGTCTTTCGACTCGTGAAGCGCTACGATGGTGGCCATGGTGGGGTATGCGATCGGGGTCGGGCGAGCCGGCGCGCCGCGCTGCTGCCCACCGTGGCGTCGAAGTGCTTGGCGAGGCGGCGGTTGCGGTTCGATCAGGCGAAGGTTCGCTCGACCATTCAACGCCCGGCAACACGTAAAAGCCGGTGGCCCGATAGGAGCGCTTGACGATCTCGATCTGCCATTCTCAGTGCCAGGCCAGCGCCGTCGTCAGTTTGTCGCCGGCATAGCCGCCATCGGCAAAGACATGGCGCAACCACGGGAACAGGTAGCGGATCGAGGGCAGCACGACCGGCGCTCCAGTGCGCGAGGGCGAGGCCGTGCGCAACCTCGGCTCTCGTCTCGAATCCCTATGCCCGGGCGACTTCTTTGCTCGCGTCGAGCTTCGGTTCAGGGTGCGCGGCTCGGTGGTAATTGGGGAGGCATGGCTGGGGCGGGAGGATTCGAACCTCCGTATCGCGGAATCAAAATCCGCTGCCTTACCACTTGGCTACGCCCCACCAGCGCGAGCGCGGCAAATTATCGGCAAAGCTCGCGGCCGGCAACCAGCTCGCCGGCGGCGCACCACCATAAGGGCTCGGCCGCGGCAAGCCGGGCGCGCGCCGCTATGGCCCGGGCGCCATCGGCAAAAAGGGCAAAGCAGGTGGCGCCGCTGCCGGTCATTCGCGCGATCAGCGCGCCGGGCAGGTGGGCGAGCGCTTCCAGCACCGGGCCGATCTGCGGGACGCGGCTGATCGCGGCCTCGGTCAATTGATTGCCGCAGGATTGCAACGCGGCGGCGAGACCGGCCGCATCCTGCGGCATTGGCGCGAAGCGGCCGGGGTCGCCAAACCGGCCGCGCCGGGCCGCGAACACGGCGGTGGTCGGCAGCGGGGCTCGCGGGTTGGCGAGCACGATCCCGGCCGGCGGCAATGCCGGGGCGGGCTCGATCCGCTCGCCGATGCCGCCGACCCAGGCGGCCCGCGCCAAAAGGCACACCGGGATGTCGGCGCCGAGCCCGGCGCCGAGGCGCGACAGAGTCGCCTGGTCGATCGCAAGGCCCCACAGCTGGCAGAGGAGGCGCATCGCTGCGGCCGCGTCGCTCGACCCGCCGCCGATGCCGGAGGCGACCGGCAGGTTTTTGTGCAGATGGAGCGCGGCACCGGTGCTGATCCCGGCGTGATCGGCCAATAGCCTGGCGGCGCGCAGCACCAGATTGTCCGCGCCCGAACCGGCGAGACCCGCGGCCTCCGGCCCGCCGAGCTCGAGCGACAGCTCAGCGGCCGGGCGGGCGGTCAGATCGTCGCCAATGTCGGCAAAGCCAACGAGGCTGTCGATCAGATGGTAGCCGTCCGCCCGCCGCCCGAGCACATGCAGGTAGAGGTTGACCTTCGCCGGCGCGAAACCGCGAACCATCGCCACCGGTGCGGCAGGCGCCGGCTCAGCCGCCGCCGGCCCGCTTGGCGGCGGTCGGCAGCCCACCGTCGAGCTTGGCTTCGATCGGCTTGACATCTTGCTTGTCGGGCTTGAATTGCAGCGCCTGGCGCCATTGGTAGCGCGCTTCGACCGACCGACCCGTCTTCCAGTAGGCGTCGCCGAGATGGTCGTTGATCGTCGGGTCCTCGGGCACCAGCTCCACCGCCTTTTCGAGGTACTCGACGGCGCTCGCATAATCGCCGAGCCGGTAATGCGCCCAGCCCAGGCTGTCGACGATGTAGCCGTCCTCCGGCCGCAGCGATACGGCCTGCTCGATCATCTTCAGGCCGCGCTTCAACTTTTCGCCGCGATCGATCCAGGAATAGCCCAGATAGTTGAGCACCAGCGGCTGATCGGGCTTGAGCTCGAGCGCATGCTCGAGATCGGCCTCGGCGAGGTTCCATTGGCCCGAACGCTCATAGGCGATGCCGCGGCTATAATAGAGCGACCAGCTGGGCGCGGTGCCGCCGGCCTTCAGCCGCCGGATCGCCTCGCTGTAGGCGGTGGCGGCCTCGGTGAAACGCTTTTGCTCGCGCAAGAGATCGCCCAGCTGGATCTCGGCCGAGGCCCGGTCCGGCGCTTTCGCAGCCATCGCCCGCAGCTGCGCCACCGCCTCGTCGATTTTACCCAAGGTTTCGAGATTGGCTGCCGTCCGCAGCTGCGCCGACCACGCATAGGGCGAGCTGCCGGGAATGCCGGCGAGGATTGCGAGGCTCTCCTTCGGCTCGTCCTCGGCGCTCAGGATGTCGGCCAGCAGCAGCTCGGCTACCGCCAGATGCGGGCGCAGCGCGAGCGCGCAGCGATTGTAGAGCAACGCCACATCGAGGGTCTCGGGCCGGTTGACCACGCTTGCCAGATCGAACAGCGCCTCGGCGAGGCCGCCCTTGGCCGAGCCGATCAGCGGCGGCGGCGTGCCGGCCGGCTTCATCGCCTGCACCGTTTCTGCCAGCTCGCTGCCCGGGTTCTCCTTGATAAATTGCTGATAAATTGCCTTGGCTTGGTCCGGCCGTCCGTGCCGGCGGTAAAAATTGGCCATCGCATCGGTCAGCCGCCAATTCAGCTGGCCGGTCGCATCGAGGGTCTTGCGATAATATTGCTCCGCGTTGTCGGCGTGACCCGCGAAATCGTAAAGAAGACCAAGCTGGAAATATTTGATCGGGGTAAAGCCATCGAACTTGTCGAGCCCCTGCAATGCCGCATCGGCGGCGGCGAGGTTGCCCATGCCCATCTCGGTCCAGGCACGGGCCAACGGGCCGACATAGCGGTGCAGCCCGTCATCCGGCAGCGCTTGGGCGCTGGCGAGCGCCCCCGCCGGGTCGCCGGTGTTGAGCCGATCGACCATCAGCACGAGATTGGCGACAGCATCGGAAGGGTCGAGCTTCAGCTCCTGCTCGGCGAGCGGTCGGGCCTCGGCAAAATTACCGTTTTCGGCCTCCATCGAAAACGTCCGGCTGATCAGCTCGGGCGATTGCGGATCGGCTTGCAATGCCTCTTTGTACCAGAGCGCTGCGGCGCGATAGTCGCGCTCCTCCTGCGCGTGCCGGCCGGCAAGGTAGGCGCCGTAGGGCGAGTCGCCGGAATTTGCCGGCGCCTGCGCGCTCGGCGCCGCGAGGCTCGCCGTGCCGGCGAAGGCCGCCAGCAGGAAGCCTGCCACCGACGCGATGCCAACGAATGGTCCCGATCTGTTGGCTCGATCGCACCGCCACCGCACCAATCTGGTCGGCTGCATCGCGAAACGCCCGGGAACCAGGCGTTTCGATCGAACCGCCAAGCGCCCGATCCGCGCAATCTCAATCACCGCTGTCCCCATTTCTCTCCCCATCCGCGGGGTCACATGTTCGGGTAGTTCGGGCCGCCGCCGCCCTCGGGCACGACCCAATCGATGTTCTGCTCCGGATCCTTGATGTCGCACGTTTTGCAGTGCACGCAATTCTGAGCGTTGATTTGCAGGTAAGGCTCGATCGCTCCCGATGGCCGGACGATCTCATAGACGCCGGCGGGACAATACCGCTGTTCGGGCGAATCGTAGAGCCGATAGTTGACGCTGATGGCCTTTGTCGGGTCGCGCAGCCGCAGATGCGCCGGCTGGTCCTCCTCATGGTTGGTGTTCGAGATGAACACAGAGGAGAGCCGGTCGAAGCTGATCACCCCGTCGGGTCTGGGATAGTCGATCAGCCGCGCCCTATTCGCCGGGGTAAGCTGCGCGTAGTCCGGGCGGTGGTGAAACGTCCATGGCGCGGCGCCGCGCAGCAGGTAGGTGTCAAGGGCCGAATAAGCGAGCCCGGCATAAAGGCCCCAGCGGAAGCTCGGCCGGATGTTGCGCACCCGGCGCAGCTCATCCCATACCCAGCTTGCCCGCAGCGCCTCTCCGACCGCGGCGGCACTGTCGCCGGCGAGCCGGCGGTAAACCGCCTCAGCGGCGATCATCCCCGATTTGATCGCGGTGTGGCTGCCCTTGATCTTGGGGACGTTGAGGAACCCGGCGGCGCAGCCGATGAGCGCCCCGCCCGGAAAATCGAGCCGCGGGACCGATTGCCAGCCCCCTTCGTTCAATGCCCGCGCGCCATACGAGATGCGCCGGCCACCCTCGAAGAACGGCCGGATCGACGGGTGGGTCTTGAAGCGCTGAAACTCCTCGAACGGGTTCAGATAAGGGTTCTTATAGTCGAGCCCGATGACAAATCCGACCGCCACCTGCCGATCCTCGAGATGATAGAGGAACGAGCCGCCATAGGTGGCGCTGTCGAGCGGCCAGCCGATGGTGTGGACGACGAGCCCCGGCTGGTGCCGGGCCGGCGCCACTTCCCACAATTCCTTGATGCCGATCGCATAAGTCTGCGGATCGACGCCGTCGCGCAGGTGGAAGCGCTCGACCACGGTCTTGGTCAGCGAGCCGCGGCAGCCCTCGGCGAGCAAGGTCTCCTGGGCGACGAGCTCGACCCCAGGTTGATAGCGCTCGGTCGGTCTGCCATCCTTGCCAATCCCCAGATCGCCGGTTGCCACTCCGCGCACCCGTCCGGCATCGTCGTAAAGAATCTCGGCGGCGGCAAACCCGGGATAGATCTCGACCCCCAGCGCTTCGGCCTCCCGGGCCAGCCAGCGGCACAGATTGCCGAGGCTGATGATGTAGTTGCCATGGTTGCGCATCTGCGGCGGGGTCGGCAGGCGCCAGGCGCGCGATCGGGTCAGCAGCAGAAAGCGGTCCTCGGTCGCGGCGGTGACGAGCGGCGCCCCGCGCTCGCGCCAGTCGGGGATGAGCTCGTCGAGCGCGCGCGGCTCGAACACCGCGCCCGACAGGATATGGGCGCCGACCTCCGAGCCCTTCTCGACGACGCATACAGCGACCTCGCGGCCGGCCGTGGCGGCGAGCTGCTTCAAGCGGATCGCGGCGGCGAGCCCGGACGGGCCGGCCCCGACCACGACCACGTCATACTCCATCTGCTCGCGCGGCACCCGCTCCTCGCCCATCAATCCTCCGCCGACCGTTCCGGCAAACTATAGAGGATTGCGGCGAAAGGGGGGCGTCGGACATCGGCGGCCCCAGCTTTTTCGGGGCTCCCGCGGCAGCATCGCGGCGAGCCGCTATCCTCCGGCCGCGCCACCGGCTATTTTCGCGGCGTTTGGCTATCGATGAAGCTTTATTTCGCCGCCCTGCCGTGATCCGCGTCATCCGCCATCCAGGCCCCCAGTCGCACCACCCGCGCGGCGCGGTCCTGGCCATGGGCAATTTCGACGGCCTGCATCGCGGCCACGCGTTGCTGATCGGGCGCGCGCGCGGTTTGGCGCAGCAACACGACCGGCCGACCGCGGTGCTGACCTTCGAGCCGCATCCGCGCAGCGTGTTTGTGCCCGATGCCGAGCCGTTCCGGCTGACCCCGTTCCGGGTCAAGGAGCGCGAATTGGCCCGACTCGGGGTCGATCTGTTGTTTGTGCAGCATTTCGACCTCGGCTTTGCCGCCAAGAGCGCCGAAGATTTCCTCGCCGAGATCATCGTCGCTGCGATCGGCGCTTCGCATGTCGTCGTCGGCTGGGACTGCACCTTTGGCAAGAGCCGCCGCGGGACCCCTGATTTCCTGCGCGCGGCGGGACCGGCGCACGGCTTTGCCGTAACCGTGATCGAGCCCATTCGCGGTGCCGACCGGACGGTCTATTCCTCGACCTCGATTCGCGAGCTGCTGCGTGCCGGCAAGCCGCGCGAGGCGGCGGCGCTGCTCGGCCGGTTTTGGGAGATCGACGGGCGGGTCGCGACCGGCGACCGGCGCGGGCGCACGATCGGCTTTCCAACCGCCAATCTCGGCCTCGAAGACTATCTGCGGCCGGCTTTCGGGGTTTATGCGGTGCGGGTCAGCGGCGACGGCCCCGACGACCCGCTCGACGGCCGCACCATCGACGGTGTGGCCAATCTCGGTCTGCGCCCAACCGTCGGCGGCCACGAGCCGCGGCTTGAAGCGCATCTGTTCGACATCGACGCCGATCTCTATGGACGGCACCTGCGGGTGGCGCTGATCGACTTCATCCGGCCCGAGCGTAAATTCGCCGGGCTTGACGCGCTGAAGGCGCAGATCGCCGCCGACGCCGCCCGAGCCCGCGAAATCCTCGCGGCTGCGCCTTCTTTGCCTAGTTAGTTAATCTAGCGTTCCGTATCGGGCTGGTTGTCCGGATGCGCCATGCGGAACGGGTCGAGCTGCATGCAGCGCTCGAAGATCCGCGCGATCGTCGGATAGGGCGCCATATCGAGGCGGTAGCGCTCGGCGTTGACGACCTGCGGCACCAGCGCCACATCGGCGAGGCCGGGCTGGTCGCCGTGGCAGAATACCCCGGTCCGAGCATCGCCGGCGAGCAGCGCTTCCATCGCCCGAAACCCGGCACCGATCCAATGATTGTACCAGGCGGCAATATCAGCCTCGCCGCGGCCGAACGAGTGGGCCAGATAGCGCAGCACCCGTAGATTGTTGATCGGGTGGATGTCGCAGGCGACGATGTCGGCGAGCGCCCGCACTCTGGCCCGCTCTGCCGCGGCCTGCGGCAAAAGCGGCGGATCGGGGTGGGTCTCGTCGAGATATTCGATGATTGCCAGCGACTGGATCAGGGTGCGGTCGCCATCCTCGAGCGCCGGCACCAGCCCTTGCGGGTTGACACTCAGATATTCGGGCTTTGCCTGATCGTTGCGGCGCAGGTGGATCGCCGCCGTCTCGTAGGGAAGCCCCTTCAGATTGAGCGCGATGCGGACGCGGAATGCGGCCGATGACCGGAAAAACCCGTAAAGCTTCATGCGCCGAACCCTCGCTCAGTGGAACGGGCGGTCCGGCCGCGCCGGGCGTGGCCGATCGACCCGCGCCGCGGATCGTAGCCGATTGCGACCAAAGATAAAGAAGACCGCCAACAAGGACGCGCGATCGCATCGGCACCACCGCCGATCGGGGCTCTTCCGGCACCGCCGATGGCGCCGCAAGATGCGCGGACCAAGGCGATCGTCACCGAGATCCGGGCGGCGTCCGAAACAAGGGCCCAGTTGATCACCGCGCGGCCGTCGGGCCGGCTCGCCGCGGCCGGCGTAAGGGTGGTGAAAGATGTTCGACTTCGGCGCACGCGTCGGCGTTAATCTGCAACCGACCGACGGCGATCTCGATGCCGACCGGTGTTTTCCGCTTCACACCCCGCCTCCGGTTCGGCGAACCAGGGATTGGACCCGATGAGGCAGCCTGGCTTTCTCAACTTCGCGTTTCGGCGGGGTCTCGCCAACCACGCATCCGTTCGGATCAACGAGCGCCGCCGTATCGGGGCTCGCGCCGAGGCGTGGCTCGCGTTATCCGTGCTTGTCGTGCTGTCGCAAGCGCAGCCTGTCCTGGCGCAAGCCGCCTCGCCGACGCCGTCCGCAGCAGCCGCGGCAGGCGCGCCTATCGCAGCGAGCGCGCCCTCAACGCCGAACGCGGCGAGCGCGCCGGCGGCACCTGGCGCAGCGAGCGCGCCCTCCGTACCCGCCACCGCTGCGACGCCCGCAGCGCCTGGCGCCCCCGGCACGCCGGCAGCGTCAACGGAGACGGTGCTGCCGACGGTGGAAGTGGTTGGGGCGACCCCGCTCCTTGGATCGGGCGTCGACCGCAGCAAGGTGCCCGCCGAAACCAGAGTGCTGACCGACCAGGACATCACCCGCGACGGCAATGCCGACGCGCTACGCGCGCTGAACGAACAGGCTCCGGGCGTCAACCTCAATTCGACGTCCGGCAACCCGTATGAGCCGACCTTGTTCTATCACGGTTTTCAGGCCTCGCCTCTGCAAGGTACCGAAGAGGGGCTCGCGGTCTATGTAAACGGCGTGCGCTTCAACCAGGCGTTCGGCGATACGGTCAACTGGGACCTGATCCCGGACATCGCGATCGATCGCATGAACGTGGTCGGCTCCAACCCGGTTTTTGGGCTGAACGCGCTCGGCGGCGCGCTCGCGGTGCGGCTGAAAAACGGCTTCACCTACCAGGGTACCGAGTTCGATGTGCTCGGCGGCTCGTTCGCCAAATATCAGGGAGAGATGCAATACGGCGCCCAGATCGGCAATGTTGGCGTCTATGCAGCGGCGAGCGGGTTGCAAGAGGACGGCTGGCGCGATACGCAATCCTCCCAGCTCAGGAATTTTTATGGCGACCTCGGCTGGCGCGGCGACCGTGGCGAAGTCCACGTCAATGTCACCAGCGCGGTCAACCGGCTCAACGAACCAGGGACCTCGCCGATCCAGCAGCTGTTTGCGGATCCGGCCGCCGTGTTCACCGCGCCCAATCTGGTGACCAATCAATACGCGCAGGTCAATCTGACCGGCAGCTACAATATTTCGGATCAGACCTCGCTGCAGGGAAACATATATTACAATTACCTGTTGCAGAAAATCTACAATGGCGACGTTTCCGATTTTGCCCCGTGCAACGACGGTTCGGGGCTGCTGTGCGAAGCGCCCGGCGAACCGGCCATCGGCCGGAACGGCAATCCGATCGGGGCTTTTCTTGGCAATGGCCCGTATTCCGACTTGGACCAGCAATCGACCAATACCAATGGCTATGGCGCGGCCGCCCAGCTGACCAATCATCGCGAGCTGTTCGGGAGGCCGAACCAACTCATCGGCGGCGTCAGCTTCGATGGCGGGCAGACCCTGTTCGCGGCCAGCACCCAGATCGGCGGATTGTACGTCCCTACCTCTGAATTCGCCGGTCCCGGCATTACCGTCGAGCAGCCGGACGGGTCGATCGGCTCGGTGCGGGTCGGCATTTCGAATGCCTATTACGGCGCATTTTTTACCGACACCTACGATATCACCCCGGTGCTGTCGGCGAACGTGGCGGGCCGGTTCAACTTCGCACAGATCAATTTGAGCGACCAACTCGGCACTTCGCTGACCGGCGATCACACCTACAGCCGGTTCAACCCCTCAGGCGGCCTGACCTGGAAGATCCGTCCCGACCTTTCGGTTTATGCCAGCTATGCCGAGGCAAATCGGGCACCGACGCCGGTCGAGCTGACGTGCTCCAGTGCGGCCAGCCCGTGCAGCCTGGCCAACTTCCTGGTCGCCGACCCCAGTTTGAAGCAGGTCGTGTCGCATACCATCGAGGCGGGGGTGCGCGGCGAGTCGCATCCATTGCCGGGCTCTACCCTATCCTCCGACGTCGCCCTCTATCGCACCACGGTGACCGACGACATCCTGTTTCTCAGCAGCCCGATCCAGGGGCGGGCCTTTTTTGGCAATGTCGGATCGACATTGCGGCAGGGCGTCGATGTCAATTTGCGGTTCACCAAGGACCGCCTGCTGGCCTGGGTCGGCTATTCCTATATCGACGCCGTGTTTCAGAACGCATTTACCGAATCGAGCGAAAACAACCCCGGGGCGGACGCCGAAGGCAACATCCAGATCCAGCCCGGCGACCATCTGCCGGGCATTCCGGAAAATCTGTTGAAGCTCGGCGTCGATTATAAGGTAACCCCCGCCTGGACCGTCGGCGGCAGCGGGATTTATGCCGCCGGCCAGTTTCTGTTTGGCGACGAAGCCAATCTGACGCCGCAAACGCCCTCCTATTTCGTTCTCAACCTGCATACGAGCTATCAGGTGACCAGGAATTTTCAGCTGTTCGCGCTGATCGAAAACGCCTTCAACGCGACCTATTACACCTTCGGGACCTTTTCGCCGACCTCGGCCGTGCCGATCGCCCAGGCGCCGGGCGCTACGGAACCGCGCAGCCTCAGCCCAGCCGCGCCGATCGCCGTTGCCGTCGGCCTGCGCGCGACATTCTGATCAGCACCCGGCCGCAGCCGCAGCTGAACGCGTGGACCGCTCTAGCCTGCGCTGCGAACGGGAGCGTGGGCGAAGGCGTCGGCAATCGCAGTGAAGGCGGGTTTGGGATGCAGCGCTGAGTCGAACGGCAAGGGCCGCGACGGCAAGCCGTCCTTGCGCCATCTCACCTGGTTGGTCTCGCGCCGCACGATCCAGCTGTGCCGGTCCGAGAGGCCCCAGGTCACCACCATCTTGACCGCCGGCTCGTCGAGCGCTGCGTCGAGAAACCGCCTATAGGCGTCGGCGACGAGCTGATCTCGAACGGCGATATCGGCCGGGGCGTGTTCGTCGGTGACATCGAGCTCGGTGATCTGGATGGCGAGGCCGAGGCCGGCGATGTCGGCCAGGAAGTGCTGCAGCCGCGCCGGGGAAAACGGCGGCCCGCCGGCCGCGCTCAAATGCGCCTGGATGCCGACCGCGTCGACCGGCGTTCCGGCTTTCTGCATCCGTTGCAAGAGATCGAGCAAGGCTACGCGGCGGGCTTCGTGCTCCGGAGCGTCGAGCTCGATGTCATGTTCGTTGACGACCAGGCGCGCCCCGGGATCGGCTTCACGGGCGAGGTGATAAGCAAGATCGAGGTAGCCGGGGCCGAGAGCCTGGCGCAACCAATTGGGTGGGCCGTCCTTCAGCTCGATCGGCTCGTTGACGACATCCCAGCTGTGGACGATGCCGCGATAGCGCCCGACCAGCGACTTGATGTGATCGACGATCGCACGCTCTTTGGCCTTGCGGTCGGGCAGCGCGTAAAACCACCATGGCGTGTGCGAATACCATAGACAGTTGTGACCGCGCAGCATCATGCCGCCCTCGACCGCGAAGCCCGCGACCGTGTCCGCTCGGCTGTAATCATCTTTCCCCGCCGCACCGCCGTTGATCTCCAGCCATTTCATGTCGTTCTCGGGGACGACGAGACCGGCCTGCGCCAGCACCAGCCCGACGAAGGCGGGATCATGGGTGATCTGCTGCGCCGAGATCGTGGTTCCGTAGATCAGGCCCCGTGCCGCCGCGAGGCGGCGCAGCGTCTCGGCCTCGGCCGCCTGCGCCGGTGCGGCTGCCGCAGCGAGCAGCGCCAGGCTGCCGGCCAGCACTTCGCGCCGCCTTGGGCCGAGCGCCGGGATCTTTCCGCCGCTCACGGCGGCACAGCCTTGTTGCCGGGGGTGGCCTGCGCCGCGCCGCCGGCCTGCGCCAGATGCTCGAGATTGGCGCGCGCCGCCATGTCCTCGGGGCTGCCGGGGGCGACTTGGCCGACTTCTCGCCAGTCTTTGCGGGCGCCGGCAGCGTCGCCTTCGAGGCGGCGGATATTGCCGCGCTCCAGCAGAGCCGCCGGCGAATGCGGCGCCTGCGCCAGCGCCTTGTCGATGTCGGTGCGCGCCGGGTCGAGGCGATCGAGCGCGCGATAGGCCGAGGCGCGGTAGATCAGCGCATCGACCTCGTTGGGATTGGCCTTCAGCACGCGGTCGAGGTCGTCGACCGCACGGTTGAGATAGCCGGCCGAAGCGGCGGCTTCGGCGCGATCGATCAAGAGGTTGGGGTCGTTCGGCTGCAGCGACACGGCCTCGCCTGCGGCGGCGTAGGCGCGCGTCGGGTCGCCGGCCAGCAGCCAAGCCTGGGCGGCCTGGTCGAGCACGTCGGCACGCAGCGCCGCCGGCGCGGTGGTCATAGCCTGCGCCAGCGCTTGAAGGCCGTTCGCTCCCTGCTGGTATTGGCCGAGAGTGATCAGCGTCACCGCGGCGCAATGCTCGGCCGGATGCGCCCCGCCGCGCGCAAGCCATGAACGCACCAGGCTCTGCGCCGCGTGCGGATCTTCCTTGGCGAGCTTCATGCAGCGCGCGTAAATCTCGGCGTCGGCTGCGGCCGATTGCGGCACGCCCGCTGCCGGCGATGGCTGAGGCGGCTTCGTCGGCTCGGCGGCTGCGTCGCTACCGGGCCATGGCAGCGCCAGCAACACGACCAAAAGCGCGCCCGTCCGCGCGCCACGCAACCCTGATCGCATTCCCATGGCCCCCCTTTGCGCGCCACCCATAGCACAGCGCGAGGTTGGCGCCCAACCATGCAGGCGCTACCCTTGCTGCACTGCTTCCGCCCGGAAAGTGAAGCGTTTGTCCGTCGATATCGACCCTGCGGACCGGGACGAGCCCGGCAATGCTGGGGCTGCCGTGAAAATCGGGGCCAGGGCTGCCGTGAAAATCGGGAAGGCAATGCCGTCTGCCCCGCAGCTATTCTGCTTTGGTTTCGGCTACAGCGCGTTGGCGCTGGCCCCGGTGCTCGCGGCCAGAGGATGGGGAGTGACCGGCACTTGCCGCAGCCGCGAGCGGGCGGCGGCTCTGAGCCGAGCCGGCTGTCCGCCTCACCTGTTCGATCGTGACCGGCCGCTGCCGCTCAGGGCGATCAACGGGGCCACCCATGTGCTGGTGTCGGTGCCGCCCGACGCGGCCGGTGATCCGGTGCTCGACCGGCACGGCGAGGACATCGCGGCGCTGCCGGGGCTCGCCTGGCTCGGCTATCTGTCGACGACCGGTGTTTACGGCGACCGCGGCGGCGGCTGGGTCGACGAAGGCGCCGCGTTGCGGCCGAGCGGCGAGCGCGGCCGCCGCCGGGTCGCGGCCGAAATGGGCTGGCGCGCGCTGTGGCGCCGCCGCGGGGTGCCGGTCCACATCTTTCGGCTGGCCGCGATCTATGGCCCCGGGCGCGGCCCGTTCGAGGCGCTGCGCGCCGGCGCCGCCCGGCGGATCGAGAAGCAAGGCCAGGTGTTCTCGCGCATCCATGTCGAGGATCTGGTGCAGGTGCTGTGCGCCTCGATGTCGCAGCCGCGGCCGGGTGCGGTCTACAACGTCTGCGACGACGATCCGGCCCCGCCCGAGGCAATCGTGGCCTACGCCGCCGCCCTGCTCGGGGTGTCGGCGCCGCCCCTCGTCCCATTGGCCGAAGCCGGGCTGTCGGCAGTGGCGCGCAGCTTTTATGATGACAACAAGCGGGTCGCGAACGCGTTGATCAAGCGCGAGCTCGGCGTGACCCTGCGCTATCCCGATTATCGGGCCGGGCTTGCCGCGGTGCTCGCCGCCGAGCCTTGAGGCTTGCCGATGGGGGCGGGCTTCGGCATGGTCGTGGTCAACCCCCGAAAACGCCGGCGATCATGCCCAGCCTGGGAGGATAAGGTGATGACGACCTACAATGTGCTGATTCTTGGAGCCTCCTATGGCTCCTTGCTGGCGACCAAGCTGCTGTTTGGCGGCCACAACATCACGATGGTGTGCCTGCCGGCCGAGGTCGAGGCGTTCAACCGCGACGGCGCCCGGGTGCGCCTGCCGGTCCGAGGCCGCAAGGACGCGATCGAGCTCGACTCGCGCAAATTGCCGGGGAGCCTGCGCGCCGCCGGCCCCGGCGAGGTCGCCCCCGCCGATTTCGATCTGGTGGCGCTGGCGATGCAGGAGCCGCAATACCGCTCGCCCGGCGTGCGTGAGCTCTTGGATGCGGTGGCGACGGCCAAGCGGCCTTGCATGTCGATCATGAACATGCCGCCGATGCCGTACCTGAAGCGCATCCCCGAGTTGCGGACGGACCCGCTAAAGGTGTGCTTCACCGATGCCAGTGTGTGGGACAATTTCGAGCCCGGGCTCGTCAGCCTGTGCAGCCCCGACCCGCAGGCGATTCGTCCGCCCGGCGAAAAGATCAACGTGCTGCAGGTCACCCTGCCGACCAACTTCAAGGTCGCCCGCTTCGACAGCGACAGATACACGGCGATCCTGCGACAAATGGAAGCCGATATCGACGCCGCCCGGTTCGACCCGGGCGACGGCGAGGTCGAATTGCCGGTCAAGCTCAGGGTGCATGATTCGATTTTCGTCCCGCTGGCCAAATGGGCGATGCTGCTGACCGGCAATTACCGGTGTGTCGGGCCGGACCGGGCGATCGACATCAACGATGCGGTGCATGCCGACATCGGCGCCTCGCGCACGGTCTATAACTTTGTCTGCGCGGTGTGCGAGAAGCTCGGCGCCAGGGCGGATGATTTGGTGCCGTTCGAGAAATACGCGGCCGCGGCGCGCGACCTCGTGCGGCCGTCCTCGGCGGCGCGGGCCCTGTTCAACGGTGCGCCCAATATCGAGCGGACCGACCGGCTGGTGCAGCTGATCGCGGCGCAATATGGCATGAAGAACGCCATCGTCGATCAGACCGTCGCCGCCGTCGATGCCCGCCTGGCGGCCAATCGCAAGGCTGCCGCCGCCTGATTTTTCCACGCCGCCGCCGCCCGGCAGGTGCGACCGTGCCGCCGCCGGGCGGCGGGGCCGCCCTACGCCGTAAGCCGATACAGGCGGGTATGCTCGGACCAACGCCGCGCATGGGCCCAGCCTAGGCGAACAGAGCCGGATTGACGCCTCGGCGTCGGCGACCCGGCACCGAGATGATGCCGGCGGTGCGATTAAAGCGCGGATGCCCTTCCGTCACGGGGATTGACCCCGCCGGCCCGGGGCGCCTATGCGTTGATTTCATTGCAACGAAGGGGACCGTCGGCCACGGCGGCGCCGAGGGGGAGCAGCAAATGCCCGGCCAAACGTCCGAAGATCTGCTGTCGCTATACGACCGCGCGCCGCTCAATCTGCGCTACTGGGTGGCGTTTGCCATATTGTCGGCGATCACGGTCCTCGAATTCTTCGACTTCTCGGTCGTGGCGTTTCTGCTCGCGGTGGTCGGGCCGCAATGGCATCTGACTTACGGCCAGTCGGCGCTGATCCTCTATAGCGGCGGCCTTGGCGCAATCGTCGGGGCGCTGGTGTTCGGCGGGTTGGCGGATGCCTGGGGCCGCAAGGCGCAAATGGTCATCGGCACCTTCATCTGCGGCCTCGGCGCGGCGCTGATCGGCTTTGTGCCGGACGGCGCCTGGCAGCTCTTTGCGCTGTTGCGGTTTGTCGTCGGCCTCGGCTTGACCGCGGCGGTGGTGCCGTGCCTGACGATCATCGTCGAATTGACCCCGACGCGGCACCGCACCTTTGTCACCAGCTTCTACGTCGCGTTCGCGACCGCCGGCGGGCTGCTCTCCTCGATTACCTCGGCGGCGCTGCTGTCGGCGATCGGCTGGCGCGGGATGGCCATGCTCGGCATCTTTGTCGCGGTGGTCGGGGTGCTGGCCTGGCTGTTCGTGCCCGAATCGGTGCGCTGGCTGACCGCCATGGGCCGGTTTTCCCAGGCTCGCGCCAATATCGCAAAACAGCTCGGCATCCCGCTGCAATCGGTGCCGCTGCCGATCGCCCGGCCGGCGACGGTGCCGCGCGGCAAGCTGTCGGAGCTGCTGCAGCAGCCGCGTCAATTCTGCGAGACCCTCTTGATCTGGGGCGGTGCGGCGACCGCGGCCTATGGCGTCTATCTATGGGGGCCGACGGTGATCTCGCTGCTGCTCAAGGTCCCGGTGCCGCAAGCCGCTAAATATTTCATCTGGGTCGCCGGTGCCGGGATCGCCGGGAAGATCATTGTTTCGTTTCTGGCGCCGCTATTGGGCCGTCGCCTGCTCGGCGCGCTGTGGGGTTTTGGCGGCGTCGCCGCTCTCGCTGCAGTCGGCTATTGCGGCAGCATCCTGGTCGGCAGCGTGCCGCTGATCGTCGTGCTGTTGTGCGCGTCCACGTTCTGCATCGACGGCAGCTTCTCGAATTTGGCGCCCTATACGGTCGAGAGCTACGGGGTGCGCCTCGGCGCCCGTTCTTCCGGGCTCGGCCAGACCGCGAACGGGGTCGGCAAGATCCTTGGGCCGTTGAGCCTGGCGCTGATCGCCGGCACCAGCAACATCGTCTCGCCAAAAGCCACCGAGGGGGCGCTGATCCCGGCCTTTCTGTTCCTCGCCTTTGGCATGCTGCTGGTGGCGCTGTCCTTCACCTTTCTTGCGCGCGAGACCCATGGCCGGCCGATGGCGCTCGGCGAGGCCGAGCCGGCCGCACCCCGACCGGCGGTGGTCGGCGCCCGGACGCGCTGACCGGCGCTGCGGCATTTTCTCGAGGAGGCAGCCAGTGACGCCTCGGTCCTCTCCGCCTCGCGTGGCGATTCTCGGCTTTTCAATCGAGTGCAACAAATTCGCCCCACCGGCGACCAGGACGCATTTCCTCGCGCGCACCTATCTCGAGGGCGAGGCGATCCTCGCCGAAGCGCGCGCCGCGGCCCCGGTCATGCTGCCCGAGACCCCGGGCTTCGTCGCGGCGATGGACGGCTCGGGGCCATGGACCCCGGTCGGCGTCGTGCTCGCCATGGCCGAGCCCAACGGGCCGGTCGAGCACGCCTTTTTTGCCGATCTGATCGACGCGATCGAGCACCGGCTGAAGGCGGCGTTGCCGCTCGACGCGGTCTATATCTGCGCGCACGGCGCCGGGCTGACGACCGAGGAGGACGACCCGGACGGGCTGTTGTTCGAGCGGGTGCGGGCGATCGTCGGTCCGGACGTGCCGATCGCCGCGACGCTCGACCTGCACGCCAACGTCTCGGCGCGCATGGCCGGGTCGATCGACGCCTTCATCGGCTACCGCACCAACCCGCATCTCGACATGCGCGAGCGCGGCGCCGAGGCGGCGGCGGCGATCCATCAGATGCTGGCCGGAATGCGGCCGCAGAGCGCCTTTGTCCGTCTGCCGATCGTGCCGCCGACGGTGACGATGCTGACCGCTGCCGGGCCCTATGCCGAGATGATCGCGCTCGGCCAGCGCCGCATCAGCCCGGAAATCCTCAACGTGTCGGTGATGGGCGGGTTCGCCTATGCCGACACCGCCGACAACGGTCTCGCCGTGGTGGTGACGGCGCGCCGCGATCGAAATGCCGCCGAGGCGTTGGCGCGCGAGATCGCAGAGCTCGGCTGGGCCAACCGAGCGCGGTTCTACCCGCGGCTGACCCCACTCGATGAGGCGGTTGCGAGGGCCGTGGCGGTCGGGCGCGACCCGTCCTTGGCAGCATTGGCGTTTGCCGATGTCGCCGACAATCCTGGCGGCGGCGGGCGCGGCAACACGGTCTATCTGTTGCGCGCGCTCTACGAGGCCGGTGTCGAGCGGGCGCTCTTCGGCATCTTCTACGACCCGCCGCTCGCCGCCGAGGCGCACCGGCGAGGCGTCGGCGCCGCCTTCGAGGCCCGCTTCAACCGCTGGGAGACGACGAAATTCTCCGAGCCCTGGGCTGCGGCCGCGACGGTCGCGGCATTGAGCGACGGCAATTGCATCGGCCGGCGCGGCATCTATGCCGGCACCAGGCTCGAGCTCGGGCCGTGTGCGGCATTGGAGATCGGCGGCGTCACGGTCGTCGTCGTCTCGCACCGGGTGCAGTGCGCCGATCCGATCTTCTTCGAGATGATGGGGCTCGATATCGGCGCCGCGCGGGTCGTCGCGGTCAAGTCGCGCGGCCATTTCCGCGGCGGCTTCGACGAATTCTTTGGCCCGGATCAGATCGTCGAAATCGATCTGCCCGGCCTGACCTCGCCGATGCTGCACCGCTTCGCCTGGACGCGCCTTCCCCGCCCGGTGATCCCGCTCGACAACAATGTCGAATGGCATCTGCGTGACCCCCGCAACGGAGATCTAACATGCCGGTAACCCCGCCCTCGCCTGCCCGCGAGCAGGTGCGCCCGATCGCGCCCAAGCTGATCGACCTCGCCGAGAAGGTCGTCTACGGCGATGTCTGGGAACGCCCTGGCCTGTCGAAGCGCGACCGCAGCCTGATCACGGTCGCGACCCTGGTGGCGCTCGGCCGAGAAAAGCAATTGGTCGGCCATCTCGGCCGTGCGCTCGACAATGGCTTGAGCAAAGAGGAGCTCGGCGAATTGATCACCCATCTCGCGTTTTACGCCGGCTGGCCGGCGGCGATGACCGCCGCCCTGGTGGCGATGGACGTGTTCGCCGGGCGCTGACCGATCCGTCGATGCATTCAGGCTCACCTGCCCTGCGGGTGTTGATCAGTCGTCGGGAATTCGGAACTCGAGTCTCTGGTCGGTGAGGAAGGTGGCGTAAAAATAGAGTTCGGCGTCGAGCGCGCGTTTGATGTTGTCGGCGCGGCGAAAGCCGTGCTGCTCGCCATCGAACAACAGGTAGAGCGACGGGATCTGCCGCTCGCGCAATGCCGCGACCATGGCTTCAGCCTGCTGTGGCGGCACCACCCGGTCCTCGGCGCCCTGAAAAAACGCGACCGGCACCGAGAGGAGGCGGGCGCTGTGGACCGGCGACCGGGTGATGTACAGATCGCGGCGCTCGGGGTAGGGCCCGATCAGACCGTCGAGATAGCGGCTCTCGAATTTGTGCGTGTCTTTGGCCAGCGCTTCGAGGTCGCTGACCCCGTAGTAGCTGGCGCCGGTCTTGAACTCGTTGCGAAAGGTTAGCACCGCGAGCGTCGTGTAGCCGCCGGCGCTGCCGCCGCTGATCGCCCAGCGCTCGGGGTCGACCCGATGCGTCTGCGCCAGATGGCGGGCGCCGTTGACGCAATCGGCGACGTCGACGATCCCCCAATTGCCTTGCAGCCGCAGGCGGTACTCGCGGCCATAGCCGGTGCTGCCGCCGTAATTGACGTCGAGAACGGCAAAGCCGCGGCTGGTCCAGTACTGCGTGCCCCAGCTAAGGGTCGGCGACGCGGCGGCGGTCGGGCCGCCATGACAATGCACGATCAGCGGCGGCAGCTGCTCCTCGGGCGCGGTGAAATCATCGTTGCGCGGCGGATAGAACAGGCCGTGCGCCTGCTGGCCGTTATCGGTGTCAAACGTCACCGGCTCGGGCGCCGACAAATAGCCGCGATAGGCTTCAACATCCTGCGTGGTCGACAGCTTCAAGGGAGTGGTGCGGCCGGAGGCGAGGTCGAGCTCGACGATGGCCGGCGGAAGGGTCGGCGCGCCGCCGCGAAAATAAAGGCGTCCGGCAGCAGCGCGCAGCGAGGACATGTCCTGATAGGAGACCGCAAGCGGTTTCGCCTGCAGCGACGCGAGGTCGATCGCGCTCAGGCGGCAGACGCCGTTCTGCAGGTGGCTGCACACCAGCTGCCGCGCCGAGGCGAAGGCAAATGCCGATATCCGGAAATTCCATTGCGGCCGGCCGAATTCGGCGGCCAGCGGATAAACCGGCTCGACCGCCTCGCCGCGGGCACGGAACAGGTTCCACCAGCGGCCGTCGAGCCCATGCTGGGCGCGGTCGGAGACAAAATAGAGGGTGCCGTCCGGCGACCATTCGGGCTGGAAGATCGACTCGTCCTCGCCGCCGGCGACCAGCCGTTTGCGCCCGACCGAGCCCGCGTCATCAAGTTCAGCAAGCCACAGCTCGCAGCCGATCCACGGCATGCTCGGATGGCTCCATTCGAGCCAGGCGAGCCGGCGCCCGTCGGGGCTAAGCCGAGGTGCGGCATAAAAGTCCCGGCCCGATTGGAGGATGCGCTGCGGCCGCGACCCGTCGAGCGCAATATCAACGAGCGTGTTGACCGGCTCTCGCGTGTCGGTGGTGTGGTCCTCGCGCACCCAGATCATCCGCCCGCGCGCGCCGTCGATCGCCCCATCGGCATAGCGCACCCCGCGCGGCCGGGCGGGCTCGGGGGTGATCGCCGCCGGTGCGGCCCCCCGCTCTTGCCGATAGAGGCGCTGGTCGGCGTCATTGCAGAAATAGACGATGCCGGCGCTGACCAGATAGGCGCCGCCGCCATATTCATGGACCCGGGTGCGCACGTTGTAAGACGGCTCGCCGTCGCCGGCCACGGGCGGTGTCAGATCGACCGAGCTTCCATCAGCGGCGCGGCGGACCAGGACCGACCGACCGGCTTCCTGTGGGCGCGATTCGAGCCAGTAGACATCGCCGCCGTCGAGTTGGATGTCACCGAGCCCGATCGACGAGGCGACGATCATGTCCGATGTGATCGGCGACGACCAGGAACCATAAGTTGCTCTCTTTGGTGTTGCTCTCTTTGGTTCGGGCATAGTCGCCTCCCGCGCCATGTTGCTCGCGATGACGGATCAGCTCGCAATGCCTGAGCCGTTCTCTCAGCATAGATTGCGCGCCGCTGGCGTCGACGACAAATGCGCTTGGCTCGAGGCGCTGCACCGGGCGGCCTCTGCCCAAATCGCAAGGCCGGATCGGTCGTTATTGCCGGCTGCGGCTCGGGCACCGTTGGTGGCGAGCGTTGCTCGTCGGGCGACCCCAAATGATCCACTCGCGATCTTGACAAGCGATCGCAAAGCCGCTTCTGATCGCGGCGGGGAATAGAATTCAGGTTGACGTAATGGCGTTCATTCTCAACAGGCGCGGCCGCGACTCGAGAGAGAACCAGCTGCCGAGCCCACCGCGCAACGTGCAGCAGCTGCGGGCCGCGGCGGATCTGGCGCGCGATAATCGAAAGTGGCCGGAGGCGGCAAGACTCTACCTTCAGTATTTGACGCACTGCGCGGACGATGCGCCGATCTGGGTTCAGCTCGGCCATGCCCTCAAGGAATCGGGTGATCTGGGCGAGGCGGAGGCCGCGTACAAGAAGAGTGTGGCGCTGGCCCCGGACGTTGCGGACACGCGATTGCAGCTGGGCCATCTTTACAAAAAGATGCGCAATTTCTCGGATGCGATCGCGGCCTATCGCGAAGCGGCGCGGATCGACGACATGCTGGCTGACGCCCGGATCGAGCTTGCGGGATTTGGCGTCGGCGCCGAGGACCTGCCGCCGACCCAGCGTTCCGCTTCACCGCGCCGGCCGACGACGTTCATCGACCTCTCTGACGTGTTCTTTTATCCAGATGATCGCCGGATAGCCTCGGCCGTTCAGCAATTCCAGCTCGGCGTCGCCGCGGCGATCATCGCTATGCCGCCCGAGGAGCGCGCCGGAAGCCAGTTTGTGTCGGAGGCCTATGACAGTCCTCAGTATGTCGTCATCGACGACGCCTTGGTCGGGGAGCTCGCCGATGAAATGTCTCGCGGCAAGATCGAGCCCACTCGGCTGATCAGCATCGCGCGCTCGGCCACAAGCCGCGGCTATCGTTATGAGCCCAGCGCCGGCGACGTGCTGTTGATACTGGGGGAATTCTGGGTCTCGGAGAACATTACCGAGCGTATCATCGATTTGGGGCGCAAGGGTGTCCGTATTGGCGCCCTGATCCATGACGTCATGCCGATAACGCGCCCCGAATTTTGCACGGTTGAGCTCGCGGAATCATTCAAGTCCGCATTATTATCGATGCTGCGCGTCGCCGACTTCATTCTTTGCGTATCGGACCACGCCGCTCGGGCGATCGAAGATTTCGCGGCTGAAAACCGGATGTCGCCACCCGCGATCCGAACGTTGAAGCCGGCTTACAAATTCGGGAATGAGCCCGCCGGCGATGGTGATCTGTCGATTGCAATAGCTCGGCTGATACGGGAAGAGTACGTATTGTACGTTTCGACGGTCGAAGCCCGTAAAAATCACGGCTACTTGCTGCGGGTCTGGAAACGTCTGCTCGACCGGCATGGCAGCCGAACCCCAAAGCTGGTGCTTGTCGGTGAGCCGGGATGGCGGGGAGACGAGCTGCTGCGCCAGCTGCAATCGACGAATAATTTGCATGGCAACGTCGTGATGCTAAGCGATGTATCCGGCGCGGAGCTCGGCGCGCTCTACCAGTCGGCGCGGTTTACCGTGTTCCCGAGTGTCGAGGAGGGGTGGGCGGCGCCAGTCGCAGCGAGCCTTGCGTGCGGACGGCCATGCGTCGCCTCGAGCACCGGCTCGGTTCCCGAACTGGCCGGCGACCTGGTCGATTACTTCGACCCGTTCAACGACAACGACGGCTACGAAAAGATCGCGCGGCTGATCGAGGACAACGAATATCTCGACGAGAGGGCGCGCAACATCGCGGAGAAGTTCCGGCCGCGGGAATGGCGCGACGTCGCTATCGACGCGGTCGCGATAGTGCGCGCGTTGCGCGATGATTGGGGGCCGGCCGAGAAGAGCGTCGAACCGCCGCCCGCGGCGCCGGGACGGGTGTATCGGCTCGGGCACCGCGAGGATGTCGCCGAGTTTATCAGGAACGGCGATTCGACCTTCGTGCAGTTCGCCTGCGACACCTCATGGGATGCGGTCGAGAGCTTTGGCCGCTGGATGCGCGGCCGCACCGGCAGGATCACGTTTGCGACCGAGCGGCGCGAAGCTGGCCCGATCCTGGTCATGGTCGAGATGTTCACCGTGGCGTGGGCGGAGCCGATGCAGCTGCGCATCGCGATCAACGGCACCAATTATCCGCCCGTCGAGCTTGAAGCCGGCGCCCGCCGGTTTCTGCTGCTGCACGCCACCGCCGATAATGGCCGGGTGGCGCTGGAGCTTGGCGCGGTCGGGGAGATCGCGGCGGGCCTCGATCCGCGCGAATATCTCTGGCTCGGGGTCGCCTCCATCGGCTATGCGCCTAGCGCCGACGCCTTGGCCCGGGTTATGCTGCTCGAGGACATCATGAGCGGCATGTCCAACCTGATCACGATCCGGCCGACCCGGGCATCCTACCGCAGCGACCCGAGCGCTTGGCCGCGGCACGACAGTAATGCGGAGGAGCCCGACGACAGTGTCGAGGAGCCCGACGATGGTGTCGAGGAGCCCGCCGAAACATGACCGATCACCGCGGATTGCCCGGCGATCCCGGTTCGCCCGCGTTCGCCTGAAACACCGCGCACATTGCGGGGCGACGACCGGGTCGCGCCAATTGAGCAGTTGCTCATTTTCGTTTGAAAGAACCCTTGGATATGCCGCTGCAACCGATAGCTGAACTGACCGCATCCTCGCCGGACACCGGGCTCTATTCGGTTGCGGAGCTTGGCTCCGGTCGGCTGGAAGAGCGCCTCGATACCGTCGCCAAGCCAATCTCGTCGGAGCCGGCGCCCTATCGCTACCCCGCATTGTTGGCCCGGGTGTTTCGCGCCCTGGTCGATCCCGACGGCTATGATGCGGGCCTGCGGCGGTTGGATGAGGACCTGCGCCGACGTGGGCCGAGCCAGTTTGCCCGATTTTACATCGAGGAGCTGCTGGGGCGCAGCCCTGATACTGCTGTAGTCGCCCAGGAGATCGTGCTGTCACCGTCGCGCCGCATCCGTGAAATTCTGTCCTCGAACGAATTCATGGCGCAGCACGACATCGTGTTGCAGCGCGAATTCGCGCACCTGTCCCGAGAGTTCTTCTTCCATATTCCGAAATCGGGCGGCACCACAGTCTTCGAAGCGTTCCGTTCCGACTCTCGGTTTTGTCCCATTCACCTGTTTCGCGGATATGACAACGGATGGTTCGCTGAACGGCTGGGCTATCTGCGAAACACGATATTGCGACTAACCGATCCGCATGCCCGGCACATGTTCGTGTATGGCCATCCTTCAGCCACGCGTATGTTAAGCAACAACCTCAAACGTGGCTGGGATACGGCGTTTACGATCCTGCGCGATCCTATCGATGCCTGCCTTTCTTGGATCAATTATGTCTTGACCTTGGTGGCTACCAGGCCAACCCACCCAGACGTAATTCGTTGGCGAAATAGTCTCGGTATGGCCGAGGAGCCATTCGTCAGCGATCGGAGCGCAGTGATCAAGCTCGTTCCGAGGATTGTCGAACTGATCGTGCCGAGCAACCCCATCTGCGGGATACTGGGGATCGAGCCTTGCCTCGAATCGGTGCTCGACACCGCAGCCATCCTCGACCTGAAGATCATCCGGTTCGAACAAATCGATGAATTTATCCGGTTCCGCGGAATCACGCGGCACGAGCGTAGGAATGTCTCGACGAGGCATATTGAATTTTCCGATCTCGACCAAGGCATTCGGCTCGCGATGTACGAAAAGAGCTCTGAGGATATCAAGCTATTTGACTGGGTAAGCCGGCATGCGCATGCCGGAGACGGGCCATGGTTCGAGCTGTAGCGGACGGTGCGCAGAATACGGCAGGATCTTGAGCGCCTGACCGAGATCCTCAAAGGGCGCGGTCATTGGGTAGAGCCGTTGCAAATAGAACCGGGAGATTCATCACCCAGCTTTACCGTGTATTTTTTGACCGAGAACTAGACCCGGCCGGGCTTGCGGCGCATCTAGGCGCGCTCAGATCCGGTCTTCCGCCACATAACCTCGTCGCGAAATTCTTGGTCTCCAGTGAATTTGCTAACCCCTTCGGGGAAGCCTTTTTTAGGGCGGCGGGGCTTCGCCCTTACGCTAGCCTCTCCTGCTCTCCCGGGCTCAGGCCGCCTGCCGCCGCTGCGGGGCCGGCGCCGGTTTCGCGATTGCGGCGGGTTGCAGCGGGCGGTCGGCGGCGACCGGCACCTTGCGGCCGATCAGGCGCTCGATGTCTTTGAGATAGGCGCGCTCCTCGGTGTCGCATAGCGAGATCGCGACGCCCTCTGCGCCGGCGCGCGCGGTGCGGCCGATGCGGTGGACATAGGTCTCGGGGACGTTCGGCAATTCGTAATTGACGACGTGGCTAATGGCGTCGATGTCGATGCCGCGGGCGGCGACATCGGTGGCGACCAGCACCCGCACCGCACCGGCGCGGAACTCTTCGAGCGCCCGCTGGCGGGCACCCTGCGATTTGTTCCCGTGAATCGCCGCAGCGCCGAACCCGGCACGCACCAGCTGCTCGGCGAGCTTGTTGGCGGTGTGCTTGGTGCGGGTGAAGACCAGCACGCGGAGAAGCGCCGGGTCGCGCAGGATCGCGCACAGCAAGGCCCGCTTGTCGGCGCGCTCGACAAACATGACGCGCTGGTCGGTGCGCTCGACCGTCGAGGCGGCCGGCGTCACCTCGACCCGAACCGGAGCGTCGAGCAACGCGGCGGCGAGCCGGGCGATGTCGTCGGGCATCGTCGCCGAGAACAGCAAGGATTGGCGCTCTCTCGGCAGCAGCGCGACGATCTTTCTGACGTCGCGGATAAAGCCCATGTCGAGCATGCGGTCGGCCTCGTCGAGCACGAAGGTTTCGACCCGGTCGAGCCTGATGTGGCCTTGACCGACCAGGTCTAAAAGCCGGCCCGGGGTCGCCACCAGGATATCGACGCCGCGCGCCATTCCGGCGACCTGCGGCGCCTGGCCGACACCGCCGAAGATCACCGTCGTGCGCGGCCGCAGATAGCGTCCGTAAGCGCGGAAGCTGTCGCCGATCTGGACGGCGAGCTCGCGCGTCGGGGTCAACACCAAGCAGCGCGTGCTGTTGCGAACCGGCGCGGGTTTCGCCGGCGCAGATTTGGCGGACGCCGCAGGCCCGGCGGCAAGAAGCTGGAGGATCGGCAGCGCGAACGCTGCCGTCTTGCCGGTGCCGGTTTGGGCGATGCCGAGAAGGTCGCGACCGGCGAGCAAATGCGGGATGGCTCGGAGCTGGATCGGGGTCGGCGCGGCATAGCCTTCCTCGGCGAGCGCCCGCCGAAGCGGTTCGACGAGGCCAAGGTCTTCAAAATTTGTCACGTGTTTTAATTCTTCCTTGTTCGATCGCGGTCACGCTGCACGAACCCGGACCTGGGACGCGCGGCGCACTGGCGATTTCGGGAGCGAGTGGGGTGGGTCTGCGATGCGGCTTTCAGTCGATCTGCCGGACGGTCTCGGCTGGTCGGGGTTGCCGCAGCTCTGCTCCGCGAGGCGAGCACGATGCTCTATCCCGGCAAATGCGCCGCCGGCGTCACGAAGTCAAGCGGGGCGTCGTCGCCCGCTGGGTATTTTCAAGCCATCGCACCCCGAGGAGCCGAGGGCGCTCAAGCCCCACGGTAGGTGCACGGCAGACCGAACGAGAGAGAAGATGACGGCCGCGTCGAGTGCGACTATAAGGCAGGGCCAACGCTTGGCGCCGCGAGCGCTCTTGGCCAACGAGCACTCTTGGCGAACGAGCACTGGGGCGCGTGGCTGGGATAGAGGGATAAGGCCGGACCGGGCATCGCCCCGTTCGCCAGGAGGAGGCTAGTGCAGCCCACCGATATCAGCGCCCCCGATTATTTTCACAAAGTCGTCGATTGCCAGTGGGCCTGCCCGGCGCACACGCCGGTACCGGAATACATCCGGATGATCGCCGACCGGCGCTACACCGACGCGTTCATGGTCAACTGGTACTCGAATGTCTTCCCCGGCATTCTCGGTCGCACCTGCGATCGGCCGTGCGAGCCCGCCTGCCGGCGCGGCCGGGTCGAGAAGGAGCCGGTCGCGATCTGCCGGCTGAAGCGGGTCGCCGCCGACAACAAGGGTGACATCACCCCTTTCCTGCCATCGATCCCGCGCGAGAAGAACGGCAAGCGCATCGCCCTGGTCGGCGCCGGACCGGCCTCGCTGACCGTCGCCCGCGACCTCATGCCGCTCGGCTACGATTGCGTGATGTTCGACGGCGATGCCAAGGGCGGCGGCATGATGCGCACCCAGATCCCGCGCTTCCGGCTGCCCGAACGGGTCACCGACGAGGAAGTGGAGCTGATCCTCGAGATGGGGGTCGAGGCGCGGTTTGGCGAGCCGGTGAAGAGCCTGAAGACGCTGCTCGCCGAGGATTGGGACGCGGTCTTTGTCGGCTGCGGCGCACCGCGCGGGCGCGATCTCGACATCCCCGGCCGTCAAGAGGCTGCGGCAAACATCCATATCGGCATCGACTGGCTGTCGAGCGTCTCGTTTGGCCACATCGACCGGATCGGGCGGCGCGTCGTCGTGCTCGGCGGCGGCAACACGGCAATGGATTGCTGCCGCTCGTCGCGCCGGCTGGGCGGCGAAGAGGTCACCGTCGTCGTGCGCAGCGGCTTTGACGAGATGAAGGCCTCGCCGTGGGAAAAAGAGGACGCGATGCATGAGAGCATCCCGATCCTCAACTGGCTGGTGCCGAAGGAATTCACCCACGAGGACGGCCAACTGACTGGGGTCGTGTTCGAAAAGGTCAAGGCCGAGTACGACGCCCGGGGCCGCCGCAACCTGGTCCCAACCGGCGAGCCTGACATGCATATCCCATGCGACGACGTGCTGATCGCGGTCGGCCAGGAAAACGCCTTTCCATGGATCGAGCGCGACATCGGCATCGAATTCGACCGCTGGGACATGCCCAAGGTCGATCCAAAGACCATGCAATCGACATTGCCGCGAGTGTTTTTCGGCGGCGACGCCGCGTTTGGCCCGAAAAACATCATCTGGGCGGTTGCCCACGGCCACGATGCGGCAATCTCGATCGATAAACTGTGCCACGGCGAGGATGTCGGCGAGCGCCCGCCGCCGGGCGTCACGCTGGTCAGCCAGAAGATGGGCATCCACGAGTGGAGCTACGACAATGACATCTCGAACGACCTGCGCTATAGGGTGCCGTTGCGGGACACCGCGGTGGCGCTGGCCGATATCCGGGTCGAGGTCGAGCTCGGCTTTGACGAGAAGCTCGGCTATCTCGAGGCCGAGCGCTGCCTGAATTGCGACGTAGAGACCGTGTTCACCGGCCAGCTGTGCATCGAATGCGACGCCTGCGTCGATATCTGCCCGATGGATTGCATCACCTTTACCGACAATGGCAGCGAAGAGGAGCTGCGCGGGCGGCTGATGGCTCCGGCCCTCAACCTCGAGCAGGATCTCTATATCGGCGACCGGCTCAAGACCGGGCGGATCATGGTCAAGGACGAGGATGTCTGCCTGCATTGCGGACTGTGCGCCGAGCGCTGCCCAACCGGTGCGTGGGACATGCGTAAATTCTTGCTCGAACCGACTCAGGCCGGACCAGCATGCCGCAGCCGATAACGGTCCCCGTCACCTCCACCGCGGGGGCGGCGCGGATGCCTACGGAGACGACCGTACCTCACAGGCTTTAGGCCGATGGCAACTCAATCAGATCTCAAGATCGCCGCGCTCGAAAGCATCAACGACTTCGTCGTCAAATTCGCCAATGTCAACGGATCGGGCTCGGCCAGCGCCAATGCGCTGTTTGCCAAATCCGTCCTGCGGATGGGAATTCCGGCGAGTTCGCGCAATATCTTCCCGTCCAACATCCAGGGCTTGCCGACCTGGTACGAGGTGCGGATCAGCCAGGGCGGCCATCTCGGCCGGCGCGGCGGCGTCGACATGATGGTCGCGATGAACCCGCAGACCTGGGACGAGGACGTCGCCGAGATCGAGC
>DASYBC010000147.1:0-26822 GCA_036500965.1 Allostellaceae bacterium | reverse complement strand
ACTGCCGTCTCGACCGCCGCGACCCCCTCCGCGCTTACCACCGTGCCGGCCAGCTCACGGAACTTGCCGCGCATCTCGGCGTCGGTGAACGGGTCGTTGAAGTCGCCGCGATGGGTTTCGAGCGACCGCGTGGCGCTGCGGCCGTCGGTCAGCGTCACCGTGACTTTCGCGGGGCGCAGCACCGGCGCGCGGGCGCTCATCGCCGGGTCTTCCTCGATGTGCACCTTGTGGCGGAGCGCGGCGATGGTCGGGTCGGCCAGGGCGCTGTCGTCGAGCTGCGAGAACCCGGCGCCGCCGCGCACGACCATCGCCGCGGCGGCGTGCGGCAGCGAGTATTTCGACGCGAAGTAATTGGGCGGGTCGGGGTTTTGCATGACGGAGGCAAAGCGATAGGTCGCGACATCGATGCGGGCGACCTCGTCCGGCTTCGGGCGCAGCTCGGCGAGCGCGGCGGCGAGGCAGTCGAGCGCCGGGTGGATCGGGTTGCAGCAGGCGTAGAGCCGGAAATAGTTGCGGGTGATCTCCCAGCGCGTGCCGAGCTCGTCGAGCAGGTGGTCGGGGGTAAAGCCGCCGCCGACCAGCTGGCCCAGCGCCTCCTCGATCGCGTCGTCCTGCGCAACAAACCCGGCCAGCGCCAGCTCGGGCGCGAGGGCGGCGGCAAAGCCGCTCATGCCGCCGGCGATGTTGAGCGCGGTGGCGCCAGCGACGGCGTTGGTGTAGCTCGGCGTCAGCATCAGGGTCGCGGCGATGCGCATCGCCAAGCTGACCCCGGCGGCGTCGAGCCCGCGCAGCCGCGCCCCCGCCGCCAACAGCGACACCTGCCCGTTCTGATGCGCCAATGGCCGGGGGGTAAACCCGCTCGCGATTCGGGCTGCCACATCGTAGCCGGCAACGAACGCCGCCAGCATCTCGCGCCCGCTGCTGAGGGCGTGCTCGCCGACCGCCAGCACCCCCGGCAACACCTGCATCGCCGCCTGGCCCGAGACAAAGCGCAGCCCCTCGCACAGCTCGATCGCGCGCCCGGCGGTGCCGTTCAACAGCGCCGCGCTGCGTGGATCGGCCCCCGGCCAGCCGCGCGCATAGACCGTGGCCCCGGTGCCGACAGTCGCGGCCAATCGCTCACGCAATTGCCGCACCTCGGGCCGCACCGACCCGGCGAGGATCACCCCCAGCGTGTCGAGCAGCACGAGCTTGGCGTGCTGCTGCACCGCCTCGGGGATCTCCTCCCACTGCGTCTGCGCGACAAACCGCGCCAATCGTTCGATTTCCTGGCCCATTGGCGCTACATCTCCTCCTCTCGCGGCGACGGTGCGTGGGGTATATGGAAAGATCTCACGGTTGGCGAGGAGGGCAGCCGAGACGGCGGCGGATGTGGCGGGGATGGCGCGCGGGCAGCAGCATTTGAGACGGGGATGGACGACCGGGGCGTGCGCGACGGCGGCGGCCTCGGCGGCACTTACCGCTCTTGCGACCGGCCGGTTTCCGGACCCGGTGACGATCACGCTGCCGCGTGGCGAATGCCCATCCTTTGCATTGCACGAGACGCGGCGCGGCGATGGCTGGGCAATGGCCTCGGTGGTCAAGGATGCCGGCGACGATCCCGACGTGACCCATGGCGCGGTCATCGAGGCCAGGCTCACCCATGGCCCGCCGGGGAGCGGGATCGTCTTCAAGGCGGGGCGCGGCGTCGGCATCGTGACCAAGCCGGGCCTCCCGCTCGCGGTCGGCGAACCGGCGATCAATCCTGCGCCGCGCCGGATGATCGCCGAGGCCATTGGCGCGCTCGCCGCGCGCTACCGGATCGCCGGCGATGTCGCAATCGAGATCGCGGTGCCGGGCGGCGAACAGCTCGCAGGACATACCTGGAACCCGCGGCTCGGCATCCTCGGCGGGATCTCGATCCTCGGCACCAGCGGGATCGTCGTGCCGTACTCCTGCTCAGCCTGGATCCACTCGATCCAGCGCGGCATCGACGTGGCCCGCGCGACCGGCGTCCGGCATGTCGTCGGCTCGACCGGCAACACCTCGGAGCTGACCGCCCGTGCACTTCTCGGGCTCGGCGAGGAGGCGATGATCGACATGGGCGATTTTGTCGGCGGAATGCTCAAATATTTGCGGCGGCACCCGATCGAGCGGGTGACCGTGGCCGGGGGCTTTGCCAAGCTGTCGAAGCTCGCCCAAGGCGCGCTCGACCTGCATTCCGGGCGCAGCCAAGTCGGCATCGCCCGGTTGGCCGGCCATCTGGCCGCGCTGGGTGCGACCGCCGAAGTCGTGGAGCGGGCCCGACGCGCCAATACCGCGATGGAAGTCCTGGCATTGGCCGAAGACGAACGCCTGCCGCTTGCCGCGACGGTTGCGGAGGAGGCAGCGGCGGTGGCGCGCGAGGTGCTGGGCGATGCGCCGGTGGTGCTCGATGTGCTGGTGTTCGATCGCCAGGGCCGGCTCGCCGGCCGCAGCGCCTAGCCCCGGTCTGCCGATGCGAGCAGCACGACGGGCTTGGCCGCGGCAAGCAGTGTGACCGGCATCGCCGTGCGCCAGCCGTCGAAACGTCCGAGCGGGCCGGCATGCGCGACCGAGATGCGGGTGAGATCGCCGCCGGTGCGCTCCCGCCATAGGGTCAGGATCGCCTCGCTTTGCAAGGTCACGGCGTTGGCGACGAGGCGGCCGCCGGGCGGCAGCGCGTCCCAGCAGCGCTCCAGCACATCGCGATCGCTCAGCCCGCCGCCGACAAAGATCGCGTCGGGCGGGTCGAGGCCGCGCAACATTTCCGGGGCGCGGCCATAGACGACGCGCAGGCCGGGCACGCCGAGCCGCCGCCGGTTCTGGTCGATCAGCCCGCAGCGGGTCGCGTCGGCCTCGATGGCGACCGCCCGGCAGGATGGGTGGCAGCGCATCCACTCGATGCCGATCGAGCCGCAGCCGGCGCCGACATCCCACAAGAGCTCGCCCGGCGACGGCGCCAGATGCGCGAGGGTCGCCGCGCGCACGTCGCGTTTGGTCAGCTGACCGTCATTGATAAAGGCGGAATCCGGCAACCCTGCGAGAATCGAGAGGCGCGCCGCATCCGGGTCCGGCAGGCAATCCGCCGCTACGAGATTGAGGTCGGCGGTCCGATCGTGTGGCCAATCGGCGGCACTCCCGTCGAGCCGGCGCTCGTTTGGTCCGCCGAGATGCTCGAGGACACTGAGCCGGCTCGCGCCGAACCCGCGCTCGCATAGCAGCCGGGCGATCGCCGCCGGCGTGGCGCCGTTCTCGCTGAGGATCAACAGACGGGCCTTGAGGTGGATCTGCGGATGCAGCGCTTCGAGGGGGCGCCCATGCACACTCAGGCAGACGGTGTCCTGCACCGGCCAGCCGAGCCGGGCCGCCGCGAGGGCGAAGGATGATGGCGCCGGATAAACTCGAAATTCCTCGGCCGGCAGCAGCCGGGCGAGGCTGGCGCCGATGCCGAACCACATCGGATCGCCGCTCGCCAGGACGCAGACCGGGGTTCCGCGCCGGGCCAGCAGCATCTCGAACGCCGCACTGAACGGGCTGGGCCAGGCGATACGTTCCTGTCCCCGGTCGGGCATCAGCGCCAGATGGCGGCGGCCGCCAAAGAGCGTCTTCGCCTGAAGGACCGCCTGGCGGGCCGGTTCGCCAAGACCGGCGAGCCCATCTTCGCCGATCCCGACCAGGGTCAGCCACCGCGGTATCTGCGTATCCATCCGACAAATCTGCGTCCGAGCCGGCGCGTCCCGAGACCGTCGCGCGCGCCGGCAAAGTGGTCCCGATGATGCTTACAACAACCGGCAAGCCCGTGTTACCCTCTCTGGCGAATCGACGGTGCCCGGAAGGGCCGAGAGGGAACACGGTGCGGCCCAGTTCTGGGGTTCAGGGCGGGCCAATGCCGTGGCTGCCCCCGCAACTGTAAGCGGCGAGCCGCTCGTCGACAGCCACTGGCGGCCCCGGCCGCCGGGAAGGCGACGAGAAGGCGACAACCCGCGAGCCAGGAGACCTGCCGCCGGTCGGGGTCACGTGCGAACACGCCGGACGGGGCGTTCCGGCGTGCGGTTGGGCGGTCTGCTGATCCCTGATCTCGCTCTGGCCGCTGGCGCCGCCGGAGTGGGGAATGGGGATGTCCGAAGGGACGCGAGAGACGGACGCCAGCGCCGACGCGCAGGGCGAAACGCGCCGCTCGGCTTGTCCCGGCCTGTTTCGCATCGTCCCGGCCCGCGATGGCGGCATCTGCCGCGTCAAGCTGCCGCTGGGCCAGCTTTCGGTCGCCAAGGCGCGCGCTGTCGCCGCATCCGCGTCCCGTTTCGGCAGCGGGATCATCGAGGCGACCAGCCGGGCGAACCTGCAAATCCGGGGAATTCGCGCCGGCGATGAGGCCGAACTGACCCGCAGCCTGGTCGATGCGGGTCTCGGGCCGTCCCGGCCGGATGCCGACGATGTGCGCAACGTCATGGTCAGCCCGACGGCCGGGATCGACCCGCTGCAGCAGATCGATGCGCGGCCGATCGCGCGCGAGCTTCTGGCGATGATCGACGCTGGAGCGGTTGGCCGGTCGCTGTCTGCGAAATTCTGCATTCTGGTCGATGGCGGCGAGAGCGTCGCGGCCGTCGATCGCCCGCACGACATCTGGCTGGCGAGCCTTGCCGGCGGGGCGAAGATGGCGATCGGCTTTGCCGGGGCACCGCCTATCGCGGCGGATGACGTAACGCCGTTCATCACGGTACCGGCACAGCATGCCGTCGCTGCCGTGACCGCCTCGCTCGCCCTATTTGCCGAAGAGCCGGCGGGCGATCCCGCGGTGACCCGTTTCCGGCACTTGCTCGCACGGATCTCCCGCGCGGGGTTTATCGAGCGCTTGGCGGAACGGCTCTCCGGAGCGGTCGAGCGCCGGGCGGAGGTTCGGGGTTGGCGCCGCAGGAGACCGGCCCCGCTGGATCATGTCGGCGTCGGCGCGCAACGTCAAGGAGGGTTGGTTTTCGTCGGCGCGGTTCCGCCGTTCGGCCGGCTCTCGCCCGATCTGCTGGCGCGGCTGGCCGAGATAGCGGAAGAGGTCGGCGACGGCGGCCTCCGCCTGACCCCGTGGCAGAGCGTTATCCTGCCCTCGATACCGCGCGAAATTGCGTCGCGCGCGGTCACGGCGCTGGAAGCCGCCGGGTTGACCTGCGATCCATCGCATCCCCTCGCTTCGATCGTCGCCTGCGCCGGGATGGCTGGATGCTCTCGGGCCAAGTCCGACACCAAGGCGGATGCGCTGGCCCTGGCCTGGGCTGTCGGCGCCGGGGCGCCGCGCGTCATCCATTTGAGCGGATGCAGCAGATCCTGCGCCTGCGCCGGCGTCGCCGACGCGACCCTCCTCGCTTCCGCTCCCGGCCGCTACGAGCTGTTCGTCAAGGCCGACGCCCAGAGCAGCAGGTTCGGGCGCCCGGTGGCTGGCGACTTGACGGTGCGCCAGGCCGCCGAGATGCTGCGCGAAATGAGGGCCGCGCGATCCACCGCAGGCGGAGACGAGCGGTGATCGATTACCTCCGCGATGGTGCCGAGATCTACCGCCGCTCCTTTGCCGCGATCCGCGCCGAGGCCGATCTGAGCGGCATTCCGGCCGGCCTCGAGCAGCTGGCGGTCCGCGTGGCGCATGCGAGCGGCACGGTCGATGTGATCGCCGATCTGGTCTTTTCGCCGGACGCCGCCGCGGCCGGTTGCCGGGCCCTGTCGTCGGGTGCGGCGGTTTTGTGCGATTCGCGCATGGTCGCGGCTGGGATCACCCGCGCGAGGCTGCCGGCCAACAATGCCGTCTTGTGCACGCTCGGCGACCCCGTTGTGCCCGGTCTCGCCGGGCGGATCGGCAACACGCGGTCGGCTGCGGCGGTCGAGCTGTGGCGCCCGCAGCTGGCCGGCTCGGTGGTGGCGATCGGCAACGCGCCCACCGCGCTGTTCCGCCTGTTGGAGATGCTGGACGCGGGCGCGCCGAGGCCGGCGCTGATCATCGGCTTTCCGGTCGGGTTTGTCGGCGCCGCAGAAGCTAAGGCCGCGCTGGCCGAGGACAGCAGCGGGGTGCCGTTTATCGCGATCCGCGGGCGGCGCGGCGGCAGTGCTATGGCCGCGGCGGCGGTCAACGCGCTCGCCTCGGAGCGCGAATAGGTGGTGCGGCCGGGTCGGCTGCTGGGTCTTGGGGTCGGGCCCGGCGATCCCGAGCTGATCACCTTGAAGGCGCTGCGCCGATTGCGCGAGGCGCCGGTCGTGGCCTATCTCGCCGCCAAGGGCAAGAAGGGCTATGCCTTCGCGATCGTCGAGGAATACCTGCGCCCCGATCAAATTATCGTGCCGTTGGTGTTCCCGGTGACGACAGAACATTTGCCGGCGCCGCTATGCTACGAAACGGTCATCGCCGATTTCTATAGCGCTTCCGCCAACGAAATCGCCGCATATCTCGACCGGGGCCTCGACGTTGCGGTGATCTGCGAGGGCGACCCGTTTTTCTTCGGCTCGTTCATGTATTTGTACGACCGGCTGTCCGAGCGCTATTCGGCCGAGACCGTTCCCGGGGTGTGCTCGGTCGTCGCCGGCGCCGCGGTGCTGGGGACGCCGCTCGCTTACCGCAACCAGAGCCTCGCGGTGCTGTCCGGGGTTCTTGCCGAGGAGGAGCTGGCGTTGCGGCTAGCGGCGGCCGACGCTGCGGTGATCCTGAAGCTCGGTGCCAATTTCGCCAAGGCGCGGCGCGTAGTGCTCCGCCTCGGCTATGGCGACCGGGCGCGCTACGTCGAGCGGGCGACAATGGCCAACCAACGGACCCTGCCGCTGCCGCAGATCGATCCCGACACCGTGCCGTATTTCTCGATGATCCTGATCCCCGGACGCAGATGGCAGGGTTAGGCGCCGCTGCGCCCGCGATCTTGGTTCTCGGCGACGGCAGCCTCGCCGCAGCACGCCGGGTTCGGGGCGCTTTGCCCGGCGCCGCCATCCACGGCCTCTCCGGCCGGGTGACCGGGGCCGACGCGATCTTTACTGATTTTGGCGACACGTTGCGGCAATTGTTTGCCGACGACATCCCGACCATCGCGTTTTGCGCCGCCGGCATCGTGATCCGCGCGCTGGCGCCGCTGCTCGCGGACAAGCGGGGCGAGCCGCCGGTCCTCGCCGTGGCCGAGGATGGCAGCGCGGTCGTGCCGCTGCTTGGCGGCTTGCGCGGCGTCAATGCGCTGGCGCGCACGCTCGGCGAGGCGTTGGGCACGGCGCCGGCGATCACCACCACCGGCGAGGTGCGGTTCGGGGCGGCGCTCGAAAACCCGCCCGAAGGCTATGAGCTGCGCAATCCCGGCGACGCCAAGCGCGTTATGTCGGATCTGCTGGCCGGTGACCGGGTCCGCCTGTCGGGCGATGCGCCATGGCTTACCCGAACCCGGCTGCCCTTTGCCTCGGACGGAAACCTGTCGATCGCAGTGACGGCCGAGGAACGCGGGCCCGCCGAGCGCGAGCTGATCTTCCACCCTCGCTCGGTCGCGGTGGCGCTCGTCGCCGGCTGCCCCGATCTGCCGCGACAGGTCGGCAATGTCCTCGGGAGGCTGGGCCTGTCCCCGCGGGCGGTCGCCGCAGTCGTCGCCGCCGAGCGCCACGCGGCACAGCCCGAAATCCATGCCGTGGCCGCCGCGCTCGAACGACCGCTGCGGCTTGTCGAGATGCCGGCCGGGTCCGGCGATGATCGCGAATTGATTGCCGGCCTCATCGCTCGCGCCGTGCCCGACCCGATCATGATGCCGGCGATTGACCGGACGATCGGCGTCGCGGTCGCTGCTTCACCGATCGCGGTGACGGCGCTCGGCCGCAGCCGCGGGCATCTGGCGGTTGTCGGGCTCGGCCCGGGCGGCGGCGGATGGATGATCGCCGAGGCGCGCAAGGCGCTGACCGCCGCGCAGGACATCATCGGTTACGAGACCTATCTGCGGATGGCGGGACCGTTCCGCGCCGAGCAAACCGCCCATCCCTCCGACAACCGCGCCGAAATCGACCGGGCGCGGCATGCCTTGGCGCTGGCGGCGCGCGGGCGTCGGGTGGCGATCGTGTCGTCCGGCGATCCGGGGGTGTTCGCGATGGCCAGCGCTGTGATGGAGGCGCTCGACGGCTCGGATCACCCCGCTTGGCACGGCGTCGAGCTCGGCGTGATTCCCGGCGTTTCGGCGGCGCACGCGGCGGCGGCGCGCGCCGGGGCGCCGCTCGGGCATGATTTCTGCGTCCTATCCTTGTCGGACAATCTGAAGCCGTGGGCGGTCATCGAGCGGCGGCTGGCGCTCGCCGCGGAAGCCGATCTGGTGCTGGCGCTATACAACCCGGTCTCACGCGCCCGGCCCTGGCAGCTCGGCCGCGCGGCCGAGATCGTGCGCCGCTACCGGGCGCCTGCGACGCCAGTGGTATTAGGGCGCGACCTTGGGCGGCCTGGAGAGAGCATCCGGGCTTTGTCGCTGGCCGAGCTGTCGCCGGCGGATGCCGACATGCGCACCATCGTCGTCATCGGCTCCTCCACGACGCGAGTGTTTCCGCGCGCCGATGGCGGCAGGTGGGTCTATACCCCGCGACGCTACGAAGAGCCTCTGCCGCCGATCAGCGACCGCACATCGAGCGCACCCAAAGGATCGCCTCGCTGACCGAGGAGACCCTCGGCAGACCGGCCGGCCGCGGCGGCCGGCGTCGGATCACCACCCGGATGCCGAGCTCGCGGGCGGCGACGAGCTTGGCGTCGGCGGCCGACCCGCCGCTGTTGCGGCAAAGGATCGTGTCGATGCGGTGCCCGGCCAGCAGGCGGCGTTCGTCGTCGAGCGCAAAAGGTCCGCGCGCCAGCAGCAATTCGGCCTGACGGAACGCCGGCACCGGGTTCGGCGGATCGACCGAACGCACCAGGAACCAGACATGGTCGAGTGCCGCGAAGGCCGCGAGCTCGCGCCTGCCGACCGCAAGCAATACCCGCTGCGATAACTTGCCGACGGCATTGGCCGCCTCGTCCCAATCATCGACCTCGGTCCAATTGTCGCCGGCGATCGGGCGCCATGCCGGGCGTTCCAGGCGCAGCAATGGCACGCCCGCCTGCCGGCAGCCCTCCTCGGCGTTGCCGCCCATGGTCGCGGCGAACGGATGGGTCGCGTCGATGACCATCCCGACGCCGGTGGAGCGCAGATAGGCGGCGAGCCCATCCGCTCCGCCGAACCCGCCGATCCGCACCTCGCCAATCGGGAGCCGCGGATTGGCCGTGCGACCGGCGAGCGAGCTGACGACACGGGCTGCCGGCTCGCGGGTCAGAGCCCGCGCCAGGTCGAACCCCTCGCTGGTGCCGCCGAGAACCAGCACCATCAGATCTGCGCCGGCAGCACCGGCGCGCGGCGTCGTCAAATCGGGCATTGCTCGCAGCGCCCCGTTCTCGAATGTCGTCGAGAATCGAGATTGCCGCGGGCGGCGGCGGCCGTCCAGCCGCGGTCGGCACGCGCACCGGAAAATCGCCGGAATGCCGCGCGAGCGTTGAGTTTCGCCGCAGGGCGGGAGTAATGAAACGGCGCTGCGCCGAGCCGAGCATTTGCGGGGGAGGCGAGGATGAACGCGACCCTGACCTTGATCGATCTCGCCGGGTCGATCGCGCTGCTGCTCTGGGGCGTGCACATGGTCCAGAGCGGGGTCCAGCGCGCGTTCGGCCCGAATCTGCGGCGTGTTCTCGGCGCGGCGCTGGGCAGCCGAGTCAAGGCGTTTCTCGCCGGCCTCGGGATCACCGCGGTGTTGCAGAGCAGCACCGCGACCGGTCTGATGGTGACCGGCTTCGCCGCCGGCGGGCTGGTCGATCTGGTGCCCGGGCTCGCCGCGATGCTCGGCGCCAATATCGGCACCACCTTGATCGTGCAGGTGCTGTCGTTCGACATCACCCGGGTGGCGCCGCTGTTCGTCCTGATCGGGGTAATGATGTTCCGCCGCGGCGGCCTCACCCGCACCCGCGATCTGGGCCGGGTCGGCATCGGCCTCGGGCTGATGCTGATCGCCCTGGGCCAGCTGCTCACCTTGCTGACGCCGTATGAGAATGCGCCGAGCCTGCGCGTGCTGCTCGGCGCGATCGCGACAGCGCCGGTGATCGGGGTCATCGTCGCGGCGGCGTTCACCTGGGCGGCGCATTCGAGCGTCGCCGTCGTGCTGTTGATCATGTCTTTCGCCGCGCAAGGGGTGGTGCCGCCCGAGGCGGCCTTTGCCTTGGTGCTCGGCGCCAATCTCGGCACCGCGCTCAATCCGTTGTTTGAGGCCGGCTCGACCGGCGATCCGCTCGCCAAGCGCCTGCCGATCGGCAATCTCTTAAACCGGGCGGTCGGCTGTGTCCTCGGGCTGGGGCTGCTCGGCGTGATCGGCCCGTGGCTGGTCGCGCTCGAGCCGAACGCGTCGCGCGCGGTCGCCGATTTCCATACCCTCTTCAACCTGGCGATGGCGGCGCTGTTCTTCCCGGTGCTGCGCCCGCTCGCCCGGCTGCTGACCCGGATGCTGCCGGCAAGCGCCGTCCCGGCCGACCCGTCGCGCCCGGCGTATCTTGATCCCCAGGCCCTTGAGATTCCGGCCGTGGCGCTGGCTGCCGCGTCGCGCGAGGCGTTGCGCATGGCCGACGTGCTCGAAACCATGCTGCATGCCGCGTTGGAGGCGCTCGATCGCGGCGACCGCAAGCGGATCGCCGAAACCAAACACATCGACGATGTGCTCGATCGGCTCAATGGCGCGATCAAGGCCTATCTGACCTCGCTCGATCACGAAGCGATCGATGCCGAGGATGATCGCCGGCTATCGGAGATCCTCGCCTTTATCACCAACCTCGAGCATGCCGGCGACATTGTCGAGCGCGGCGTCGCGGCGAGCCTCGCCAAGCGGGCCAAGCGTAATCTGGCGTTCTCGGCCGAGGGAACCGGCGAGATCCGCCAGATGCTGCAGCGCCTGGCGACCAATGTGCGCACCGCCGCGGCAGTGTTCATGACCGGCGATATTCGCGCGGCGCGCGGGCTGCTCGGCGAGAAGGAAGTGTTCCGCGATCTCGAAACCCGGGCCACCGAGGCGCATTTCGCGCGGATCCGCGCCGGCCGGGTCGAGAGCGTCGAGACCAGCGCGCTGCATCTCGACATGCTGCGCGACCTGAAGCGAATCAACGCGCACATCGCCGCCGCCGCTTACCCGGTCCTCGAACAGCGCGGCGAGCTGCTGCCAAGCCGCTTGCGGCACGAGGGGTGAGCCGCCTGCCGCGGTCGGCTGGCAGGCAGCTGAGGTAAGGAGCCCGCGTCGCTGCATTGACGCCCTCCACCCTCGCCCATAAGTTTTGGAGCGGGGGAAAATTGTCTGTACTCCAATGGATCGCGGAGAACCGTGTCGGCGACCTTGCCAGCCTCGCCGGCGTCGCCATTTCGATAGGAGGCTTTATCGTAACTATCTGGAACGTTCGGCGATCCAGATCTGCGGCCGAACGAGCCGAGGCTGCGGCGAACGAGGCCCGACGGGTGATGCGTGGCTATCAGACGGTCTCCGATTTTTCAGCCGCGATCGCGGTTATGGAAGAAATCAAGCGACTGCATCGCGTCGGCCAGATCGAACCGCTCCTTGATCGATATGCTATCCTGCGAAAAGCGCTGGTCGGAGTGAGGAAACTCGCACCTTCTCTTACTCAGGCGATGGATCGAGAAATCCAAGCCGCGATCACGACGTTGGCGACAATGGAGGATGTCCTTGAACGGGCAAGCTCGGAGGGAAGCTCGCCAGATTTCCCGGAACTGAACCGGCTGCTCTCCCGAGATATCGACAGGCTCCAGGTCATTTTGATCGAAATGACGGCACTTGGTCAGAAGGAAATTTGATGTGTCTAAGAAATATCTACAGCTGGTTGATAGATTGATGGTCAAGACTGATGAAGGTCAACTTGATTGGAGAGAAACGGCCTGGCCTGATACCTTTCAGGTCTCGTTTAATAATTACTCTATAACATTCTCTCGGTTATACACTGATGGAACTCTGGGGTATGTAGGCCACATCTTGAACTTTGAGGGCAGGACTGTTGATTCCTTTAGTGACGATGATCTAAAGCCGGAAGGTCTGGATCGGATGGCTGAACTCTATCAAAAAGCGCGACGGCAGGCGCTTAGTGCCGACAAAGCGCTCGATGAAATATTGAGCCAGCTCAACGATGCGCGTTGATCGAGGCGCGTCCATGCGCAATGCTACCGGGCCGCAGCCGGCGGTGGGATGATTCGGCGGGTATTCTCGCGCAAAAGAATTAGCCGCCCACCTTCCGCGATTCGAGCTTAATGCTGCGCCGCCGCATTGACGCCACCCGACCGCGCACGTAAGTTCCGCCGGGCGATATAGGCCCCGTGCGGGCCGTCTATGCTGTGTCAAGGAATGGCGTGATGAAGCCGACGCGGCGCCCGCGTAACCCTTGCTTCTCGTCCGGCCCTTGCGCCAAGCGGCCGGGCTGGTCGCCGGCGGTGTTGGAAGCGGCGCTGGTCGGCCGCTCGCACCGCTCGGGCATCGGCAAGGCGCGCATCGTCGAGGTGGTCGAGCGTTCGCGGGCGATCCTCGGCATCCCGAAGGATTGGCAGGTCGGGATCGTCGCCGCCTCCGATACTGGCGCGGTCGAGATCGCGATGTGGTCGCTGCTGGGCGCGCGCGGCGTCGATATGCTGGCCTGGGAGAATTTCGGCGAGGGCTGGGTTGAAGATGTCAAGCAGCTGAAGCTGGCGGACGTGCGTGTCCTGCATGCGCCTTACGGCAAGCTGCCCGATTTACGCCAAGTCGACTGGGCGCGCGACGTGGTGTTTCCGTGGAACGGCACGACCTCGGGGGTGCGGGTGCCGAACGGCGACTGGATCGCCGCCGACCGCAAGGGCCTCGCGATCTGCGACGCGACCTCGGCGGTGTTCGCGATGCGGCTGCCGTGGGACAAGCTCGATGTCGTCACCTGGTCGTGGCAGAAGGCGCTGGGCGGCGAGGCGGCGCACGGCATGCTGGCGCTGTCGCCGCGAGCGGTCGAACGGCTCGAGAGCTACGCCCCGCCCTGGCCGCTGCCAAAGCTGTTCCGGCTGACCGCCAAGGGCAAATTGATCAACGGCGTGTTCCAGGGCGAAACCATCAACACGCCGTCGATGCTGTGCGTCGAGGATGCGCTCGATTCGTTGCAATGGGCTGAGGAGGTCGGCGGGCTCGACGGGCTGATCGCCCGCTCCGAAAAGAACCTGGCCGTGGTTGCCGCTTGGGAGCGGCGCACCCCGTGGGTCGAGTTCCTGGCCGAGGAGCCAGCGACGATCTCTTGCACCTCGCCGCAGCTGACGATCATCGACCCGTGGTTCGCCGCGCTGTCGCCCGAGGAGCGTTTCCAGAATGTGCGGGCGATGACCGCCCGGCTCGAACAGGAGCACGCGGCCTACGACATCGCCAGCCATCGCGCCTCGCCGCCCGGCATCCGCATCTGGACCGGCGCCACGGTCGAGACCGAGGATGTCGAGCTGCTGATGCCGTGGCTCGACTGGGCCTGGGAGGAGCAGCGCGCCGCCAAAGCCGGTTGACCGCGTGCCGCCGCCTTGGCCCGCTGACGTGCCGGCAATTTATTCAATGGAATTGCAAAAGCCATGGCGTTGATGTTGTCCAAAACTTACGACGCGCTGGTCGAGGCTGGCGCGTCGGAGGCCACGGCGCGCGAGGCGGCTGAGGAGATCGCGCTCTATGAACTGCGCTTTGCCCGGATCGACCGATCTCGCGGTGCTCAAATGGATGATTGGCGGCATCTACGCGGTGCTGGTCCTCGCTGGCGCGCCGTCCGTGTGGCTGCTGTTGCGCATCGCCGCCAAGCTAGGCGCACTCGGCTGATCCGAACGCCCCTGCGGGGGCGCGTCCACAAGCCTCTCGCTACACGATCGGAGTCGCTCGCATGCCAAAGGTGCTGATTTCTGATGATTTGAGCCCACGGGCCGCCGAGATCCTGGTAGGGCGCGGGGTCGAGGTGGATATGCTGCCGGGGATCGGCGCCCACGATTTGAAAACCCGGATCGCGGATTATGATGGGCTGGCGGTGCGCTCGGCGACCAAGGTCACCGCCGAGCTGATTGCCCGCGCCCCCAGGCTCAAGATCGTCGGCCGCGCCGGGATCGGCGTCGATAACATCGACGTGGCCGCGGCGACCCAGCGCGGCATCGTTGTGATGAACACCCCTTACGGTAATTCGACGACCGCGGCCGAGCACGCCATCGCCATGCTGTGCGCGCTGTGCCGGCAGATCCCGGCGGCCGACCGCTCGACCCAGGCCGGCAAATGGGAGAAATCGCGCTTTATGGGGGTCGAGCTGACCGGCAAGACGCTGGGCGTCATCGGCTGCGGCAATGTCGGCTCGATGGTGGCAGCGCGCGCCTTGGGGCTGCGCATGAAGGTGCTCGCCTACGACCCGTTCCTGTCGGCCGAGCGCGCTGTCGATCTCGGCGTCGAAAAAGTGCCGCTCGAGGCGCTGCTCGCTGGCGCCGATTTCGTCACCCTGCACACGCCTTTGACCGAGGCGACCAAGAACATTATCGACGCCGCGGCCCTCGCCCGGATGAAGCACGGTGTGCGGCTGGTCAACTGCGCGCGCGGCGGTCTCGTCGTCGAAGAGGATTTAGCGGCAGCACTCGACAGCGGCCACGTCGCCGGCGCCGCGATCGACGTCTTTGTCGAGGAGCCGGCGCGCAAGAACCCGCTGTTCGGCCGCGACAATGTCGTCGCCACCCCGCATCTCGGCGCTGCTACGACCGAGGCGCAGGAGAATGTGGCAGTCGAGATCGCCGAGCAGATGGCCGATTTTCTGCTGACCGGCGCCGTTTCGAACGCGGTCAATGTGCCCTCGCTGTCGGCCGAGGAGGCCAAGCGGATCAGGCCCTACATCAAGCTCGCTGAGCAGCTCGGCAGCTTTGCCGGGCAATTGACCGAAAGCGGCATCACTGAGGTCGCGGTCGAGTACGAGGGGGCGATCGCCGAGCTCAATGTCAAGCCATTGACCGCGATCGTGCTGACGGCGCTGCTGGCGCCGCAGCTTGCCGCGGTCAACATGGTCAATGCGGCCGTGATCTGCCGCGACCGCGACATCCGCGTCAGCGAGACCCGGCGCGCCGAGCCCGGCGACTACCAGACCCTGATCCGCGTCGTGGTGACCCCCAACGGCCCGCCGGCCCAGCGCCGCCCGCGCGAGGTCGCCGGCACCTTGTTCGGCGGCGACAAGCCGCGCCTCGTCTCGGTCGAGGGCATCCCGCTCGAAGGCGAGCTCGGCGGCAACATGCTGTTTGTGCGCAATCTCGACAAGCCGGGGTTTATCGGCGCGCTGGGCCAGGCGCTAGGCGGCGCCGCGGTCAACATCGCGACCTTCCATCTCGGCCGGACCGCCGCCGGCGGCGACGCGATAGCGCTCGTCGAGGTCGATCAGCCGCTGGCCCCGGCGCTGCTCGATGCGGTGCGCGCGCTGCCCAATGTGATCCAGGTCAAGACGATGCGGTTCTAAGGGCCCATCCTGAGGTGACCAGATCCTCGAGGCTGGGCGTCACCATTCAGGGTCAAGACGATGCGGCTCTAAGGGCCCATCCAGAGGCTGCGCCGGCCGCGGCTGCCGCTGGCACGGGGTGGCGCAGGCCTCACTGCTCGCGTAAACTGCCGATGCTATGAACGATGTCCCGCACCCGGCGCTGTTGCCGGCCGGCATGCACGATCTGCTGCCGCCCGAGGCCGAGATCGAGGCGCAGGTCGTCTCGCGGCTGATGGCGAACCTGGCCGCGCATGGCTATCAGCGGGTCAAGCCGCCGCTCGTCGAATTCGAGGAAACCTTGCTATCGGGCGCCGGCGCGGCGATGGCGACCGCCACCTTCCGCACGATGGACCCGGGGTCGCACCGGATGATTGGGGTGCGCGCCGACATGACCCCCCAGATTGCGCGCATCGCCGCGACCCGGCTCGGCGCCGCACCGCGACCGTTGCGCTTGAGCTATTCCGGCCAGGTGCTGCGGGTCAAAGGCTCGGAGATCCGGCCCGAGCGCCAGATCGGCCAGGTCGGCGCCGAGCTGATCGGCGCTGCCGGTGCGGCTGCCGATGTCGAAGTGATCGCGGTTGCCGGGGAGGCGCTGGCGGCGCTTGGTGTGCCGCATCTATCGGTCGACATCACCTTGCCGACTTTAGTGCCGGCGGTAACCGAAGCTTTCGGCATTGACGGCGAGCGCGCGGCGGCGCTGCGCGCGGCGCTCGACCATAAGGACGTCGCAGCCGTTGCGGAAACGGCGGGTGAAGCGGGGGAGCTGCTGGGGCGGCTGCTGGCGGCGGCCGGTCCCGCCGCGGCGGCGCTCGCCGCCCTCGACCGCCTGAAGCTGCCGGCACGGGCGCGCGCCGAACGCATGCGGCTCGGCTCCGTGCTCGACGGGCTCGCGGCAGCCGCGCCGCTGCTCAAGGCAACAGTCGACCCGGTTGAGAACCGCGGCTTCGAATACCACAGCGGGATCAGCTTCACGTTTTTTGCCGGCGGCGCTGCGGCTGGCGGCTCGACCGGCGAGCTTGGCCGCGGCGGCCGCTATCAGGCCGGCGACCCGGCGGCGGCCGAGCCGGCGACGGGCTTCACGCTCTATACCGACACGATCCTGAGAACCTTGCCGGAGATGCCGACACCCCGGCGCCTGCTGCTGCCGCTGGCCGCCGATCGTGGCCGGGCCGACGTGCTGCGCGAGCAAGGCTGGATCACCGTCGCGGCGCTCGATCCCGTCGCCGATTGGCGGGCCGAAGCGCGGCGCCTCGGTTGCAGCCACGTCCTCGAAGACGGCGCGCCGCTGCCGCTCGGCTGAGGGGAGATGCCGATGGGCAATGTCGTCGTGGTCGGCGCCCAATGGGGCGATGAGGGCAAGGGCAAGATCGTCGATTGGCTGTCGGAGCGGGCCGATGTGGTCGTGCGCTTCCAAGGCGGCCACAATGCCGGCCACACCATCGTCATCGGCAATATCGAGTATAAGCTCAGCCTGCTGCCCTCCGGGGTGGTGCGGCCGGGCAAATTGTCGATCATCGGCAATGGCGTCGTGGTCGATCCCTGGGCGTTGCTCGAGGAGATCGACGCGATCGGCAAAAAGGGGGTCGCGGTCACCCCCGAAACCCTGAAGCTCGCCGACAATGCGGCGCTGATCCTGCCCTCGCATGGCGCGCTCGACCGCGCCCGCGAGCAGCGCCGCGGCGATAAAAAGCTCGGCACCACCGGCCGCGGCATCGGCCCCGCCTATGAGGACAAGGTCGGCCGCCGGGCGATCCGGGTGTGCGATCTCGCCGACCCGCAGGCGCTTGAATGGCGCGTCGACGATCTGCTGCTGCACCACAACGCGTTGCTGCGCGGGCTCGGCGAGCCTGAGATCGATCGCGGCCGGCTGCTCGCGGCGCTGCGCGCGATTGCGCCGCGCGTTCTGCCCTATGCCGGCCCGGCCTGGCGGCTGCTCGACGAAGCACGCAAGGAAGGCCGGCGCATTCTGTTCGAGGGTGCGCAGGGGGCGATGCTCGATGTCGACCACGGCACCTATCCGTTTGTGACTTCATCGAACACAGTCGCCGGGCAGGCGGCGGCCGGGTCGGGGATGGCCGCGTCGGCCGTAGGCTTTGTCCTTGGCATCACCAAGGCTTATACGACGCGCGTTGGCACCGGCCCGTTCCCAACCGAGCTCAACGATGCGCTCGGTGCAACCCTCGGCGAGCGCGGCCGCGAGTTCGGCGTCGTCACCGGGCGCAAGCGGCGCTGCGGGTGGTTTGATGCGGTCGCCGTGCGCCAGGCGGTCCGGACCGGCGGGATCGACGGCATCGCGCTGACCAAGCTCGACGTGCTCGACGGGTTCGATCAGGTCAAATTCTGCACCGCCTACCGCCGCGCCGGCGACACCTACGATTATGTCCCGGCCGGCATGACTGCTCAGGCCGAAATCGAGCCGGTCTACGAAACCGCCGCGGGCTGGCGCGAAACCACGCGCGGAGCGCGTTCCTGGGCCGATCTGCCGGCCGCTGCGGTCAAATACGTCCGCCGCCTCGAAGAGCTGATCGGCGCGCCGGTGGTGCTGTTGTCAACCAGCCCGGAGCGCGACGACACGGTGCTGATGCGCGACCCGTTCGCCGACTGAGGTATCCTTCGCCCCTAACCGGGGCAATCGGATCAGCGAACGCCGCGCCCTTGTGGTGTGACGGGGGCCTTATCGGCCTGCCGCAGATGGTCGCGGATATAGCCGTCGACATGACCGGTGATGGCGTCAAGGCTGTCCGCGAAATAGTGGTCGGCGCCGGGGATCTTGCGGAAATCGATCTTGATGTCGCGCTGGTGCGACAGCTTGGCGACGAGCTTTTGCACCGAATCGACCGGCACCACGGTGTCCTGGTCGCCTTGCAGGATCAGGCCCGATGATGGGCAAGGCGCCAGAAAGGTGAAATCGTAGATATTAGCCGGAGGGGCGACCGCGATGAAGCTCTCGATCTCCGGCCGCCGCATCAACAGCTGCATGCCGATCCACGCCCCAAACGAAAAGCCGGCGACCCAGCAGGTTCCGGCATTGGGGTTGTAGGTCTGCAGCCAGTCGAGCGCCGACGCGGCGTCGGACAGCTCGCCCTCGCCGCGGTCGAAGCTGCCTTGGCTGCGCCCGACCCCGCGAAAGTTGAAGCGCAAGGTCGAAAAGCCATGCCGCACGAAGGATTGGTAAAGCGCGTAGACCAGCTTGTTGTGCATCGTGCCGCCATGCTGGGGATGCGGGTGCAGCACGAGCGCCATCGCCGAGGCCGGGACGCGGCTATGATGATAGCGCGCCTCGATCCGGCCCTCTGGGCCGTTGATGATTACGTCAGGCATGATGATTCCAACCAACATACGCCAATCGACATTCGAGTCTGCCGATCGGTGGGCAAGACCGCGCCGGGCTGTCCGCGCGCCGGCAATTCTTGATCATTTTTGTCGGACAATTATATGCTCGTTCACGGCGCCCGTAGGGCCAAATCCGATGCGGCGGCAACGCCGCGGCGACGTTAATATAGTGACAACGATGCTGCTGAAAAACCTGCGCGAAGAAATAGACGCAACGCTGGCCCGCGATCCTGCCGCCCGGTCGCGGATCGAGGTCGCGCTGTGCTACCCAGGGTTTCAGGCGATCGTTTTCCACCGAGTTGCGCACTGGCTGTGGCGGCGCCGCTGGCTGCTCGCCGGGCGCTTCGTCTCTCATCTCGGGCGGATGCTGACCGGGATCGAGATCCATCCGGGCGCGCGCGTTGGCCGCCGCCTGTTTATCGACCACGGCATGGGGGTGGTGATCGGCGAGACCGCCGAGATCGGCGACGACTGCACGCTCTATCAGGGTGTCACCCTCGGCGGCACCTCGCTGACCCGCCGCGCCAAGCGGCACCCGAGCTTGGGCAGCGGCGTCATTGTCGGGTCGGGGGCGCAGGTGCTGGGGCCGTTTCGCGTTGGTGACGGCGCCCGCATCGGGGCGGCGGCGGTGGTGCTGCGCGAAGTCCCGGAGGGTGCGACGATGGTCGGGAACCCGGCACGGCAAGCCGCGCGGCGCAGCGCCGCCGGCGAGCCGCGGCCCGCGTTCCAGCCCTACGGGGTGTGCGGCGACATACCTGACCCGATCGCCCGCGCGCTGAACGGGCTGCTCGACGAAGTAACGAGCCTGCGGGCGCATGTGAGCGAGCTTGAGCACCTGCGGGAAGCGGCCGGAGCGGGGAACGCGGACGAGGCTTCTGGCGCTGCCGGAGCCACTGGCTTGCGCCTGGTCGCCTCGGGCGGCAATGGCGTCGACGATCAGCAGGCGGGCGCTCGATCCTCGTGAGAATCGCGGCATGAGGCTCAGCACCAAAGGGCGCTACGCGGTCATGGCAATGGTCGATCTTGCCCAGCGCAACGGTGGCGATCCGGTGCCGCTCGCCGAGATCGCCGAGCGTCAGGAGATCGTGCTCTCCTATCTCGATCAGCTGTTTGCGATGCTGCGCAACAGCGGTCTCGTCAAAAGCGTGCGCGGGCCGGGCGGCGGCCGCCTGCTCGGCCGTAACCGCGGCGCGATGCGGATCGCCGAGGTGATTTTGGCGGTCGATGATGGTTGCGAGCGCCGCGTGCTCGCGACCCGCGGACGGAGCCGTTGCGCAACCTTTGCCGGCGGCGATGCCGCGGCGGCCGGAAGCCCGTGAGCAGCAGCACTATGCCTCGGAAGGAGACCTATCTCGACTGGAACGCCACCGCGCCGCTGCGCCCCGAAGCGGCGGCGGCAATGGCCGCAGCGATGTCGCATTGCGGCAATCCTTCGTCGGTGCACCGGTGGGGCCGGGCGGCGCGCGCCGCGGTCGAGCGCGCCCGTGCGGCAGTCGCAGCGCTGGTCGGCGCAACGAGCGACGGCGTCACTTTTGTCAGCGGCGGCACCGAGGCGAACCATCTGGCCTTGCTGGGGGCCGGGCGCGAACGCGCGCTGGTGTCAGCGGTCGAGCATGATTCGGTGTTGCGCGCGATCCACCAAGCCGAGCAGATCCCGGTCGATCGCGATGGAATCGTCCGGCTCGATGCGCTCGAAAGCATGCTTTCCGCGCGTTCGAGCCCGGCTCTGGTTTCGGTCATGCTCGCCAACAACGAGACCGGGGTGATCCAGCCGGTGGCCGCGATTGCGGCGCTGGCGCATGCGCGCGGCGCGTTGTTGCATTGCGATGCAGTGCAGGCCGCCGGCAAGATCCCGCTCGACGCCTTCGCAATCGGGGCGGATCTCGTCACCCTCTCGGCGCATAAGCTCGGCGGCCCGCCCGGAACCGGCGCGCTGGTCGCGATTGGCGGGCTCGACCCGCTGCCGCTGCTGCGCGGCGGCGGCCAGGAGCGCGGACGCCGCGCCGGCACCGAGAACCTGATCGGGATCGCCGGGTTTGCCGCCGCGGCCGAAGCCGCCGCCGCCGAGATAGCGGTCTATGACCGGGTTCGCCGGCTGCGTGACGGGCTGGAGGCCGAGATTGGCGCGATTGCGCCTGAGGCCGTTGTGGTTGGCGCTGCAGCGCCCCGCCTGCCCAACACCACGGCGATCGCGATGCCCGGCGTTGCTGCGGAAACCCAGATCATCGCGCTCGATCTCGATGGCGTCATGGTCAGCGCCGGCGCCGCCTGCTCGTCGGGCAAGGTCGGGCCGAGCCATGTGCTGGCAGCGATGGGCGCCTCGGCCGATATCGCCCGCTCGACGATCCGGGTCAGCCTCGGCTGGGGCTCGACCGAGGCCGATGCGGCCCATTTTCTGCAATCCTGGACGGCGCTCTACCGCCGCCGGCGCGGCGGTGCCGAGGAGGCGCGCGCGGCATGACCCCAACATCCGGCCAGGCGTTCCGCCCCGACGGCGCGAACAAGTTGCCGATCTATCTCGACAATCAGTCCTCGACGCGCGTCGATCCGCGCGTGCTGGAAGTGATGCTGCCCTATTTCACCGAGGATTTCGGCAATCCGCACAGCACCAGCCACCTCTATGGACGGATCGGCGCCGAAGCGGTTGAGCGCGCGCGCTCCGAGCTTGCGGCGCTGATCCATGCCGACCCGCGCGAAATCGTGTTCACCTCGGGCGCGACCGAAGCAAACAATCTCGCGATCAAAGGGGCGGCCCGGTTCGCGCGCGCGCATCCCCAGGGCGACATGCCGCGAGACCGGATCGTGACCTTGGCCACCGAGCACAAATGCGTGCTCGAAAGCTGCGCGCAGCTTGAGCGCGAAGGGTTCGAGGTCGTCTATCTGCCGGTCGAGCCCAATGGGCTGGTGGACCTCGACAAATTGGCGGCGGCGCTGACCGAGCGCACCTTGCTGGCCTCGGTCATGGCGGCGCACAACGAGATCGGCGTGATCCAGCCGCTCGCCGAAATCGGCGCGCTGTGCCATCGGAAGGGTGTGCTGCTGCACAGCGACGCTGCCCAAGCCGTGGGCAAGCTCCCGCTCGATGTCGAGGCGATGCAGATCGATCTGATGTCGATCTCCGGCCATAAGGTCTATGGGCCAAAAGGCGTCGGCGCGCTCTATATCCGGCGGCGGCGTCCGCGGGTGCGCTTGCTGCCGCTAATCGATGGCGGCGGACAGGAGCGCGGGCTGCGCTCCGGCACCTTACCGACCCCGCTCTGCGTTGGGCTCGGCCGCGCCGCGGCAATCGCCATGACCGAGATGAAAGAAGAGGGGGAGCGGCTGCAACAGCTGCGCGATCGGCTATATCGCGGGCTCGAGCGGCGAGTTTCCGGGCTCCACCTCAACGGCGACGCCGAGCAGCGCTTGGCGGGCAACCTTAATTTGAGCTTTCCGGGGATCGAGGCACCGGCGCTGATCGAGGCCTGCCCATCGATCGCGATCTCGACCGGCTCGGCCTGCACCTCGGCGACGATCGAGCCGTCCTATGTGCTGCGCGCGCTCGGGCTTTCCGACGCGGTCGCCAATTCGGCGATCCGCATCGGCATCGGCCGCTTCAACACCGCCGCCGAAATCGATTTCGCGGTCGATGCGCTGGCCGCGGCAGCGCAGCGCCTCGCCGCCGACAGCAAAATAGAGCGCCAACGCGGCGCAATACCCACATAACCTTGCAAGAGCATCGGTTGGAGAAGCGGATGAGGGCGAGAACGCAGGCCATGATGGTGACGGAAGCCGCGGCGCAGCGGATCCAGGCGCTGCTGGCCAAGCGCGGCAAGCCGTCGGCGGGGGTGCGGATTGGGGTGCGCGCGCGCGGCTGCTCGGGGCTCAGCTACACGCTCGAATACGCCGACGAGAAGGGCAAGTTCGACGAGGTCGTCGAAGACAAGGGTGTCACCGTGCTGATCGATCCGAAGGCGGTGATGTTCATCCTCGGCACCGAGATGGATTACGTCGAGGAAAAGCTGCAAAACGGCTTTACCTTTCGCAACCCAAACGAAAAGGGCCGCTGCGGCTGCGGCGAGTCGTTTCATGTCTAGGCCGTTGCGGTCGGGTTTCGCGTGAAGCTGTTTCAGATCGAGGAGCCGGAGGGCGGCCCGGCCGATCCGGGTCTTCCCGGGATGGCGATCGGCATCGACCTCGGCGGCGCCAGGGCGTTGGTGGCGGTGTCGGTCGGCGGCAACCCTGTGGTGCTCGAGGATCGCGAGGGATTCGAGCAGGATTTGCCGGTGCCCAGCCCGGATGCCGGCATTGACCAATGGACGGAGCTGTTTATCAGGGCGCGGCTGCGGGCGGAACGCGCGCTCGCCCGGCCGGCGACGCATACGGTCATCGTCGCGTCGGCCGTGGACAGCACGGCTGCGACGCGTCTGACCGAGGCCGCCGGGCAAGCCGGGCTCATGGTCCTGCGGCTCGTCGCGGCGGCTGAGCTGCAGCCGGGCGCCGCCCCGGGGCTTGCCGCCGCGCTCCTCGCCGAGGATCTGGCGCCGCGGCCGGAGCCGGGCGGGGCCGGCACCGATCTCGGCTGATGCCGAAAATGGTCTTTGTCGAGCGCGACGGCGCGCGGCGCGAAGTCGATGCCCCGGTCGGGCTGTCGGTGCTCGAAATCGCCCATCGCCACGGCATCGACATCGAAGGGGCGTGCGAGGGATCGCTCGCCTGCTCGACCTGCCACGTCATTGTCGATCCCGAATGGTACGACCGGCTCGACGCGGCGAGCGAGGACGAGGATGACATGCTCGACCTCGCCTTCAACCTCTCCAAGACCTCGCGCCTGGGTTGCCAGATCGTTATCACCGAGGAGCTCGACGGGCTGACGGTGCGGCTGCCCGCGGCGACCCGCAACCTGCTGCTCGGCTGAAGCTGCGGCCGGCGCATGTCCGATGTACCCGCTTTATGCTCGACCGCGGGTTGGCTGGCGACAGGCTCGACCTCGAAACGGCGCTTGTCCCATGCGTCATCGGCTACGCCGTGATCGCGGCCGAGCGCATGGCCGACCCGGCGACGCGGCTTGAGGCCAACCGCTACCGCGAGTGGCTCGAAATGCACGCCGGCGCCGAGTATCAGGGCCTGGCCGGGGAGGCCGAGGCGGCGCTCGACCAGCAATTCGCGCGGCGCGGCGGAGAAGCACGGTTTGCCGCCCTCGCCGCCGCGGTTTCGACCGCCGCGAGGCTCGAAGCCGATTTCTGGCAGATGGGGCTTGCGGCCGCACGGTAGCTTGTCCATACCTGCGGCGCCGGCGTGCCTGGTCGGGAATTCGCGCGCGACCCCGGTGTTGACCCGTCATGACGCAATTGGCGTCGCTGGCGAGGCTTTACGTGTCAGCGTCTCGGGCAGGCAAGACGGCGGGGGCGGTCAATGTTCTCGTCGTTGAGGACGATCCCGAGCTGCGCGAGCTCGCCGCCGATTTTCTCGAATTTTTGGGTTATCGAACGATGGTGGCGGCGAGCGGCGACGCCGCTCTCGCCATCCTCAAAGCCGAACGCGGGATCGACTTGATCTTTACCGATCTGGTGATGCCCGGGAAGCTCGACGGCCTCGCTCTGGCCGAGAAGGCACGGCGGCTCGATCCCGCGGTCAAGATTGTGTTTACCTCGGGCTATGTCGGACACGCCGCGCTGCGGCAGCGCTTGCCGGCGCCGGACGAGGTCTTTGTGCATAAGCCTTATCGATCTCGCGATCTGGCAGCGGCGATCGAGCGCGCTTTGTCCGGCTGAAGCCGGCCGGCATCGCTCGGACCCGGTTGCAAGCCGATAGCGCAGCTCTATAGTCGCCATGTGACGGACATTTTTGATGACATCGGGCTTGCCGGCAATCCGGCAGACCACCGGATCGTCGCCGCGATGTCGGGCGGGGTCGATTCCTCGGTGGCGGCGGCATTGCTGGCCGCGCGCGGTTTCGAGGTCGTCGGCATCACCTTGCAGCTGTACGATCACGGCGCGGCGCTCGGGCGGAAGGGGGCGTGCTGCGCCGGGCAGGACATCCACGACGCCGCCCGGGTCGCCGAGCGCCTCGGCATCGCCCATTACGTGCTCGACTACGAGGACCGATTTCGCGCCGAGGTGATCGAGGATTTCGCCGAATCCTACCGCCGCGGCGAAACTCCGGTGCCGTGCATCCGCTGCAACCAGCGGATCAAGTTTCGCGATCTGCTCGGCACCGCGCACGATCTGGGCGCCTCGGCGCTGGCAACCGGGCATTACGTGCGCCGGGTGGCCGGCCCAGTCGGGCCCGAGCTGCATCGTGCCTGCGACGCAGCCCGCGACCAGAGCTATTTCCTGTTTGCGACGACCCGCGGCGAGCTCGATTTCCTGCGCTTCCCGTTGGGCGGGCTCGCCAAAGACGAGACCCGCGCCTTGGCCCGGCGTTTTGGCCTCGCCGTCGCCGACAAGCCGGACAGCCAAGACATCTGCTTTGTCCCGCGGGGCTCCTACGCCGATCTGGTCGAGCGGCTGCGCCCCGAGGCCGCGGAGCCGGGCGAGATTGTCGATCATGAGGGACGGGTGCTCGGCCATCATCGCGGCATCGCCCGCTTCACCATCGGCCAGCGCAAGGGGCTGGGGATCGCCGCGGCCGAGCCGCTGCACGTGCTGGCGATCGAGCCGGAGCGGCGCCGGGTGGTGGTCGGACCGGGTGCGGCACTAGCCCAGACCCGGGTGTCGCTCGGCGAGCTGAATTGGCTGCTGCCGCAGCCGCCGAGCCCGGCGGGGGTCGAGCTTGCGGCAAAGCTGCGCTCGACGCAGCCGCCGATGCCGGCGACACTCTACCCGGGGGCGGTGCCCGGCGAGGCCGAGCTCGTGTTCGCCGCACCGGCCCATGCGGCGGCACCGGGCCAGGCGGCCGTTCTTTACGACGGCGACCGGGTGCTGGGCGGCGGCTGGATCCGGCGACCGGCGCGTACCCCGAGCCCGGGCCCGCCAGGCGGCCGCGGCGCGCTTGCCCGCGACAGCGCCAGCCGCTATTAAACAAGAGTGCGCCTCGTCCCCTTCGTCTAGAGGCCCAGGACACCGCCCTCTCACGGCGGCAACACCGGTTCGAATCCGGTAGGGGACGCCAATAATTTCAGGGCATACGTGGATAGGCGGCAATCGGTGTCCCGGTTGTGTCCCGTATCGCGATCGCAGAAGCATGCTGCACAATGGCCGTCGACGCTCGCGGCTTATGTCTAATCGGGTGCTCGGCGAACTGCCGGCGCAGGCGATCGACACGCCGCTCGTTATGAAGGCGGTCGAGCCGATCTGGACGACAAAGCCGGAAACAGCGAGCCGGGGTGCGAGGGCGCATCGAAAGCGTTCTCGATTGGGCGCGGCGCGCGGTTACCGCCAGGCGAGAACCCGGCGCGGTGGCGGGACATCTCGGGAACCTGTTGCCGAAAAAAACTAAGGTCCGCCGGGTCGAGCACCACGCGGCGCTGTCCTTTGCCGAGCTGGCGGCGTTCATGGCCGTGCTTAGGCGACAACAGGGTGTCGCCGCCTGGGCTCTCGAGTTTGCGATCCTGACCGCGGCGCGCACCGGTGAAGTGATCGGCGCCCACTGGTCCGAGATCGACCTTGCCGAACTGCTATGGACGGTGCCGCCCCGCACGCATGAAGGCTGGGCGCGAGCATCGCGTGCCGTTGGGCCTGAGGTCCTTGGTTGGGCTCGTTCAATTCGGACTGCCGCCGCGGCGAGCGTCGCGTCGGCGCGGCCCTCGATGCACCTGTAGCGCCCGGATTGCTGTTCTGATCCGCGACCAAACGTGCCTGCCTTCATCGTCGCCGCGATCGAGCATGGCTTCCGCTCGGCTCTCGGCCTAACCCGGATATCTCACCGGGATGAGTGCATCGGGGTTCTGAAAGAGGGATAATTCTTCTGCGACAAAGGCTTATCCGGTTGCAGAGGAGGTCCCCGATGCCGACAGAGTGTAGTCCGGCGACGATGCTTTTTGCAC
>DASYBC010000146.1:0-13015 GCA_036500965.1 Allostellaceae bacterium | reverse complement strand
GTGCAAAAAGCATCGTCGCCGGACTACACTCTGTCGGCATCGGGGACCTCCTCTGCAACCGGATAAGCCTTTGTCGCAGAAGAATTATCCCTCTTTCAGAACCCCGATGCACTCATCCCGGTGAGATATCCGGGCTAGCGGGAACGCACTGGTCGGCGCGCCAGCTCGCCAAGGCGGTCGGTCTCAGCCACACCAGCGTGCAGCGCATCTGGGCAGCGCACTAGCTGAAGCCGCATTTGACGAAGACCTTCAAGCTGTCCAATGATAAGCAGTTCGTCGATAAGGTCACGGACGTGGTCGGCCTTTATCTCGATCCGCCGGAGCGCGCGCTCGTTCTCTCGGTTGACGAGAAGAGCCAGATCCAGGCGCTCGACCGCACGCAACCGGGCCTGCCGATGAAGAAGGGACGGGCCGGAACGATGACGTACGACTACAGGCGCCACGGCACGACGACGCTCTTCGCCGCTCTCGACGTCGCCACCGGTCGCGTCATCGGCCAATGCATGAGGCGACATCGCCACCACGAATGGCTGCGTTTCCTGCGGGCCATCGATCGCAGCACGCCTAAGGGCCTGGATGTGCATTTGATCGCCGACAACTACGCGACCCACAAGCACTCCACGGTCAAGGCATGGCTCAAACGCCATCCGCGCTTCCACATGCACTTCACGCCCACCTCGGCATCCTGGCTCAACCAGGTCGAGCGTTTCTTCGGCCTGATCACTGAGGATCGCATCCGGCGCGGCGTCTTCAGGAGTGTTGCCGAACTCGAGGCTGCCATCCAGGAGTACCTCAACAAGCACAATGCCGATCCAACGCCCTTCGTTTGGACCGCTTCTGCCGCTTCCATCCTCGAAAAGGTTCGCCGCGGACGACAAGCGTTAGAGTTGGTACACTTGGAGCCGGCATAGAGTGGGCTCCGTGATCGGGAGAACTAAAGGACATGGCCGAAACCGCATTCGACCTGGACGGATACCTGAACCGGATCGGCTATGCTGGCACGCGGGAGGCGAGCCTGCCGGCGCTGCGCGGGCTGATCGCGGCGCACAGCGCGTCCATCCCGTTTGAAAACATTGATCCGTTCCTGGGGCGGGCGCCGAAGCTGGATGTCGCCTCGCTGCAGGCGAAGATGGTTGCCTCCCGGCGCGGCGGATACTGCTTCGAACACAACGCTCTGCTGCGTGCCGGCCTGATCGCGCTTGGGTTTGACGTGACGAGCCTGGTAGCGCGGGTGGTCCTCGGGGGCCCGGCGGATGCGTTTACACCGGCAACACACATGATTCTGCGGGTTGATTTGCCGGAGGGGCCATTCCTGGCGGATGTGGGGTTCGGGCATCAGACGGCGACCCTACCGTTGCGTCTGCAACCGGGTCTGGAGCAGCAGACGCTGCATGAGGCCATGCGGCTGAGACCGGCGAGTGAGGAGTTGGTGCTGGAGGCGAGGCTCGCGGGCAGTTGGCAGCATCTGTATCGGTTTTCGCTGCGACCGACACTGGACATTGATTACGAGGTGGGGAACTGGTTCTGTGCCACGTATCCTGGGTTGTTTACCGAGAACCTTATTGTGGCCCGGGCGGGAGCTGAGCGGATGCGGCACACGTTTCTGAATGGCCGGGTGACCGTGCGGCGGGACGGTGAGGTCGTGGAGCGGCGGGTGGTGGAGGGGGAACGTGCGCTTGCGGTCGTGCTGGCGGAGCCGTTTCTGTTGACGTTGCCCGACGAGGGAGTTGCCGCGCTTTTGCGGCAGATGAGTGAGAAGGGTATTTTGGGGGCGTCGAATCCGATTTTTGGGTGACCCCTCACCTGGGCTGACGATGAAGAACCGAGCGGCTGGGACTCCCGCCGAAGCGGTGGCGCCGATGAGGGTGAAATGGGGCAGGTCGAGGATTGCGGCGAGGGTGGCCGGCGCGCTGGATGAACTGGGCCGGAGGTGGCGCGGAAGCCGACGCCGAGTCCGCGGGCGACGATCTGGGCGAGGGTGGTTTTGCCGGATCGCGGATCGTGCGGCCTCGGGGCTGCGGCCATGGGCGGACGCGTTTTCCGTGGGCGACAAGCGTCAGAGTCGATACACTAGATATACACCCCGCGCATGCCGCCTTCGGGGTAGCGGGTGCCGGCGGCGGCGCCGATCGGGATCGTGGCCGAGATGCGGTCGGTGTCGGCGGCGGTGAGCCGCACCTCGAGCGCGCCGAGATTTTCTTCGAGGCGGGCAATGTGCTTGGTGCCGGGGATCGGGATCACGTCCGGCCCCTGCGCCAATAGCCAGGCCAGGACCAGCTGCGCCGGGGTGCAGTGCTTTTCCCGGGCGATCGTCTCGATCTGCTCGACCAACGCCCGGTTTTTGGCGAAGTTGTCGCCCATGAAGCGCGGGTGACGGCCGCGGGTGTCGCCCTCGGCGAGGTTGGCGACATCGGGGATGTCGCCGGTCAGGAGGCCGCGGCCGAGCGGCGCATAAGCGAAAAAGCTGATGCCGAGATCGCGGGTCAATTCGCGGGTCTCGGTCGCCTCCTCTCGGTAGAGCAGCGAGAACTCGCTCTGCACCGCGGCGATCGGGTGGGTCGCGTGCGCCCGGCGGATGCGCTCGGGGCGCGCCTCGCACAGCCCGAGATACCGCACCTTGCCGGCTTCGACGAGCCGGGCCATGGCGCCGACCGTCTCCTCGACCGGCACCGCCGGATCGACGCGGTGCTGGTAATAGAGGTCGATCACATCGACGCCGAGCCGCTTCAGGCTCGCCTCGCAGGCCCGGGCAACATAGGCCGGGGTGCCGTCGACGCCGTTCGCCTGTCCCGGCCGCCGGGTCTGGCCGAATTTGCTGGCGACTACGATGCCATTGCGCCGGCCCTTCAGCGCCCGGCCGAGCAACTCCTCGTTCTGTCCCCAGCCATACATGTCGGAGCTGTCGAAATGATCGACGCCGAGCTCGATCGCGCGATGGATCAGCGCGATGCCTGCCTCGTCGCCGCTCTTGCCGTAGACCCCGGACAGCGACATGCAGCCGAGCCCGATCGCCGAAATCTCCGGCCCGCCCTTGCCGAGCCTGCGCTTTGCCGTAACCGCCATGCCGCTGATCCATCTTTGCTGTGAGTTGAGGGCACCATAGCCGATCCGTTCCGCGGGCGGCAGCCCCCCGATCGCTAATGCTTTGCGGCAAACGCCGATTGAAGCGTATGCTCTCCCGCGAATTTCAGCCGAGGGAGGAGATCATGGCGGCCACGAATGTTTATGCCGGCGCGGCGCGGTCGATGGGCGGCACCTTGGGCGGCGTGTTTCGCCAGACCGCCGGCGAGGATAGATGGCAGCATCTGACCAACGGCCTGCCGGAAGGCGCCGAGGTCCATGCGATCACCGTCCATCCCGAGCATCCCGACACCGTCTATATCGGCACCACCAAGGGCACCTTTCGCAGCACCGATCGCGGCGCGCGCTGGGAACGGCTAGCCCTGCCCGACCCCGAGGCCGACATCTGGTCGGTCTGCATCCATCCCAAGAACCCGCGGATCATCTATGCCGGCGCCACCCCGCCCGGCGTTTACCGCAGCGACGATGGCGGCGACAGCTGGCGCAAGATGGCCGATCCCGGCCTGCCCAACCGGGTCATCATGCAGTTCGCCTGTCGGGTCATGCGGCTCGATGTCGACCCGAACTCGCCGGACGACGTCTATGCGACGCTCGAGGCCAATGGCGCCATGCGCAGCCGCAACGGCGGCGAGAGCTGGGAAGACTGCACCGCCGATCTGATCCGCTTTTGCGAGCAGCCGAAATACCGCAGCCGGATCGGCAGCCAGACCGAGATCGAGGGCATGCTCGACGGCCATGCGCTGGCGTGCAGCGCCGCCGCCCCCAGCACCGTGTTCCTCGCCAACCGCATGGGCCTCTTTCGCAGCAACGACAAGGGCCAGAGCTGGCAGGACATGGAGATCGGCCGGTTTTCGCCCTTGACCTATGGCCGCGACATCCGCGTCTCGCGCCAGGATCCGAAGGTCCTCTACGCCTGCCTCAGCCCGGCGGCGCGCAGCACCGACGGGGCGATCTATCGAAGCGACGATGTTGGGCAGAGCTGGAAGCGCTTCGACCGCGGGATCAAGGCCGAGGCGACGATGATGGGGGTCGCGGTGCATCCGCAGGACCCGAACCAGATCTATGGCGTATCGCGCTTTGGCCAGGTGTTCGGAACCCAGGATGGCGGGCAGAGCTGGAGCGAGCATCGCCTGCCCGAGGGGGTTCGCGACGTCTACGCGGTCGCCTGCGGCTGAGCTGGGCGCCCTGATCGACGGTCTGCTCGCAGCGGCCGTGCCATCGTATCGATCTGTTAGCTGACCGCGAAGACTGCCCGCTTAGCCGGGCAGTCTTCGCGGTTCTCTCGGTCGGGCCCTGTTGTCGCTCGTCATGCGCAGCAGGGCCGCAGACTGCCTCGCTGTAAGGTTGCGCCATCTTTGCGGCGCACTAAATATGCGTGACATCGCATCGACTGAGAGAAAATATGACCATTTTCGAACTCGTCAAGCTCGCACTCGATGAGCTGTATGGCGAGGCCAAGCAGACCTATGGGGGTAAGGTTGACGAGGAGATCCGGGACCGGATCAGCTACCTCTCTGCCAGCTACGGTAGCCTCACCGTTACGGGGCGGCAGGCAGTGGATTACAAGGACCCGGCGACACGGTTCGCCTATGTGTTCAAGTATGTAGCCGCGCACGGAGACTATCTAGTCCAGGGGCTGAAGATGCTCCGTGCCAAGCTGGGGGGTCCCATCTTCACCGGCGAGAACGCACGCGTCTCCTGCGTCGGCGGCGGACCGGGCAGCGACATCATTGGGGTCCTCAAATATCTCGATGAACATAAAGGATCCGAAAGCGTCAACAAAATCACCTGTTACCTGCTCGACAGGGAGCAGGCCTGGGCCGACACCTGGACGGAGCTGGACGCGTCGCTGAATATGAGGATCCAGCTCAACGCCAACTTCCAGGCCCTGGATGTCACAGATCCAGCGTCATGGAAATATCAACGAAAATTCCTTCGGGCTGACCTGTTCACTCTAAGCTACTTCGTCTCCGAGGTCTACTGTCTCGATGCCGACAGGACCGGTAAGGTGACAGCATTCTGGCAGGAGCTGTTCGGGAACGCAAAGGCTGGTGCCATCTTCATTTACACCGATAACGGCTCCGATCAGTTCAATAATTACTTCCACCAACAGAGCGAGGCCGCCAAGCTCCAGCAGATTCTGTGCCATGAGAACGTTCGGATTACACCGAGTTACACGGAGCAGAAGTCGGAGTTGGCGGAATACAGCAAGAAGTTCAATCACAATCCGAAGATCCAGACCACGATGACCCTTCGGGTGTTAAGGAAGGGATGACACATGGCCTCAGACCTGTTTGCGGAAGGCGCTCACCTGGAGCGCATACCCATGCAGGATGCCGAAGTGTTCTATCTCCGCCATCTCGAACTCGCGCAGCCCGGCGCATTGGTCCTCCAGCAACTCATAGCCGGGGTCCCTTGGCGCTCGGAGCATGTTGTCGTATGGGGCAAGAAGATGGTTCAGCCGCGGCTCATTGCCTGGTACGGCGATGCCGGCAGGAGCTATGCTTACTCCGGCATCCAGCTGCACCCGATGCCCTGGACGCTCTCCCTCCTTGACATCAAAACGCGAATTGAGCGGGCAGTCGCTTCGCCGTTCAATAGCGTATTGCTAAACTACTACCGCGACAATCAGGATAGCATGGGATTCCACAGTGATGATGAGCCAGAATTGGGCGAGCGGCCAGTCATAGGCTCGCTCAGCTTGGGCGAGGAACGTGTCTTTATCATGAAGCACAAGACTTCAAAGGCGGTGCGGCCTGTCCACTTACGGCTGGCCTCGGGCAGCGTACTGCTGATGAGGGGGGATACGCAGCGCCACTGGAAGCACGGCATTTTAAAAGAGACCCGGCACTGCGGCGCGAGGGTCAATCTCACCTTCCGCCGTATCATCAACTAAGTCGATCTGCGATGCCGGGCGACGGTCGGGAGCCCTCATCAGACCAGGCCAGACGCATTCGCCTCGACAGCGGCGACGTCGTGCTTTGGGGCGGCCCGTCCCGCCTCGTCTATCACGGCGTGGCGCCGCTCGCCGAGGCCGAGCACCCGCTGACCGGCCGCAGCCGGATCAATTTGACCTTTCGGAAAGCGCTTTAAGCCGAGCGACGACCCCCTGCTCCGTCCGCTCCGTCCCGGCGTTCCACCGTTTGGCCGACCGGGAAGCCGGCCGGCTGTCGCCCTGGTACTCGAAGATCGGGATTTCGGCGGCGATGCCCGCGATCCGTTCGTAGCCGATCGGGTGCAGCCGCATCGACGGGTCGGACAATTCGCGGGCGACACTGCCCGATATCGCGCAGGCGACGCCGTGGGCCTTGGCCGCTTCTTCGATGCGCGAGGCAATATTAATGGTGCTGCCGTAAATTCCAATCGATCGCTTCGTGTCGCCCTGCTCGCTGACCACGACATCGCCGCCGTGGACCCCGATCCGGAAGGTCGGCGCCACCCCGAATTGCGCCAGATAGCGGCCTCGCTCGCGGCCAACGGCGGCGAACACGGCGTCAATCGCCCGCAATATCCGGTCGTCGCGAACCGCCTCGCGCCAATCCCAGATCGCGATCAGACCATCGCCCTTATACAGATAGATTTCGCCGCCGAAATCGGTGATCGGCTTGGAAATGTCGAACAGAAACTTGCCAACTAAGGACTTGATCTTCAGCCCCCCGAGCCTCTCGGCCAATCCGGTGGAGTTGTTGATGTCGACAAAGACGAGGACCTTCTGTTCGACCACGGGGCGGTGATAGGTGCCGATCATCAGATGGAACAGCGTCTCGATCCCGATGAAATGAACTGCGCGCATGACGACAATGCCGATTACCGAATATACAATGACATTGGGAAGAGCGAACACCAGCCTCTTATAAGTAACCGGTAAAGGATATAAGCGATAAAGCAGCAAATGAGTCAGGTTAACCGCAAGAACGAACAGGATGGCGACAACCGCTGTGTAAATGATGATCGAAAGCAGCGGGTGAAGGCTGCGGAACCAGCGACCACGCAGGCTCTGTACATAGAACTCTTCGAAAAGGCCGACGCCGGTGCCGACAAAAATTCCGTTCAAGACGCCGTACGCAAGCGGCCTGCCCTTGGCGAGCGTGGACAAGCTCGCGAGCAGCGTAAAAATCGTCACCGCCAGCAGGATCGAAGCGAGCTTCCTGCGCGTCGAGATCGAGATGCGAGCGAACGCCCAGTTCATGCTCAAGCCGTCGCCAACGGTCGAATGAGGAAGTATCGTGGAGCACGACGCTTGTCCAGGCGCATCAATGGTTTTGCTTCGGCGACACCCCTCAGCAACCGCAGCCGACGCGCCAAGCGGCTCGGTGCTCAGCAAACCCCGGGCGTCGGGTTGGCGCGCAAGTGCCGCATCGATTCAGAAAGCACGCCGGCACTTGGCGAACGAATTGTCCCGAGCTTGTCTGGCCGGGGATTGCACAAAGCGCGGCTCGCGCTATAACGCAGCGAAGTCTCGACCGTGCCGCCATCAAGCCGGTTCAGCCGGAACACGTGGCTCTTCTGCTCGCGCCCGGCAAGGTGCATGACGCCGATCACCTGATGCGGCGAGTAGGGCTCGACAAACAGCCCGCGGTCGGCATCGAAAGCCGGCGCCGCATCGCCGGGCATCCAGTTGCAATAGGCCGGCAGAAAATCGACCGGCAGATGCTCGGCGAAGATCACATAATTGAGGGCCGTCTGTTCGACGAAGAAAAACCGGGTGCGCTGCGCCACCCGTGCCATGACCTGCGCCCATGCGTCCCAATGCGGCGCGTCGCCCCGCAGCGCGAAGACGCCGCAATTGACGATCGGGTTGCGGCCGAGCCGATCGGCCGCGCGCCAGCCAAACGCCTCGCGGTAGTTTTTCCACGCCAAGGTCCGCCCAAACAGCTTGGGCCGCTTGTAGTGCCGCTTATAGGCGCGGTCGATCTCCGGGGTGATCGCGAGCTTGCCGGCGCCGGAGGCTGCGGCATAAAGCTCGACCGCAGCCCAATCCTGCAACCAGGCGTCTGCGTCGATCCACAGATAGGTCTCGTAGCCGGGAAAGTGGCGCGGCAGAAAGGGGCGAGCGAACTGCGCCTTGCGCGCCTCGGCGGTCTTCTCCCGGCCTGGAAAGTCGATGTCCCATGCCGGATGCACGAGATGGGTGACACGCGGCGCCAGCCATTCGCGCTGCTCCGGATCGAGCCCGACATCGAGGATGCCGATCGCCGCGTCGGCGCGCTGCGCCCGCGCCGAGGACACCATGTCGCGCAACAGCGGGAAATAGGCGCGGTCGGCTCCGCTGACGATCAACAGGCGCCGGGAGGCGTCATCCGCGGCTGCGGCCACGCCCAATCCACCTCAAGGGATCGGCCGCTTCAAGGGATGAGCCGATAGCCGCCCGGCTCGGTCACCAGAATCTCGGCGCGCGCCGGGTCGCGCTCGATCTTTTGGCGCAGACGGTAGACGTGGGTCTCCAACGTATGTGTCGTCACCCCGGCGTTGTAGCCCCATACCTCGCCGAGCAGCAAATCGCGCCCGATCACCCGATCGCCGGCGCGATAGAGATAGCGGAGGATCGCCGTCTCCTTTTCGGTCAACCGTACCCGCTTGCGGCCGCTCGGATCGGCCAGCAGCTTGGCCCGCGGGCGGAAGGTATAGGGGCCGATCGTGAATTCGGCGTCCTCGCTGTGCTCGCTCTGGCGCAGATGCGCGCGCAGCCGGGCGAGCAGCACGTTCAGCCGGAACGGCTTTGTCACATAATCATCGGCGCCCGAATCGAGGCCGAGAACCGTATCGGCATCGCTGTCCGATCCGGTCAGCATCAAGATCGGCACTTGTACCGCTTCGCGCCGCAGCAGGCGGCACAGATCGCGCCCATCCATGTCGGGCAGCCCAACATCGAGCAGGATCGCGTCAAACCGCTCTCTTTTTGCAATCTCCAAGGCCGCGGCAGCCGTGTCGCATTCGGTGGTCAGGAACTCCTCATTGAGCTCCAGCTGCTCGGTCAGCGACTGGCGCAGCGCGGCGTCGTCATCGACAATCAAGATTCTGCAACCAGCCCTCATGGACCCTCCCCGCCGGGCGGACGCCAGCTTGGCGCTCCGGTGTCGCCGCCACGGGCCAAACTGCCGAGCCGGATCATTATCCGCCTCGTCCACCCGCCTCATCCCCGTCGGAGCGCCTCCAGCCTAGCTGATCGCCGCCACGCCCGCCAGCCATGCGAGCAATCGGGAGCGCCGCGGGGCGCCTATCCGTTGGCCGACTGCGCCTTAGCCCAGCTGTCGCGCAGCCCGACCGTGCGGTTGAAGACCGGACGCCCCGGCGCCGAGCCGATGTCCAGGCAGAAATAGCCCTGCCGCTCGAACTGCACCGGCTCGCCCGGCATCGCCGCGGCGAGCGCCGGCTCGACCCGGCTCCGGGTCAGAACTTCGCGGGATTGCGGGTTGAGATCGGCGAAGAAATCGCCGTCGGCACCGGGATCGGGGCGGGTGAAGAGCGGATTGTAGAGGCGAATCTCGGCCGGCAGCGAGCGCGCCGCCGCGACCCAGTGGATCGTGCCGCGCACCTTGCGGCCATCGGGTGCCGTGCCGCCGCGCGTTGCCGGGTCATAGGTGCAGATCAGCTCCACGACCTCGCCCTCGGCGTTTTTGACGATTTCGCGGCAGGTGACGAAATAGGCGTAGCGCAGCCGCACCTCGCGCCCCGGCGCCAGCCGATAGAAATTCTTTGGTGGGTTTTCGAGGAAGTCCTCGCGCTCGACATAAAGCTCGCGCGCGAATGGGATCAACCGGGTCCCGGCCGCCGGGTCCTCGGGATTGTTGACCGCCTCGAGATGCTCCACCGCGCCACCGGCGTAATTGGCGATCGTAAGCTTCAGCGGGCGCAGCACCGCCATGCGCCGCGGGGCGGTTTTGTTCAGATGCTCGCGCACCGCATGATCGAACATCGCGACATCGACGAGGCTGTTGGCGCGGGCGACGCCGACCCGCCGGACAAAATCGCGGATCGCCGCTGCTGGCACCCCGCGCCGGCGCAGCCCAGCGAGGGTCGGCATGCGCGGGTCGTCCCAGCCATCGACCCGGTTTTGCGCGACGAGCTCGGTCAAAAACCGCTTCGACAGCACCGTATGGTTGATATTGAGGCGCGCGAACTCGTATTGCCGCGGCCGCGACGGCACCGGCAAATTGTCCAACAGCCAGTCGTAGAGCGGCCGATGGTCCTCGAATTCGAGCGTGCACAGCGAATGGGTGACGCCCTCGATCGCATCCGACTGGCCGTGCGCAAAATCATAGCTCGGATAGATGCACCATTTGCTGCCGGTGCGCGGATGGACGGCATGGAGGATGCGGTACAGCACCGGGTCGCGCAGATTGATGTTGCCCGAAGCCATGTCGATCTTGGCGCGCAAGACTCGCGCCCCGTTCGGAAACTCGCCGGCGCGCATCCGGGAAAACAGGTCGAGGTTCTCGGCGACCGGCCGCTCGCGATAGGGGCTGTTGCGGCCGGCCTCGGTCAGGGTGCCGCGCAGCCGCCGCATCTCGTCGGCCGGAAGGTCGTCGACATACGCCTTGCCGGCGCGGATCAAATGCAGCGCCCATTCGTAGAGCTGCTCGAAATAGTCGGAGGCATGGTGCAGGTGGGAGCCCCAGTCGAAGCCGAGCCAGCGCACATCGCGCTCGATCGCGTCGATATATTCCTGCTCTTCTCGTGTCGGATTGGTGTCGTCGAAGCGCAGGTGGCAGCGCCCGCCATATTCCTGCGCCACCCCGAAATTGAGGCAGATCGCCTTGGCGTGCCCAATATGCAGATAGCCGTTGGGTTCGGGCGGAAACCGCGTCACCACCTCGCGCACGCGCCCGGCGGCGAGGTCGGCCTCGATGATGTCGCGGATAAAGTCGCGCCCCGCCGCCGCCGGCTCGCCCACCTTCGCCGTCTCGCTCGTCATTGCATTCCCTGGGTCAGATCGCCGGTCTAATGTGGCCAATCCGCGCGCTCGCGCCAAGCCCGAGCGGAATTGGGAGGCCGGATCGCGGCGGGCCAGCTGCGAGGCACGCGTAAATTTGAGGGGAGCCGATGCCTGCGCCGAGAAACATATTGTTCATCATGTGCGACCAGCTACGCTTCGATTACCTCGGCTGCTATGGTCATCCGCGGCTCGACACCCCGAACCTCGACGCGCTGGCGGCGCGCGGCGTGCGCTTCACCCGCGCCTATGTGCAATCGCCGATCTGCGGGCCGTCGCGCATGAGCTTTTACACCGGCCGCTGCATGCGCTCGCACGGCGCCAACTGGAACGGCTTTCCGCTGCGCGTCGGCGAGCCGACCCTGGGCGACCATCTGAGCGAATTGGGGGTGCGCAACGTGCTGGTCGGCAAGACCCACATGGCCGCCGACAGCGAGGGCATGGCCCGGCTCGGCATCGACCCGGCCTCGGCTACGGGTGTGCACCTTGCGCAATGCGGCTTCGAGCCGTTCGAGCGCGATGACGGGGTGCACCCGCCGAGCCGTCCCCGGCCGCGCTACGACGCCTATCTGCGCGAGCACGGCTTTGCCGCGGCAAACCCGTGGGAAGAATGGGCAAACTCCGCCGAGGGGGCCGACGGCGCGGTCCTGAACGGCTGGCTCATGGCCCATGCCGATAAGCCGGCGCGCATTCCGGAGGAGCACTCGGAGACCCCCTATATCACCCGTCGCGCGATGGAGTTTATCGATGCGGCGCGGCGGGACGGCCGGCCGTGGTGCCTGCACCTTTCCTACATCAAGCCGCATTGGCCCTATATCGCGCCGGCGCCCTATCACGATCCCTATCGCGGCGAGGTGCCGCCGGCGGTGCGTTCCGAGGCCGAGCGAACCGATCCGCACCCGGTCTACCGCGCGCTGATGGCGATGCGGCCGGGGCGCAGCTTTGCCCGCGAGGAGGTGCGCCAGCGGGTGATTCCGGCCTATATGGGGCTGATCAAGCAGATCGACGACCAGCTCGGGGTGCTGTTCCGGTTTCTCGGCGAGCGCGGCCTTAGCGACAGCACGATGATCGTCTTCACCTCCGACCACGGCGATTATCTCGGCGATCATTGGCTCGGCGAAAAGGATTTCTTTCACGATTGCGCGGTCAAGGTGCCGCTGATCGTCGCCGATCCGCGGCCGGAGGCCGATATGGCGCGCGGCACGGTGTGCGACGCATTGGTCGAGGCGATCGACCTGGTGCCGAGCTTTCTCGAGTATTTCGGCGGCGCGGCAAAGCCGCATATCGTCGAGGGCCGCTCCTTGATGCCGCTGCTGCGCGGCGAAACGCCGGCCGAGTGGCGCCGCTTCGCGTTTTCCGAATACGATTACGCGATGCTGGAAGCGCGGCTGAGCCTGAACCAGCCGATCGGCGACTGCCGCCTCTACATGGTGTTCGACGGGCGCTGGAAATATATCCACGCGACCGGCTTCCGCCCGATGCTGTTCGATCTCGAAAGCGACCCGCGGGAATTCCACGATCTCAGCCCCGATCCGCAATCGGCGGGCGAATGCGCGCGATTGCGCGAGGCGCTGCTGGAGTGGGCGCTGCGCGACCACAACCGGATCACCACGCCCGACCGCAAAATCGCCGGCTATGCCGAGGGCCAGCAGCTCAAATCCGGCATTCTGATCGGCTATTGGGATGAAGCCGAGCTCGCCGCGGCGGCGGCCCCGAGCTCGCCCGGTTGATGGCGAGCGTGCGGCAGGTCCGTGTTTGGCGAGGCCATGCATCTAGTTCGTGGTTAAATTTTCAAATATGGATTGCATCTGGGCTCAAATTACCGCAGTATGTTGTCGGCATCGTTATGTCCCCCCCAACGATGCAATCGAACCTGTCGGAAGGGCAAGTCGACAGGTCGGCAAGAAGCCCCGGTCTCCCCCGACCGGGGCTTTTGCGTGCCGGCGACCGGCGGTTATGCGCATCACCCTGGCCCCCGCCGCACCATGCCCATTACAATGG
>DASYBC010000145.1:0-66836 GCA_036500965.1 Allostellaceae bacterium | reverse complement strand
CCCTTGGCCGAGAGCTGCTTCAGCCGCTCGTCAATGTCAAAAAAACCCGCCTGCCCCCGCATCTCCGCCCCCCAGCGCAGACCCCGCTCATCGAATCACAAACCCGCCTAAACCGCCAGGTAATTGGAGGTCTCCAGCTGTTGAAACCGCAATCTGGCTCGCTGAGGTGGCCTCCGAGCGCGCTGCCGCCGGCGCGAAAATCTGGACCCACCTGCGCGGCGCCAACAAGGAGGCCAACCCAGAGCTGCTGCGCATAGCGCTGAAGCTCGCGACCGGCGCCAGCAAAAGACAATACGGCCGCTACAGCGACGGCGACCCCTCGACCACTCGACAAGCTCAGCGGAGTGGCGGGCGGCGATCCTGGTCGGGCCCGAATTCGGCATCGTGTCGCGCCCGGGTCTCGTCGATGCCGCGCGCCGGCTTTGACGTCGTGATCGCCTGCGCCTTCAATTTCGACGCCCGCTCGGCCGAGCTCGACCGCATCCCGATCCTGAAGGCGCGCATGAACCCTGATCTGCACATGGCGGGCAGCCGTCCCGCCGCGGGGGGCCTGTGCAAACTTGGCCGGAACATTGGTTCCGGCCATTTTCTTTGCAGGCACCATTCCTCTGAGGCGCACTTCCGCTCATAGCCACCCCTCTCGCATGCGGGTGGCACCTCGACTGGCCGGTGCTGCGCCCATGATCAACGGGGCGCCGCTGCGCCGGTCATCTCCTTGTTTGGGAGGGTCCGGCAGCCAGCGTCGGGTCAGTAGCCCCCGCCGTGCCACGTCACCGGCTCCGCCCAGCCGCACCGATAGCGGCAAGCCTCCCAAAACGTCGGTGACCACCGGTGAGCGAACGAGGCGTGCGCTCTTCTCACGGCGTGCCGCGGCCTGTGCACTGCCGGCCTTTTGACCGTTTTGTGCTCGGCGCGCGAAGCCGTCGGTTCGGCGATCGACCTCGGCTGCGCTGCTGCCTGGTCGAAATGCGCGGCCGGCAACGCGAATGGCGGTATCCGCGCTTGCCTTGGCTGCGCGATTGGCGGCACCGGGTTGGCGGCGCGCGCAACGCTCGGCGATCGAGGCGGTTGGGATAGAGCCGCGGGTCTATTTCGCGCCATTTGCTGGTTGGTAGGCAGCAGCTGCGCCGTGGCCAACGCTGCAAGCCCGGCCAGCGCCAGAGCACTCGGCGCGCCTGCCCACCTGGCGCGCCGTGCAACAGAGCCGAGGAGATATGCTATTCGTTCGACGCGCGAGGGGGATGGAGCCGGTGACGCTTCCGGCGGTGCCTCGCGCGCCGATGGCTTCTCGACGCGCGAGGGCGACGGAGCCGGCGTCGTTTCCAGCGGTGCCTCGCGTGCCGATGGCTTCTCGACGCACGAGGGGGATGGAGCCGGTGACGCTTCCGGCGATGCCTCGCGCGGCGGTGGCTCCTCGCCGTGCCACAGCCACAAGCCCGCCTCTCGGTTCTCGCTGCTCACTGATGCCTATATCAGCCGATGATGGCTCGTAGGCCATACTTGACCATGCGCGAGCAGCCGGCGACACGGGCAGGGCAAAAAAGTGTAAAGTGGATAGCAGCGTCGCGTGGCCGCAAAAAGGGCGGCGCGGGCCGCCCCTCGCAAGGTTCGTTTTCGGTCTGGTGATGCTCTGCCCAGCGACCGATCGGCCGGCAGAGCTTTGTCGTCGTCCGTGAAAAACGGGGAGGCGGTTAAGGCGATTGGGCCAATCGACGGCGGAGAAAGAATCGAGTTTGTAGAAAAGTTGCGTCTGGGGCGGCGGTTTCCGGCGATTTTGAGTTCTCGTTCTGCGCGAAGCATGGCGTCGGGCGGGAGCTCATCGGCATGGGGAGATGCGGGCGGCACAGCCAGGCGCCGGCGCTGGAAGGCATCATCGACCTCGGGCATCCGCTGGTGCGGCTGGCGCGGGAGATCGATTGGGGGGGTCTCGATCGGCGCTTTGCCGGTGTGTGCACACCGGGCCCAGGGCAGCCTGGCTGCCGACGCGACTGGGGGCGGGGCTGCTCATTCTCGAGCACATGCACAACGGTCGGACACAACCTGTCGGGCGAGGTGCCATGCGATCGCCGGCTGGAGAACCCGTATTGCCAGTTCTTTTGCGGCGAATTGAGCTTCGGCCACGCGCCGCCGCTTGACCGCTCGTCACCGACCCGCTCGTCACTGGCCCGCTCGGCACTGACCCTCCTGAGCCTGTCGAAGGGGGCGCCAGCGGCTGGGCGAGGAGCAGCTCGTGTCAGATTCCGCGTCTGGATCACCGGCCCGGTGCGGCGGGGGACCGGTCCAATCCGCCGCGGGATGAAGCGCCGCACCGCCTCGCGCCGGTCATCGCCATCTCAAAAATCGAGCACTCAAGCCACAACCAACCTGATGCCTTGATGTCAACAAAGACCCGTCGAGCGTCTGCGGTCGATCGCAGGCTGTCCGGCCACGCAGCTCGCATCAAAAACCATGGCGTTGCGGGCGTTGGCGGGGCAGAGTTGGGGAAGCGTTGAAGCACAATCGCGAGGACTGCCCCCATGCCCCAATCCGCGATCCCGCCCGGCCGCCATGCGCCGATCCGCCCGGAATGGCTCGACCGGCGGAAGGAGGAGATCATCGAGGTGCAATTGCCGATCGTCGATCCGCACCATCATATGTGGGACCGGCCCGGCAACCGCTATCTGTTCCAAGACCTGTTGGCCGATACCGGCAGCGGCCACAACATCATCGCGACCTGCTTTGAGGAATGCCGCGAGATGTACCGCGCCGACGGCCCGCAGGAGCTGAAATCCTTGGGCGAGACCGAGTTCGTCAACGGCGTCGCGGCGATGAGCGCTTCTGGCAAATACGGCAAGACCCGCTGCATCGCAGGCATCATCGGCAACGTCGATCTGCGGATCGGCAGCCGCGCCAAGGGCATCCTCGAGCGGCACGTCACGATCTCGGGCGGCCGCTTCAAGGGTATCCGCAACGGCGCCACCTGGCACGCCGATCCGAGCCTCGAGATCTATTGCTCGGGAGCGCCACAGGGGCTTTATCGCGGTCGCACTTTCCGCGAGGGGTTTGCCGGGCTGGCCTCCCTCGGGCTCAGCTTTGACGCCTGGCTGTTTCAAACCCAGCTCGACGATGTCGCCGACTTGGCGCGCGCCTTTCCGCAGGCGGTGATCGTGCTGAACCATGTCGGCGGCCCGTTGGCGATCGGGCCTTATGCCGGCAAGCGCGAGGAAGCCTTTGCCGCATGGAAGAAGTCGATCGGCGAGGTCGCCGCCGCGTCGCCCAACACTTATGTCAAACTGGGCGGGCTCGGCATGAAGCTCTCCGGTTTCACCTTTTTCGAGGACGACCAGCCGCCTTCCTCGCAGGATCTCGAACGGGCGTGGCGGCCCTATATCGAAACCTGCATCGCGGCCTTCGGGCCGCAGCGCTCGATGTTCGAGAGCAATTTCCCGGTCGACAAGGGAATGTGCAGCTATCCCGTCATGTGGAATGCTTTCAAGCGCATCGCCGCCGGCTGCTCCGCCGCCGAAAAGACCGCGCTGTTCAGCGGTGCGGCGACCAAGGCCTACCGGCTGGAGGCGTGACGCGAACGAGAACGCTGCCGGGACGATATGAGCCGTGAGCCTACCCCCGTATGATAAGCAGGTCCTGGCGGAATTGTGCCGCCGGTCAGGCATTCGCCGCCTGTCGCTGTTCGGCTCGGTGCTGAAAGGCACCGACCGGCCTGACAGCGACATCGATTTGCTGGTCGAATTCGAGCCCGCGGCCACACCGAGCTATTTTGGACTCGTCGAAATCGAGATAGAGCTGACCGCTTTGCTCTCAGGAAAGCAGGTGGATTTGAGGACACCGGGGGAATTGAGCCGCTATTTTCGGGACGAAGTGGTGCGCGAAGCCGAGCCGCTCTACGAGGCTACGTGACCAGCAACGACCTCAACACACAAGATCGGGTGCGGTTAGGACATTTGGTCGACGCGCTGGATTCGGCGATCCGCTTTGCGGGAGGCCGCTCGCGCAGGGACCTCGATACGGACGAAATGCTGCTCTTCGCGCTGACACGGGCGATCGAGATTGCCGGCGAAGCCGCCGCTCGGATCAGTACGGAAACGAAGGAGGCGTTGCCCGATCTTCCTTGGAATGCGATCGTGGGAATGCGTAACCGATTGGTGCACGCATATTTCGATATCGATCACGACATATTGTGGACCACAGTTACGGCTGCAGCCCCCGCTCTCGTGGCGGCGCCGACGACGCTGCTCGCCAAAGACTGATTCGAATTACCGGTGCTTCCGGGCCGATCAGCGCCCTCAAAACGAGACTGCAAGGGAGAAGCCTGATGCCATTGCCGAGAACCGAGGTGGACGCCACCACGCCGAAATACTTGCGCGACAAATATGCGATCGTCGGGGTCGGCGAGACAACCTATACCCGCGGCTCGGGCAAGACGACGCGGGCGCTCGGCACTTGGGCGGTCCGGAACGCGATCCTCGACGCTGGGCTAAAAAACACCGACATCGACGGCATGCTGTCCTATTCGGGCGGCGATTCGACCTCGGCCACCTTTATCGCCGGCGATCTCGGCATCCGCCTCAACTTCTATATGGACGTGGTCGGCGGCGGCTCGTCGACCGAGGCGCTGGTCGGCATTGCCATCGGGCTGATCGAGGCCGGCTGCTGCAAGACGGTGGCGATCTTCCGCTCGATGAACGGCTATTCGCAGGTCAGGATCGGCGGCACCGGCGCACGCTCGGCGGCACCCGTCGGCGGCGACATGCTGCACAACCGCGCCTATGGCTGGCAGAGCGCCGGGCAGAGCTTTGCTCCGACCTTCATGCGCCACATGTATGATTACGGCACCAAGCCCGAGCAGGTCGCCGCGGTCAAGGTCGCGCACAGCAAGCACGCCTCGAACAACCCGAAAGCCTATTATAAGAAGCGCTTTACGATCGAGGACGTGCTATCGAGCCGGTTCATCTGCAAGCCGCTGCATCTGTTGGATTGCTGCGTCGAGACCGACAACGCGACCTGCGTCATCGTCACCAGCGCCGAGCGGGCCCGCGACATGAAGCAGCCTTTGGTGCTGATCCGCGGCGTCGTCGGCCGCTGCTCGAAGCCGCGGCTCGACATGCACTACCAGCACGGGCCGATCTCGACCGTCGCCGGCTATTACGCGGCGAAGATCCTGTGGCCCAATGCCGGGGTCGGGCCGGAGGATATCGACGTCACCGGCTCCTACGACGCCTTCACCTTTACGACGATGCTGCAGCTCGAGGATTACGGCTTTTGCAAAAAGGGCGAGGGCGGCCAATACGTGTCGAGTGGTGCCATTGAGCTCGGCGGCAGGCGGCCCAACAATACGAGCGGCGGTCATCTGTGCGAGGGCTATACTCACGGCATGAACATGGTCATCGAAAACACTCGCCAATTGCGCCACGACGCCGACGATTCCTGCCCGGTCGGAGCCGACGGCAAACGCCGGCACACCTACGATTACCGCGAGGGCGGCTGTCGCCAGGTCAAGGATGTCGAGATCAGCGCCAATCTCGGCTGGGCCAACCCGGCGACCGCTTCGTCGATGGTCATGCGCAAGGGGTGGTAAGCGTCTCGTCGCCCCCGCGCAAGCGGGGGTCCAGGGCAAGCGCCTCGGTCGTTTCCCTGGGTTCCCGCTTTCGCGGGAATGACGCCAGTAATATGCGAGGAGCGACAAATGCCAATCCGCGGCGAATATCTGGGCATGGGGCTGACGATCGACGATCTTGATGTCGAGAACCTCGAATATTTCCGGCATTGCGCCGACCATGATTTTCATCTGCAGGCCTGCGCGCAATGCGGCAGGCTGCGCTATCCCCCGACCACCGCCTGTCCGTGGTGCATGAGCCTCGAATCGAGGTGGCAAAGGGTCGAAGGCAAGGGTGCCGTGCATTCCTACAGCGAGGTGCATCACGCGATCCAGCCGGCATTTCGCGGCAAGACGCCCTATCTGATCCTCTTGGTCGATCTCGACACGCAAAAGGGCGAGCCGACCGCGGACGAAGCCTTGCGCGTCGCCGGCAATCTCGCCACCCCCGACGGCCAGCTGGCGCCGGCTGACATGGTCAAGCGTGTCGGTATCGGCACCCGCGTGCGCATGGTGTTCAGCGATGTCGCGCCCGGCTTGGCGCTGCCGCAATGGACCATCGACGAAACCGCGGCGCAGCCGGCGACCGTGTGGCGCTACCCGCAGGAATAGCTTCCCGTGCCGCCGCCCGGCGTGGCGGCGAGGGCGGAGGCGACCAGCTTTTGGAAATGGATCACCAGCTGCTCGCTGCCGGTCAACAGCCGGCCGCGTTCGGGCAGCCCGGCCAATAGCCCGCGCTGCACCGAAGCGGTCAAGGCATCGTCTTCGGCGCCGACTTGCTTGTTGAAGGCGATCAGGTCGCGCGCGAACTCTTCGCTGACGCCCGGCGCGAAATATTGCTCGGAAAAGCCTTTGGTCGCGTTCGGTCCGTCCGGGATCCACACGTCGATCGCCAAGTTCGGGAAGCCGGGATTGATCGAGATCGTCGTGTTCGGCCACAGCAGATGGTATTGCGACTGCGTCACCGCCCCGCGCAGATCGTAGAGCCCGACCCGGCTGCGGCCGGCGAGCGCGGTTGAGCGCGCCTCGCCGAGCTGGCTCGAAAACCAGCCGCTGGCGGCGAGGTGATAATTGGCCGGCCGCACGTCGATCGCCGCGCTGAACCCCGGATGCGCGACCGGGCAATGATAGCATTCGAGAAAGTTCTCGAGCATCGTCTTCCAGTTCGATTGCGACCGCCACTCCTCGCGGCTGTGCAGCTCGAGCGTCTGGAGATCGATGCCGCTCTCGGCGATAGTGTCTAGGACTGGGCCGAAGCAGGCCTGCACCCCTGGCGCGTCGTCATCGAGATTGACGAACACGAACGGCCCGAGAAGCTCGGCCCTGAGCGGCAGCAGCGGAAAGTCTGCGCGCCGAAAATTCGGCTCGCTGGCTGAACGCGGCGCAGCTGCCAGGCAGCCGGCGAAGTCGTAGCTCCAGGCGTGGTAGCCGCACTGCATCAGCTTGACGTTGCCGCGCCCCCGCATGACCTCGTGGCGCCGGTGCCGGCAGACATTGACGAAACCGGAAAGCCCGTGCTGGTTGCGGATCGCCAGCACCGGAACACCGCCGGCGTAGCCGGTGACGTAATCGCCGAGATTCCTCAACTCCGAGGCCGGCCCGAGATAATTCCAGCCCTTTCTGAAGACATGCGTGCGCTCCGCTTCGGCAATCGACCGACCGGTGTACCAATCGGCCGGCAGCGACTCGCCGCGGTCGAGCGCCGCGAGCAGGCTGGCCGGATCGTCCAGCGTGTGGCTCATATCGAGGCCGCTCCTTCTGCGCCCGGATCGGGACAGGCATAGTAGACCATGCTGGCGGCGGCGTCGAAGCAGAGGCGGCCCGGGCATCGATCAAAGAGCGTCCGCGCGCTGACCCGATCGCAAAGCGAGGGACGCCGCCGGCTTGTGGCAAAAGCGTGAGCGCCGTCCTCTGCCGGGCAAGACAAGCTGGGTGCTGCTATGCTGCCGTCGGGAGCAATTGCCGAGCAGCAAAATATGCGCACCGTGATTCTGCCGCTGAAGTCGAGCGAGCTGTCGACGCAAATGGCGGCAATGCGGATGTGGCTGGACGAGCGCGGGGTCGAGCCGTCGAGCTTTAGCTGCCGCGACAGCGGCGGGGAAGTAATCGTCCGGGTCGACTTCCGGGTGACGGATGAAGCCGCCGCCTTCGCCCGGCGCTTCAGTGGGTAGATCGACCTGCCATTGGCGCAGGCGGGGCTGGCGTCGGATCGTGCCGGCTCTCTTTCGGGCTGAACGGCCGGTTGTCGCTTACATCACCGATCCGATAAATCATCGGCTGGATCTGGCGACGATTGTTTTTGCTGCGGCCGTCTGGCTCGGCCCCGCGCCGTGGGCTATTTTGAACGACGACAGATTTCCGAGCGGGTGAACGCCGGGCGCGTGCGCGACGCTGGGAGCGGACGAACTGCCGGGGGCGGGCGAAATGCCGGAAGCGGGCGAAATGCCGGGGGCGCGGCTCAAATATTTTGGCTGGGGGCGCGAGGGCGAAGGGCTGACGCCGGCCGAGGAGGCGGCTGCTCTCGACCGCTATCGCCGGCTCTTTCACGTCGAACAGTTCGAGGAGATGGCGCCGCCGTCGCTCGCCGATATCCGGCTGCGGGCGCCGCGCATCGCGCCGGCCGCGGCGCTGGCCGACCTTTGCTCGAGCGAGCCGTACGATCGCGCCGCCCATGCCTATGGCAAGTCCTTTCGGGATTACGCGCGGGGTTTGCGCGGCGATTACGCCGGCGTCCCCGATGTCGTCGCCTACCCGAAGAGCGAGGCCGACGTCTCCGCGGTGATCGATTGGGCGGGCGGCGCGGCAGCGGCGGTGATCCCGTTTGGCGCCGGCAGCAGCGTTGTCGGCGGGGTCGAGGCGCAGATCGACGGCACCGGAAAGAGAGCGGCGGTCAGCCTCGACCTGCGCCATCTCGATCGGGTGGTGGAGATCGACCGAAGCTCGCGCGCTGCGCGCATCCAGGCCGGGGTCTTCGGCCCGGCGCTGGAGGCGCAGTTGCGGCCGCATAGCCTGACCCTGCGGCATTTTCCGCAGAGCTTCGAATATTCGACCTTGGGCGGCTGGATCGCGACCCGGTCGGGCGGCCATTTCGCCAGCCTCTATACTCACATCGACGATTTTGTCGAAAGCCTGCGCGTGCTCACGCCCCAGGGCTCGATCGAGACCCGCCGGCTGCCGGGCTCTGGCGCCGGGCCCAGCCCCGACCGCCTGCTGATCGGCTCGGAAGGGGCTCTCGGCGTGATCACCGAAGCGTGGATGCGGCTGCAGGATCGACCGCGCTTTCGCGCCGGCGGCGCCGTCCGCTTTGCCGATTTCTTCACCGCAGCACGGGCGGTCAAGGCGATCGCCCAGGCCGGGCTCTACCCGGCCAATTGCCGTATTCTCGATCCGCAGGAGGCGGCGAACACCGGCGCCGGCGACGGCAGCGCGGCAATCCTGGTGCTGGCCTTCGAATCGGCCGACCACCCGCTCGACGCCTGGATCGCCCGTGCGCTCGAATGCTGCGCCGACCATGGCGGCGCGTCGGAGCGTCCCGGCGCACGCGACGCCCACCGCGCCGGTGCGGCCGAGTTATGGCGCACCGCCTTTATCCGCATGCCCTATGCCCGCGAGCGCATGATCTGCCGCGGGATCATCGCCGACACCTTCGAGACCGCGATCACCTGGGAACGGTTCGAAGGCTTCCACGACCAGGTCAAGGCCGCGACCGAAGCCGCGATCCGTGAGGCGACCGGGCACCCGGGGCAGGTCACCTGCCGCTTCACCCATGTCTATCCCGACGGCCCGGCGCCATATTTCTCGTTCCACGCGCTCGGCCGGCACGGCGAGCTCGAGCGCCAGTGGCGAGCGATCAAAACCGCAGCAGGCGACGCGCTGATTGCTGCCGGCGGGACCATCACCCATCACCACGCGGTCGGCCGCGACCATCGCCGATGGTACGATCGGCAACGCCCCGACCTGTTCGCAGCGGCGCTGCGTGCGGCCAAGCGCGCGCTTGATCCACAGGGGCTGCTCAATCCGGGCGTGCTGATCGATCCCTGAAGCTCGCCCGTTTCACCGGACGTTGAAAACGCAGCACGGCGACCGCTCCCAGCCTTCGCTCGGCGGCGGCAACGCTGGATTGCCTATGCGGTTCCGGCGGAATGCGCGGGAAATTCCAGCGAGGCGCTGATCCGTCGCCAGTGTTGCAGAAACCGCACAGCTGGTCCTATGAGAAATAGCGGGTTAGGGCCGCTTTGTTGCAGAAATGTCTCGACCGCTGGCGTTCTGAGAGAATTCTTCGGCACGCGGTGGAGTTACAGCAAAAACCGGTTGCCATCGGCGCGGTAGATGGAGAAGATCGGCGAACGGTGGCGTGACGACCATCGTCACACGCGTATTTTGCGGCCGGAGGTAAGGGGATGACAAATCGCTGTCTGCTAGGCGCCGGCGTAGCGCTTGCCGTGGCGCTCGGTGGTGTCCAGGCGCACGCACAAATGCTGGGGAATCTGTTCGGCCCGTATCCGCCCGGAGCGTTCTACCTGGGCCCGGAAGGCGGCTGGACTCAGCTGCAGAGCCATGAGGACCATTTCCGCGTCACCAGCGGAACGCGAACGGTCGGTTTCAATCCGAAGGAAACGTTCAACTCCGGCTTCAATGTCGGCGCGCGCGGCGGCTACATGTGGGGGCCGTGGCGTTTCGAAGAAGAATATACCTATTCGTTCAACGGCGTTCAGAGCTTTGGCGGAGCCGGCCCCGCGATCGTCAAGGGCGATCGCCACTCGAACGCGATCATGACCAACGTGATCTATGACCTCACGCTTGGTTGGCCGATCACCCCGCACATCGGGGCTGGCATCGGCGCGATCAACATCGATGACGGCGTGTCCAATCAGGCAGGGCGGAACCCGGTGCAGCTTCAGCGGCTGGGGATCCACTCATTCTCGCTGAGCGGCAACACCTGGGAGTTCGGCTATCAGGGGATCGCCGGCATTCGCTACATGATCAACCCGGCGCTCGCGATCGATGTCGACTACCGCTATCTGGCGACGCCGGACTTTACGCTCAAAAGCAAGAACATTGGACCGCGCGGCGCGCTCGGCAGCCTCAGCTACAAGACCGGCTACAGCACGCAGAACGTGGTCGCCAGCCTGACCATGATGTTCGGCGCCCCGCCGCCGCCGGCAGCGCCTCCGCCGGCCCCGCCGGCCCCGCCGCCGCCGCCGCCGCATCAGGTCTACTTGGTGTTCTTCGACTGGGATCGGTACAACATCACCCCAGAGGGCATGCAGATCCTCGCCGCGGCCGCCGATCATTGGAAGGCTGGCGGTGCGGTGCAGATCCAGGTCACCGGCTACACCGATCTGTCCGGCTCGGCGGGATACAACCAGCGGCTCTCCGAGCGTCGCGCCAACGCCGTGGCCGTCGCCCTCGAGCGGCTCGGCGTGCCGCGCAACGAGATGATCGTCTCCGGCCGTGGGATGAACGATCCTCGAGTGCCGACCCCGCTCGGTGTCCGCGAACCGCAGAACCGGCGCGTCGAGATCGTGTTCCCGTAGCGCGCCCGTTGCACACCCCTGGGACCCTTGCGCGGGGTTCCAGGGAGAGCCGCGGCTCCGGCCGCGGCTTTTTTTTGTCACAACCAGCCGCAGCGCAGCTGGCCTGTCAGCGCAAGGGTTCTTTGCCCATGTGGCAGAGTGCGCCTGGCTCGCATGGACCTGGCCGCGGGGTCTGGAGGCGGCGTCGCAAGAGGCCATCCCGGGTTCTCGGCAATAGGCAGCCCGGCCAATGGATGGGAGCGCGCGGATTTCTCGCTTGTGCCGTTATTCTCTTGCCTATTGAGCTACCCAAGCGCTTGAAACAAGGGAATTACAGAGATATTATCAGTCGTTGGCCGGGAGAATGCGCGACACCGGTAAGTTGCGCTTCCGCGGAACGGATCGGCATCATCTGCCGTTCTCACCCGCGGCCGGGTCGGAGGCCCCTTGGGGTGGGACGAGCGTGCGTTACATTTTGGCCAATCCGGAACTGCTACAGAGGATCACAGGCATGAAACATCTGTTGAACGGCGTTGCGATCGCTGCCGCGCTCGTGATTGCCGCGCCAGCATGGGCGCAGAACCCCAGCGGTGGAAACTCGGTCAACACTCCCGGACCAAATCCGGGTGGGCCGGGCCTGACGCCCTACAGCAGCGGCGCGCCGGCAGCACCCCCGGCAGCGGAGCCCGCGCCCGCGGCGATGCCGCCATCGGCGATGCCGCCGTCAGCTTCGGCGCCGAATTCGGCGATGCCGCCGACACATCGTTACGCGCACCGGCATATGGTGCATCATGTGTATCACCACCACTTCATCCATCACGGGCCGACCTCCACAAGCGACACGACGGCTCAGCTGAACCGCGCCGAGCTCACGCGGATTCAGTCGGGCGGCGCCGGCGCCGCCCCGGAACCGCAGGCTGCTCCACAGGGGGCTCCGGGCGGCGAGCCGATGATGCAGCCGCAGTCGTCTGGGCGGATGCCCGGCCCCAAGCCCTCCGGCTCGGGCTACATCCCGCCCTCGCAGCCGCCGCAGCCGCAATAAGCCGCTTGTGGGTTGAAACGTGTGGTCGCGGCGTGTGGCCAGGGGCTCGCGGCATCCTCGCCGCACGCCGCCCCCCCGGGCGGGATGATCCTGTTCCGGGGGAGTCAGCCCGCTACCGGACCGCGATGGCGGGCGACGCGTTCCATGTCGTCGAGCAGATCATGCAAGGTCTGATCGGCGACATAGGCCATCTTGGCAAAAGCGCGCAGAAAGCTGTCGGTTCGGGGCAGCTGGAACAGGGTCTCGTCGCTATCCTTGGCGCTCGCCGCGGTGATCAGCACCACGTTGTCGAACGGCTGCAGCACCAGTTCCACCAGCGGTTTGCCCGGGCCGGTCACATATTCGACGACGCGACAGCGGCCGGCGTCACCTGAATCCTGCAGAATGGTCATGCGATAGGTGGCTCTGGTCGTCGCCGCCTCGATCAGCGCCCGCGCGAATGGCCGCAAAAAGGTTTCGTCGAACCCGAGCAGCGCGGTCGGATGATCGTTGCTCACCGACGAGCGCATCTCCAGCGCGGCCCACAACGAAGCCCGCCCGTCGAAGTAATCGGCCGAGGCGAGATCAAGGTTGATCGAGTCGATCGGCATCGGTGAGGCGACCGAGCGCGCCGACAGAAAGGCGAAGCACACCGGTTCCCGCTTAAGCGAAATGTTCGTCGTCGCTTCGAGATTGCGATCAGCGATCGCGGGACTGTCGGCCATGGCGATGTCTGCTCCCACAGGGCCGCAATCCAGCGGCTCTCAGGCTCGCTTGCGGCGCCCCGATCAATTCGAGAGTACCCTTGACGCAGCACTGAGATAGACGGTTTTGGCCAAGTCTGTCAAAGTACATCCGGGCAGTTGCGGCGGCGTGCGGCCATCAGCCGCGCGGCCGCGGCGCGGTTTTTGCTGGAAAACTGCGGCGCGCAAACGGCCTGCCCTGCGCCAAGCCGCGGTCCCATCCAGCTCCTTTGGAGCTGCGGCGCCGCATTTGCGGCCGGCCCGATCACCCCCGCGATTCGCGCTCGATCGCCTCCTCGGTGGCCAGCCATTCGGCTTCGGTGAGGTCGATCAGCCTAACGATCTCGGCGCGACGCTTGAGCGCATCGACGATGGCGCCGCCGCGGGCGGACGGCGCGTCGGGTGCGGCAAGGCCGCGGTCAAGCGCGTCGCGTTCCTGCGCCAGACGGGCGATTGCTTCCTCGGCGCGGCGGGCGCGCTGGCGCAGCGGGTCGAGCTCGCGCCGCTTTTCGGCCGCCCGTCGCCGTGCCGCGCGGCGATCGTCGGCCGGTGCCCGCACTGCTGCGTCGGCCTGCTCGGCGCGATCGAGCAGAAGGCGGCGGTAATCCTCGAGATCTCCGGCGAAGGGCCGCACGGTCCCGATGCCGACCAGCCATAGCCGATCGGCTACGAGCTCGAGCAGATGCCAATCATGGCTGATCAGCACGACCGCGCCGGGAAAGTCGTTGAGCGCCTGGATCAGCGCCTCGCGGGTCTCGAGATCGAGATGGTTGGTGGGCTCGTCGAGCACCAAAAGTGCCGGGGCGTCGTGGGTGACGAGCGCGAGGTTCAGCCGCGCCCGCTCGCCGCCCGAGAGGTCGGCGACCGCGACGAACGCCTTGTCCTGGCCAAAGCCGAAGGCGCCGAGCCGGCCCCGCACCGCTTCGGGCAGCGTGTCGGGCAGCAATGCCGACAGATGGTCGTAGGCCGATTGCTGCGGCCGCATTTCCTCGATCTGGTGCTGGGCGAAATAGCCGCAGGCGAGCCTCGGCGATCGCGTCACCTGGCCGGAGAGCGGCGCCAGCCGCCCCGCGAGCAGCCGGGCAAAAGTGGTCTTGCCGTTGCCGTTGGCGCCGATCAGCGCAACCCGGTCGTCGGGGTCGAGCCGCAGGTCGAGCCGTGTCAAAACCGGCTTGCCCGGGGCATAGCCGACGCTCGCTCGATCAAGGGTGATCAGCGGCGGGCTCAATCGCCGCGGTTCGGGGAAGGCGATGCGCGGCGGCGGCTCGCGCGCGGCGAGCACCACCGGTTCAAGCCGGGCGAGCGCCTTCAGCCGGCTCTGCGCCTGGCGCGCCTTCGACGCCTTGGCGCGAAAACGATCGACAAAGGCCTGCAGCCGCTCGCGCTGATTGGCCTGCTCGCGGGCCACAACCTCGACCCGCAGCGCCTGTTCGCGCCGGGCGCGCAAAAAGGCGTCGAAGCCGCCGGAATAAGCGGTCAGCTTGCCGTGCTCGAGATGCAGGGTGGTGGTCGTCGCCGCGTTCAGCACCTGGCGATCATGGCTGACCAAAATCAGGGTGCGGCGATAAAAGCGCAGAAACCGCTCGAGCCACAGCGAGGCTTCGAGGTCGAGGTGGTTGGTCGGCTCGTCGAGCAGCAACAGGTCGGGCTCGGTGAACAGGATTGCCGCCAGCGCTACCCGCATCCGCCAGCCGCCGGACAGATCGTCGAGCGGCCGGCGCTGCGCCATCTCGTCGAAGCCGAGCCCGGCAAGGATGCGTCCGGCCCGGCCCGGCGCCGAATAGGCGTCGATCTCAACGAGACGGGTCTCGATTTCGGCGGCGCGCAAGGGTGCTGGCTCGGTCTCGCGCTCGGCCAGAAGGCGGGTGCGCTCGCGGTCGGCGGCCAGCACCGTCTCGAGCGAGGTCGCCGAACCGCTCGGCGCTTCCTGAGCAAGGAACCCGATGCGGCAGCCGCGCGGCAGCTCGATGGTTCCGTCCTCCGGCAGCAGGACGCCGCGAATGAGATCGAGCAGGGTCGATTTGCCGACGCCGTTGCGGCCGACCAGCCCGACCTTGGCGCCATCGGGAATCTGTACGCTCGCCCGGTCGAGCAATGCCCGACGCCGGTCGATGCGGTAGGTCACTTCGAAAAGGGTCAGCATCGCGGTCTCTTAGCATGGCCGCGCGACCCTCGGCAGCCGGCGTCAATGCAATGCCCGTTTGCCGATTACGGCTCACCCGGCGTCGAGCGCCGCATAGACCTCGCGCTCGAAGGCGCCGGCAAGGGCGAGGGCATGCGGATCGGCGAAGGGCAGGAACTGGGTCAGGATCACCCCGGCGACGCGCTTCAAGGGATCGATCCAGTAATAGCTGTTGAAGATCCCGCCCCAGGTCAGGCTGCCGGCGCTGCGGCCATTGGGGCCCGGCTGCGGGGTGATCATCCAGCCCAGCCCCCATTGGCAGCGCATGCCCGCAAACAGCGCAAAATCGTTGGTCCGGTCCGGCATCGCCGTGCGCATGATCCCGGCGTCGAGGTCGCCGGTCTGGTTTGTCGCCATCGCCGCGACCGTTTCCGGCCGCAGCAGCCGGGTATCGCCGCGGCGCCCCTGGTTCAGGACCATTTGCAGGAAGGTCAGGTAGTCGCGCCCGGTCGAATAGAGGCCGCCGCCGCCGGCCCAGAATTCCGGCTTCTGCGGCGGCATATCGACCGTGATTGGTGCTAACGACCCATCGGCCTGGCGTTGGTGCACCCGCGCCAACCGTGAGCTCTGCTCCAGTGACAGCTCGAACCCGGTGTCGCTCATGCCGAGCGGGTCGAAAATATGCTCGCGGCAATAGACGTCGAGCATTTCGCCGCCGGCCGCCTCGACCGCTTGCCCGACCCATTCGATGTTGATGCCGTATTCCCAGCGCTCGCCCGGATCGAACAGCAAGGGCAGATGCAGCGAGGCGAGCTTGCCGGTGCTGGTCGAGGGCGTGCCGGTGCGGTGGATGTAGCGGATCAGATCGGAACTCAGCATTTCGTAGCCGAACCCGGCGGTGTGGGTCAGCAGATGGCGCAAGGTGATCGGCCGCCGGGCCGGGCGCAGCCGCGGCTTGCCCGCCGCATCGAACCCGGTCAGCACATGGGGCGAAGCCAATTCGGGCAGCACCCGGCCGATCGGCTCGTCGAGATCGAGGCGGCCGGCTTCGACCAGCTGCATCGCCGCGATCGAGGTCACCGCCTTGGTCATCGACGCGATCCGAAAGATCGTGTCGAGGGTCATCGCGTCGTCTTGCGCGAGATCGCGCCGGCCGAAGGCGCCCTCGTAGACGACCCGGTCCGCGGTCGCCGCCACAGCAACGACGCCCGGCACCTCGCAGGCATCGGAGGCGCCGCGCAGCACCGCGTCGATCGCGGGAACGGACGGCATTCGCCTCTCCTAATTACCGCCGCCGCGGCGAGGCATCCTTGGCCAGTTGCGAGGTGATGTCGGCGAAGGTTACGGCGAGCGAGGTGCGCACATCGAGCACGCTCGGCGCCCGCGACGCCAGCGCCTCGCGCAACGCCGGGGCGATCGCCGCCGGCTCCTCGACGCGCACCCCGCGGCAGCCGAGCGCGCGGGCGATCGCGGCGTGATCCCAATCGTTGAACTCGGCCGCGAACGGCCCCGAGCCGTGCAAGACCCAGCCGAGCGCGTTGTTGTTGAAGACGACGCAGACGATCGGGATGTCGCGCTCGACCGCGGTCATCAGCCCGTTCATCGTCATCGCAAAGCCGCCATCGCCGCACACCGCGACGACCGGCCGGTCGGGATGAACGAGCTTGGCGCCGAGTGCGGCCGGGATCGCAAACCCCATCGGCCCCGAGCCCGCCGCCTGCAAAAACCCCTCGGCGCGCTTCGTCTGGTAGAAATGCGTCATCATGATGCGGTTTTCGCCGGCGTCGCAGGTGACGATCGCATCCTCCGGCAGGCCGCGCGACAACTCGCCGATCAAGCGCTGCGGCAGGATCGGCTTGTCGTCGGCGAAATAGGCGCGGTCGTTGAAATAGCCGTGGCGCTCGCGATGGGCGGCGACCCGGCGCTCGGCCGCTTGGCGGCGGTCCGAGCCGCACGCCGCGACTTCATGCAGCAGCTGGCCGAGGACCACCGCCGCGTCGCCGAGCAGCACGTGCTCGGCCGGGTAGTTCCACGAGGCGTTGCGCGGCTCGATGTCGATCTGCACGAATGTCTGCCGCGCCGGGTCGAGCAGCGCGCGGTTCTCCCAGGCGGTGTCGCTCGGGCTGAGCTTGGAGCCGACCACCAGCACCAGATCGGCCTCGCCAATGCAGGCGTTCGCCGCCTCGGTGCCGAAGGTGCCGAACACGCCCAAGGCCAGCGGATGGGTCTCGGGGAAGGTGCCCTTGCCGGCCGCCGTCGTCGCCACCGGCAGCCCGGCGGCTTCGGCCAATCGCCGCAGCCCGTCATAGGCCTGGGCGATGCGCACCCCATTGCCGGCGATCAGCACCGGCTTTTGCGCCGCGAGGATCGCCTGCGCGGCGGCCTCGACCTGGCGCTCTTCGGCCGGCGGCGGCACTGCCGGCAGATAATGGCGGGTCGGGTACAACATCGGCTGCGAGTCGGGCGCGACATTTCCGGCCAAGGAATCATGCGCATAGAGGATCGCGACCGGCCCCGGCTGCCCAGACATCGCGTGCTTGATGCCGAGCTGGGTCGCCTGCACCGCGGCGATCGGGTCGTGCGCCTGCATGACGTGCTTGGTGACGCCGCCAAAGGCGCGGCGCGCGTCCCAGCTGCCCCAATCGCCGGTCGCCTGCTGATAGGGCGCGTGCAACGTGAAGCGCGGGGCGTCGCTGAAATCGGTCAAGAGCAGCATCGGCGAGCTCGACAGATGCGCCTCGATGGTGCCGATCATGCCGTTGCCGAGCACCCACGGCCCTTGGCCCAGCAGCACCCCGGGGCGCCGGGTCAGCCGGCCGTAGACCTCGGCCATGACCCCGCCCAAACTCTCCTCGCGCACCAAGACGGTGCGGATCGAGTTCTGGTATTTGCTGAGCCCCGAGACGATGCGGCCGGTATGGCCGCCCGAGATGCCAAAGACCATCTCGATCCCGGCTTCTTCGAGCACCCGGGCGACGAGCGCGCTCGCCGGCGTCTCCTCAGTCAGCATCGGCTCGATCGGCATCGCGTTCTCCTCCCTCGGGATGGCGGATAAAGTTGCATCCTCAGCGTGCCGAAGGCAACGCTCGATCAGAGAGTGCGGTTTAGCCTTGGTGACCCGAGCAAGCTGGTGATGCCGGCCGGAAGAGGCGGTTCGAAATCTCGTCGAAAAAAGCGAATACGAGCGGAACATTGAACCCGGCGAGCAACGCCAGCGCCGAAAGCCCGAGCCCTGTCGTCGGCGTGGCGTTGTCGATGTAGCCTGCGAACAGCCCGATCACCGCACCGCATAGCAGGCCGAGGATCGCGCCTTCCCAGACCCGCCCACGATCGGTGATCGTCACCAGCGAAAGATCCACCTTTCGTCGCAGACCACGAAACGTGGCCGCCGCAGCGCCCAAAAATCCGTAGAGCGCCGGAAGCAAATACAGCGTGATCGCCCCCAACAAGGCCCCGACGACTTCCGGGTTGCGGTAGGTCAGATCGATAAGCTGCAAGGAGCATTTTGTAGTATCGAATTCTCCGCCAATGCGCTGGCAAAGCTCCGCGTGACGTTGCGCCTCCTCAGATATAAACTTCGGGCTGATCCCAAACACGTGGGACAAAAAGAGATGGACAGAATCCGAAATGCCGGAGGCGACGACTTGGCCTGCACGCAAAATTCCCCAAGGCGGCGCGCCTCCAGTCGGGGAGCGCGATAACGGATCGCCTCCGATCACGACATGAGTCCACGACATGAGGTGCAACGTCACCGCTGCGATGTCTTGCGTGGCCTGCCGCGTCTTCCAATAGAGCGCACATTTGCGCGAGGCCAAGAGCACCGCCGGTGACAAGGGAGGAGCGGGCGGGTCGTTTCCCGCTGCCGCACGCAAGGCGGCCTGCGTCACTCTAGGGACCGGCTTAAGCGACAGCAGCTTGGGGTTGGCCGGATCACAGCCGGGCGGCGGGTCGAACAGGTCGCCGGCGTCTGCTTGTTGGGCGGCAGGTGTTGCCAGTTCCTGTCCAAGCTCTCCCCGCTCGCGGCCGACCTCGGCGTATTCGGCGTAAATTCGCTGCTGCTTGTCCAATATCATTCGGCCGGACAATGCGTAAATCGAAACCGTCATCGTTAGCAGCGTCATTGCAAAAGTGAGCAACTGAGTGCGCTTGACGGTGCGCGCCAAACGCCCGCCGCGACGGGCGTATTCATCCGGCTTTTCAGGCAGTTCCCCTTTTTGAGCGAAGATCGCTCGTAACCGCGACAGGAACGGATGGCCGCGTGCTTCGACATACGCCGCAGTCGTGCGGATGCTGTCGACCGTCGCAGGGGCGCTGAGCGCAGCAAGGAAATCGCGGCTCATGTAGAGAAAAGCGAGGTCGCTAGATTTGCTTTCGTTGTCCGCCGCGGGCGGGAGTTCCGTCCTGGGGTCGATTTTGCTTTCTATCTCCGTAAGACGGTCTACAAAGTGCTCGTAATCTTCGCAAGGGGGCACCGCAATTTGTCGTCTCGGCGTCGCCGACGCGCGCGTGTCTTTGCGAATGTTTTTGAATTGGGAGAGCAGGACGCTGTCGGCCCGTCGACCCAGGAATTCGAGCAGAGCGCGCACATCCTCGATCGCGCGGATCGTTTCTCTCGACAAGGCCATTGCGCCCGCTCCCCAAAACGTTCTTGTCGCCTTACGGTACGGCATCGAGGTTGCGCGCTCCGTGAAGCGGTTCACACTGGACGGCGACGCGATTACGGTGCCGCGGCGATGCCGCAGCGAGATAAAAATCCGACGATCGCGAGGACATGTATCGGGATGAGACCGCGATGAGCGAACTGAGCGCGGATTACGTTGTCGTCGGCGCCGGGTCGGCGGGGTGTGTTGTGGCCGACCGGTTGAGCGAGGACGGGGCGGAGGTGGTGCTGCTCGAAGCGGGGCCGCGCGACTGGCACCCGATGATCCATGTTCCGGCCGGAGCCTTGCGGCTGCGGGCAAACCCATTGGTCAACTGGAACTACTATACCGAGCAGGAGACCAATATCGGCGGGCGCGCCTTGCACTGGCCGCGCGGCCGGGTGCTGGGCGGCACCAGCTCGATCAACGGCATGCTCTATGTCCGCGGCAATCCCGCAGATTACGACGGCTGGGCGCAGATGGGCTGCCGCGGCTGGAGCTATGCCGATGTGCTGCCCTATTTCAAGAAGTCGGAGAACTACCCCTCGGGCGACCCCGAGTTCCGCGGCACGGGCGGCCCGCTGCCGGTCGAGGATTACCGCACGATCCTGCCGTTGACCCACCGCTTTGTCGAAGCGGCGCAGCAGGCCGGCTTTAAGCTGACCAAAGACTACAACGGCGCCACGCAGGAAGGTGTCGGCTATTCGCAGATGACCCGCGCCGGCCGGTTTCGCGGCTCGACCGCGCAGACCTTTCTGGCCGAGGCGCGCCGGCGCCGCAATCTGCGGGTCCTGACCAAAGCGGTCGCGACGCGGCTGATTTTCGACGGGAAACGCTGCACCGGGGTCGCCTTTCGCCATGATGGGCAACACAGCCGGGTATTGGCGGCGCGCGAGGTCATCGTCTGCGGCGGCACCGTCAACTCGCCGCATCTGCTGCAGGTCTCGGGCGTCGGGCCCGCCGGCCACCTGCAATCGATCCGGGTGCCGGTCGTGCACGATCTGCCGGGGGTCGGCGCCAATTTGTCCGATCATTTCGCCGCGCGCGTCTCGCACCGGGTCAAGGACGAAGTGTCGGTCAACCAGCTGGCCCGCGGCGCCAGGCTGGTTCGCGAGCTCGGCCGCTATGCCGCGACCGGGCGGGGCGCCCTGACCTTCGGCGTCACCACCGCGATGGTGTTTTGCGGCAGCCGCGAGGGGCTGGCGAGTCCGAACCTGCAATTGCTGTTCACTCCCGGCAGCTATGATCCGAGCGGCTACGGCCGGCTCGAGCGCGCGCCGGGGATGACGATCGCGGTCTGCCTCGCCCGCCCCGACAGCCGCGGCTCAATCATGGCGCGCTCGGCCGATCCGCTGGAGCGCCCGGCGATCCGTCCGAATTACCTCGCCGCGGCGAGCGACGTCGATGTGCTGCTGGCCGGCATCGGCCATGCACGGCGGATCTTCGCCGCCCCGGCGCTCGATCGATACAGCGCGGCCGAAACGATGCCGGGGGGCGATAAGCAGTCGCCACAAGCGCTCGACGAATTCATCCACCACGACGGCACCAACCTGCATCATCCGGTCGGCACCTGCAGAATGGGCGAGGACCCGATGGCGGTGGTCGACTCGCGCCTCAAGGTTCATGGTGTCGCCGGATTGCGCGTCATCGACGCCTCGGTGATGCCGACGGTGACCACCGGCAACACCAACGCGCCCTCGATCATGATCGGCGAAAAGGGGGCGGCGATGATCCGCGAGGATGCGAAAGCGGCGTGAGGGCGAGCGGGGCGAGACACGATAGCGCGGATCTTGACGCGACGCGCCGGGCGTCGTGCAGCCAGTATGCGACTGGGCGTCAGGGAATGCCGCGAAGCGCGCCAACGCCCTTGCGAAGCGGCGGATTTCGATTATATTCACCACGCGAAACGCAGTCTCAGAGGTCCGCTTGGCGGACTGCATTGCAGGTGGGCCGAGCGCCCACTTTTTCGTGTCGCGCCACAGAGTTCGGGACCCGAGGTCAGGTTTTTTGGTCGATACCGACGCCATTGCGCAGATGATCGAGCCATCGCTGGCGGCGATGGGCTACTGCGTCGTCCGGGTGGCCGTGACCAGCGGGCGGCGCGCGACCTTGCAGATCATGGCCGAGCGGATCGACGACGCGCCCATGACGGTCGACGATTGCGCGCTGATCAGCCGTTCGGTCTCGGCTATTCTCGATGTCGCCGATCCGATCGCCGGAGCCTACACCTTGGAGGTCAGCTCGCCGGGCATCGATCGGCCGCTGGTCCGGCCCGAGGACTACGATCGGTTCCGCGGGTTCGAGGCGAGGATCGAGCTGGCGCAGCCGATCGACGGCCGCAAGCGGTTTCGCGGGCGTCTTCTCGGCACCGCGGACGGCGTGGTCCGGCTCGCTGCCGAGGCCGGCGAAACCCGCCTGCCGCTCACCGCTGTCGCCCGGGCGCGGCTGGTCATCACCGATGATCTGATCGCCGCCTCGCGTCCGCGTCCGAGCTGACCTACAAACTTGAGAGCACCGCCGGAAAACTCATGGCCGGAAAACTGATGGAAAGCACCGTCACCTACGCCCGCCCCGAATTGCTGCAGGTCGCGGACACCGTCGCCCGCGACAAGGGGATCGATCGCGACGAGGTTCTCGAAGCGATGGAGCAGGCGATCCAGAAGGCCGGGCGCTCGAAATACGGGCAGGAATACGACATTCGTGCCGAGATCGACCGCAAGAACGGCGAGATCCGACTGCTGCGGTTTCGCGAGGTGGCCGAGCCGATTGAGAACGAGGCGACCCAGATTGCGCTCGGCGAGGCGCAGCGCCTCAACCCCGAGGCCGAGATCGGCGATTTCATCACCGATCCGCTGCCGCCGATTGATTTCGGCCGGATCGCCGCGCAGACCGCCAAGCAGGTCATCGTGCAAAAGGTCCGCGACGCCGAGCGCCAGCGCCAATTCCTCGAATTCAAGGACCGGGTCGGCGAGATCGTCAATGGGCTGGTCAAACGGGTCGAGTTTGGCAATGTCGTCGTCGATCTCGGCCGCGCCGAGGCGATGGCGCGGCGCGACGAGCTGTTGCCGCGCGAGAGCTTTCGCCAGGGCGAGCGGGTGCGCGCCTATATCTATGACGTGCGCCAGGAGCCGCGCGGGCCGCAGATCTTTCTGTCGCGCACCCATCCGCAATTCATGGCCAAGCTGTTTGCCCAGGAGGTGCCGGAAATCTACGACGGCATCATCGAGATCAAGGCGGTGGCGCGCGACCCCGGCAGCCGCGCCAAGATCGCCGTGATCTCGCGCGACAGCGGCATCGACCCGGTCGGCGCCTGCGTCGGCATGCGCGGCAGCCGGGTCCAGGCCGTGGTCGGCGAATTGCAGGGCGAGAAGATCGATATCGTGCCGTGGTCGTCGGACCCGGCGACCTTCGTTGTCAATGCGCTGGCCCCGGCCGAGGTCGCCAAGGTAGTCATGGACGAGGAGCAGCGCCGGGTCGAGGTCGTCGTCCCCGACGATCAGCTGAGCCTGGCGATCGGCCGGCGCGGGCAGAATGTCCGCCTCGGCTCGCAGCTGACCGGCTGGGACATCGACATCCTGACCGAGGCCGAGGAATCGGAGCGGCGGACCGAGGAGTTCCGCAGCCGCAGCCGCCTGTTCATCGACGCTCTCGACATTGACGAGGTGATCGCGCAGCTGTTGGTGACCGAAGGCTTCGCCTCGCTCGAGGAGATCGCCTATGTGGCGCCGGAGGACCTCGCCGCCATCGAAGGCTTCGACGCCGAGATCGCCGCCGAGCTGCAAGACCGGGCGCGCGGCGCGCTCGACCGGCGCGACCGCGAATATGAGGAGCGCCGGGTCGAGCTCGGGGTCGGCGATGATCTGGCGGCGCTCGACGGGCTGACTCCGGGCATGCTGGTGGCGCTGGGCGAGAAGGGGGTCAAGACCCTCGACGATTTCGCCGATCTCGCCGCGGACGAGCTGATGGAGCTGCTGGCCGCCTCCGACAAAAGCGGCATAGCCCTTGACCTCGAAGCCGCCAACGCGCTGATCATGCGCGCCCGCGCGCATTGGTTCGAGGACGCCGCGGCGGCGGAGCCAGCTGCGGCGGCGAAGGAGTAGACGCAACGGCTGCCGGCGATCGCGCCCCCTCCCCACGGCGCCGGACGGAAGCAGGCGCTGGCGTCCCCCAGCGGCGGTGCATCGCCACCGGCGAGACCCACGACCGCGCGTCGCTGCTGCGCTTTGTCATCGGCCCGAGCGGCGAGCTGGTGGCCGATGTGGCGGCGTGCCTGCCCGGACGGGGTTTGTGGTTGACGCCGCGGCGCGATATAGTAGAGCAGGCAGGCGTCAGACGATGGTTTGCCCGTGCGGCGCGCCGTCCGGTGGCGGTTCCCGCCGATCTTGCCAACCGCATCGAGGCCCTTCTGGCGCAGCGCTGCATCGACGCGATCGGGCTCGCCCGGCGGGGCGGCTTGGCGTTTGCCGGGTTTGAGCGCGTGTCCGAGGCGGCGCGGCGCGGGAAGGCGGCGGTGCTGGTGCTGGCGGTTGACGGGGCGGAGGGCGGGCGCCGCAAAATCTGCGCGCTTGGCCGCGGGTTGCCGCTCGTCTGCGTGCTGAGGGCGGTGGAGCTGGGTGCGGCCTTTGGCCGCGACGAGGTGGTGAACGCAGCACTGGGGCCGGGTGCGCTGAGCGCGCGGCTGGTGGCCGATGCCGAGAAGATCGCCGGGTTTCGCGCAGGAGCCGTGGTCGAGCACGCGCCGAGAGCCGATCCGGGCGAGCCGGCGCCGCAGAATGCCGGCGGCGCAGAATGACTGTATTGGAGCGAGATGAGCGACGCGACTGAGCAAGAGCAGAAACGGCCCCTAACCTTGGCCCGCACTGGCCCCAGGCTGGAGCTGCGCAAGGGCGTGGAAACCGGACAGGTCCGCCAGAGCTTTTCACACGGGCGCTCCAAAACCGTCACGGTCGAGGTGCGCAAAAAGCGCATGATCGGCCCGGGCACCCCCGAGCTCGCCCGCAGCGAAGCGACACCGGCGGTGACGCGCGAGGCCGCGCCCGCCGCGCGCCCGCATCCGGCCGAGCCGACGCGCCGGCCGGTGGTGATCCCGCGGGCGCTGACCGCCGAGGAGCGCGCCGGCCGGGTCCGCGCCGTGCAGGACGCGCACAAGGCCGACGAGGAGGCGCGCCGCCGCGCCGCGCTGGTCGAGGCCGATCGCCGCCGCCAGGAAGAGGAGCGCGCGGCCGAGGAAGCCCGTCGCCGAGCCGAAGAGGAGCTGCGCGCCAAGGCCGAGGAAGAGGAGACGCGCCGCCGCGCCGCCGAGGACGCGCGCAAGCGCTCGGAGGACGAGGCGCAGCGCCGCAAGGAGGAGGAATCGCGGCGCGAGGTCGCCGAGCGCGCCGGCAAGGCAGCGGCGGCAAAGGTCGCGGCGCTGGCTGCGGCCGGCAAGGTCGCGATGCCGGCCGAGGAGGAAGAGGAGCCGGTCGGCGCCCCGCGTCGGGGTGCCGGTGCCCGGCCCGAAATTAGAAAGCCGGCGCCGGCGCCGCGCCACGAGATGCGGCGGCGAACCGGAAAGATCACCGTCACCCGCGCGCTCTCCGGCGACGAAGGCGAGCGGATGCGCAGCCTCGCCTCGGTGCGCCGCGCGCGCGAGCGCGAGCGCCAGCGGCTGCACCAAGACGAGCAAGAGCCGGTCAAGGTGGTGCGCGAAGTGGTCATCCCTGAAACCATCACCGTCCAGGAATTGTCGAACCGCATGGCCGAGCGCGGCGTCGATGTGATCAAGGCGCTGATGCGCATGGGGGTGATGGCGACGATCAACCAGGTGATCGACGCCGACACCGCCGAGCTCCTCGTCACCGAGTTCGGGCACCGGCTGCGCCGGGTCTCGGAGGCGGATGTCGAGGTCGGCCTGCGCGGCGAGGAGGATGCCGAGGAGGCGCTGCAATCGCGCGCGCCGGTGGTCACCGTGATGGGCCATGTCGACCACGGCAAGACCTCGCTGCTCGACGCGCTGCGCGAGACCGATGTCGCGGCCGGCGAGGCCGGCGGCATCACCCAGCACATCGGCGCCTATCGGGTCAATCTGAGGAGCGGCCGGCAGATCACCTTTATCGACACGCCGGGCCACCAGGCGTTTACCGCGATGCGCGCCCGCGGCGCCAACGTCACCGACATCGTGGTGCTGGTGGTTGCCGCCGATGACGGCATCATGGAGCAGACCGTCGAGGCGATCCGCCATGCCAAGGCGGCACAGGCGCCGATCATCGTCGCCATCAACAAGATGGATAAAGAGGATGCGCGGCCCGAGCGGGTGCGCCAGGAGCTGCTGCAGCACGACATCGTGGTCGAAGAGCTCGGCGGCGAGGTTCTCGACGTCGAAGTCTCGGCGCTGAAAAAAACCAATCTCGATCGGCTCGAGGAAGCGATCCTGCTGCAATCCGAGCTGCTCGACCTGCGGGCCAACCCGCACCGGGCGGCCGAGGGCGTGGTGCTCGAAGCCAAGCTCGAACGCGGCCGCGGTGCGGTCGCCACAGTGCTGATCCAGCGCGGCACCTTGCGTGTCGGCGACATCTTTGTCGCCGGCAGCGAATGGGGCCGGGTCCGGGCATTGGTCGACGATCATGGGCAAAATCAAACCGAGGCCGGCCCGTCGACGCCAATCGAGGTGCTCGGGCTCAACGGCGCGCCCTTGGCCGGGGATGATTTCGTCGTTGCCGAGAACGAGGGTCGCGCCCGCGACATCGCCGACTTCCGACAACGCCGGCGGCGCGACGCGAACGCCGCGCTCGGCGGCCGGGGCACGCTCGAGCAGATGTTCTCGCGCATCGCCGCCGGCACCGCCAAGGAATTGCCGATCGTCGTCAAATCGGATGTGCAGGGCTCGCTCGAGGCGATCACCGGCTCGCTGGAAAGGATCTCCACCAGCGAGGTCTCGATCCGGGTGCTTCACTCCGCGGTGGGCGGCATCAACGAGAGCGACGTGATCCTGGCCAAGGCGTCGGACGCGGTGATCATCGGGTTCAACGTCCGCGCCAATCCGCAGGCGCGGAGCCTCGCCCGCCGCGACGGCGTCGAGATCCGTTACTATTCGATCATCTACAATCTGATCGACGACATGCGCGGTGCGCTCTCGGGGATGCTGTCGCCGACCTTGCGCGAGCGCTTTCTCGGCAACGCCTCGATCCGCGACGTGTTCGACATTACCAAGGTCGGCAAGGTGGCCGGCTGCATGGTCACCGAGGGCACCGTCCGGCGCGGCGCCAAGGTTCGCCTGCTGCGCGACGATGTCGTCATTCACGAAGGCACCCTGAAGACGCTGAAGCGGTTCAAGGAGGAGGTGCGCGAGGTCCGCGAAGGCTACGAATGCGGCATGGCCTTCGAAAATTACCAGGATGTGCAGACCGGCGACGTCATCGAATGCTTCGAGATCGAAGAAGTGGCCCGCACCTTGTGATGCGGCGCGAGGGCGGTGGACAGGAGCGCCGCCGCAAATGAGCGCGGGCGGATCTCGCCGGCGCCGCGCCCGCGGCGCTGACAATGCTGACCGCGGCGCAAGCCAGCGGCAGCGAAGGGTGGGCGAGGAGCTTCGGCATGTCTTGGCGAAGCTGCTGCGTGATGGCGCCTGTCGCGATCCGGGGCTGCGTTTGGCCAGCATCACCGTGACAGAAGTCCGGGTCAGCCCCGACCTGCGCAACGCCACGGCCTATGTCATGCCGCTCGCCGGCGCCAACGCCGCCGAGGTGGTCGCCGGGCTCAAACGCGGCACGCCGTTTTTACGGGCCCGGCTCGCGCGCGAGCTGCCGCTGCGCTATGCGCCAAACCTAGCTTTCGCGCTCGACGACACCTTTGACCAGGCCGATCGCATTTCGACCCTGCTGGCGCGGCCCGAGGTTGCCCGCGATCTTCACCCGCAAACCGCCGGGGCTGAGAACGACGACGATGCCGGTTGAGCGCGGACTGCATGGCTGGCTCGTCATCGACAAACCGCTTGGCCTCACCTCGCATAGCGTCGTCGCGCAGATCCGCCGCCGCACCAACGCCAAGGCGGGGCACGCGGGGACCCTCGATCCGCTGGCGACCGGGGTGTTGCCGGTGGCGCTCGGCGAGGCGACCAAGACCGTCTCCTATGCGATGAACGGGCGCAAGGGCTATCGCTTTTGCGTCGGCTGGGGCATTGCCCGCTCGACCGACGATGGCGAAGGCGAAATCGTCGGCGAGAGCGCGGTGCGGCCGAGCAGAGCCGAGATCGAGGCGATGCTGCCGCGGTTTACCGGGACCGTCGCGCAGGTGCCGCCGGTCTATTCGGCGATCAAGGTCGGCGGGCGGCGCGCTTATGCGCTCGCTCGCGCCGCAGCGCCTCCGGCTTTGGCGCCGCGGCTGGTGGAGATCGCCGATTTCCGGCTGACCGCGATGACCGACCGCGATCATGCCGAATTCGAGGCCGTGGTCGGCAAGGGCACCTACATCCGTGCGCTGGCGCGCGATCTCGCCGCGGCGCTCGGGACCTGCGGCCATATTGCAGCACTGCGCCGGCTGTCGGTCGGGCCATTCACCGAGGCGCAGGCGATCCCGCTGGAGGCCGTCGGCGACCAGCAGCATCTGCTGCCGGTCGGGAGCGCGCTCGACGGGCTCCCGGCGCTGGTCCTGGCGGCGGGTGAAGCCCAGCGGCTGCGCTGCGGCCAGCGCGTGCGGCCGGCCGACGGAGAGGGCTGCGCGCTGCTCGACCGGCTCGGGATCGGCGCCATCGTTGGCGCGTGGTATGATCATGCCCTGATCGCCATGGCAAGGATCGAGGACGGCAGTCTTCGACCGTTGCGCATTCTCAATTGCTAAAGAGGTTCGAGCCGATGTCGATCACCGCCGAGCGCAAGCAGACGCTGATTGCCGAATACGCGACCAAGCCGGCGGACACCGGGTCGCCGGAGGTGCAGGTGGCAATCCTCAGCGAGCGCATCCGCAATCTGACCGACCACCTGGGCGGCCACAAGAAAGACTTCCATTCGCGCCGCGGCCTCTTGGTCATGGTCGGCCAGCGCCGCCGGCTGCTGGATTATCTGAAACGGGCGAACGTGACCCGCTACGAGACGCTGATCGGCCGTCTCGGACTGCGCCGTTGATGCTCAAGCGAGAGCCGGAGCGCGATCGCTGCTCGGCGCCAAAGCCCGAATTTGGCAGTCGGGCGGGGCGCGCCGTGCGGCCGACGCGGTCGGATCGCCGATCCTGGACATATTGGCGGCGCGCGGCGCGGCCTTGGTGGCCCAGTATTCTTGCCGCGGAATGCTTTTTTGAAGAGGATGATTAGGAATGTTTCAGGTTTACCGCAAGGAGCTGCAATGGGGCGGCCGCCGGCTCGTCCTTGAAACCGGAAAGATCGCACGTCAGGCCGACGGCGCGGTGCTCGCCACCTATGGCGAGACGACCGTGCTGTGCACCGCCGTCGCGATGAAGAGCGCCAAGCCCGGGCAGGACTTTTTTCCGCTGACCGTCAACTACCAGGAGAAGACCTTTGCCGCCGGCAAGATTCCTGGCGGCTTCTTCAAGCGCGAGGGCCGTCCCTCGGAAAAGGAAACCCTGGTCTCGCGGCTGATCGACCGGCCGCTGCGGCCGCTGTTCGTGCCCGGCTTTCGGAACGAGACCCAGATCGTCTGCACGGTGTTGAGCCATGATCTGGAAAACGACCCGGATATTGTGGCGATGGTCGGCGCCTCGGCCGCCCTGACCATTTCGGGCATCCCGTTTCTCGGGCCGATCGGCGGGGCGCGGGTCGGCTACATCAATGGCGAGTATGTGCTGAACCCGACGCTCGCCGAGCTGCCGCGCTCGCGGCTCGAGCTCGTCGTCGCCGGCACCGGCGCGGGCGTGCTGATGGTCGAATCCGAGGCGCAGGAGCTGTCAGAGGAGGTCATGCTGGGTGCCGTGACCTTTGGTCATCGCGCGTTCCAGCCGGTGATCGAGGCGATCATCGAGCTGGCCGAGACCTGCGCGCGCGACCCGTGGCTGTTGCCGCCGCCATCGCCGGAAGTCGAAACGATCGAGGCCCGGCTGCGCGAGGCGGTCGGGCCGCTGATCGAGGCGGCCTATCGCGAGCAGGGCAAGCAGGACCGCAGCAACCGGCTCGACGCGGCCCGGGCGCAGATCGCCGAGTTGTTTGCCGACGAGCAGCACCGCGGCGTGGCGGCAAAGCTGTTCAAGGATCTGGAAAAGGAGATCGTGCGCGGGGCCGTGCTGCGCGGCGAGCGCCGGATCGACGGCCGCGACACCCGGATGGTGCGGCCGATCGCGGTCGAGGTCGGCATTCTGCCCCGGGCGCACGGCTCGGCGCTGTTTACGAGAGGCGAGACCCAGGCGCTCGCGGTGGCCACGCTCGGCACCGGCCAGGATGAGCAGGTCATCGACGCGCTCGAGGGCGAGTATCGCGAAAATTTCATGCTGCACTATAATTTCCCGCCCTATTCGACCGGCGAGGCCGGGCGGATGGGCTCGCCCGGCCGGCGCGAGATCGGTCACGGCAAGCTTGCCTGGCGGGCGGTGCGGCCATTGCTACCGTCGAAGGACAGCTTCCCTTACACGATCCGCGTCGTCTCCGAGATCACCGAGTCGAACGGCTCCTCGTCGATGGCCTCGGTGTGCGGCGCCTCGCTGGCGCTGATGGACGCCGGCGTGCCGCTGCAGCGCTCGGTTGCCGGGATCGCGATGGGGCTGATCAAGGAGCCCGAGGGGTTCGCCGTGCTGTCCGACATTCTCGGCGACGAAGACCATCTCGGCGACATGGATTTCAAGGTGGCTGGCACCGAACAAGGGGTGACGGCGCTGCAGATGGACATCAAGATCACCTCGATCACCGAGGAGATCATGCGCATTGCCCTTGACCAGGCGCGCGAAGGGCGACTCCACATCCTCGGCGAGATGGCCAAGGCGCTGCAAGGCGCGCGCGACACGGTCAGCGACAACGCCCCGCGCATCACCACGCTCACCATCCCCAAGGACAAGATCCGCGAGGTGATCGGCTCGGGCGGCAAGGTTATTCGCGAGATCACCGAGACCACCGGCGCCAAGATCGACATCGACGACGACGGCACGGTCAAGGTTGCCGCGGTCGACGGCAACGCCGCGCAGGCGGCGATCGACTGGATCCGCGGCATCGTCGCCGAGCCGGAGCTCGGGGCCATCTACAATGGCAAGGTGGTCAAGACCGTCGATTTCGGCGCCTTCGTCAATTTTCTCGGCTCGCGCGACGGGCTTGTGCATATCAGCGAGCTTGCCCCGCAGCGGGTCGGCAAAGTCGCCGACGTGGTCAAGCTCGGCGACACTGTAAAGGTCAAGGTGCTCGGCTTCGACGATCGCGGCAAGGTCAAGCTCAGCATGCGCCAGGTCGATCAAGAAACCGGTGAGGATCTGGGTGCCAAGCGGCCGGAGCCCGCCAGAGCCGCGACCTAGAGGCTTTGATCCTGACGCTAAACGGTGCCGAGCGGAACGGCCTGGTGCATCCCGCGACCAAGCCATCGCCGATGCGTGCCGCAGCGGGTGCGGCCGAGGCGCGCGTCGAGGATTGGATACCGCCGGTGATCGGCCATCGCGGCGCCGCGGCCCGTGCTCCGGAAAACACCCTTGGCGGGCTGCGCCGGGCACGCGCGCTCGGCTGCCGCTGGGTCGAGCTCGACGCCCGGCTGACCGGCGACGGCGAGCTCGTGCTGCTGCACGACGAGCGGCTGGAGCGGACGACGAATGGTCGCGGCAAGGTTGGGGCCCAGCCGCTGGCGGCGATCCGGCATTGCGATGCAGGCGCGTGGTTTGACCCGTCCTTTGCCGGCGAAGGGGTGCCCACCCTGGCCGAGACGATCGAGGTGTTGGCCGAGCTCGGGCTCGGCGCCAATATCGAGATCAAGGCCGCCCGCGGTCGCGCTGCCGCAACCGGCGCCGCCACAGCCGAGCTGTTGGCGCGGCGCTGGCCGCGCGAGCTGCCGGCGCCGCTGATTTCGAGCTTTCTCGGCGAAGCCTTGACGGCGGCCCGCGATTGTATGCCGGCGATCGCCCGCGGATGGCTGGTCGGGGCGGTGCCGCGGGATTGGCGCGAACAAGCCGGGCGCCTTGGCTGCGCTGCGATTCATGCCGACCACCGGCGCTTGCGGCCGGCGATCGTGGCCGAGATCCGCCACGCGGGCTATGCTGTGCTTGCCTATACCGTCAACAATTCCGCACGGGCGCGCGAGCTGTTCGCCTGGGGGGTCGCCTCGGTGTTTTCGGATGTTCCCGATATCATCTTGGCCGGGGCGCCGGCCGGAGCGCCGCGACCCGCATCGCCGGGCCCGGCCTTGGATGCGGCGCAGCGGCAGGGAGCCGGCTGGTGAGGCCGCTCAACCCATTGGTGATCTCCGGGCGCGAGGTGCTGCCGCTGGTCGAGGGTGGCAAGGGCATTTCGGTATCGAACGGCGAAAGCTCGGGCGCTTGGGCGGCAACCGGGGGTGTCGGCACCTTTTCCGGGGTCAACGCCGACAGCTACGGCGAGGCGGGTGAGCTGATCCCGCAGCTTTATCGGGGTCGCACCCGGCGCGAACGGCACGAGGAGCTCGTCGCCTACGCAATCGCTGGCGGCATTCAGCAGGCGCGCGTCGCCCATGAGCGCGGCAATGGCGAAGGCCGCATCCACATGAATGTCCTGTGGGAGATGGCGGCGGCCGAGCGGGTCCTGCACGGCGTGCTCGAAGGGGCCAGAGGCTTGATCCACGGCGTCACCTGCGGCGCCGGCATGCCCTACAAGATCGCCGAAATCAGCGCGCGCTACGGCGTCTATTATTACCCGATCGTGTCCTCCGCGCGGGCGTTCCGGGCGTTGTGGAAACGCGCCTATCACAAATTCTGCGGCTGGCTCGGCGGCGTCGTCTACGAGGACCCGTGGCTCGCCGGCGGCCATAACGGGCTCTCCAATAGCGAGGATCCGCTGCGGCCCGAGGCGCCTTACCCGCGGGTGCGCGAGCTGCGCGGCCAGATGGCCGAGTTCGGGCTCGCCGCGACGCCGATCTTTATGGCCGGCGGGCTGTGGTATCTGCGCGAGTGGAGCGACTGGATCGACAATCCGGAGCTTGGCCCGATCGCCTTCCAGTTCGGCACTCGCCCATTGGTCACAACGGAGAGCCCGATCTCCGAGGTATGGAAGCGCAAGCTCCTGACCTTGGGCGAGGGCGATGTCTACCTCAACCGCTTCAGCCCGACCGGATTTTATTCCTCGGCGGTGCGCAACGGGTTTTTGAACGAGCTGCAGCAGCGCTCGGAACGACAGGTCGCCTATGCGGTCGAGCCGATCGGGGAGCATGTGGCCGCCTTTCATGTCGGGGCGCGCCGCCGCGTCGTTTATCTGACCCCGCATGACGAGCAAAGGGCAAAAGGCTGGACCGCCGCAGGGTTCACCGAAGCCCTGCGCACGCCGGATTCGACGCTGATTTTCGTCACCCCGCACAAGGCGGGCGAGCTGCGCAGCGATCAGATCAACTGCATGGGCTGCCTCAGCGCCTGCCAGTTCTCGAACTGGGCGCAGAACGAGGGGAGCACCACCGGCAGGAAGGCCGACCCGCGCAGCTTTTGCATCCAGAAGACGTTGCAGGCCATCCGCCATTCGGATGATGTCGAGCAGCAGCTGATGTTCGCCGGGCACAACGCCTATCGTTTCGCCTCCGACCCATTCTATTCGAACGGCTATGTGCCGACCGTGCGCAGGCTGGTCGAGCGCCTGCTGACCGGCGACTGAACCGATTGCGGCGGCAACGCGTTCAATTGTATTAGTCGAACAATATCTTATATATCGCACATGACCACGATGCAGCCCCCCGCTCCGACGGTTGTGGAACGCCTGCGCGCCGCAGGCCTGCGGCCCACGCGCCAGCGCGTCAGCCTGGCGCGGCTGCTGATGGAAAGCGGCGACCGCCATACGACGGCCGAGCAGCTCCACGGCGAAGCCGCCGCCAGCGCGATCCCGGTGTCCCTCGCCACCGTCTACAACACGCTCCATCAATTCACCGAAGCCGGGCTGCTGCGCGAGGTCGTGGTCGAGCCGGGCCGTTCCTATTTCGACACCAACACCGTCGACCACCATCATTTCTTTTGCGAGGCGAATGGCCTGCTGCAGGACATCCCGGCGCACGCAATCGCGGTCAGCGGGGTGCCCGCCGCGCCTGAGGGGACCGAGATCTGTCGGGTCGATGTGATCGTGCGCGTCGGACCGCAAATCCATCAACCAGGGCCTCGCTGATCGTCGCGTCCGCCAAATCGCGGCATCAGGCGCGCCGCGTTGCTGATCTCACTACGGTCGCAAACCCGGCGGCGCAGCGGCCGGCAGACGCGCCTCGTCGCGCGAGCGTCGTCGCGATCAGGTTATGGCGGCTTCGGCGAGCGCGCGGCGGGCGTGCCATAGGCCGCTCAGCGATCGCTACGGCGCGGCGGCAAAATAACCCCATAATCGCCGCGCCCCGCTTGACAGGCCCGGCGCCCAGGATAAAATCGTTCCAAGGTGCAGGTCCGGCCTGCATCGGCCCTGGTTGACACCGGCTGGGTGATGTTGTTTTGGCTTGAAGTCGGATGGGCTTAGGGTGGAATTCGAGCAGGCTACGACCAGATGCGCGCGTCAGCGCATCGACCTCGGCGAAAGAGCCTGTCGGCGCGGCCTGATCGGAGCGCCAAGCACGACGGTGCCCGCGAGCCGGAAGCAGGGCCGCGGCCATCGACAGCAGTGAGAGAGTAATCCGCCACTACCAACACCAAGGAGGAGGGCCCGAGATGGCATACCAAGAAGACATCGCTTTGATGGCGCATCTAATGCGACGGGCGGGGTTCGGCGCCGGACGCGACGAGCTCGAGGCGCGCGCGGCTAAGGGCTATGAGGCTACGGTCGAGGAGCTGCTGCATCCCGAGACGCAGCCGCCGGTCGACGCTTACACGCTGCTGCGCTATCAGCCGGCGTCGCTGCTGCCCGGCGGTCAACCGCCGATGGGCAATCTCAACTGGATGTACTATCTGGTCAACACCCAGCGGCCGCTCGAAGAAAAGGTGGCGCTGTTCTGGCACCATGTGTTCGCCACCGGCAATTCGAAGGTCGACAATTACGACCGGCTGCTGGAGCAGATCCAGCTGTTCCGCGAGCACGGGATGGGCAACTATCGCGACTTGCTGCTGACGGTTGCGAAAAACCCGACCATGATCTTCTGGCTCGACAACCAGCAGAACCACGGCAACGCGGTCAACGAGAATTGGGGCCGCGAGCTGTTGGAGCTGTTCAGCCTCGGCGCCGGCAACTACACCGAGACCGATGTTCGGGAATGCTCGCGGGCGTTTACCGGCTGGACCTTCGAGACCAAGATCCCGCGCGCGCCCTATGGCCGGTTCCCGTGGAAATTCGAATATCGCCCGGAAGATCACGATGACGGCGAGAAGGTGTTCCTTGGGCACAAAGGCCGGTTCAACGGCGAAGACATCATCGACATAGTGGTCCAGCAGCCGGCTTGCGGCAGGTTCATCTGTCGGCATCTGTACAATTTCTTTGTCGCCGACGAGCCGCAGGTACCAGCCTGGCCGATCGAAGCGCCGCGTGATCAAAAGGCGATCGACACTCTGGTCGGCGCGTTCCGCGATTCGAAGTTCGACATCCGCTCGGTGCTGCGCGTGTTGTTCAACTCGGATTTCTTTAAGAACGCCCGCTTCGAGCACATGAAATCGCCGGCCGAAGTCGTGGTCAGCACGTTGCGGCTGGTCGGCGGCCACGAGCTGCCAAAGCCAGGCTATGGCGATTTGTCGATGCAGCCGACGTATATGGGCCAGGATTTGCTGAACCCGCCATCGGTCGAGGGTTGGCACACCGGCAAGGAGTGGATCAACAGCGGCTCCTTGATGGCGCGCGTCAACTTCGTCGCCGAGAAGGTCGGCGACACCTCGCTGCCTGGGGTCCGCAGCATCATCAACCGGCTGAAGGAGCATGGCTCGCTCAGCCCCGAGCAGCTGGTCGATGGCTGCCTCGACCAGATCGGCCCGGTCCAGGTCGGCGCCGACACCAAGCAGGAGCTGCTTTCCCAGGCGAAAGAATGGGGCCAGGTGACCTGGGACAGCACCGAGAACGCGAAAATCGCGGATCAGCACGCTGCGGAAATGCTGCAGCTGATCGCGGCCACCAGAGAGTATCAATTCGGTTAACGGTTGATCATCAGATCAGGAGGAAGGCGAAATGCCAGCAACACAAGAGACGAAGAAGGATCCGGTCATCGTTGTCCTGCAGTTGACGGGCGGCAATGACTATCTGAACACGGTGATCCCCTACAACAACCCGCTGTACCGGGACAATCGGAAGGCGGTTGGGATCCCCGACAATCAGATCATGCATCTCGACCAGGATTACGGCATCCCGCACTATATGGCGCCGCTGAAGCAGTTCTGGGATAGCGGCAACCTCGCGATCGTGCACGGCGTCGGCTGGAAGGAATCGCCGCGCTCGCATTTCCGCGCGATGGACATCTGGCACACCTGCGAGCCGGTCAAGGTCGGGACCGAGGGATGGCTCGGGCGCGTCGCGCGCGAGTTTGACCCGAAAAAGGAGAACGTCGTCACCACCGTCAGCTTTGGCCCAAGCCTGCCACGCTCGTTGGCGGTGCCCGGCGTGCCGGTGGCGTGCGTCGGCGGCGCGCTCGAAAAGTACGGCTTCCTGCCGACGATCCAGGGTCAGCAGCGCAAGCAGGTGCTCGAGCGCTTTGCCGCGATGTACAAGCCGGCGATCGGCACCGGGGCGGTCATGGACTACATGGCCGACACCGGCATCGACTCGCTGAAGGGCGAGGACATCCTGAAAGTGGCGCCACAGAAATACTCCTCGACGGTGCAGTATCCGAACACGTCGATCGCCCGCAAGCTGAAGGGGATCGCGCAGACCCACTTGGCCGATCTCGGCAGCCGCATCTTCTACTGCGACCACAGCACGTTTGATACGCATGCCGGTCAGAACCCCGGCCACGGCAATCTGTGGACCGCGGTGACCGAAGGCGTCGACGCCTTCATGAAGGACCTGCATGAGCATGATCACGCCGACAATGTGATTCTGCTGATGTTCTCGGAGTTCGGCCGCCGTGTGCGCGACAACGGCTCCGGCACCGATCACGGCGCCGGCGGCGTCGCCTTCGTGCTCGGCGACAAGGTCAAGGGCGGGCATTACGGCGAGATGCCCTCGCTGAAGGCCGAGCATCTGGTTCAAGGCGACTTGAACCCGAACATGGACTTCCGCAGCGTCTACTCGACGATTCTCGACAAGTGGTTGAAGCTCAACCCGGCGCCGATCGTCAACGGCACCTTTGAGCAGCCGGCGTTCTTGAACTGACGGCAGCGCCGTCGGCGACGCCCTTCCCAGGGGAAGCCCTGGGAAGGGTTCGGCCGGTGGTGTTGAGCTGGCGAGGAAACGCAACACGCCGATCAGAGAGGAGGAGCGCGATGCCGCTCACGACGGTTTCGGAAGGACGAGTTTACGATTGGAGCCATGCGGTCGGGCGCAACGCAGCGCGCGGCCCGGGGTTCAACTATGTGCAGACCATGTGCCTCGGTAAAAACGGGATGCTTTACGCGACCAATCGGGGCAACGAGAACAATTTCGGGATGCACGTCAACAAGGTGCAGCTCGGTGGTCCGGGCGAAGAGGAACATTTAGCCGACTTTTGCGAATACGGCGAAGGCGAAGGGCACTGCACTTGGCCGTTCGGGGTCGCGGTATGCAGCAACACAGACAATGTCTTCGTGTCGGACGACTGGCAGAACACGATTTCGGTGTTCGACACGAGCGGCAAGTTCCTGCGCAAATGGGGCACGACCGGCAGCGGCGACGGCGAGCTGATGCGCCCGGCCGGGTTGGCCGTCGAGAAGAACGGCAACATCATCGTCGTCGATAGCGGCAACAACCGCCTCCAGGTGTTCACCCCGGAAGGCAAGTTTGTCGGCAAATGCGGCCGCGCCGGCAGCGGTGACGGCGAGTTCAACCAGCCTTGGGGGATCACCCTCGACAAGGACGGCAACATCTTTGTCGCCGATTGGAAGAACCACCGTGTGCAGAAGCTTTCCCCAGAGGGTAAGTTTCTGATGAAGTTCGGCCAATATGGCAAGGTGGAGGAACCCGAGGGCTCCTTTGCCGTGACCATGTTCGGCCCCTATGTTTCGGCCGGTGAAGAAACCAAAGGCTATCCGAAGCCCGGCACGCTCAATCACCCGACCGACGTCGCGGTCGATAGTGACGGCGACATCTACGTCACCGATTGGGGCAATCATCGGGTATGCGTCTTCGACGCGGAAGGCAAGCCGATCGCCAATCTGATCGGTGACGCGCAGGTCCTGTCGAAATGGGGGCAGCAGACAGTCTCGGCCAACCCCGACATGGAGAAGGCGCGGCGCCGGGTGAAAAGCCTCGAGCCGCAATGGCGTTTCTGCTTCCCGACAGCGGTGGAATTTGATCCGGAGAGCGATCAGATCATCGTCGCCGACAGCCAGCGCAACCGCCTGCAGATCTACAAAAAGGTTCGTGACTACAGCGATTTCCAGGCGAACCTGTAAGGTCCTGACCACGGCCGTCTGTCGGCCGCTGGTCGCTTCGACCGCGCCTCTCTGCCCCCGACGTTGTGACGGGGGCAGAAGGGTGGCGGTCATGCGGCACCGAGGAGCCGGCGCGGGCTAGCCGGAAAGAAAATCCCGGCCAAACGCGCTAAGCTGTTATGCGGCTATTTATTTTTGCCGGCCGCCGGTCTATGTTCGAGGCATGAATAAGGCACCCCCCTGCTTGAGCGCGTTGAAGCGTCTGCGTGCCGCCGGCCTGCGGCCGACGCGTCAGCGCCTCTCCTTGGCCCGGCTCCTTCTGGAAGGTGGGGATCGGCATATCACGGCCGAACAGCTGCATGGCGAAGCCTTGGGGGCGGGCATCCGGGTGTCGCTCGCCACCATCTACAACACCCTTCACCAATTCACCGAGGTGGGGCTGTTGCGCGAGGCCGTTGTCGAGCCTGGCCGGTCATATTTCGACACCAATACCGCTGATCATCACCATTTCTTTTGCGAGGCGACCGGCGAGCTGCAGGACATTCCCGGCCATCATCTGGTCGTCAGCGGATTGCCGGCGCCACCCTTAGGAACCGAGATCCGCCGCGTCGACATCATCATCCGCGTGCATCCCGGCAGCGTTTGAGCCCCGTCTCGTCTCATTTGACCGAGTGAGCGTCGTCGGCGGGTGGTGTTTCAAGAGCTGACGACCCTTGTTCCGCATCTGCGCCGCCCTTTAGCCCGGCGCCTTGGGCGGTATCGGCATAGGGGCATCCTGAGCGGCGGGCGAGCCCGCACAAGCAGGCGAATAGGCGGTGGCTCTCGCAACCGGATGCCGCCTCATCGTCGCTCTGGGGTCTTGCCGTTTTTACCGCGGCTGAGATGGTTGGGGCGCTAGATTAAATTTATTCTAATCTATTGACCCGGTGCCGCTCGGCCCCATATCGCTCGGCGAGGTCAGCCATATCGGCGGCCGCAGACACCGGGACAGGAGGTTTCATCATGAAAACCGACCGCGAAAAGCTGGTTCGCCTGCAGCAGAAATTGGAAAGGGAGCGCGGCCGGATCCTCGCCGGGCAAAGCGTGATGGCCGGAACCGAGCGGTTGCCGTCGCAGCTGATCCGCGAGCTTGCCGAGATCGACTTTGCAGCGCACGCAGTCGCCGCTGAGCTCAGCCGGCGCACCCCGAGGCTCGGCTACGGATCGGAAGCCTGATCGGGGCCAGGGGCGCAAGGCGCTCGGCAGCTTCACAGCGCTCGGCAGGCAAGCGATCGTCGGCTTCGACCATCCGAGTTATGCTCAGATCACGGTGGTCGCCGAGCAGTGGCGAGCGGTTCGACAGTCATGGAAATACCCGAGCAATGAGCCGAGAGGATGCGTTGCGAGCGGCCGTCGAGCGCCAAGAGCTTGCGCTCGCCGAGACCCGGCGAGCCTACGGCGACACGCATCCGCAGACTTTGACGGCGATGCTCGACCTGGCCGAGGCGATGTGGGCGCAGGGCCGGCTGATCGCCGCGCGCCGTCTCGAGGAGCGGGTTGTTGCCGGCCGGCGCAGGCTGTTGGGCGAGGATCACCCCGATACGCTGAAGGCAACCGGCAAGCTGGCGGTGACGATGGCCGCGCAGGGCGAGCTGGGCGAGGCCCGGCGGCTGCAGGAGGGGATCGTCGCCGCGATGCGCGCGCTCGACGGCGACACCGCAACCGACACCCTGCGGGCGATCAACAATCTCGCCGGGACGCTCGCCGCCCAAGGCGATCTGGCCGGCGCTCGCAAGCTGCTGCAATCGGTCATATCGACGGTCGCGGCTCAATTTGGCGAGGAGCACCCGGACAGCCTAACGGCGATGGCGAACCTCGCCTCGGTCCTGTGGCGCGAGGGCGATCGGGCAGAGGCCTATGAGCTGCAGCGCCAGGTCGTCGAGCTGCGGCGGCGCGGCGGCGGCGACAACGACCCGAGCGCATTGACCGCGGCGGCGACGCTCGAAATGATGGAGCGCGACGCGGGTTTCTGATCAGGATCGGGCGCCGCGGCTGACCTACGACGGAAAGGCGGACGCCATGTCGATTTACACGCTGATGCCGCTCCATGAATCGCTCGGGCTCGCCGTCATCGGCGTCGATCTGAGCGCACCGATCGATGCCGAAACCGGTGAAAACCTGTCACGCCTCTTAGCCGAGCACCTGGTGCTGGTGTTCCCCGAGCAGTCGCTGACGCCGGCGCAATACCTGGCCGCCGCCGCGGCTTTCGGGCCGCCGATGCGGCAGCATTATTCGCAGCACCTGATGCCGGATTTTCCCGATATCGGCATGGTGTGGCACCAAAACGGCCAACCGGCGGCCGAGACCTGGCACACCGACCACACCAACCGCGAGCGCCCGCCGGCGGCGACGATGCTCTATGGCGTCGAGATTCCGTCGGCGGGCGGCGGCACCAGCGTCGCCGATATGCGCGCCGCCTACTGGGCCTTGCCGGAACCCGAGCGGCTCCATCTCGAGACCCTGCGAACGGTCAACGGCCTCGATCGCGAGCGCGCCGATACGCGGGCCGAAGATCTGGCCCGGTACGGCGCCCCGGTCGTGCACCCGATGGTGCGAACGCATCCGGTCAGCCGCGAGCGCGCGGTTTATTTTCACCCGACCAAGACGATGCACATCGAAGGCATGACGCCTGAGGCGAGCCGCGCCTTTCTCGCCGATCTGGTCAAACGGATGATCCAGCCCGAGATCGTCTATCACCATAGCTGGCGTAAAGGCGACGTGCTGGTCATCGACGACCGCGCGACGATGCACCGGGCGCATGACGATTATGATCACAGTGAACGCCGGGTGCTGTGGCGGATCATCGTCGAAGGCGATCGCCCCACCTTCATCTGACCCGGGTGGCGGCGACAATCCGGCCCCGTGCCAGCAATTGAGCGCCGTTGCGCGTGCAATCCGTTGACATCGAACGAGCCCGGGCTTATTTCCGCTCGTTCCGAGAGGCCCAGGTGGCGGAATTGGTAGACGCGCTAGATTCAGGTTCTAGTGGGCGATTGCTCGTGGAAGTTCGAGTCTTCTCCTGGGCACCACTCGGCGGCGCCGCGATCCTCGGTCGTCGTAAATGAGCTATCGGCTGCATCACGGCGACCTGCCCGAGGATGTCGAGCTCGGCCTGCGGGTGGCGATCGACACCGAGGCGATGGGCCTCAACCCACATCGCGATCGGCTATGCGTCGTCCAGCTCTCAGCCGGCGACGGCGACGCGCATCTGGTGCAATTTGCCCCCGGCAGCTATGCCGCGCCGCGGCTGCGCCGATTGCTCGCCGATCCTTGCGTCACCAAGCTGTTTCACTTTGCGCGCTTCGATCTGGCCATGCTCTATCACTATCTCGGAGTCATGGCGCTGCCGGTGTATTGCACCAAGATCGCCTCGCGGCTGGCGCGCACCTTCACCGATCGCCACGGTCTGCGCGATTTGTGCAAGGACCTGTTGAACGTCGATTTGTCCAAGCAGCAGCAAAGCTCGGATTGGGGTGCGGCGAATCTGAGCGACGAGCAGCTGCGCTATGCCGCGGCGGACGTCCTTTACCTGCATGCGCTGGGCGACCGGCTCGACGCTATTCTGGCCCGCGAGGGGCGCGAAGCGCTGGCCCGCGCCAGCTTTGAATTTTTGCCTTATCGCGTGCAGCTTGATCTTGGGGGCTGGGCGGAGCAAGACATCTTTGCGCACTGAGCGCGCAATCGGCAAGGGGGGCTCGCGACGCTGTCACTTCTTCGAACCGGCTTGCCCGCCGAGTGGCGATGAACAACCTCTTCGCTGCACCCGTGCCCGGTGCCGCGCGACCGATCCGGCCCACTCAGCATGATGCCGCCGTCGCCCGTCGGGTGATCCGCGCCGAAATCATCGGCCTCGAGCGTCTGGCCGACACGCTCGACGACGGCTTTGCCGGCGCCGTTTCGCTGTGCGCGGCGGCGCGCGGCCGCATCATCGTCACCGGAATCGGCAAGAGCGGGCATATTGCTCGCAAGCTTGCGGCGACGCTGGCTTCGACCGGAACCCCGGCGCAATTTGTCCACGCCGGCGAGGCGAGCCACGGCGATCTGGGGATGATCGGGTCTGAGGACGCGATCCTGGCATTGTCAAATTCCGGCGAAACCACCGAGCTTGCCGACATCATCGCTTATTCGCGGCGCTTCGGCATCCCGCTGATCGCCATCACCGGTGGCGGCGGATCGACGCTCGCCGCGGCAGCGGATGCAGTGCTGCTGCTGCCGGAAGCGGCCGAGGCCTGCCCGATGGGCCTGGCGCCGACAACCTCGACGACGGTGATGATGGCGCTGGGCGACGCGCTCGCCATAGCGCTGCTCGAGCGACGCGGCTTTTCGAGCGCCGATTTCCAGGTATTCCACCCCGGCGGCAAGCTCGGCCGGCGGCTGCTGCGGGTTGCCGACATCATGCATCGGGGCGCCGCGATCCCGCTGGCCTCGCCGGCCCTGTGCATGTCCGAGGCGATCCTGCTGATGACGGCGAAGAGCTTTGGCTGCCTCGGCGCGTGTGATGCCGAGGGGCGGCTGATCGGGATCGTGACCGACGGCGACCTGCGCCGGCACATGGGCGATGCGCTGCTTGGCCGGCTGGTCGGCGAGGTGATGCAGCGCGCGCCCAAGACAATCGGCCCCTCGGCGCTCGCCGCCGAGGCGCTCGGGCTGATGAACCGGACCGCGATTACCTCGCTGTTCGTCGTCGACGATGACGACCGGCCGATCGGTTTTCTCCATATGCACGACTGCCTGCGTGCCGGTGTTGCGTGATCGCATGGGAACGGATCGGGCGGTGAGGGCGCCAGCTCATGTAGCCGAGCGTGGGCCGGCGGTCGGGCTGGCGAGCGCATCGCCGGCCGCCCACAATTGGCGGCCGCAGCGCCTGGCCGATCACTACAGCCGGCGCGTCGCCATTCTGAAGCGCGCGCTTCCGGCAGCCGGGATGGCCCTGCTGCTGCTGGTCGCGGCCTGGCCGCGGCTCGCCCCGCTGCTCGACAGCGTCCGGTTCGGGTTTCCCGGGATCGACCTGCGCGAGGCCCGCGAGCTGAAGATGCTCAATCCGCGCTATGCCGGGCTCGATCGCTACAATCGGCCCTATGTCATGACCGCGGCGGTCGGCCGCCAGGTGCCGAACCACAACAATCTCTTGTCGCTCGAACGGCCGCGGGCCGAGTTGACCGCACATGGCGGCGCCAAGATCACGTTGGCCGCGGCGACCGGCATCTATCAGTCGCAGGCGCAGCTTCTCGATCTGTTCGGCAAGGTCACGCTGGTCCACCAGAACGGGACCCGGTTTGTGACCCGCCAGGCGCACGCCGATTTTTCCGACAACACCGCCGAGGGTCATGATCCGATCGCCGGCCACGGCCCCTCGGGAGATGTTTGGGGGCAGGGTTTCCGCGTCCTCGATAAGGGCGACACGATTATCTTTACCGGGCGGTCCCATCTCGTGCTTAAGGGGGGCAAGCTCGGCAGTGCCGCGCCACCGCCGCCGGCGCTGCCGCCGGCGATCGTGACGACGGCGGCGCAGATCGCGGCAGCCGCCGCGGCGTCGCCGGCTCCAGGCGCCGCTTCGCCTCGAGCCGCGAAGCCTCGGCCGGCCGCGAGCTCAGACGCCAACGGCAGCGGCGCCGAAGAACCGGCCACGCCTCGGCACGGCCCTTCGGCGAGCCCGACGACGCGGCCAGCGGTCGAGCCGGCCGCAGCGAAAATCGGGCGCCATGCCGGCTGACCGCCGACCCCGGCCGATGCCGGGCCGTGCCTGGCCGCGGCGAGCGGTGTCGGGGCTGACCACGGCGCTTGCGCTCGTGGTCATCGGTGCAGTTGCGGCAGCGGCGCAGGGTCTGAACCTCAGCGGCAACGCCAACGATACGCGCCCGATCGACATCACCGCCGATTCGGGCATCGAGTGGCAGCAGCAGGCCCAGGTTTATGTCGCCCGCGGCCACGCCGTTGCCAAGCGGGGAACGACCGAGGTGGACGCCGATACCCTGACCGCTCATTACCGCCCGAACAAAAGCAAAACGGCTGAGGGCGGCAATGAGGTCTACCGGCTTGACGCCGATGGCCACGTCGTGATCAGAGGGCCGAACCAGACCGTGGTCGGCGACCAGGCGGTCTACGACATCGATCGGCAACTCGCGATCATTACCGGCAAGGGGCTCCGGCTGACCACGCCCACCGACGTGGTGACCGCGCACGACAGCTTTGAATGGTACGACGACAAGCAGATCGCGGTCGCTCGCGGCGATGCGATCGCGGTGCGCAGCGACAGGCACATTCGCGCCGACGTGCTGACCGCGCACATGACCAAGGCGCCGCCACCCGCGGGCGCGGGCAAGCCGGGCGCTGCCGCTCCCGCCCGCACCGGGCCGCGCGAAGCTTCGGCAAAACCGCCGGCGAGCGCCACTAAGCGGGGAGGCGCGGGGGCCGGCGCGACCGATGTCGGCGAGGGCGGCTCCAGAATCAGCCGGATCGACGCCCAGGGCAACGTCGTGGTGTGGAACGCGACCGATATCGGCCGCGGCGATTACGGGGTCTACAATGCCGATACCGGCATCGTTACATTACTCGGCAATGTCACGATCACGCGGGGGCAAGACGTGGTCAGGGGTCAATATGCGGTCATGGATCTCAACCGCAACATCAGCCGGATAATGACCGTCGCCGCCAAGCCGGGAGCGCCGGCGCCGCGGGTCGAGGGCCTGTTTGTGCGGCAGGATGCGGGTGCCGGTCGCTCGCCGGGCGCGGCAAAGCCTGCCGCCAGGGATACGGCCAAGCCGTGAGGGGGGTGGTCGCTCCGCTCCCATCGGCGGCCGAGGCGGTAGCCGGCAGGCGGCGGCCGCGGCTGGTCGCAGACAACCGCGCGCTGCGCGGGCGCGGTCTGCAGGGAGAGGGGCTGGGCAAGAGCTTCAAGCGGCGGCCGGTGCTGCGCGGGGTTAACGTATCGCTGCAGCGCGGCGAGGTTGTTGGCCTGCTCGGACCCAATGGCGCCGGCAAGACCACCTGCTTCTATATCCTCACCGGATTGATCGGCGCCGATACCGGGGTGGTCAGCCTCGACGGCCGGGACATCACCGATCTGCCGATGTATCGCCGCGCCCGCTGCGGCATCGGCTATCTGCCGCAGGAAGCTTCGATCTTTCGCGGACTGACCGTCGAGCAAAACATTCGCGCGCTGCTTGAGATCGTCGAGCCCGATCCCGGGGCGCGCGAAGCGCGGCTCGACGCGCTGCTGGCCGAATTTTCGATCACCCATCTGCGCCGCACCCCGGCGATGGCGCTGTCGGGCGGCGAGCGCCGCCGTTGCGAGATTGCCCGCGCGCTCGCGACCCAGCCCCATTTCGTCCTACTCGACGAACCGCTCGCCGGGATCGATCCGATCGCGGTTGGCGACATCCGCGATCTGATCGGTCATCTTCGGGATCGCGGGATTGGTGTGCTGATTACCGACCATAACGTGCGAGAGACGCTTGAAATCGTCGATCGGGCGTATATATTGCACGCGGGTCACGTGCTGATGGAAGGGCAACCCGCTGAAATCGTCGCCGACACCGACGTGAGACGGGTTTTCCTCGGCGACCGCTTTAGCCTATAAGCTGCTCCAATCGGAGCATGATGTGAATAGGACGGGTTTCTCGCAGCGGCTGGAGCTACGCCAGTCGCAGACGTTGGTAATGACCCCGCAGCTGCAGCAGGCGATCAAGATGCTGCAGCTCTCCAATCTTGAGCTGACCGACTTTGTCGATGCCGAAATCCAGCAGAACCCGCTGCTCGAACGGCGCGAGGCGAGCAGCGAGGAAAGCTATCCCACCGGCGATCTGCCGGCGGCGGACGAAGCCGCTTCGGCAGTGGCGCCGGAGGCGTTGCTCGGCGAGCTGATGCCCGATGCGGCCGAGCATTGGCATGCTTCGGCCGGGGCCGACGGCGACGGTTCGGTCGATCTCGGCGGCGAGCCGCAATCGTGGCGCAGCCGCAACGGTGCGCTCGGCGGCGATGACCGGCCGGGGCTGGAGCAAACCGCCGCGCGGCCGCGCACCCTGCGCGAGCATCTGTTGGAGCAGATCGGGACCGACCTCAGCGAGCAGAGCGACCAGCTGATCGCCCTGCATCTGCTCGACCTGCTCGATGAAGCGGGCTACCTCAGCAGCGCGCTCGACAGCGTGGCGTTGATGCTCGGCTGCCCCCTCGCCCGGGTCGAGGCGGTTCTCGCCCGGCTGCAGCAATTCGATCCGGCGGGTGTCTTCGCCCGCGACCTTCCGGAATGCCTGGCGCTGCAATTGCGCGACCGCAACCGGCTCGACCCGGCAATGCAGACCCTGCTCGATCACCTGCCGTTGCTCGCTTCACGCAACATCGCCGGGCTGATGCGGGTGTGCGAACTCGACGCCGAGGACGTCGCGGAGATGATCACCGAGATCAAATCCCTGGATCCGCGGCCGGGCCTCGCCTTCGATCCGCCGCTGGCGCAGACGGTCGTGCCCGACATTCTGATGCGCGCTCAGTCCGAAGGCAGCTGGATCGTCGAGCTGAACCCGGAAACCCTACCTCGCGTGCTGGTCAACAATCGCTATCTTGCCCGGGTCACCAGGGCGACCCGCAGCAAGGCGGAACGGGACTACCTGACCGAGCGGCTGCAGGCGGCGAATTGGCTGGTCAAGTCGCTGCATCAGCGGGCAACCACGATCCTCAAGGTTGCGGCGGAGATCGTGCGTCAGCAGGACGCATTTTTCCGGCGCGGAGTGCAGTCGTTGCGGCCGCTGATCCTGCGCGACATCGCCGAATCCATCGGCATGCACGAGAGCACGGTCAGCCGCGTCACCAGCAACAAATACATGGCCACGCCGCGCGGGCTCTATGAGCTCAAATATTTCTTTAGCTCGTCGATTCCGGCCTCGAGCGGCGGCGATCCGCATTCGGCGGAGGCGGTGCGGCATCGCATTCGCGGGCTGATCGACAGCGAGGCCGCCGATGCCACCCTGTCCGATGAACGGATCGTCGAATTGCTCCAGCGGGACGGCATCGACATCGCTCGGCGCACCGTCGCCAAATACCGCGAGGCGATGCGAATATCATCCTCGGTGCAGCGCCGTCGCGAAAAGCTGCTGGCGCTGTAGCGCGACAGGTGGGGCGTCAGCTGCGCGCAGGCGAACTTGACGCATCAGGAAGGGACGCCTAGCGTGCCCGAGCTTGATCGCGCTCTGGGGCGTACCCAACTTCGCCTGTGGGACGCCCGGCGGCAGCTCGGCCGGCGGAAGAGGCAATCAGGTCCATGCAGCTGATAGTCACGGGAAAGCAGGTCGAGATTGGCGACAAGCTGCGCCAGCACGTCGAATCGAGCCTCGGGTCCATTCTGGAGAAATATTTCAAGACCGCGATTGAAGCTCATGTCGTGGTCTCGAAAGAGGCGCATTTGGTTCGCGCCGAGGTTTCCCTCCGCATTGGCCGCGGAATTGTCGTCAATGCCGGCGCCGCGGCCGGCGACGCCTATGCCGGCTTCGATGCCGCGGCCGAGCGCCTGGCCAAGCAGCTGCGGCGCTACAAACGGCGGCTTCGCGATCACCATGCCAAAGCCCGCGAGCCGGCCGAGCTTGCAGAGCGCGCGCGGGACTATGTGTTGGCGCCGGAGATCGAGGACGCCGAAACCGAGGAGGAGCCCGCCGGCGGGCCGGCGGTGATCGCCGAGATCAGCACCGACCTGCCGCGCCTGACTGTCGGCGAGGCGGCAATGCGCATCGATCTCGCCGGCGCGCCGGTGCTGCTGTTTCGCAACCGGTCCCATGGCGAGCTCAACCTGGTGTATCGCCGTGCCGACGGAAACATCGGCTGGATCGATCCCGAGCTCGATCCGGCCCGCCGCACAGCTCACCGGCCGGCTTGAACCGTGGCATCTGCTGATGGTTAGGCTGCTACCCTTTCGGTCGGCAGTCGCGCGCGGCCGATCGGCTCGCGATGCGCCGCCGCGCCGTGCGCAGGCGGGTTGAGAGCCGGAGGGAGCGCCGCGCCAAGCGATGGAGATTGCCGATCTAATCTCGCCGAGAAGCGTCGTCGCCCAATTGCGCGCGGCCAACAAGCGGCAGGCGTTGCAGGAGCTGGCCAAGCGCGCCGCCGCGATGACCGGGGTTCACGAGCGGGTAATCTATGACGTATTGAACGAACGCGAGCGCCTGGGCACCACCGGTATCGGGATGGGCATTGCGATCCCGCACGGCCGGCTCCCCGGGCTTCCCAAACTGCATGGCATCTTCGCCCGGCTCGAGCGGCCGATCCCATTCGACGCGATCGACGACCAGCCGGTCGACCTGATCTTTCTGCTGCTGGCCCCGGAAGCCGCCGGGGCGGACCACCTTAAGGCCCTTGCCCGGGTTTCGCGGCTGCTGCGCGACCGGGTGGTCTGCGATAAGCTGCGCGGCACCGACAACGCCGATGCGCTCTATGCCTTGTTGACCGATGTAACGGCGAGCGATGCCGTCTAAGCTCTTCAGGGCACGCGGATCAGTCGGCTTCAGTGCACGCTCAGAGGTTCGAGATCGTGCTGGCGCACGGTGGCGAAGGCGACATCGCGATCGGGCAGCACGGCGATCTGGGTGCCGTCTGCCGCATGCACCGCGTAGCCAGGGGTCTGATCGACCACAACCCGCTTGATATAGGCCATGTCCTGCATGCCGAAGAGCGCCAATTCGCGCGCCGACATCTGCCGAATCCGTTCGATCTTTTCCATTGTCGTCCTTCCTTGCACCCGGCTTGTCCAGTCGCTGCGCTTCGTTAGCTACGCGAGCCTTTCGCCTCGCCGGGGTCGGCCGCGCTTGCGCTCCTGATTTCGACCGTGCGAATCTTGGTCTCGACTTCGGGCCGCACGAGATCGACATGGAGCAACCCATTATCGAGCCACGCCCCGCTGACCTCGATCCCTTCCGCCAGCACAAAGGAGCGCTGGAACTGACGGGCGGCGATGCCGCGATGCAGATATACCCGCTCGTTGTCCTCAGCCTGTTTGCCGCGGACGACGAGCTGGTTGTCCTCGACCGTGATCGCGAGATCGCCCATAGTAAACCCGGCGACCGCCAAGGTGATCCGCAACGCGTTTTCGCCGAGCTGCTCGATGTTGTAAGGCGGATACCCGTCGCTCGAGATCTTGCTGACCCGGTCGAGCGCTCGCTCGAAATGGTCGAACCCCAACAGCAGGGGCGAGTTGAACAGCGACAGCCGCGACATCCGGTTTTCTCCTCGGAGAGCGAGAAACCACGGGCTGGCCCGCACGCGGCGCCTAACCGTGGATCACATTTCTGCCTGTGTTATTTGGGTTGGGAACCGCCGCAATCAAGCAAGCCGCGGCGCGGCCGTTGGGCTGCGCGCGATCGAGCCCGGCCCAATGCCTAGCGGTCGCATGGTAAGCTTCGGGCCCTGCCGTTTCGGCCGGCTAAAGCCGGCCCGATATGCTGCCGTATCGCGCGGCCCGGCGGTTCCGGGTGGAGGGGTCGGGTCGCGAGCGAGGCTGAGCTGGCGGGTCTGGCTCGCACTGTGCTGTTGCGCATTCCTTGCCTTGGCGCCGGCGCTCGCCGAGGCGCGGGCCGGCGCCTCCTTTGGCAGCCGGCCCTCGAGCATTGGCAGCCGGGGTTCTCGGAGCTGGGAAAACAACGGCGCGCACCCGTTCAACCGCAGCTTGCGACCGCCGCCTGCCGCTCAGCCCGGCTTCGCGCCGAGATCGGGCTATCCGGGTTATGGCGGCAGCTTTGTTCAGCGCCATCCGTTCCTGACCGGGCTTGCCGGCGGAATTTTCGGGTCGTGGCTGTTCGGGCACGGCGCGGCGGCGCGGGGAGCCGGGGGCGGAGCCGGATCGGCGTTCGGCACCCTCTTGTGGATCGTGGCTATCGTCGCCCTCGTCTGGTTTCTGCTGCGTCTGTTGCGCCGCGGTGCGGCATCACCCGGCTGGCGTAGCGGCGGGGTCGGCCTGCTGACCCGCCGCGGGGCGGTTGGCGCGGCGATGCCGGTGGCGCGCGGCCGCGACGTCAATCTCGCCGACGCCGATCTGCAGTCGTTTCAGCGGCTGCACGCGGCAATCCAGGAGGCTTGGAGCGCTGGCGATCTCGCCCGCCTCCGGCGGCTGACGACCCCGGAGATGCTGAGCTATTTCTCCGAGGAGCTGACCCGCAACGCCAGCCAGGGGATGCGCAACATCGTCACGGATGTGCGGCTTCTCAAAGGCGAGCTGAGCGAGAGCTGGGAGGAGCGCGACCTGCAATACGCGACGGCCTACCTGCGCTGGCGCGCGATAGACTACGTCGAGCGCCTCGCAGCCGTGCCCGGCGAACGCGACGAGGTTGTCGGCGGGGATCCCCGCACGCCGATCGAAACCGAAGAGGTGTGGACCTTTGTCCGGCGCCGCGGCGGAGACTGGCTGCTGTCCGCGATCCAGCAGGTATAGCCGGCGCGGGTCATTGCCGGTGGGTCATTGCCGCAGGCCGCGAATGCGCGGATCGCCGTGACCGGGGGTATGGTCCGCCTCGAAGCCGAACCGTCGCGCGGCCTCGATGATGCCCTGCAAGAATTGTTCATAGCCGGCGCGCCGGTCCGCGCCGGGCTGAACGCCCTCGCGCCGGTGCGGCTCGAGGAATGGGGCGGCGGCTGCCTCGCCAACCTGCCGGCTGCCCGGCTCCAGCTCGAACTCCCCGGCCGCGTCGGGGGCCGACAGCACCCGCACCCCCTTCAGAATCGTGCTCGACGGCAGATCGTTCTGCGCCGCGTCGGCGGCATAGGCTTCGGCCGGATAAATCCGCTCCAGCGCGGCGCGATCGTCGAGGTTTGCTTTAGCCATGGCTAGCGCTCTCAACGCCGGCCGCGGCTCGGGCGTTCCAACATTCAGGGCCAGCATTCAGGGCCAGCATTCAGGACCAGCATTCAGGGCCAGGCTGCTTCGGGCGGCAGCGACATCAGGATCGCCTCGACGTTGCCGCCGGTCTTTAGCCCGAACCGGGTGCCGCGGTCGTAAAGCAGGTTGAATTCGACGTAGCGGCCGCGACGGACAAGCTGATGGCGGCGCTGCTGTGGGGTCCAAGGCAGCCGCATGCGCGGGCGCACGATCGCTGGGTAGACGCCGAGAAACGCCTCGCCGACCGCGCGGACAAAGGCGAAGTCCCGCTCCCAATCGCCGCTGTCGAGATAGTCGAAAAAGATGCCGCCGGCGCCACGCGCCTCGCCGCGGTGCTCGATAAAGAAATATTCGTCGCACCAGGCCTTGAAGCGAGCGTGACACTCCGGGTCGTAGCCGGCGCAGGCGGCGGCCAGCGCCGCATGAAACGCCTCTTCCGCCTCCGGGTCGGGATAGATCGGCGTCAGATCGCTGCCGCCGCCGAACCAGGCTTTGCCGGTGACGATATGGCGGGTGTTGAGATGCACCGCCGGGACCAGCGGCGAGCGCAGATGGGCGACGAGCGAGATGCCGCCGGCCCAAAAGCGCGGATCCGGGTCGGCGCCGGGGATGTCCTTGCGGAACTCGGGCGAGAATTCGCCCGATACGTCCGAGATATTGACCCCGACCTTTTCGAAGACCCGTCCGCGCATGATCGCGGTGGTGCCGCCGCCACCGCCCGGCCGCTCCCAGCGTGTGCGTTCGAACCGGCCGGCCGGCCCGGCTGCCGGGCGTTCCGTGACAAATTCGTCCTCGACCGCCTCGAATTCCGCGCAGATGCGGTCGCGCAGCGCCGCGAACCAGGCGGCGGCGCGCTCGCAGCGGGCCGGATCCGGGGGAAAGCCGGCGTGAGGCGCGCTCATAGCTCGGCCAGCTGGGCGGTCTGCCGCAGCGCTTCGGCGAGGGCGATGGCCGCGGCCAGCGCCACGTTGAGCGATCGGGCGGGTGGGCGCAACGGGATCGCGATTCGTGCCGCCGCGGCCTCGTGCACCACAAGCGGCACGCCGGCGCTTTCCCGGCCGAAGAGGATCGTGTCGTCGCCGGCGAAGGCGAACCGGTGCAGCGCCACCGTCCCGGATGTCGTCATCAGCACCAGCCGCGACCGGGGATTCCGGCCGGCGAGGAAGGCCGCCCACGAGGCGTGTCGGGTGATCGGACAAATGGCCGCGTAGTCGAGCGCCGCGCGCTTGAGGCGGCGGTCGTCGAGCAGAAACCCGCAGGGCTCGATCACATCGACGCCAATCCCGAAACAGGCGGCCAGCCGCAGCATCGCCCCGGTATTCTGCGGAATATCCGGCTCATAGAGGGCGAGGCGCAATCCAGGCTTGGCAGAAACCGGCGACGACCGGGTTCTCGACACGCCCGAATGCATCCGATCGGCGCTCGCAACCATCGCTTTGCCGCCGATTTCTGCGGCAGTCTGTCGCATAGTTCGCCTTCTTCAACAGTATAGCTTCGCCGGCGGCTGCGGCCGGCGAGCGAGCCCGCAAGCGAAGAGGTTATCAATGGCCAATTCGGCGCACCAGCACATTGCCGAGCCGCAATACGGCCGGATTCGGCGCGATGGCGGCCGTGGCGGCGGCCGGGTTTGTCGCGGGCACGCCAGGGTCTATGATCTGCCCGGGCGCATCACTCGGGATCAGGCGGGGCTAAAGCGCGCCGTGCGGTTCGGCGACACCGGCCATACCACGATCACGATCGGCTAGGAGAGCGCGATGGCCGAAACCCGTCCCGGCGCCGGCCGCCGGATCATCCGCTGGATCGATTATCGCCTGCCCTTTATGGCGACCCTGGAGCACGAGCTCTACGACTACCCGACCCCGCGCAACCTCAGCTACTGGTGGAATTTCGGATCGCTTGCCGGGATCATGCTGGTGGTGATGATCGTCACCGGGGTGTTTCTGGCGATGCAGTATACCCCGAGCTCGGAGCAGGCCTTCGACTCGGTGCAGCACATCATGCGCGACGTCAACTACGGCTGGCTGATGCGCTACGCCCATGAGAACGGGGCGTCGATGTTTTTCGCGATCGTCTATATCCATATTTTCCGCGGGCTCTATTACGGCTCGTACAAGCAGCCCCGCGAGTTCTTATGGATGCTCGGCGTCGTCATCCTGTTGTTGATGATGGCGACCGCCTTTATGGGTTATGTGCTGCCCTGGGGCCAGATGAGCTATTGGGCGGCGACCGTCATCACCAATCTGTTTTCGGCGCTGCCGCTGATCGGCCATCCGATCGTGACGTTTTTGTGGGGCGGCTACAATGTCGGCGACCCGACATTACACCGGTTCTACGCGCTGCACTACTTGCTGCCCTTCGTTATCGTGTTTGTTGTGCTGCTGCATCTGGTGGCGCTGCATCGCTTCGGCTCCAACAACCCGCTCGGAATCGATCTGAAGGGTCCGCAGGATTCGGTGCCGTTCCACCCCTATTACACGATCAAGGATCTGTTCGGGCTCAGCGTATTTCTGCTAATCTACGCTTTTTTCGTGTTCTACGCGCCGAACTTTCTCGGCGATCCGCAAAATGCCATTCCGGCCAACCCGATGCAGACGCCGCCCGAGATCACGCCGGAATGGTATTTCCTGCCGTTCTACGCGATCCTGCGCTCGATCCCGAGCAAGTTGTCCGGGGTACTGCTGCTGGCCGCTTCGATCTTCATCCTGTTCGTGCTGCCCTGGCTCGACACCTCGCCGGTGCGCAGCGCCCGGTTCCGGCCGGTCTACAAATGGGTGTTCTGGCTCTTGGTCATCGCGGTCGTGGCGCTCGGCTGGGTCGGCGCGCACCCGCCCGAGGGCATCGTCATCACCATCGGGCGGATCGCGACCTTTTATTATTTCTTCCATTTCCTGGTGCTGTTTCCGCTGATCGGCAAGCTCGAACGGCCGCGTCCGCTGCCGGCGAGCATCGGCACGCCGGTGCTGGCGGGCGGTTCGTCGCCGCTGGGCCGCGCCGGCGCGCCGCTGGAGAAGCCCTGAGATGCCGCTCGAAATGTCGCGGCTCGTCCGCCTCGCGGCGGCGCTGGCGATGCTGCTCGCGCTGGCGACCGTGGCGCCGACCTACGCCCAGGAGACGCCGCCATTGCCGCACCAGCAATGGTCATTCGACGGGGTCTTCGGGACCTACGACCCGGCGGCCCTGCAGCGCGGCTTTCAGGTCTACAAGCAGGTCTGCTCGGCCTGCCACCCGGTCACCCACCTCTATTTCCGCGACCTGACCGCGATCGGCTACACCGCGGCCGAGGTCAAGGCGCTGGCCGCCACCTACCAATGCGCCGCCGGGCCCAACGACAAGGGCCAGATGTATCAGCGGCCGTGCCTTCCAGCCGACCCGATCCCGGGACCCTTTCCCAACGAGGAGGCGGCTCGGGCGGCGAATGGCGGCGCGCTGCCGCCCGACCAATCGATGCTGGTCGCGGCGCGCGAGGGCGGCCCCGATTACGTCTACGCGATCCTGAACGGCTACAAGCCGGCGCCGTCCGGGGTCGAGGTCCCTTCCGGGAAATATTACAACGAGTATTTCCCCGGACACATGATCGCGATGCCGCCGCCGCTCAGCGCGGGCGCCGTCACCTATGCCGACGGGACCAAGGCAACCGTGCCGCAGATGGCGCATGATGCCGCCACCTTTCTCACTTGGGCCTCGCACCCCAATCTGGACAGCCGCCACATCATGGGCGCAAAGGTGTTCCTGTTCCTGTTCGTCACCGTCGGCATATTCTACGCGGCCAAGCGCAAGATCTGGTCGCGCATCCACTGAGCCGCCGATGAGCGCCCCGGTCATCGGCGTTATCGGAGGCAGCGGGCTCTATGAGATCGACGGCCTCGCCGATGTCGCGTGGCGCCGGGTCGAGAGCCCGTTCGGGCCGACCTCCGACGAATTCTGCTTTGGCACCCTCGACGGCCAGCCGCTTGTGTTCGTGCCGCGCCACGGGCGCGGGCATGTATTGCCGCCGTCCGAGATCAACTTTCGCGCCAACATCGACGCGCTGAAACGCTGCGGCGTCACCGACATCGTCTCGCTGTCCGCGGTCGGCAGCCTGCGCGAGGATTTGGCCCCCGGCGATTTCGTCATCGTCGATCAGTTCATCGACCGCACCTTCGCCCGGCCGAAGACTTTTTTCGGGACCGGCTGCGTCGCCCATGTGTCGATGGCGCATCCGGTCTGCGGCCGGGTCGGCGACGCGCTCGCCAAGGCCGGCGCTTCGGTGGGGATGACGCTGAGGCGTGGCGGCACCTATCTGGTCATGGAGGGTCCGCAATTCTCGACCTTGGCCGAGAGCCGGCTCTATCGTTCGTGGAATTGCGACGTGATCGGCATGACCAACATGCCCGAGGCCAAGCTCGCCCGAGAAGCCGAAATCTGCTACGCTACGGTTGCCATGGTCACCGATTATGATTGCTGGCATCCGGGCCATGATGCGGCGACGGTCGACATGATCGTCGGGGTGCTGTTGGCCAACGCCGAAAAGTCCAAGGCGCTGATCCGCCGCGTCATGCCGCTGCTCGGCGCTCATGCCGGCCCGTGCCGCCAGGGCTGCCAGCGCGCCCTGGACCATGCGCTGATCACCGCGCCCGAGCGGCGTGACCCGGCGCTGTTGGCGCGCCTCGACGCGGTCGCCGGGCGGGTGCTGGGGTCCCTCGATCCTGCCGGAGCGTCCTGAAGTGAACGTCGGCGGTCGGCCGATGCGCACGGTGTGGCCGTCGCACGACGGACGAACCGTCGAGATCATCGACCAGACCCGGCTGCCGCACGAGCTGTCGATCGTCCAGCTGACGAGGCTCGACGAGGCGGCGCATGCGATCCGCACGATGCAGGTGCGCGGCGCGCCGCTGATTGGGGCAATAGCGGCGTACGGGGTGGCGCTGGCGATGGCCGACGACCCGAGCGACGCCGGCATCGCACGGGCCGGGACGACGCTCGGCGCGACCCGCCCGACCGCGGTCAATCTGCGCTGGGCGCTCGGTGAAATGCGGCGTGCGCTGGTCGACCTGCCGCCGCAGCGCCGGTTCGCCGCCGCCATGGCGCAAGCCGGCGCCATTGCCGAAGCGGATGTCGCGATCAACCGCACGATCGGCGAGCACGGCGCGGAGCTGATCGCCGCAGCATGGCGGCGCAAGCATGAGACCGGGCGCGTCGAGGTGCTGACCCATTGCAATGCCGGCTGGCTCGCCACGGTTGATTGGGGCACCGCTCTGGCGCCGGTCTATCGCGCTCATGACGACGGCATCCCATTGCATGTCTGGGTCGATGAGACCCGGCCGCGCAACCAAGGCGCCAGCCTGACCGCGTGGGAACTCGGCCAGCACGGAGTGGCGCACACTGTCGTCGTCGACAATGCCGGCGGCTATTTGATGCGAGAGGGCCTCGTCGATCTGTGCATTGTCGGCACCGACCGCACCACCGCCGGCGGCGACGTCGCCAACAAGATCGGGACATATCTGAAAGCGCTGGCGGCGCATGACAATGACATCCCGTTCTACGTCGCGCTGCCCTCGCCGACGATCGACTGGGAGATCGAGAGCGGCGCCGACATCCCGATCGAATGCCGCGACAGCCGCGAGGTCACCCACATCGAGGGATTGAGCGAGGATGGACGGCGGCTCGCCGTCCGCCTGATGCCCGAAGGCAGCCCCGCGGCCAACTACGCCTTCGACGTGACCCCGGCCCGGCTCGTTACCGCGCTGGTCACCGAGCGCGGCATCTGCCCTGCATCGCGGTCGGGGCTGCTTCAGCTGTTCCCGGAGCACCGCGAATGACTGCTGGTTCGGGCGGACCACAACCCTGTTTATAGCAGACCGATTATAGCAGGCCGACGACGGCGCCGCTCATGCAGGTGGCAATCGTGCCGGAAAGGATCGAGCGCAGCCCCAGCGCGACGATCTCGTGGCGGCGCTCGGGCACCATCGCACCCATGCCGCCGATCAGGATGCCGAGGCTGCCGAAATTGGCGAAGCCGCACAGCGCGTAGGTCATGATCAGCCGCGAATGGGCGCCGAGCGCGCCTTGGGGCAGCTTCGCGAGATCGACATAGGCGACGAATTCGTTGAGCACGGTCTTGGTGCCCATCAAGGTGGCGGCGGTCGCCGTCTCGTTGGCCGGAATGCCGATCAGCCACATGACCGGCCGGAAGCCATAGGCGAAGAGGCGCTGCAACGTGATCGGCGCGCCATACCAGGATGGCAGCAGCGCCAGCGTCGCGTTGCACAGGCTGACAAGCGCTACCAGAACCACCAGCATCGCCAGGATGTTGGCGAGGAAGACGACGCCGTCGCGGGTCCCCTTGGCCACGGCGTCGAGCGCGCTGACCGGCGGGTCGGTGATTTCCAGGCGCGCCTCGCCTCGTGGCTCCGGGCGGAACGGAACCATCAGCGCCGAGACCGCGAGCGCCGCCGGCGTGCTGATTACCGAGGCGATCAGGACATTGCCGAGCGCGTTCGGAATGATCGGCCCGAGCAGTGTCGCGTAGAGCACCATCACCGTTCCGGCGATGCCGGCCATGCCGCAGCTCATCAGCGCGAACAGCTCGCCGCGTTGAAGGCGCAACAGATAGGGGCGGATCAAGAGCGGCCCCTCGATATGGCCGACAAAGATGTGCACCGCGGCGCCGAGGCCGAGCGGGCCGCCGATGCCGATCGTGCGCTGCAGCACCCAGGCGAAGGCCTGCACGAGCCGCTGCAGGATACCCCAGTAGAACAAGAGGGTGGCGAGCGCGCTGATCAGCAGCACCAGCGGCAAGGCGCGAAACGCGAGGATGAAGCTGGCGCCTGGGTCGCTTTCGACAAAGGGGGGCCTGCCGCCGCCGAGATAGCCGAAAACGAAGCTGGTCCCGGCTTCGCTCGCTTTTTGCAACGCCTCGACCCCGTCATTGAGCAGCAAAAAGGCTGCGGCCGCGGGGCGGAACTTGATGAACAGAATGGCAAGGGCAAATTGCAGCAGCACCCCGGACGCGACCACCCGCAGCGGCACGTGAAAGCGATCCTCGCTGAAGAGCCAGGCGAGCAGCAGCAGCGCCGCGATCCCCAAGAGCCCGCGCATCCCCCACCCGGCGTCGGCCATCGATCTTGCGGCACTGCCGTAACCCGATTCGCAGTCACCTGCCCAGGAGTCTTCGCAGCGGTGGGCACTTCCCGTAAGCTCGCTGGCGGCAGCAGAGGGCTGGCGATCATGGGCGACGGCATAGCGGGCATCGACCACGTCATCATTGCCGTTCGCGACCTCGAACGCGGGCGCGCCGCGTGGACCCGGCTCGGTTTTACCCTGTCGCCGCGCGGCCGCCATATCGGCCGGGGCACCGGCAATTACTGCATCATGTTTCCGTCGGACTATCTCGAGCTGATGGGCATCGTCGATGCCGCCGATTCGGTCGAGCGGCTGGCTGCCTTTCTGGAGCGGCGCGAGGGGCTGATGGCCGCGGCTTTCGCGCCGGCCGGAACCGCGGAGGAGGCACGTGCGGCTTTGCTGCACCGAGGGCTGCACCCGTCCGAGCCGCGCCCGCTGGCGCGTCGGACCGAGCTGCCGACGGAAACCTTGATGCCGCGCTTCAGCCTGATCGCGCTGCCGCCCGAGGAAACCCCGGGGCTCGACAGCTTTTTGTGCAGCCACCTGACGCCCGAGCTGATGCGCCGGCCCGAATGGCTGGTCCATCCGAACGGTGCGCAGCGGCTGAACGCCATCCATGTCCTGGTCGACAGCACCGCTCCGCTGCTCGCGGCTTACGACCGGCTGGTCGGCATCGTTCAGGTGACGACGACCGACGCCGTCGCCGCGGTCCATGTCGGGCGGCAGCGGATCGTGTTCGCGACACCCGACGATTTTCGCACGATGCATCCCGGTCTCGAGCTCGACAGCGGATTTCCGCTGCCCGGCATCGCCGCGATCGAGCTCGGCGTTGAGCGGCTGGGCGAGACTGCCGATTATCTGACGCGGGGCGGGATCGCCTTTGCGCGGATGCCCGACGGCGATCTCGGTATTGCCTCCAGCGAAGCGACCGGGGCGCTCGTGCTGCTCACCGAGGGATGAACGGCGGTCCCGATCTCGCCAGCGGCATAACGCCGCCGCCCTATTTCTTGGCGATCCTTCGCTCGCCCCGTATAACGGCGCGGCCACTGGCGTTTCGCGCGCGCCCTTTGGCGTCGGCGATTTCTCGGCCGCTAGCGATTATTGGCCAATGCCGCTGTTCTTGATCCCGTTTCCCGCGATCAACCCGATCGCCGTCTCTTTCGGCCCGTTCGCGATTCGCTGGTATGCGCTTGCTTATATCGCCGCGTTGGTGATCGGCTGGCGCTATTGCCTGTTCCTCGCCGCTCGGGCGCCGCACCTCGTTGGCCGCCAGGACGTCGACGATTTCCTCGTCTGGGCGACGCTCGGCGTCGTCCTTGGCGGGCGCATCGGCTATGTCCTGTTCTACAACGCCGGCTACTACTCTGCCCACCCGCTGCAGGCGCTCGAAATATGGCATGGCGGGATGTCGTTTCACGGCGGCGCCATCGGCGTGACCATCGCCATCGTCCTGTTCACGCGGCAGCGTAAGATTCGCCTCTTCGCCTTTTCCGACATCGTCATCGAGGCGGTCCCGATTGGCCTGTTCTTTGGCCGCATCGCCAATTTTATCAATGGCGAGCTATTCGGGCGGCCGGCCGACGTGCCCTGGGCGATGATTTTTCCCAATGGCGGGCCGGTGCCGCGCTATCCGAGCCAGCTGATCGAGGCGTTCTGCGAAGGCATCCTGTTGTTCCTGCTGCTGTTCGCGGCCGAGCGGCTCGGCACGCGGCGGCGCCCGGGGGTGGTCACCGGGCTGTTTCTCGCCGGCTATGCGGTTGCCCGCATCTTTGGCGAGTGTTTCCGCCAGCCCGACCCGCAAATCGGATATCTGATCTTCGGCACGACCGAAGGGCAGCTGCTCTCGATCCCGGTGCTGCTCGCCGGCGTCGGCTTGATCCTGTGGGCCCGGCGGTCGCGGACCTTGCCAGCACGGCCATGACCCGCGGCCCGCTCGCTGACAAGATCATCCGCCGTATTCGCGCCGAGGGTCCGCTCTCGGTCGCCGCCTATATGGCGATGGCCTTGCACGATCCGGCGCTTGGCTATTACGCCACCCGTCGCCCGCTCGGTGCCGACGGCGATTTCGTCACCGCGCCCGAGATCAGCCAGGTGTTTGGCGAGCTCCTCGGCGTGTGGTGCGCGCTGATGTGGGAGCGGATCGGCCGGCCCGTCCCGGTCATCTTGGCCGAGCTCGGGCCGGGCAGCGGCACGCTCGCCGCCGACCTGTTGCGGGCGGCCGCGGCCCTGCCGGAATTCCGCCGGGCGTTGCGGCTCTATCTGATCGAGCCGAGCCCCATATTGCAGGCCGAGCAGCAGCGCCGCCTCGAAGCCGCCGACCCAGTGTGGCTCGCCCGGGCCGAGGAGCTGCCGCCGGGTCCGCTGCTCCTCGTCGCCAACGAATTCCTCGACGCGCTGCCAATCCGCCAGCTGGTGCGGGGCGACCGGCACTGGGCGGAGCGCGGGGTGGGGCTCGGCCCCGAAGGTGATCGGCTGGCGTTCGCCGACGGTGCCGAGAGCCCGGTCATCGACCTGCTCGTCGCCGAACCGCTGCGCCACACCGCGGCGGCGGGCGCGGTCGTTGAAATCTGTCCGGCGGGGCTGGCCATAGCGGCGGCGCTCGGCGCCCGGCTGCAGCGCTGGCCAGGGGCCGCGTTGTTTATCGATTACGGATATTTTCCAAGCGCGCCGGGGCCGAGCTTGCGGGGGGTGCGCCATCACCGGCCGGTTGATGCGCTGCAAGCGCCAGGAACCAGCGACCTTAGCGCCGATGTCGATTTCGCCGCTTTCGCGCAGGCTGCCCGGGCGGCTGGGGCCGAGGTGTCGGGGCCGGTGCCGCAGGGCGACTTCCTGCGCGCCCTCGGCATTTCGGCACGGCTGGCCGCGTTGACGGCGAGGGCGACGCCGGCCGCGCGCGAGCGGCTCAAAAGCGGTGTCGAGCGGCTGCTCGACCCGGCGCAAATGGGCACTTTATTCAAAGCCCTGGCGCTGACCTCGCCGGGGCTGGGGACGCCGCCGGGTTTCAATGCCGGGGAGACCGGGCGATGATCTCGCTCGCTGCGCTCGAGGCCGAAGGCGGGGTCCGCCACGGGTTTTTCACGCGCCGCGGCGGGGTCAGCGAGGGGCTTTTCGCATCGTTGAATTGCGGGTTCGGTTCGGGCGACGGGGCGGAGCGGGTTGAGCGCAATCGGGCGGTCGCGATGGACCGGCTCGGGCTTGCTGCCGATCGGCTGCTGACCTGCCGGCAGATCCACAGCGCTGCGATCGTCACCGTCGAAACGCCCTGGCGCCGCGAGGATGCCCCCGCTGCCGACGGAATGGTCAGCCGGGTCCCCGGGTTGGCTTTAGGAGTGCTGACCGCCGATTGCGCCCCGGTGCTGCTCCATGACCCGGTCGCACGGGTCGTCGGCGCCGCGCATGCCGGCTGGCGCGGGGCGTTGCGCGGGGTCATCGAGGCGACGGTAGCCGGCATGGCGGCGATCGGCGCCGAACCGGGCCGTATCCGTGCCGCGGTCGGCCCCTGCATCGGCCGCCAATCCTACGAAGTCGGCGCCGAATTCCCGCAGCCGATCGTCGCCGACGATCCGGCCGCCGAGAGGTATTTCGCGATGGCCCCGCGAGCAGGCCATTTCCTGTTCGACCTCGCGGGCTATGTCGAGCGCCGCCTCGGGCGAGCCGGAGTGGAGCTGGTGCAGCACGCCGCGCTCGACACGGTCACCGGCGAGGAACGGTTCTTCAGCTATCGCCGGGCCTGCCTGCGCGGCGAGGCGGCCTATGGCCGCGCGCTCTCCGCCATCGTGCTCGACGGCTGAGGGGCCGTGAGCTCGGTGATCCCGGACCGGTTATGCCCTGCCTGATCCAATTCCCCGTCGTCTGCCTCCTCGGCCTCGTCGTCAGCTGCGCCCTGATGATGCAATGAGCGCACCCTGGCACCCACATCCCTATTGCGCCCGCATTGCGGCCGCGTTGTTCCTGGCATCCTGTCAGCCGCTGCCGCATCCCTTTGCCAACGACGTGCCAAAGCCGGGCTCGCCGATGCTGACGCTGCGCGACGATGCCAGCGTGGCAATCGCCCCGGTCGAGGGTGGGCCGCGGGCGACGGCGGAAAAGCTCGGGCCGGCGATGGCGCTGGCGCTGCAGCAGCGCGACATCGCCGCCAGCGACCGGACCGCGAGCATCGCCAGCTATCAGCTCGACGGCCGGGTTCAGGCGATGCCGCCCTCCGGCGGCAAGGCGGCGGTGGTTGTGCTCTGGAACCTGCGCGACCCATCCGGGAAATGGCTCGGCGAGCGCGCCGAACGGATCGAGGCTGGCGCGCAGGATTGGCGGCAAGGGAGCCAAGACGCGGTGGCGCACCTGGCCGCGGCCGGCGCCGACCAGATTGCCGCGATGCTGGAGGGCAAAGCCCCAGCCGTCGCCAAGGAGGGCGGCCGAACCCGGCTCTTGATCCGCGGGGTCGACGGCGCGCCGGGCGATGGCGGAGCCGCGCTCGACCGCGCCATCACCGAGCTGTTGAAGCGGCAGGACGTGGCGATCGTTTCCGGGCCGCCGGCGCAGGCCGACCTGCTGCTCTATGCCGATGTTGCGGTCGGCAAGCCGATAGCAGGGATGCAGCACGTCAAGATCGTTTGGCATGTGCGCCGCACGAACGGCTCTGAAATCGGCACTGTGGCCCAGGAGAACGACGTTCCGGCGGGCTTGTTGGATGGCTCTTGGGGCGATGTCGCCTATACGGTTGCAGTCGCAGCCCAGAGCGGGATCATGGCGCTCGTCGACCGCGGCTCCCCGCCGCCAGGCGGCGGCCCGTCATAAATGAGGCGCCAGGCGGCCGCTCGTGGGCCGGCGGAGCCCGCGATTGCCAGGGCTCTCAGGCATTGTTACAGTGTCAATCGCGTGAAGCCGCGGGGCTCGGCCCGCTGGCGCCGATGATCGTCGGATGAAGATCCTCGCCTGCAACAGCAACCGCCCGCTCGCCGAGGCGATCGCGGCCTATCTCTCTCTGCCGCTGACCAAGGCGAGCGTGCGCCGCTTTTCGGATATGGAGGTGTTCGTCGAGATTCATGAAAACGTCCGCGGCGAGGATGTCTTCGTGATCCAGTCGACCTCGTATCCGGCCAACGACAATCTGATGGAGCTCCTGGTCAGCCTGGATACCCTAAAGCGCAGCTCGGCAAGAAGGGTGACCGCGGTGATCCCCTATTACGGCTATGCCCGGCAGGACCGCAAATCCGGCCCGCGCACCCCGATTTCGGCCAAGCTCGTCGCCAACATGATCACCGCGGCCGGCGCCGACCGGGTCTTGACCCTCGACCTGCATGCGGGCCAGATCCAAGGGTTCTTCGACATCCCGACCGACAACCTGATGGCCGCGCCGGTGCTGGTGAAGGACATCCTCGACCACCATGCGCGCCGCGACTTGGTCATCGTTTCGCCCGATGTCGGCGGGGTTTATCGCGCCCGGCACATCGCCCGCCGGCTCGACACTGACCTCGCGATCGTCGATAAGCGCCGCGAACGGGCCGGCGTTTCCGAGGTCATGAACATTATCGGCGACGTCCGCGGGCGTAGCTGCATTCTGGTCGATGACATGGTCGATACCGCCGGCACCTTGTGCAATGCCGCGTCGGGATTGATCGAGGCCGGCGCCCTGGCGGTCTTTGGCTATGTGACGCACGGGGTGCTCTCAGGCGGAGCGGTGGCGCGTATCGCCGCCTCGCCGATCGAGATGCTGGTGATGACCGACAGCATCGTCGCCACCGAGGCAGTGCAGCAGGCAAACAATATTCGCCAGGTATCGATCGCCCCGCTGATCGCCGAGGCGATCCGCCGGATCAGCGAGGAGCGCTCGGTCTCAAGCCTGTTCGATTGAACCGTACCCGAGACCGCCAGCTGCGGCGATCGCGCCGCAGCGAGCTTGCGCTCGGGCCCCTAACGCCAAATCTATGTTGGCCAAGGCTCCTATCGGCCCAGATCCGTTGGGGGCTGGTGGGGGCTGGGGCCATCCTGCACAGAGGAGCAAGAGTCGATGCCCGAGATCACCACCCTCAGCGCCGAATTGCGCGCCCGCGCCGGCAAGGGGGCGGCCCGCGCCACCCGGCGGGCGGGGCGCATTCCCGGCATCGTCTATGGCGGCAGAGAGGATCCGACGCCGATCAGCCTCGATCCGCGCGAATTGTCGCGGGCGCTCGCCAAGCGCGGGTTTTTGGCCACGCTCGTCGATCTGTCGATCGATGGGGCCGTGCAGCGCACGTTGCCGCGGGAGGTGCAGTACCATCCGGCGACCGACGTGCCGTTGCATGTCGATTTTATGCGGATCGCGGCGACCAGCCGGGTGACCGTGACGGTGCCGGTCGTCTTCGTCAACCCCGAGCTGTCGATCGGCATCCGCCGCGGCGGCATCCTCAACATCGTGCGGCACGGCATCGACCTGATCTGCCCGGTGGACGGCATTCCGGACCATCTGACCGTCAATCTCGACGGGCTCGACATCGGCGACAGCGTCCATATCAGCGCGGTCGCGGTGCCGGAAGGCTGCCGCCCGACGATCACCGACCGCGATTTCACGATCGCCAGCGTGGCTCCGTCCTCGGCGGTGCGCGAGGAGGCGACCACCGCCGCAACAGCGCCTCCGGCGGCGGCCGAGCCGGCGGCCGCACCTTGAGGCTTGCCGTGTTGCCGGCTGCGTAATCGATGCGTCTTGTCGTCGGCCTTGGCAATCCGGGCGCCCGCTATGCCCGCACCCGCCACAATATCGGCTTTATGGCGGCCGATGCGATCGCCCGGCGGCACGGGTTCCCCGCCTTTCGCAGCCGCTTCAAGGGCGAGCTTGCCGAAGGTGTGATCGGCGGCGAGCGCCGGCTGCTGCTGAAGCCGCAGACCTTTATGAATGATTCGGGCGAAGCGGTGCTGGCCGCGATGAGCTTTTACAAGATCGCGCCGCACGATATCGTCGTGATCCATGACGAGATCGACCTGCGTCCCGGGAAGCTGCGCGTCAAGCGCGGCGGCGGCGCCGCCGGGCATAACGGCCTGCGCTCGATCGACGGGCTGATCGGGCCGGATTTCTGGCGGGTGCGGATCGGGGTCGGGCATCCTGGCGTCAAGGAGCTGGTGCTGCCCTACGTGCTGCAGAATTTCCCGGCCGACGAGCTGCGCCTCTGGGTCGAGCCGCTGATCGGCGCGGTCGTCGAGACCGTGCCGTTGCTGCTCGCCGGCACGCCCGAGGCGTTTATGAGCGAGGTGGCGCGCCGTTTCACTCCCCCCGAAACCGAAGCCGCCGCGGCGCTCCCCTAGAAGCCGATGGGGTTCAGCTGCGGCATCATCGGCTTGCCCAATGTCGGCAAGTCCACCCTGTTCAACGCGTTGACCGCAACCGCCGCGGCCGAGGCGGCGAACTACCCGTTCTGCACGATCGAGCCGAACGTCGGGCGCGTCGCGGTGCCCGATGAGCGGCTCGCGGTCTGCGCCCGTCTGGCGAAATCGGCAAAGATCATCCCGACCCAGCTCGAATTTGTCGACATCGCCGGGCTGGTGCGCGGCGCCGCACGAGGCGAGGGGCTCGGCAACCAGTTTCTCGGCCACATCCGCGAGGTCGACGCGGTCGCCCATGTGGTGCGCTGCTTTAGCGATCCCAACGTCGTCCATGTCGAGGGCTCGGTCGATCCGATCCGCGACATCGAGACAGTGGAAACCGAGCTGATGCTCGCTGACCTCGAAAGCCTCGAGCGCCGCGCCGTAGCGGTGCACAAGCGGGCGCGCGGCGGCGACAAGGAGGCGAGGGGGCTGGTCGAGATCATCGAGCCGGTGCTGGCGGCGCTGCGCGCGGGCCAGCCGGCGCGCAACGCGATCTCCGGCGCCGACCGTGAGAACAGCCTCGACGCGCTGCAATTATTGAGCGCCAAGCCGGTGCTCTACATCGCCAATGTCGATGAAGCGAGCGCCGCCACCGGCAACGCCGAAAGCCGTCGCCTCGCCGACTATGCGGCCGCGCGCGGCGCCGGCTCGGTGGTGATCTCGGCGGCGATCGAAGCCGAGCTCGCCCAGCTTGCCGACGCCGAGGAAAGGGGCGAGTTTCTCGCCTCGCTGGGCCTCGCCGAAGCCGGCCTCACCCGGGTCATCCGCGCCGGCTACGCATTGCTCGACCTGATCACCTTTCTGACCGTCGGGCCAAAGGAAGCGCGCGCCTGGACGGTCGCGCGCGGCACCAAGGCGCCGCAAGCCGCGGGCCGGATCCACACCGATTTCGAAAAGGGCTTCATCCGCGCTGAGACCATTTCCTACGAGGATTTCGTCGCCCAAGGCGGCGAACAGGGCGCCAAAGACGCCGGCCGCATGCGCCTCGAAGGCGCCGATTATGTGGTCCGCGACGGCGACATCATGCACTTCCGCTTCAATGTATGACAGACGGTAGTTTTGCGATGGGCACCGGCCTTCCGCAGTGGCAGGATTTTTGGTCTGAGTGATCGCTCCGCCGTCCGCCAGGTGAAATCTCCTGAATGCGTCTGGACATTGACACCAGCGACCAACGCCAAAAGGGCCGCTCAGCGAGAGCGGCCCTTTTGGTGGGGTAGGTGAAATTGGTTGCGGGGGCAGGATTTGAACCTGCGACCTTCAGGTTATGAGCCTGACGAGCTACCGGGCTGCTCCACCCCGCGCCGGGTGTTTGTTGCTGGGCCCGCGGCTCGGGCCCGGGGGCGTTTGCCGCCGGAAC
>DASYBC010000144.1:0-3112 GCA_036500965.1 Allostellaceae bacterium | reverse complement strand
GCGCGCGTTCGGCTGGCTCTGGATGGACCCGCTTGCCGGCCTGATCGGCGCGATGGTCATCGCCAACTGGTCGGTCGGGTTGCTGCGCGACACCGGCGGCATCTTGCTCGACCGCACGCCGGATCCGCGCATGGCCGAGCGAGTCCGCCAGTTGATCGAGAGCGAGGGCGATCAGGTCGTCGACCTGCATCTGTGGCGGCTCGGGCCCGGGCATCTCGGCGCCATCGTTTCGGTCGCGACCACCGCGCGGCACGAGGCGGCGCATTACCGGCAGAGATTGGCCACCACCTTCGCCGACCTGTCCCACGTCACCGTGGAGGTCCAACATCCCTATCCCCGGGCTGGCTGATCCGGCGCAGCGAATTTGCGGATCCGGGTCGATTTCAAGCCGCTGGAACGGAGAATGTTGCAGAGCTGTCACACCCGGATGCCATTCAATCAAAAGCTCCGGCATTCTTTGTTGCTATTGCGAATTACTTGCAATAGTGCTTGGGGATTGTTGGCGATAACTCATTCGAACGGATGGCGCTTCCGTCCAGTCCGGCTTTTGCTCGCAATGGTCGGTATTTCCGGATCGGTGTCAGGGTGCCGGCGAAACTGCAGATGACGGAAGAAACCGCCGGGATGTTGGCGCTGAACAAAGCCCTCCAATGAAGCACCGCCGCCGAACCCGGGCGTGTGCATTCGTTGGGCTCGGCCTGCTGGTGTTGGTCCACCCCGTCGCGGCGGCCGACATGGCACTCAAGGCACCGGCTCTGCAATCCGTCTACGACTGGACCGGATTCTACATCGGGGGCCATTTCGGCTACGGCGGCGGCAGCCTCGGTCCCGGCGCCCATCCGCAGCCCGACCAGGGTGTGGTGTTTCCGTCCAGCATCACCGGCCTGATCGGTGGTTATGAAGCCGGCTACAACAAGCAGTTCGCGAACCACCTCGTGCTCGGCATTGAGGCAGACGCGTCGTTCGCCAGCCCGGTCGACGCTCCCAGACTCGTACCCAGTCCGTTTCACACCTCGTTCGATTACGTCAGCACCGTGCGCGGCCGGGTCGGATACGCGTTTGGAACGTGGATGCCGTATGTGACCGGCGGCTTTGCCTGGGGGCACACTCATGTCAACCTCAACGACGCCGCGGGGAACGTGTTTGCAGCACCCGGACAGATCCAGACCGGCTGGACCGCGGGAGCGGGCGTGGAGTTCGCCGTGAGCGGCAACTGGAGCGCCAAGCTCGAATACAACTATATCGATCTGGCGCGTCGAACCTACGACGTCGGCAGCTTCGGCCTGCCCGATATCGACGTCGATCCCAGCGTCCATCTCGTCAAACTGGGGCTGAATTACCGACTCGGCGATGCACCCTGGACCGACGCCGCTTCCGGCGAAAAAACGGCGTTGCCGGAATCAGATGACTGGAACGTGCACGCCCAGACGACTTATGTTCCGCAGGTCTATCCCTCGTTCCGCTCACCCTATGCGGGCACCAACAGTCTTCCTGGCAGCAGCCAGGCCCAGGCCACCTGGACCGCCACCGCCTTTCTCGGGGTGCGGTTGTGGCAGGGCGGCGAGTTCTATTTCGATCCCGAATTGGCGCAGGGGTTCGGCCTTGATGGCACCCTTGGCCTCGCCGGCTTTTCCAACGGCGAAGCGCAAAAGGCCGGCTCCGCGGAGCCGAGATACCGCGCGCAGCGCTTTTATCTGAAACAGACTTTTGGGCTCGGCGGCGAGCAGGAAGACGTCGCCGACGGCCCCAATCAATTGTCGGGAAAGCGCGACATCGACCGCGTCACGCTGATTGTCGGCCGTTTCGCGATCGGAGATTTCTTCGACAACAACAGCTATGCCCACGATCCGCGGGCGGATTTCATGAACTGGGCGATGTGGTCGTCCGCCGCCTATGATTTCCCGGCCGACCTGCCCGGCTTTACGCGCGGCGCGGTGGTCGAGTTCAACCGCAAGGACTGGGCGGTGCGCGCCGGGGCGTTCGAGGTGCCGAGCGCTCCCAACAGCGATGTTCTCGTCGTCGGCGCCAAGGCCTTCGGTACGGTCGCCGAGTTCGAGGAACGTCACAGCATCTTCGATCAGCCCGGCAAATTGCGGCTCGGCATCTTTGCCAACAGCGGCTTCACCGGCAATTATCGCGACGCGCTGGCGATCGAAACAGCCGACCCCGCGCTTGATATCAACAGCGTGATGGCGAGCATCCGTCGCGACAACCTCAAATACGGTTTCTACCTCAACGCCGAACAGCAGATCGTGAAGGACGTCGGGTTGTTCGCCCGCGCCAGCTGGAACGACGGCCAGAACGAAATCCTGTCATTCACCGATATCGACCGCAGCGTCTCGGCGGGGCTGTCGATCAAGGGCCGAAGCTGGGGACGCCCGAGCGATACGATCGGTATCGGCGGCGCGATCAATGGTCTTTCCGACGCACACCGCGACTTTCTTGCCGCCGGCGGCAATGGCCTGTTGATCGGCGACGGCCAGCTCAACTACCGCCCCGAGCGGATTCTGGAGACCTATTACGCCTACGCCATCGACACCCACTTTACGGCGACCGCTGACTATCAACTCGTCACCAATCCCGCCTACAACGCCGATCGTGGGCCGGTCTCGATCTTCTCGGGGCGTTTGCACGGCGAATTCTGACCAAGGCGCGCCTGATGGCTCTTCAAGATTTCCGCCCGGCCGCGCTGGGGCAGGCCCTGCGGCCCAACATCTGGGATGCCGTCGCGCTGATTCTGGTGATCGGCGCCATGGTGCTGGTTGTCTATGGCGGCGAGCAGACCACCGCGCCGCTGTCGGCGCTCGAGGTCACGCCGGTCTCGCTCGATCCGGCCAATCTTCCGCTCTATGCGCTGCGCACCACGCTGCGGATGCTGCTGGCGATTGTCTGCTCGATCGTCTTCACCTTTGCCTATGCCGCCCTTGCCGCCAAGAGCCGGCGCGCCGAAATGGTGCTGGTCCCGCTGCTCGACATCCTGCAGTCGGTACCGATCCTCGGCTTTCTGACCTTCACGGTCGTGTTCTTCATGAACCTGTTTCCCGGCCGGGTGTTCGGCGCTGAACTCGCCTGTGTGTTCGCGATCTTCACCAGCCAGGCCTGGAACATGACG
>DASYBC010000143.1:0-23159 GCA_036500965.1 Allostellaceae bacterium | reverse complement strand
GCGGCCGATGATGCCGAGCACCTCGCCCTCGGCAACCGCAAAGCTGACATCCTTGAGCGCCCAGAATTCCTCGACCGCGTCGCCCTGCACGATCTGCCGGCCGCGGGCGATGTCGGCGGCCTTGCGCGCGCTGTTGCGCAGCCCGCGCCCGATCGCCTCGCGCAAATGGGTGTTGCCGGGGGTCCGGCTCCGCTCGGCGCGATGGCCGACCAGATAGCGCTTCGACAGATGCTCGACGCAGATCACCGATGGCGGCATGGCGGCGGATCATCACCTCCTTTGGAGACTCTGCCCGAGAACGCACCGGCGGGTAGGCGGGTTGCGAGAAGATAAGCGCGACGCGGTCCGCCAGATAATGACATTTTCTGGAAACCACGGTAACCCGCCGATCGGGCACCGGAGCCGACGCCAGCGCGCTATAGCACCGCCTGATGCTGGGCGTGGGCTCCGGTTAAGTCTACCACTCAATTCCTGACCCGAGTTGGGGCCGGTCGTCGCATCGGCGAAGGCCAGGTCGGGGCGTCGCATCATCTGCGGATGACGGCGCCCTCGCGGTCGCGTAGCATCCGGCAAGGCTCGTGCCGGAGCAACGGGTCCGCGCTCGGCGCGATCTGCCGCGAGCCAGGCAAAGGAGGAAGGCGGGATGCTGGCGATGTGGGTGAAGGTCCGGGTCAAGCCCGATGCGCGCGAGCGTTTTCTGAAGGCGATCGAAGTGGATGCGCTCGGCTCCGAGCGGGACGAGCCTGGCTGCCTGCGTTTTAACGTGCTGCAGGATGAGCAGGACCAGAACGTCTATTATTTCTTCGAAGTCTACCGCGACGAGGCGGCGCTGGAGGCGCACCGGGCTGCCCCCCATTATGCCGTCTGGCGGGCGGCCGCCGACACCTTGGATGGCGCGCCCCAGGCGACGCGATGCCAATCGGTGTTTCCTGCCACGGCCGGGTATTGGGAGCATAAAGGTCAAAGATCCGGCGGCTAGACCATGATCGTATCGGATCGAAGCGCATGGCGCTCCGATCCGGTACGTGAATCATGGTCTCATCCTTGGAATCGAGAGCAGGATTCACGCATGAAATGGAAGCTCTGTTTCCATTTCATGCGATCCTGCTCTAGCGCCAAGAGTCGGGGTCGGCGTTGTTAATTGGCGCCGATTCCGACCGCCTTATCGTGCATATCTCGGCCGAGCTGGGCTCGCTTCGCCGCGTTTGTCTTTGATTCCGGGCCAACGAAATCTTGTCACGGCTGTTGCTCCGGTCTGACAACGGGCTCGATTGCTATCTGCCGTCGAACGCGCCATCGTCGGTTGTAGGGTCGGGGTGCCGACAAAACGGCGGGGAACATTTACATGAAAGCACTGAAGCGGATTTGCGTATTCCCGACTTTGGTTGATTGCCTGCTGGGCCGGCCATGCCGCGGCCGCTCGGCGAGCCCTGCGCCAAGGTTCAGCGCACTTGCGGCCCGACGGATGCATCCTCACCTTACTGGCAGAAACGCGAGGAGAGGCTGATGACCATCCATCTCGATCACACCATCGTGCCGGCGCATGACAAGGAGGCATCGGCGCGGTTCTTCGCCCGAATCTTCGGCCTCGAATACAACGGTGCGGTGTCCCACTTCGCGCCGGTCAGGATCGACGACAACCTGACGATCGATTTTGATGATCGGGACGATTTCGAGCGGCATCATTACGCCTTCAAGGTTAGCGATACCGAGTTCGACGACATCTACGGCCGGGTCCGCAGCGAGGGCCTAGCCTATGGCAGCGGGCCGCGCTCGGCCGAGGACATGGCGATCAACCATCGCCATGGCGGCCGCGGCTTTTATTTCCGCGATCCGAACGGGCACCTTTACGAGGTGCTGACCGCCTAGCGCGGAGTGCGGCGCGGCCGCCCGGCGCCGGTTGCGGCACCCACGCCGCCGCTTCGAGGCACTTTCCGGTACGCCAGCGCTGGGCGATTTCGATCGTTGAGGCTGCCGCGCTCGGCCGGCGGGGATCGTGCGTGCATGCCGGAACTGCCCGAAACGCGCAGCTGAGACAGCGCCGCTTACCTATATCGGATCGGTGCGGCAGAGCTGCAGCCGAAGCGCCGCGTGTTGTCAGGGCGGCAGCGCCCGCCGCAGGTTTGAGGTCAGACAGGGAACAGCAAGAGTGCGCCGAACCTCTCCACGACCAGAGCATCCGCACCGTCAGCTAAGCGAGCGCCTCGACGAGGCGGCACGGCGGATGAACCCGTTCCTCGCCGCCGTAATCGTTATCTTGATGCTGTTGAGCTTCGCCCGCGCGGTCACTCTGATCGACTGGCGTGCTTTGCCGCAGACGCCGACAGCCACCGCGTGCCCAAGCGGCGCGGCTGCCCCCGGAACGGCCGATCGCGAATCTTCGCCGTCGAGGGCGACAGCCTCACACCAACTCGCCAAGGCCGCCGACTGACGAACACCTTCTGTTGAGCCCGACCTGCGGCGCTCGGCCAATCACCAAATATTAACGATAAATCCGGCTGGCATTTTCAGTAGAAAGAGGTAAAGCTCAACAATACCTCCGGATCATCGCGCTTATGCGCTCCAGCCTGGATCCGACGATCTGCGGCAATGACCAGACCGTTTGACGACAACCGAGATCCGCGGCGGGGCCGAACCCGAAAAGTCGCCCGCTGCTTCGCTGCGGTATTCGCGGTCGCGCTCGCGGCAGCCTCGGTCCGCGCGCAGACTGCGGCGGTTGCAGCGCACCCGCATCTCGATCTCTTTCTCCGGATGATCCGGAGCCGGTCCGGCGGCGCCCCCAATCAGCCGCCGGCGCCAGTCTCGCAGGCCGCCTTCGAGCGGCTGCTGCGGGTCCTGCCGGCAGTCGATATCGGCCATGGCGGCGGCCCGCCGCTCGCCGCGGGCTCGCAAAACGCCTCGGCGCCGGCTGCGGATCCGTCGATCTATGGCTTCTGCTACGAGGCGTGCAGGACCGAGCGAGCCGTCGCCAGCTGCGGCCAGCCCGCACTTGGCAGGCCGCATCCGCCGGAGAAGCTGTGCGCGCCGGTCGAGGACAACCCAACCCTGAACGCGATCATCGGCCCGCGGCTCGGTACCGGGGTGAGCCCGTTCGTTGACGACAACACTGGCCCCGATGGCACCCAGCCGGCCGGCTACACTTTTTTTGGCCAGTTTATCGATCACGACGTGACGCGGACCACCGCGGCGCTGTCGGCGTTGGGCGAGCTGAACCAGCAAGCGCGCAGCAATGCCCTCGTGCGCGCCAAGCTCGCCGCGGCGGGTGTCAGCCAAGATCAGCTCAACCAGGCGATTGCCGACGCCGGGACGCTCGGGTCGCCGCTCAGCGCCAATACCGCGAAGCTCGATCTCGACAGCGTCTATGGCGTGCCGGACTTTGCCGCGCTGTCGGCGATCAGCGCGCCGTGGTTCGAGCAGCAAAACGGCGCCTACACCGGCCGCTTCGCCCAGCGCGAGGTCAAGGCGCCGACCTCGCCCGCCGCGCCGACTTTGATCGACGGCTTCGACTATCCGCGCGGCGCCGCCGGCACGGCCGAGATCCCGGACCCGCGCAACAGCGAGCACAAGCTGATCTCGCAGATCCAGAACCTGTTCGAACTCGCCCATAACGACTGCGTCGATCGGGCATTGGCGGCAACCCAGGGGCCGAGCCAACAGCAGATCGGCGCCGCCTTCGATGCCTGTCACCAGAAGGTGCTGTGGACTTACCAGGCGATTGTCGCCACCGATTTTCTACCGCCGATCTCGGCCGAGGCGACCCTCGACCGGGTCGCTCCCGGCACGCTGCATGCTTATGACCGCGGCGCGAGGCCGCTTTCGACCCTGCCCGGCCCGGCGGATGTGCACACCTTCCTCTACAACTGCAAGCCCGGGCTCGGAGATGCCGCCATGATCCGCATACCGCATGAATTCGCGGTGGCGGCGTTCCGCCTGGGCCATTCGCTGGTGCGCGACGACTATGTGCTGCACGCTCCGGTGCGCGATGCCGGCGGCGATTTGCTGACCGGTCAGAACCGCCCGATTTTCGCCGCTGCCGGACAGCCTCAAACCGTCGGCCTGATCGGCGACAATCCGCTGCAGCCCGGCGATGTGATCGACTGGAGCTATTTTTTCGATAGCAGCGGCGAGAGCGCGCAAGCGAGCCGCCCGCTCGACACGATGATTTCCGACACGCTGTTCCGGCTGCCTATCGCAGCGCTGCCGCCCGGCGCGGGTGCCGACGGCAAGGACACCCCAAGCGAGCGCAACCTGCCGCGTCGCAACATTCTGCGCGCGTCGGAGCCGACTTCGCAATTGACCGGCGCGGTCGGGCTCGCAACCGGCGAAGAGGTCGAGCGCTATGCGCAGCGCCGCATCAAGGGCCTCGACGACGCCACGGCGGCGGTCAGAAACCTGCTGGGCGCACGACTGAGCAGCGCCGGGTTCGATCCGCGCGCGCTGGGTTCGCGCACGCCCTTGTGGCTGTTTGTCCTCGCCGAGGCCGAAGCCACCCAGGGGGGCCAGCGCCTCGGCGAGCTCGGCAGCCACATCGTCGACGAATTCCTGCTCGGCTCGCTGCGCTGCGACGAGGCCTCGGTGCTCTACGCCACGACGAGCGAGCTGCAAGGCTGGGGTCCGACCGAAACCATCGCCCAGACCCGCCGCTATTCGATGCCCGAGCTGATCGCCTATTTGCAGGCGCATGCTGCGGTCGACGGCCAGCCGGTGCGGCTGTACAGCCGGTAGTGGGCCCCGCGGCAGCGCAATTGCCCGGTGCGGCCCGGCGCCTCATTCGGGCAGGCCGAAGACCTCCTCAGGCTGAAAGAGGCCGCGCACCGGGTGGAAGCCCAGCGATACCAGCGGGCGCGGGCAAATTTCGGCAAAGGCGGCCGAGGTCAGCAAGGGTCGTAAGAGCCGCTTCGTCAGCCCCTCGATCCGCGAAGCGAGATTGACCGCTGGGCCGATCACAGTAAAGTCGAGCCGGTCGGCTGCCCCGACATTACCGTAAATGACCTCGCCCAGATGCAGCCCGATGCCGGTGCGCAGCTCGGCGAGATCGTTTTCGCGGCGCGCCTCGTTGACCCCGGCGAGCCGTTCGAGCCCTTGCGTTGCCGCCTCGAGCGCGCGCAGGCTCGCCGGCGCGAAATCCTCGTCGTCCTCGGCTGGGAAGATCGCCAGCACACCATCGCCGATGAATTTGAGGATCTCGCCCTTGCCCTGCTGGACCGGCGAGACGATCGCGTCGAAATAATCGTCGAGCAATTCGATCACCGCATCGCCCGGCAGCCGGTCTGACAAGCCGGTGAAATTGCGCATGTCGGTCATCATGATGACCGCACGCAGCTGTTCTCCCTGCGCCCGCAGGATCTGCCCGGCAAGAATGCGGCGCCCGGCCTGCGGCCCGAGATAGGTGTCGAGGAGGCTGGTGCTGATTCTGCGCACCGCGCGCGTCTCGGCGATCGCCGCCAGCGCCGGGTTGATCTCCTCGAGCTTGGCGATGTCGGCGTCGCTGAACCCGCCCGGCCGATCGGTCGTCCAGGTCACTGCCGGGAAGCGGCGAAAGGTGCGGTTCAGCGCCAGCGCGAAGTAGTCGGTGCCGCCGGCCCGGCGAATTCTCTCCAGCAGCGGGAATTCCGGTTGCGGGCGGTCGAGGCGGCGGCGAAACGGTGCGCCGCGCTCGATCGTGGCGCGGATCGGGCTCAAGCGATATTCGTCAGTCGCTTCGGAGCCGTGCAGGACGCGGTAGTCCTCGACGATCTTGCGGTCGCGCCACCAGCGCACGCCGATGCCGAAAATCTGTGGGTGCAAGGTGCCGGTATGAAATGTCGAGCGCCACAGCGGCACGCCGTCGCCGACGAGCCGCCAGCACAACTCGTCGAACAGCTCGATCCCGCTGTCGATGTGCGGCCCATCGACCAGAAGCCAGCGCGCGATCTGCCCGCCGGGGATCGGCGCGCCGAGACCGGTGTAGGCGCCCTCGGTGCGGAAAAACTCTTCGCCGGCGATCCGGGGCGTAGTTTCCGCGGGGTTGGCGAGGGCAGGCGTCGCGGACAGTGCTCGGGTCCTCTGGGCGGACGAAACGGGGCGGCAGCAACCCGCGAAACCGTTGCGGGCCGCGGGATAAATAGGCGCGCTCACGGCCGATTGCGATGGGCCGGGCGTTCCCGTGACGGCAAACGTGGTCTAATTTCGACTGGGCGGAAGGCTCGAAACCGCGGAGGGAGAGCAAGCGATGGAAGCTTTTACGACCAGGCCCGAAATCCGCGGCACGTTTGGGGCCGTTGCCTCGACCCATTGGCTGGCTTCGGCCGTCGGCATCAGCATGCTGGAAAAAGGCGGCAACGCCTTTGACGCGGCGGCGGCCGCCGGCTTCACGTTGCAGGTGGTCGAGCCGCATCTGAACGGCCCGCTCGGCGACGCGCCGATCCTGGCGTGGAGCGAGGCGCGGCAACGCTGCGACATGATCTGCGGCCAGGGTGTCGCGCCCGCTGCCGCGACGATCGGCCGCTTTCGCCAGCTCGGCCTCGACCTTGTGCCCGGCACCGGTCTCTTGGCGGCGCCCGTGCCCGGCGCGTTCGGCGCCTGGCTGCGGCTATTGTGCGATTGGGGGACGATGCCGCTCGCCGAAATCCTGGCGCCGGCGATCGCCTATGCCGAGAACGGCTATCCGGTTGTCCCGCGGATCAGCGAGACGATCGCCGCGATGGCCCCGATGTTCCGCGCCGAATGGCCGAGCTCGGCTGCGGTCTATCTGCCGCATGGCGCGCCGCCGGTGCCGGGCCGACTGTTCCGCAACCGGGCGCTCGCCGCGACCTATCGCCGGGTCTTGGCCGAGGCCGGCGAGGGCAGCCGCGAGGACCGCATCGAGCATGCCCATGCCGCGTGGTATCAGGGCTTTGTCGCCGAGGCGATCGACCATTTCTGCCGGCATCAGCGGGCGCTCGACTCGTCCGGGCGGCGCCATCATGGGCTGCTGACCGGCGACGATCTGGCGCGCTGGAAGCCCCCCGTCGAGGCGCCGCTGTCGCTGGATTATAATGGCTGGACCGTCATGAAGGGCGGCCCTTGGAGCCAGGGGCCGGTGCTGCTGCAGACCTTGTCCCTGCTGCAAGGCTTTGATCTTGATACGCTCGATCCGCTCGGGCCCGATTTCGTCCATCTCGTCGTCGAATGCCTGAAGCTCGCCTTTGCCGACCGGGAGGCGTGGTATGGCGACCCCGACTTTGTCGACGTGCCGATCGCGACGCTGCTGAGCCCCGAGTACAACGCCGCAAGGCGCCGGCTGATCGGTGAGCGCGCCTCGCTCGAATTGCGCCCCGGCAGCCCCGATGGGCGTACGCCGCGGATATTTGTCGGCGGCCATGAGGCCGAGATCGCCGCCGGCATCGGCGAGCCGACCGTGGACGGCACCGGCGAACCGGCAATGGCCCCGAATGGGCTCGCCGCCGGCGACACCTGCCATGTCGATGTCGTCGATCGCTGGGGCAACATGGTCTCGGCCACCCCCTCGGGCGGTTGGCTGTAAAGCTCGCCGGTCATTCCCGAATTGGGCTTTTGCCTCGGCACCCGCATGCAGATGTTCTGGCTCGAAGAGGGGCTGCCGGCGAGCCTCGCCCCGGGCAAGCGCCCGCGCACCACCTTGTCGCCGTCCTTGGCGTTGCGCGATGGCGCGCCCTACATGGCCTTCGGCACCCCGGGCGGCGACCAGCAGGACCAATGGTCGGTCCAGCTGCTGCTGCATCACGTGCACCACCGGATGAATTTGCAGGAAGCGATCGACTGCCCGGCCTTTCACACCGAGCACGGGCCGAGCTCGTTCTACCCGCGCGCCGCCCACCCGGGCCTGGTGGCGCTCGAAAGCCGCTTCCCGGAGGCGACGCGCGCCGAGCTCGCCCGCCGCGGCCACCGCCTCGTTACCGGCGGCCCGTGGTCGGAAGGCCGCCTCTCCGCCTGCGCCCGCGAAGACACCCCCGAAGGCCGCCTCCTCAAAGCCGCCGCCAATCCCCGCGGCATGCAAGGCTACGCCGTGGGGCGCTGAAACCGCGAGGGGAAGAAGTGGAGAGCGCTGCCTGGCCTAAAGCGCGGGAAGAGCAGATGGGAAGGCCGGTCGGCGGCGGGCGAGGGCGCAATGCTTGCCGACCCCGCCCGCAGTTCAACGTGGCAAAAAGCTCGATCCCACGCCTGTGACGCCGAGGTCATCGCCGACTAGCCAAACAACGGCGCGGCTGCGCGGTATCTCGCAGCCAGACCAGCCTCTCCAGCGGCCAAAAACGGGGCAGGCGACCTGCTTCCACTCTACCGGGCGCTTGACAACTGTACGGTATAAGCGTACACTCTGTTGTGACATGATCATTCGGAGCATTCGTCACCGGGGCCTGTTGCGTTTCATCGAAGACGACGACAGCCGGGAACTCCGCAACGATCTGGTGCGGCGGTTGCGCAACATCCTCGCGATGCTGATCGCTGCGGCCGACATGAGCGGCGTTATCGGGCCGCCCGGCTGGCGCGTCCACCAGCTCCAGGGCGACCGCGCTGGGACATGGAGCATTTCGGTCAGCGGCAATTGGCGGCTGACGTTTAATATTCGGCAGAGCGAAATCTGCGACCTCGACTTGGAGGACTATCACTGATGAGCCGCGCTCCCGCCAGAGTAGCCATGGCCCCGCCGCATCCGGGCGTGTTTATCCGCGAGGAACTTCTCGACGAACTCGGCTTAACGGTTAGCGAGGCGGCGAAGGTGCTGGAGGTACGCCGCGCCACCCTGTCCGATCTGATTCACTGCAACGCGGCGCTATCGGCGGAAATGGCGCTGCGGATCGAGAAGGCATTTGGCGTGAAGATGGAGACGCTATTAAGCATGCAGGCATGGTACGATGCCTACGCGATGCGGCAGCGGGAAAGTGAGATCGCCGTCAAGCCCTATCGACCGGCTGCCCCCGAGCCGCACTGACCCCTTTGCCGGCTTTGGAGTGTAGAGAGGGGCCGCCCAGGGCGGCCGCATGCCTCAGCGCAGGCCGGCGACACTCCGTCGATCGTCGACCCGGTGGCCGCCGAGTCGTAACTTGATCCGCGCGCCGACTTGCGCCTCAATTGGGCGCTCTAACTCGCATAGTAGCATTGCCGCCGGGGTTGAGTGTCAGAGGTCTGCATGGATGCCCGAAGTCCTATCCGCCTTCCCTTTCTTTCTGTTTATCAGGAATCCAACCATTTTATTGTATTGAGATGTGGACTATTTGAGAGCGAAACTTGATCTTAATGACTTTATGGGCTTAGATGACCCGCTACTCATGGCAGAGATCGGGGCTGACCGCACCGGCGGCGGCGGTGTAGGATTGGGGCATGGCTCGACTCAGTGTCAATCTGAACAAGATTGCGTTGTTGCGCAATTCGCGGCGCACCGGGGTGCCGGATGTGGTGCGGTTCGGGCGGATCGCGCATGACGCCGGGGCGGATGGGCTAACCCTCCATCCGCGGCCCGACGAGCGGCATATCCGCCGCGACGACGTGTTTGCGATTGCCGAATTGATGCGGCCGTGGCGGCCGGGGTTCGAGCTCAACATCGAGGGCTATCCCGATCGCCGGCTGCTCGATTTGGTGAGCGACGTCCGGCCCGAGCAATGCACGCTGGTGCCCGACAGCCCCGACGCCTTCACCTCGGAGGAGGGGTGGAAGCTCGACGCGGCGCAGCATCGCCTCATAGACCGGGCACTGGCCGAGCTGAAGCCGCTCGGCATCCGGGTCATTCTGTTCATCGACCCCGACCCGGCCGCGGTGGCGCCTGTCCACAACACCGGCGCCGATGGCATTGAGATCTACACCGGCGCCTATGCTGCCGCCTTTCGCGCCGGCAGCCATGATGCGCAATTGGCGGCCTGCGCCGCGGCCGCCGCGCGCGCCGCCGAGTTCGGGCTCACGGTCAATATCGGCCACGATTTGAACCTCGCCAATCTGCCAGCGCTGGTTGCAGCGCTGCCGATGGCGGCCGAGGCCTCGATCGGGCACGAGCTGACCGCCGACGCGCTGGTCATCGGCTTTGCCGCGGCTGTCGCCTCCTATAAGGCCGTGTTGCGCGGGGAAGGCGGCGGCTGAGGGCGGCATTGCTGCGCCGGCGGATGCGTCGTGAGCCGGCCGCCCCTATATGGTGTGAGCGGCTGTCGCGGATGGCCGGCGCCGTGCGAGTGGTCGCGGCCGACAGATCGGACGACAAGGATACCCGCGGCGATGAGGTATGTCAGTCGGGTGCTGCAGCCGGGAGAGACGGTCGTCTATGAAACGACGCTGCATTGGCTGATCTATCTGCGCGCGATCCTGGCGCTGATCGTCTGTCTCATTCTGGTCGGCTTTGCGATCGCCGTGGCCGGCGCCCACAATGTCAGCCTCGCTTTGTGGATCGCGGCGGCGATCTTCTTTCTGCTCGCGCTCTCGGCCGGATTGCGGGCCTTTGTTTGCCGGGCCACGACCGAGCTCGCGGTCACCGACCATCGCGTCATCTACAAGACCGGGCTGTTGTCGCGCCATACCCTCGAGATGAACCGGACCAAGGTCGAGAGCGTCGATGTCAACCAGACGATCCTGGGCCGGGTTCTCGGCTATGGCACGATCATCGTGCGCGGCACCGGCGGCAGCCTCGAGCCGATGCGCCGGATCGCCGACCCGTTGACCTTCCGCAGCCATATCACCGCGGTTGGCTGAGCTATGGCGGCGCTGCCGGGCGCGGCCTCGTTTGGCCGGCATTGCCCCGATCGGGCCGATTTGACATCTTCGCGCCGGCGGCGGAGGTTGAGGATCGTTTTGCTGCAGGGCGGAATGCGAACCGATGCTGTTTGACCTCGGCTGGTCTGAGATTTTGCTGATCGGCGTCGTTGCCTTGGTGTTCATCGGGCCCAAGGATTTGCCAAAGGCGATGCGCGTTGCCGGCTATTGGATCCGCAAGGCGCGCACATTGTCGCGCGAGTTTCAGGGCAGCATCGACCAGATGATCCGCGAGGCCGAGCTCGACGATGTGCGCCAACAGCTCAAGAAGGCGGCCGAATTCGATTTCGACCATGAATTCCACAACACGATCGATCCGAGCGGAAGCCTGCGCGAAAGCCTGAAGCCGCCGGAGCTGCCAAACTTTTCAGGCTCGCCGGCGCCGATTGTCGAAAGCGGGTCCGTGGCCGCCGTCGGGACGGCGGCCGTAGCGCCGGCGGGGCCCGAACCGGCAATCGGCGGAACCGTTTCCCAGGCAGCGCCCGAGCCGGGACCGGCGCCCGAGCCGGGATCGACAGCCCTCGCCGACGGCATGCCGGCGCCGCTGGCGGCCCAGCCGAACGAAGCCAACGGCTACGAGCCCGCCGCGATCACCGTCGAAAAAGTGCCGCCCCGGCCATAGGTGCGCGCGATGGCCGATGACCGCGACGCCGAGCTCGAAGCCGGCCGGATGCCGCTCCTCGATCACCTGATCGAGCTGCGCAACCGCTTGATGTGGTCGATCGGCGCGATCATGGTCGCGTTTCTCGTTTGCTATCAGTTCAAGGTGCGGATCTACGGCTTTCTGGTCCATCCGCTCGCCGTGATTTTCCATGGCCAGACCGGGCGCCACCTGATCTATACCGGGCTGACCGAAGCCTTTTTCACCTATATCAAGGTGTCGTTCTGGGCCGGTATGTGCATCGCCTTTCCGGTGGTCGCCGTCCAGATCTGGAAGTTTATCGCGCCCGGCCTCTATAAGAATGAGCGGCGCGCCTTCCTGCCGTATCTCTTCGCCACCCCGGTGCTGTTCCTGATGGGCGCGTCGCTCGCCTATTTCGTCGTGATCCCCTATGCGTGGCGGTTCTTTGTCAGCTTCGAATCGCCGGGCGGCCCCGGAACCTTGCCGATCGTTCTCGACGCCAAGGTCAGCGAATACTTGTCCTTGGTTATGACCTTGCTGTTCGGCTTTGGCATCGCTTTTCAGCTGCCGGTGCTGCTGACCCTGATGGCCCGGGTCGGGCTCGTCACCTCGACCGGGCTCGCCTCCAAACGCCGCTATGCGATCGTCATCATGTTTGTGATCGCCGCGGTGCTGACGCCGCCCGACATCGTCAGCCAAACCAGCCTTGCGGTGCCGTTGATCATCCTGTTCGAAGCCTCGATCGTCGCCTGCCGCCTGGTCGAGAGGGCGCGCGCCAAGCGCGAGGCGGCCGTGGAGGCCGAGCTCAACGCCAAGGGCACCCCGGCGGCGGGCGGATGACGGCGCGCCGACGCTCGGCCCATCGGCAGATTAGCTTGCCGGCTCGTACTTTCGGAGCTGCATGACACGATTCGCCCGCGGAGCCCCGTCACCTGTGGCGATCCCGGCTGCTCAGCTCTTCTTCCGGCCCGGATTGCCCCCTCACCCCAGCCCTCTCCCCGCGCAGCGGGGCAAGGAACACAGCGACCCGGCGGCGGCGCAAGTCGATCGATCCGCTCAATTCCCGCAAGGCGGGTGAGCAGGCGTCGCGGGTCGCAGCGAGTCTAGGCCATGATCGTATCGGATCGAAGCGCTTGGCGCTCCGATCCGATACGTGAATCATGGTCTCATCCTTGGAAGCGAGAGCAGGATTCACGCATGAAATGGAAGCTTTGTTTCTATTTCATGCGATCCTGCTCTAGTAGCGGCGCAGCAGGCCGACGAGGCGGCCCTGGACCTTGACCCGGTCGGGCCCGAAGATGCGGGTTTCATACGCTTTGTTGGCCGGTTCGAGGGCGATCGAGGCGCCGCGCCGGCGCAGCCGCTTCAGGGTGACCTCCTCGTTGTCGACCAGCGCGACGACGACGGCACCGTTCTCCGCAGTATCGCTGCGCTCGATGATGACGGTGTCGCCGTCGAGGATGCCGGCATCGACCATGCTGTCGCCGGCGACTTCGAGCGCGTAGTGCTCGCCGCCGCGGCCGAGCAGGCTGCCCGGCACTCCAATCGCGGCGCTCTGGTCGCGCAGAGCCTCGATCGGTGTGCCGGCGGCGATTCGCCCGTAAAGCGGCAGATCGACTGCTTCGACGTCGGGAGCCACCGGTGCACCGGACAGCGAGGCTTTGAAGTCGCCGCGAATCACATTCGGCGAGAACCGGCTGCGGTCGGAGGCTGACCCGGCGGCGCTTTGCTCGGGCAGCTTCATGACCTCGAGCGCGCGTGCGCGGTGCGGCAGGCGGCGAATAAAACCGCGCTCCTCGAGCCCGCTGACGAGCCGGTGGATGCCCGATTTCGATTTCAGGCTCAATGCATCCTTCATCTCGTCAAAGGAGGGCGAGACGCCGGTCGCAGTAAGCCGCTGATTGATGAACAGCAGCAATTCGCGCTGCTTAGCGGTCAGCATGAAAACCCCCGCTCGGAGAGGACGGAACGAACCAAAAACGCCGATGACGTTCTACTTTAGTTCGCCCGGTCCGTCAAGCGCCTCGGAAGGGGTGGTCTCCCTTTACCCAACCCTCTCCCCGCGATCAGGGTGAGGAGCAAGCCGCTTTGAGGGAATGGGCGCGAGCGCCGCAGCCTCTCAGATCGGCAGAGCGCCGGTCGGAAAGCGGACGATCGGCACGGTGCTGCCGGCCGCGGCCGGCGGCGCGTGCGGCGGGCGCACAATCAGGCAGTCGGCGGCGGAGAGCAGCCGCATCATCGAGCTGTCCTGGATTTCGAATGCGATAGCCTCCTCGCTGCCGTCGCTGGCGCGCGCGAGCCGGGCACGCAGATAATCCTGGCGCCGATCGTTTGCCGGCAATGCCGCGCCGAGCCGCGCGGTCGCGGCCGGCTGGCTCGCCGGGGGCAGGCCGCTCAGCCGCTCGATCGCGGGCTCCAGGAACAGCGTCGCGCAGACAAAGGTCGAGACCGGGTTGCCGGGCAGCCCGAGCATCGGCGTGCCCTGATATCGGCCAACCATCAGCGGCTTTCCCGGCCGCATCGCAATCTGCCAGAAATCGAGGTCGAACCCGTCGGCGGCCAGCGCCTCGCGCACCAGATCGTGCTCGCCGACCGACACCCCGCCGGTCGTGACCAGCAGGTCCACACCCTTTGTCGCGGCGGCGATGCGGCGCAGCGCCTCGGGATCGTCCGGGGCGTTGCCGGCCGAGACCGCGACCCCGCCGCAAGCGGTCACGATCGCGGCGAGCGCCAGGCTGTTCGAGCTGACGATCTGGTGCGGACCGATCGGGTCGCCCGGCATGACAATCTCGTCGCCAGTCGACAGGATGCCGATGCGCGGGCGGCGGTGGACGAACAGCCAGGGCCGGTTCATCGCCGCCAGCAGGCCGATGTCGCGCGCCGTCAGGCGCCGCCCGGCGCGCAGCAGGATGTCGCCGGCGGCGAAATCCAGGCCTTCGCGGCGCACGTAGCGCCCGCGCGGCGCGCCTTCGAGCAGGCGCACGCGGTCGCCTAGCCGCTCGGTATCTTCCTGGATCACGATCGTATCGGTGCCAGCCGGCATTGGCGCCCCGGTGAAGATGCGCGCGGCCTCGCCGGCGCCGACCCTGCCGCCGAACCCGGATCCGGCCGGCACCTCGGCGACGATCCGCAAATCGGTCGGAATACGGCCCAGATCGTCGGCGCGCACCGCATAGCCGTCCATCGCCGAAACTGCGAAGGGCGGTTGCGTGCGGCGCGCTGTAACGTCCTCGGCAAGAACCCGGCCGAGCCCATCGGCGAGTGAAATCTGCTCGGACGGCAGGGCCTCGACCAGGATCAGCAGACGCGCCAAGGCTTCTTCAACCGAAATCACCGCTCTGCCTCCCAATCTCCTGATTTTCCGCCTGATTTTCTCAGCAAGCGAAGGTCGGTCACGACCATGCCGCGATCGACCGCCTTGCACATATCGTAGATGGTCAAGGCGGCGACGCTAGCCGCAGTCAACGCCTCCATCTCCACTCCGGTACGCCCATGGAGGCGGCAGGTCGCGGTGATCTCGACCGCGCTGCGTTGGGGCGCGCAGACCAGATCGACCCCGACCGAGGTCAAGGCCAGCGGATGGCACAGCGGGATCAATTCGGCAGTGCGCTTTGCCGCCATGATCCCGGCAAGCCGGGCCACCGCCAGCACATCTCCCTTGGCGACATCGCCCGCCCGGATGCGTTCGAGCGTCTCGGGCCGCATGACGACCCGGGCGCCGGCGACCGCGACCCGGTCGGTCTCGCCCTTGGCGGAGACGTCAACCATGCGAGCGCGGCCCTGCGCGTCGAGATGAGTGAACTCCGGCAGCCGCAGCAGACGACGCGTCGCGATCGCGACATCGGGCGCACGCATCAGCGTCTCGCCGACCAGAAAGCACCGGGCGCCAGCCTCGGCGAGCCGATCGAGGTCTTCGGCGCCGCGAATTCCGCTTTCGGAGACGACGATCCGGTCGGGTGGGACGACCGGCGCCAGCTGTTCCGACGTCTGAAGATCGACCGACAACGTATTGAGGTTACGATTGTTGATGCCGATCAGCCGCGCGCCGAGGCGCAACGCGCGATCGAGCTCGTCGCGATCATGCACCTCGGCCAATACGTCAAGACCGACCTCCCGCGCCGCCGCCGCCAGCTCGCTCGCCGCCGCGTCGGACAAGGCGGCGATGATCAGCAGCACGCAATCGGCGCCGATCACGCGGCTTTCAAGCACCTGATACGGGTCGAGGATGAAATCCTTGCGCAGCACCGGCAACCCCACGGCCCTGCGCGTGGCCCGCAGGTCGTCGTCGCTGCCCTGGAAATAAGGTGTGTCGGTCAGAACCGACAAGCAGCTCGCCCCGCCGGCCTGATAGGCTCGGGCCAGCGCCGCCGGATCGAAATCGGCGCGGATCAGCCCGGCGCTCGGCGAGGCCTTTTTGATCTCGGCGATCAGGCCATGGCGACCCTCGGCCAAATGCCGCTGCAAGGCGTCGGCGAACGGGCGGACCGGCGCCGCCGCGGCGAGGCCAGCGAGGAGCGCCGCCTCCGACACCGCCGCTCTGGCACGCGCAACATGGGCGCGCTTGTCCGCACAGATGCGCTCGAGCACCCCGCTCATCGGACCGGCTCTGCGGCGTCGGCTTGGGCGTTGGTGCGGGCGACGAGCTCGCTAAGCACACGGCCGGCCGCACCCGAATCGATCGATCGCGCGGCGAGCTCGACCCCGTCGGCGAGGTTTGCGGCCCGGTCGGCGATCAACAGCGCGGCGCTGCTGTTCAGCAGCACGACATCGCGCAGCGGGCCGCCGATCCCGGCGAGCAGCTCGTGCATTAGCCGCGCATTGTGTGCTGGCTCGCCGCCGCGCAGATCTTCGAGCCGCGCCGTAGGCAGCCCGGCGTCTTGCGCCACGACCTCAAAGGTTTCGACCCGGCCGTCCTCGAGCACGGCGACCGTGGTCGGGCCGGCGGTGGTCAGCTCGTCCAGCCCGTCGCCATAGACGACCCAGGCGCGCTCGCCGCCGAGCCGGCCCAGCACTTCGGCCATCGGCCGCACCCATTCGGGCGCGAACACGCCGACCAGCTGGCGGCGTGCATGGGCTGGGTTCGACAATGGGCCCAACAGGTTGAAGATCGTCCGCGTGCCCAGCTCGACCCGGGTCGGCGCCACATGGCGAGTGGCGCTATGGTGGCGCGGCGCCATCAGAAAGCCGATGCCGATCTCCCACAGGCAGGTGCGCACCAGCGAGAGATCGGCCTCGATGTTGACCCCGAGCGCGGTGAGCACGTCGGCCGAGCCAGATTTCGATGACAAGGCGCGATTGCCGTGCTTGGCGACCGGCACGCCGCAGCCGGCGACGACCAAAGCGCTTGCGGTCGAGATGTTGAAGCTGCCCGAGGCGTCGCCGCCGGTGCCGCAGGTGTCGATGGTCCCTGGCGGGGCATCGAGCGCCACCGCTTTCGCCCGCATGATCCGTGCGGCGCCGGCGATCTCGTCGACGGTCTCGCCGCGCACTCGGAGCGCCATCAGAAAGGCGCCCATCTGCGACGGCGTCGCATCGCCGCTCATCATGATGTCGAACGCCGCTTCGGCCTCGCTCTCGCTGAGGGTGCAGCCCTGCGCGACCAGCGCCAGCAGCGGCTTGAGATCGCCGGTCATTCAGCGCTTTCGCAACTCTTGATCAACAGCATCCGCGGCGCCCGTCCGTGCCGACATGCTCTTATACCAGCCTCCGCTGCCGATCGGAAACGACGCCGCTCGCACGTCAGGGTGGGGCGTGGGCCTCACCCGTCGCGCCACAACGTCAATGGTCTTCGGCGATGGGGTGCAAGTGCAGCCTATCCGGTTGCAGCGTGGGCTGAGAGCTGATAAAAGATGACATGGTTTATGTCGTACGCTCGGTAGCTTGGTGGTGGCCCGTCTGAGACGGGCGGCCGTTGTTTGATTTATCCGAGAGAGGCCGCTTCGGAGTTCCGGGCGGCCTTTGCAGTTTGAAGGCGAACCTGCCCTGATCTCCCAAAGCGGCTCTGGCGCAGAGGAGATCCTAATGCAGCGCACCAGCTACACGACCACGGGCGGCGTCGGCGTCAGGCGCGAGATCCGTGAGCGCCGCTATCAGCCGGCCGACAACGCGCTGGCGCAAGCGCTCGATTATCGCCGCGGGGTTTTGTTTTCGTCGAGCTTCGAGTTCCCCGGCCGCTACACCCGCTGGGACATGGGGTTTGTCGATCCGCCGATCGGTTTCACCGCGCGCGGGCGAAGCTTTTCGATCGACGCCTTGAATTCGCGCGGCCGGGTGTTGCTGCCGGCGATCGCCGAAAGCCTCGCTCGGCTATCGGCGATCCGTCTCGGCGATGATGACGAAAATCGTATCAGCGGCGACGTCGCCGAGAGCAGTGAGCGCTTTCCCGAAGAATTGCGCAGCCGTCAGCCCTCGATCTTTTCGGTGCTGCGCGCGCTGGTCGATCTGTTTGCCAGCCCCGAGGACCAGCATTTGGGGCTCTATGGTGCCTTTGGCTACGATCTGGTCTTTCAGTTCGAGCCGATGCGTCTCAAATTGCCGCGCTCGGCGGACCAGCGCGATCTGGTGCTCTACCTGCCAGACGAGATCCTGGTCGTCGACCACATGCGGCAGAGCGCCGCGACTCATCGCTATGAGTTCGAATACGGCGCGACCTCGACGGCGGGGCTGCCGCGGGGAACGGCGGCCGCCCGGTATCATCCCGAGCGCGCCCCGCCTGCCGATCCCGGTGAAAGCGACCACGGCCCCGGCGAATACGCGGCGCTGGTCGAGCGCGCCAAGGAGGCGTTTGTCCGCGGCGACCTGTTCGAGGTGGTTCCCGGCCAGCTCTTCGCCGATCGCTGCCCCGACCCGCCGAGCGTCGTCTTCCAGCGGCTGCGCCAAGCCAACCCGGCGCCCTATGGCGCGCTGATCAATCTGGGCGAGGGCGAGTTTCTGGTCTCGGCCTCGCCCGAGATGTTCGTGCGGGTCGAGGGCCGGCGGATCGAAACCTGCCCGATCAGCGGCACGATCGCGCGCGGCCGCGACCCGGTCGAGGACGCCGAGCGCATTCGCGAATTGCTGAACTCGACCAAGGACGAGAGTGAGCTGACGATGTGCACCGACGTCGACCGTAACGACAAGTCGCGGGTGTCGGTGCCGGGCAGCGTGCGGGTGATCGGCCGCCGCCAGATCGAGCTTTATTCGCGGCTGATTCACACGGTCGATCACGTCGAGGGCGAATTGCGACCCGAATTCGACGCGCTCGACGGGTTTCTGAGCCACGCCTGGGCGGTGACCGTGACCGGCGCGCCGAAATTGTGGGCGATCCGCTTTATCGAGGAGCACGAGCGCTCGGCGCGGCGCTGGTATGGCGGCGCCATCGGGCGCGTCACCTTCGACGGCAACATGAACACCGGGCTGACCCTGCGCACGATCCGCATCAAGGACGGGATCGGCGAGGTGCGGGCCGGCGCCACTCTGCTGTACGACAGCGACCCGCAGGCTGAGGAGGCCGAGTGCCGGCTCAAAGCGTCGGCGATGTTTAGCGCAATCCGCGGCAAGGCGGCGCCCGCGGCGGGGGCCGGCGCTGCGATGGGCGCGCAGGCCCCCGCCGCGGGCGCCCGGGTGCTGCTGATCGACCATGAGGATTCGTTCGTCCACACCTTGGCGAACTACATCCGCACCACCGGCGCCGAGGTCGTGACGATGCGCCCCGAGCTGGCGCGCGCCGAATTGCGCCATGGCGAGGCGCCGGATCTGGTCGTGTTGTCGCCCGGGCCGGGGCGACCTGAGGATTTCGCGATGGCCGAGACGATCGACCTTCTGGTTCGGCGCCGTCTGCCGGTCTTTGGCGTCTGCCTCGGCTTGCAAGGGATCGCCGAATATTTCGGCGGCGCGCTCGATGTGCTGGAAACCCCGCAGCACGGCAAGCCGTCGCTGGTCCGGGTGCTGGGCGGAACGGTGTTGCGCGGACTGCCGGCCGAGTTCGCCGTCGGCCGCTATCACTCCTTGCACGCCCGGCGCAGCAGCTTGCCGGCGGCGCTGTCGGTCACCGCGGAAACCGCGGATGGCGTGGTGATGGCGATCGAGCATGCCGAGCTGCCGATTGCTGCGGTCCAGTTCCATCCCGAATCGGTGATGACCCTGCGCGACGAGGTCGGCATGCCGATCATCACTGCGGTTCTCTCGGATCTTCGCCGAATGGCCGGGGCCGGATGGGAGCGAACCGCCGCCTCTTGATCTGCGCCGGCGATGCGCTGCCGGAAGGCGCCGCTGGTCAGAACAGCCGGTCGAGCGTGTCGTGCTGGATCGAGACCGGGAAACGGCGGCGCAGCGCCTGGGTGAGCTCCTCGCCAAGGTCTGCCTGCAGCCCGGCATCGAGTTGCCGCGACAGCCCGGCGGTGGCGGCTTTCGCGACGGTCGGCGGCTCCTGCACCGCAGTCAGCTGGGCGACGTAGGACGCGCCGGCATCGGCGGCAGTGACGACGGCGCCGGGCTTGACCGCAAACAGCTTGCCGACGAGCGCCGGCGGGACCCCCTCGCCGCCAGTCGATTGCCGCAAAAAGGGCTCGGAGGTCGTAGCCTTGAGGCCTCTCGCGGCGGCGAGCGTGGCGAGCGACGCGCCGGGCTTCACCGCCGCCGCCAGGGCGTGCGCCTCATGGGCTGCCGCCTCGCGGCGCTGGTCAGCCTGCCAGCCGGCGATCGCCTGGGCCTTGACTTCGGCCAGCGGCCGCACCGAGGGCGGCGCTATATGTGTCAGGTCGAGCACAAAGATGGCGCCGTCCGAGGTTTGCGTGACCCGGGTGGTGCGGTCCGCGTCTGTCGCAAAAGCGAGCTTCAGCACCGTTGCCGGCGATACCGGCAGCGTTACCGGATGGCCGCTGCGATCGCGACCCTTTTCGTCGACCGCGGCGACGACTGTCTTTGTCAGCCCGAACTTGGCCGCAGCCGCGTCGATATCGGCGCCGCCGGCGATCGCGTCGTCGACGTGGTTGGCGACGGTGTAGAGCCGGTCCACCGCTTCGTCATGGGCGATTTCGGCCTGCAATTTCGCCTTGGCCTCGTCGAGGCTCTGCGTCTTTGGCGGCTCGATCCTGACCACTCTCAGGATGTGCCAGCCGAGCGGCGACTGCAGCGGTGCGCTGGGCTTGTCGAGCGGCAAGGCAAACGCCACCTTGGCCAGCGTTTCCGGCAAATCCTCGCGCTTTACCAGCCCGAGATCGATGGTTCCCGGGTCCTGCCCGGCGATCGTGGTGGCGACCTCGTTCCAGCTCTTGCCGGCGGCGAGCGCCGCCTCGGCCGTCTTCGCCTTGGCCGCGGAGGATGTCAGGATCTGCTGGACGTCGCGGCGCTCGGGCAGCACGAACTCGGCTTGGCGCTGCTCATAGGCGCTCTTCAGCCTGGCGTCGGGAACCTTGATCGTCCGCGCGAGCTCGGACGGCGTCAGGCTCGCCAGGGTGAAGCCGCGGTATTCGGGGGCGCGGAACAGATCCTGATGCGCGTCATAGAATTTGGTCAGCTGCGCCAGGCTCGGTTGCCCGACATTGCCGGCTGCGGCATCGGGCAGCGCCACGATTTCGGCGATGCGTTTCTCGTCTCGGTAGCGATAGAGCCGGTCGACGATCGACGGGGGCGCCACTGCGCCGTCCGTAACTGCGAGCAGCAAGTCGTTGCGCGGGATTTGCTGTCGCAGGCGGGCCACGTATTGGCCTTCGGTCAGATGGTTTGCCGCGAGCAGCCCATCAAACGCGGCGCGGTCGAACGCCCCGTTCTCGCCCCGGAACATCGGGTCCAGCATGATCGCGTTGCGGATCACATCGTCCGAGACCTCGATCTTGAGACGCGCGGTTTCCTGATCGATCAGGCTCCGGTCGATCAGCTGGCGCAGCACCTCGTCGATGACCCCCATCTTCTTTGCCTGCTGCAGATCGACGGCGCTGCCGGTCTGGGTGCTCAACCGCTCGAGCGCCGGCTGCACCGCGGTTTGCAGGGCCTCCGCGTCGATCGTCTGGCCGCCAACCGTGGCGACCACCGTGTCCGGCGTGCGGTTGCGAAAGATGTCGCCGATGCCCCAAATCCCGAAGGTTACGATCAGGAGGCCAAACAGCGCTTTGACGAACCAGGATCCCGCCTTGGAGCGGATCGCTTGCAGCATGGAGGCAGCCGGCCTCTGTTTGGGCATCCGGGCTGGTTGACCCGCCCGCATGCCGATGGGATCGTTATGCCAGCGATGATAGGGGCGCACGGGCGGGGCCGCAACACCGGCCGGGTGCCCTAGGGAGGGGGAGGCGCATGGCCAATCGGACAAAGCTCGTCGCCGGCAACTGGAAGATGAACGGGCTGCGCGCCGACGGCGTGGCGCTGGCTGGCGAGCTGGCACGGCGGATGCGGGAGACGCCGGGCGGCGGGGCGGTCGGCTGCGAGCTTCTGGTCTGCCCGCCGGCGACCCTGCTTGCGGCGGTGCACGCGATCGTCGCCGGCAGCGGCATCGCGCTGGGCGGTCAGGATTGCCACGCCGCGCCAAAGGGCGCCTTTACCGGCGACATCAGCGCCGAGATGCTGGTCGACGCCGGTTGCACCCATGTCATCCTTGGGCATTCGGAGCGCCGCCAAGGCCACGGCGAGACCGATGACCAGGTCCGCGTGAAGCTCCTCGCCGCGCACCGCGCCGGGCTGACGCCGATCTTGTGCATCGGTGAAACAAGACAGCAGCGCGAAGCGGGCGACGAGATCCCGGTCGTCACCGCCCAGCTCGCGGGCTCGATCCCGGACGGCTTCGAGCGCGATCGGCTGATCGTCGCCTACGAGCCGGTCTGGGCGATTGGGACCGGGCTCAGCGCCACCCTCGAGGACATCGCCGCGATGCATGCGGCGATTCGCGCGGATCTCGCGCCGGGCGCGCGAATTCTCTACGGCGGCTCGGTCAACCCGGCGAACGCCGCCGCCATTCTCGGTCTGCCCGACGTTGACGGCGCGCTGGTCGGCGGCGCGAGTCTCGATGCCGAAGCGTTCTGGGCGGTCGCCCGCGCCTGCGGGTAACGCCGCGAAACAGGCGCCAGAGCTCCTGGCCGGAGCGCCAGGATTTGATATACGCCGGCGATATACGGCCGCTCAGGAGTTGTTTCGCGTGCGGATCGCCAAATGGGGGAACAGCCTTGCCGTCCGGCTGCCGCGATCGGTGGTCGAAGCGCTGGCACTGAGGGAGGGCGACATGATCGAGATCGAGGTCGCCGGAGCGCGCTCGCTCGAGATGGCCAAAGCGCCGCCACCGCGGGACCTGCTTGCCCGGCTGCGCAAGCATCGCGGCCGCTTGCCGGCCGGGTTCAAGTTCGACCGGCTGGAAGCGCATGAGCGCGGCTGACGTTTTCTTCGATACGAATCTACTTCTATATCTGCTGTCCGGGGAGACTGCCAAGTCAGAGAAGCCGAGGCGCTGCTCGCCTCTGGCGGAGTGATCAGCGTTCAGGTCCTCAACGAGTTCGCATCCGTCGCGCGGTGCAAGCTCGCCATGACCATCGCCGAAATTCGCGAGGTGCTGGGGACAATCCGCGCTGTGTGCCGCGTCTTGCGCATTGATCTCGAAATGCACGAAGTCGCCCTCGGCCTGGTCGAGCGGTACCGGTTTTCGATATGATGGTTTGATCATCGCCGCGGCGTCGCAAGCGGGCTGCGCGGTGCGCTACAGTGAGATACCGTTGAAAAACTCGCCCGAGAGCCGCCCTGATCGGTTAAAATGAGCAAATCATCGACGGTTGGGGGACCGAGGGGATGATGGGGCAGCAAGGGGAGCTGCAAGAGCGGCTGTTCGCGGCTGTTCTATGAATTTCGG
>DASYBC010000142.1:0-5455 GCA_036500965.1 Allostellaceae bacterium | reverse complement strand
GCTCTCTTCATGGCAACCCTCGTCGCCAGCCGCGCCAATCCGGTCATCGCCGCCCACTACAAAAAACTCCGCAGCGCCGGCAAAACCGGAAAACAGGCGCTCACCGCCTGCATCCGAAAACTCGTCGTCATCCTCAACGCCTTCCTGCGAGACCGAAAACCATGGCAACCCGCTTGACGCCAAAAACAGTCGCTCAGGATGAGGAATTTTCTTGATGCCATCAACAACATCCTCATGCTGAGGAGCGCCCTGCAGGGCGCGTCTCGAAGCACACACGACGCCGATGCTCGCGCCAGCGTCGTCCACAGATAGGGGAAGCTCGTGAGAATTAGCGCAATGATCCGTCTCAGCCCCGATGCCGGCTCGCATGCCGGGCTGATGAGCCATATCGCCGATTATGCTCGCCGCATCGAGGCGAGCGGCTTTCCCGGGATCTGGGTCGGCGACTCGATGGGCCGCGGCCGGCCGACCCTTGACCCGCTGACCGCATTGGCCGCGCTCTGCGCCGCGACCCAGCGCGTCGAGCTCGGGGTCGGCGTATTGCAGGTGTCGCTGCGCCACCCGGTCGAGCTTGCCCATCGCGTGCAGTCGGTCCAGGCCTTGGCCGGCGGCCGGCTGCGGCTCGGCGTCGGCAGCGGCTCGACGCGGGCCGATTTCGAATTGCTCGGCCTCGATTACGATCATCGTTTCCGTACCCTGCGCAACTCGCTGGCGATCATGCGCCAGGTCTGGCGCGGCGAGCCGGTCAATGGCGGCACCTTGTCGCCGTGGCCCGGCTGCGAGGGCGGGCCGCCGATCCTGATGGGCGCCTGGCGCAGCCCGCGCTGGATCACCTACGCGGCCAAGGAATGCCAGGGCTGGACCCCATCGGGCCGGTACAGCAGCTGGGACGATCTCGAAGCCGGCATGCGCATCTATCGCGACGCGGGCGGCACCAACGCCGTCCTCGCCAATGTCGGCGTCGATCTCGCCAACCGGCCCGAATCCGCCGAGCTCGCCGCGGCCAGCGATGTCCATTTGGTCTGTCCGCCGGACGAGGCGCGGCGGCGGCTGAAGCGGATGGAGCAGCTGGGCTTCGACGAGGTTCTGCTGGTCTCGCACTATGGCGAGTTCGAGGAGCTCGAACGGGCGCGCGATCTCCTCTGACGGGCATCGCGGTCACGGATCGGATACGCGGACTGTCGGCAGCTTGACAGAAGGAGCGGCGGGGGCATGCTGCTCGCCGACACCCGATCTCGGCTGAGGGGGGCGACATGATCAGTGCGGATCTCACCGGCAAAGCGGTGCTGGTTACCGGGGCGGCCTCGGGCATCGGCCTCGCCGCGGCGGAAATCTTTTCGCGCTGCGGTGCGGCGGTGGCGCTGAACCATCTGCCCGACGATCCGCGCGGGCCGGCGGTGGTCGAGCGGCTCAAATCCGAGGGCCGGCGGGCCGTCGCCGCGCCGGGCGACGTGGCGCAGCCGGGGCAGGCCGAGCGGATGGTGGCGAGCGCGATCGACGCATTGGGCCGGCTCGATTTTCTCGTCAACAACGCCGGGACGCCGGCGACGCCGACCCCGATCCCGTTTTCCGATCTCGATGCCCTGAGCGAGGATTTCTGGTCGACGATCCTGACGACCAATTTGATCGGCCCGTTTCGCTGCGCCCACGCTGCGATGCCGGCGTTGAAGGCGGCGCGGGGTGCGATCTGCAATACCGCCTCGATCGCCGGCGTGATGGGTTCGGGCAGCAGCATACCCTACGCCACCAGCAAAGCGGGATTGATCAACCTGACCCGCAGCCTCGCGCGCACGCTGGCGCCGGAGATCCGGGTCAACGCGGTGGCGCCGGGGTTTGTCGACAGCCCGTGGAACAAGGACTGGCCCGCCGACCGCAAGCAAACTTCGATCGAGCGCACGCCGTTGAAGCGCGCCTGCCGACCCGAGGACATCGCCGAGACGATCTTTTTTCTGTGCGCCGGCGCGGCGATGATCACCGGCCAGACAGTCATCGTCGACGGCGGCCTGACCTTATAAACGGCATAAGCGGCGCGTTCGCGACAGCCGGGCGCGCCGTCCCAATGAGAGGAAACCGGAATTGAGCGAACGAGCAGCGATGAACGGCGCTCAGTGGCTGGCGCGGGCCTTGGCTGGCGCCGGCATGACGCACGTCTTTTTCGTCGAGTCGGTCTTGCGCCGCACATTGTTGGAGTTCGACGATCTCGGCGTCACCCGCATTCTCGCCCATTCGGAAAAGGCCGCGGCCTATATGGCCGACGGCTATGCCCGCATTGCCGGCAGGCCCGGCGTGTGCATGGCGCAGTCGGTGGGCGCGGCCAATCTCGCCTCGGGGCTGCAGGACGCCTGGCTCGGCCGCACTCCGGTGGTAGCGCTGACCGGGCGCAAGGAGCCGTCGTTCCAATATCGCAACAGCTACCAGGAAATCCCGCACGCGCCGCTGTTTGCCGCGGTCACCAAATTCTCCGCGCCGGTCGACTCGACCGCCGAATTGCCGCGCCTGTTGCGGCACGCCTGGCGCGCTGCCCTCGCCGACACGCCGCGCCCGACCCATCTCGATTTCAACGGGTTGCAGGGCGATGCGATCGAACTCGGGAAGACCGACGAGCCGACGGTCCTCGATCCCGAGGCGCGGCGCATCCCGGCGCACCGGCCGGTTGCCGACGCGCACGACATCGAGCGCGCGGCAGCGGCGCTGAAGGCCGCTGGCCGCGTCGTCATTATCGCCGGCGAGGGTGCCGCGGCGTCGCAGGCCGGGCCCGAGCTGCTCGCCCTCGCCGAGGCGCTCGCGGCGCCGATCGCGACCTCGCTCGGCGCCCGCGGCATTGTTCCGACGCGTCATGCGCTGCATATCGGCGTCCCGGGCGGCTATTCCGCGCCGCCGACCAACCGCATCGTCCACAGCGCCGATCTTGTGCTTTATGTCGGCTGCGACACCGGCGACCAGGTCACCTTGAATTGGGCGATCCCGCCGCTCGCGACCAAGATCGTGCAGATCGACGCCGACCCGGTCGAAATCGGGCGCAGCTACCCGAACACGATCGGCGTCGTCGGCGATCCCAAGGCATCGCTCGCCCGCCTTGTCGAAGCCGTGGGGCCGGCGGCGCGCGATCGCGGCTTCGCCGAGGAGGCGGCGCGGATCGTCGCCGACTGGCGCACGACGATGACGCCGCTGGCCAATGACGACAAGGCGCCGATCCGGGTCGAGCGGCTCTGCGCCGAAATCACCAAGGCGTTGCCGGGCGACGGCATCCTGGTCGCCGACACCGGCTATTCCGGCATCTGGACCGGCACGATGATCGACTTTAATGGCGCGGGGCAGACCTATCTGCGCGCAGCCGGGTCGTTGGGCTGGTCGTTCCCGGCCTCGCTCGGCGCTCAATGCGCCGCACCAAACCGCAAGGTCCTGTGCTTCACCGGCGATGGCGGTTTCTATTACCACTTGGCCGAGCTCGAATCGGCGCACCGCTGCGGCATTCCCGTGACGGTCGTCGTCAACAACAATTCGGGCTTTGGCCAGAATTTGAGCGGCGTGCGGCGGATCGCGGGCAACCGGCCGGGCCGCGGCGAGGCGCTGGTGCGGTTCGGCCCGACCGACTTCACTGCCGTCGCGAAAAGTTTTGGCGTGCGTGGCATCCGCGTCGAGCGCCCGGCCGAGATCGCGCCGGCATTGAGCGAGGCGCTGAACGCCGGCGAGCCGGTGGTGGTCGATGTCGTGACCGATCTCGAGCCGCGCGCCCCCGAGCCGTGGTCCCCGCCCGGGGGTTGACGAAATAGCGCCGAAATTCGGACGGACCGAGGCCGTTCCCGGACGCCCTCGCCGGGCAGCCCTAGATGCGGCCCGATCGCCGCCCCGCTTTTAGCCGCCGACGCCGAGCGAACGGATTTTCTCGAAGAGCGGATCAACCTGAGCGCGATAAACCGGATTGGTCGAGCGCGACAGCCAGAGCTGCTCAAAGGCATTCGCGCGCGAATCGGGGTAGTGCTCGCGGAACGCTGTTGCCGCGCGGGCCGCCTCGCTCTTTCGCCCGACCATTGACAGCGCCGCCATCAGGAACAGCTGCGCGCCGCCATAGCTCGGATTGCGCTCGAGCGACTTCTGCAGCAGCGTAATCGATGTCTCGGTGCGGCCGAGCAGCAGTTCGGCAAATCCGCCGAAAAAGAAAAAAACCATGTGGCGTCGATCGGTGTGATCGAAGCGCATGGCCCGCTCGACCGCCGGCAAGGTCTCGTCGGCGTGACCGAGAAAGGCCGAATTATAGCCGCCAAAGCCGTGGGCGACGCCGAGCTTCGGATCGGCCGCGAGCGCGCGGTCGAAGGCCACCGCCGCCTCCTCCAACTCGCCGCCGGCGGAGCACAGCATTCCCTTGACGCAATTGGCGAAGGGGTGCTCCGGCGCCAACGCCAGCGCGTCGTTGATGGCCTCCCGACCGAGGTCGAAGGCGACCGCGGCGGCGCTTGAATCGCCCCACCAGGGCTGGCTGACCAGGTGCTGGCAGGTCCGCGCCAGCCCGATCAGCGCTTCGAGATTGCGCGGGTCGAGCGCCAGCGCCGCGAGAAACCAGCGTTGCGCCTCGGCCGTCAACTCAGGGCGCATCTTGCCCTTGAGCACGCTCGTCGCATGGGCCAGGCATTCGTTGACGCCAAGCTCGAGCCCCTGGGTCATAAACGCGCGACGGCTCGCCTCGCGCAGCAGCAAGGCATGCACTTCCCGCGAAACCTGGCGGGTAATGCGGGTCTGAACCGAACCGAGCTCCGCGGGATCGAATTCATAGCGGCGCGCCCAGCGATATTCCGCGGTCGCCGCGTCGGTGACCTGGACGTTGAGGCGCCAGGTCTGCGGCCCACTGCGTTGCGCGCTTCCAGTAACCAGGTATTCGATCTCGGAACCGCCTGCCCGGTTGGGCAGGTCCGAGCCACGGCGCTCGTCGGAGATGCGGGCGAGCGACAGGCTGCGACTGTGATGGAGCAGATCGGTCACCAGATCGTCGGTAAACGCCTCGACAATGTATTGCTGCTCGGGATCGCCCGTCAGATTGCGCAGCGGCGCGACCGCAAGAGCGATGCTCGGCAGCAGACATGACCATCGCAAGCGCGCCGTTTCCGAGATCGGCGCCGGCGGCGGGCCGGCAATGTCGCGGCGCGAGAGCACCGCGTCCGGGTTGTCCGGGCGCGTCAGCGCCAAGCCTTCCGCAGGGCGGACGCCCGGCGGCTCGGCGATGCCGCCCGCCCGGGCGATCTCGTGGGCCAGCGCCTGGGTTTCGGCATCCGGCGCGACACCGAGCTCGCGCTTCAGGATCTCGGCGCAGGTGCGATATTGCCGCAGCGCCTCCGGACGACGCCCGGCGCGCGCATAGGCGCGGATCAGCGCCCGCTGGCCAATTTCCGAAAGCGGATCAAGCCCCGCCAGGCGACGGGCCGATTTGATTGCCGCGTCGTGCTCGCCGGCCTCGTCCTGC
>DASYBC010000141.1:0-44495 GCA_036500965.1 Allostellaceae bacterium | reverse complement strand
GTGCAAAAAGCATCGTCGCCGGACTACACTCTGTCGGCATCGGGGACCTCCTCTGCAACCGGATAAGCCTTTGTCGCAGAAGAATTATCCCTCTTTCAGAACCCCGATGCACTCATCCCGGTGAGATATCCGGGCTAGGATCGTCCGACATGCCCTCCGCTTATTTTCGAAAGGCCCGCGACATGACCCGCCACTTCGGTGTGCTGATTCCTTCGACCAACACGACGGTGGAGATGGAATGTCGGCTGCTGCCGCTCTCCTATCAGGCTCATATCGGGCGGCTGATGACGAGCCGGCCGGGCGAGACGTTTTCGTCGCCGCGCGACGACGACCTCGATTACCAGTCGCGGCTGATCGGCACCGCCAAGGTCGAGCTGGTGATCCTGGCGCAGACCTCGGCGAGCGTCTTTGTCAACGATTACGACGAGATCGTGACCCGGCGCATGACCGAGGGCGCCGGCGTGCCGGCGATCACCTCGGCGCAGGCTATCGGCCGTGCGGTCAACGCCTTGGGGGCGCGGCGGATCGGGCTGGTCTCGCCCTATTCTGAGACGGTCAACCGGCGCACCGCCGACCTTTTCGCGCGCAACCACGGGCTCGAAACCGTGGCATTCGAGGGCTTTGGCGCGACCGATTCCTACGCGATCGGCAATCTCGGCCCGGAAAACGCCCGCGACGCCTTCCGCCGCATCGACCGGCCCGAAATCGAGGTGCTGGTCGTCCCCGGCGGCAACTTCCCGACGATGGCCTCGATCGCCGAATGGGAGCGCGAATTCAAAAAGCCGGTGGTGACGACCAACCAGGCCTCGTTCTGGGCGATGCTGACGATGCTCGGCGCCGGCGACAAGGTGCCGGGCTATGGCCGCCTGCTGGCCGAGGTGCCGGCGGGATGAAGCCGGGCGGCATCGCCCCTCACCCCACCCTCTTCCCGCACATGCCGGGGGCGAGGGAGCAGCTTAGGGCAGGTAATAGGCGAACACGACCGGGGAGACGAAGGCCCAGGTCTCGATAAAGGTCGAACGGTCGGGCTTGCGGCCGAGCGCCTCCATCGCGCCAAGCAGGCAAAACCAGTTCAAGACCTCATGCTGGCCGCTGTCTTCGATCTGGTCGGTCGAATAGCGATGCCAAGTGGCGTAATCGCCCTGCTCCAGCGCCTTGTATAGCCGGCGGTCGGCCGGCACGTCGGGCCATAATTGCCAGTTCTTTTCGGTCAGGAACGAATGCGACCAGCTCGACGAGGCGACGATCGCGGTGCGCCACGGGCTCTGCGCCATGACCCGCGCCGTGGCAGCACCCACCGCCATGCAGCGCGAGGGGTTGGGCGAGGGCGGGTCGAGGTCGCGGATGTTGTCGCGCATCGCCAGCGGCAGGCGCAGCCCGCGCGCGGCGTTGACCCGCCGCCCATAGCAATTGACCGCGACTGGCAACAGCGGATAGTCGAAGCCTTTGCGTTCGTCGTCGAGCAGCAGGATCGTGTTCTCGAAGGCGTGACCCAGCGAATGGTGCAGCGGCTTATAGGCATAAGCCATGTCGATGCCGCTCTCGAGCAGCCCGGTGGCGAGATACTTGCCGGCCTCGCGATGGCCGCGCAGCCGAAAGGTCTTGTCGGCCGGCTCGCCCCATGGGTTGTCGGGGGTGCGCCGATGCCGCCACGGTCGGATGTCGCGGTCCCCATAGGCGAGCACGGCGAAGGGCGGGATGATGTCCTCCTTGAAGTTCTCGTACTGGTCGTCGCCAAACATGATCACGACGTCGGGCCGGAACTCGTCGAGCGCCTGCCGCGCCTCGGCGAAATGCCGGCGATAGACCTCGCGCGCCCGGCCCGCCGCCGCGGTGCCCCAATCGTTGCCGAGCTCTCGGCGCAATTCGGCCGGCCAGTTCGCCGGGTCCTTCTGCGCCGCCGGCATGTCCGGGTCGTCGAGGGCGGTCCGCATCATAAAGGTCCAGTCCTCGTCCCGGCGCAGCATCAGCGGCCGGTGGGTGCAGCCCAACCCCAGGATCTCGGCCATTTGTTTCCTCCCGGTATTTGCTTTAGCTCGGGTTTGCCGGCTTTGTGAAAGCCCTCACGAGATAGCTCGTCGCCCCCGCAGAAGCGGGGGTCCAGGACCAGCGTCCGGCCCTTGATCTCTGGATGCCCGCTTTCGCGGGAATGACGATGCCGGGCAAACCACTTGACTGACTGAGATCTTGTCAGCCGCGCGCGGTCACCGGCACGTAATGACGCTGGTCGGAGCCGGTGAACAATTGGCGCGGCCGCATCAGCTTGGCGTCGGTGTCCTCGATCATCTCGGTCCACTGCGCGACCCAGCCGGTGGTGCGGGCGATCGCGAACAGCACGGTGAACATCGATACCGGGAAGCCCATCGCTTTCAGGATGATCCCCGAGTAGAAATCGACGTTCGGGTACAGCCGCCGCTTGATGAAGTAATCATCGTTCAGCGCGATCTTTTCAAGTTCCTTAGCGAGCTCGAGCAGCGGATCGTCCTTGATGCCGAGCTCGGCAAGCACTTCGTGAAAGCTGTCGCGCAGCACGTGCGCCCGCGGATCATAGTTCTTGTAGACGCGGTGGCCAAAGCCGAACAGCAGCTCGTTGTCTTCCTTGGATTTGACGTGGTCGAGGAATTCCTTGATGTGGGATTTGTCGCCGATGCGGTCGAGCATCTTTAACACTGCCTCGTTGGCGCCGCCATGCGCCGGCCCCCACAAGGATGCGATGCCGGCGGCGATACAGGCGAACGGGTTGGCACCGCTCGACCCGGCATTGCGCACCGTCGCCGTCGAGGCATTCTGCTCGTGATCGGCGTGCAGGATAAAGATTCGGTCCATCGCCCGCGCCAGGATCGGGTTTACCTTGTACTCCTCGCACGGCACCGCGAACGTCATGTGCAGAAAATTCTCGGCATAGCCGAGCGAATTCTGTGGATAAATAAAAGGTTGACCATGCGAGTATTTGTAAGCCATGGCCGCGATCGTCGGCATCTTGGCGATCAGGCGATAGGACGCGACCATCCGCTGGTAGGGGTCATGGATGTCGGTCGAGTCGTGATAAAATGCCGACAGCGCGCCGACCACCCCGCACATCACCGCCATCGGGTGCGCGTCCCGGCGGAAGCCGCGGAAAAAGCTCGACAACTGCTCGTGCACCATCGTGTGGTGGGTGATGTCGTGGACGAACTGCTCCTTCTCCTTGGCGGTCGGCAATTCGCCGTTCAGCAGCAGATAGGCGACTTCGAGAAAGTCGCTTTTTTCCGCGAGCTCCTGGATCGGGTAGCCGCGGTACATCAAGATTCCTTCATCGCCGTCGATATAGGTGATGCTCGACCGGCAGGCGGCGGTCGCCATAAAGCCGGGGTCGTAGGTGAAATGCCCGGTCTGAGCATAGAGCTTGCGAATGTCGATGACCTTGGGCCCGACCGTGCCGCCGATCACCGGAAGCTCGACCGACTTGCCGGTCTCATTGTCGGTCAGGGTCATGGTTCCGGTGGTCATATTGTTGCCGTCCATCGCTGCACCTCTCGTCGCCATGCCCGCGGGTCAACCCCGGCTTCACTCGGAAAATAGTCACCTCGGGGGCGATTGGCAAACCGTTCGCAGGTGCGAGATAGAGCGCGGGTCAAGGCGGCTCGACGGCGTCGGCGATGCGCCCGAGCGTCTCGTCACGGCCAAGCACCGCCATGATCTCGAAGATGCCGGGCGACGCGAGCGACCCGGTCAGAGCCGCGCGCAGCGGCTGCGCCACGTCGCCGAGCTTTGCCCCGTTCGCATCGGCGAAGCCGCGCACGCATTGCTCGATAGCCTCGGCCCGCCATTCAGCGCGGTCGAGGATCGGCATCAACCCCGCCAACAACGCGCGCGCCTGCGGCGTCAGCAGCTTTGTCGCCTTGTCGTCCGGCGAGATCGGGCGCGCAGCCACGAGAAAGCGAGCGTTGGCTGCGAGTTCGGCGAGCGTCTTCGGGCGCAGCTTCAATTCCGGCATCGCGCGGCGCAGGCGGTCGCGAAGCGAGTCGATCAAGGCGTGGCCGAGGGTGTGCTCCAGCCGCTCGGCGACGCGCGCGATAAGCCGGGAATCGTCGGCGCTGCGGATGTAATGGCCGTTCAGGTTGTCGAGCTTGGCGAAATCGAAGCGGGCCGGGGCGCGGCCGACGGCGTGAAGATCGAACCAGTGGATCGCGTCCCCGGTCGAAATGATCTCGTCGTCGCCGTGGCTCCAGCCGAGCCGCAGCAGGTAATTGCGCAGCGTTTCCGGCAGATAGCCCATGTCGCGATAGGCCTCGACCCCGAGCGCGCCATGGCGCTTCGACAATTTGGCGCCGTCGGGGCCGTGAATCAGCGGCAGATGGGCGAATTCCGGGACCGGCCAGTCGAGCGCCCGGTAGATCTGGGTCTGGCGAAAGGCGTTGTTCAGATGGTCGTCGCCGCGGATCACATGGCTGATCGCCATGTCGTGGTCATCGACCACCACCGAGAAGTTGTAGGTGGGGGTGCCGTCGGCGCGCAGGATGATCAGGTCGTCGAGCTCGGCATTGGCGACGGTGACCTCGCCCTGTACCCGGTCGTGGATCGTCGTGGCCCCGGTTTGCGGCGCCTTGAGCCGGATCACCGGCGGCACGCCCGGCGGAGCGGTGGCGGGGTCGCGGTCGCGCCAGGTGCCGTCATAACGCACCGAGCGCTTTTCGGCGCGCGCCTGCTCGCGCATCGCCTCGAGCTCGGCGGGCGTGCAATAGCAATAAAAGGCGCGGCCGGCGGCCAGCAACTGACGGGCGATCTCGGCATGGCGCTCGGCTCGGGAGGCTTGATAGACGATGTCGCCGTCCCAGTCGAGGCCGAGCCACTGGAGGCCGTCGATGATCGCCTTGACCGCCTCGGGCGTCGAGCGCAGCCGGTCGGTATCCTCGATGCGCAGCCGGAATTTGCCATCGTGATGGCGGGCATAGAGCCAATTGAACAGCGCAGTGCGCGCCCCGCCGATATGCAGGAACCCGGTCGGCGACGGCGCGAAACGGACAGTCGGGGTCATTCCTGGAGGATGGGGAAGTCAAGGACCGATATCAACGCGCTGATGCGGAATGGGCGCCTCCTGTCAGCCAACCTACTGTCACCGCCGAAGATGCTGTCAATTCGCCCTCGCCATCTTTCCCGTTCGGACCGTGCCTGGGCGCGGCCGGTTTGCCCGCGAGTGGCGAGCCCGAGCAGGTTTCTCTGCCCCGATATCATCATCCCATGCGGCCGGCGGGCGCAAAGCGGGATGAATGCCAAGAAACCCGTGCGATAATCGCTGCGGTTTTGTACACTCTGCCCAGCTTTCAGAGAGGAGCATCCGAGCAATGGCCGAAGCAGCGCAGAGATTCACGGCAGGCCCGTTGACCTTTATCGTCAAGCACGAATTGTGGGACGGCAACATCCACGATCACGCCGACCAGGGTGTCACGATAGCGGTGGCGGCGGATGTCGCCGGCAGCGAGACAACCCTGTTGCGATTCAACTGCTTCGACCAGGAAAAAAGCTACGTCTACGGGCCAGACAACCACAGTCCGCAGGCCGCCGGGCCGACGACCGGAGACTATGCGTCCGAGACGCTTGCCGATGCGGTAAAGGTGTACCGGATGGACCCGATCGCCGACGGCAACCCGATCGGCTGGACGGTCAAGACGCTTGGGAACAAGCTCCCGAAAATGCTGCAGAGGGCCGGCTATCCGCAAATTGCGGCAGCGGCCGATCCCGCTGCGGTGCGTGACGTGCTGCCCGAGGTCGAGGCCTGCGCCCGGCAGCTGTTCGCCACCAAGCGGAACACGGTCAAGCATAATCGCGGCACGCACATCTTTGAAGCCGGCAATATCAGGTTCGGCCTCGAAATGCGACGCCAGATGGGCGGAGACGGCGGCCTCGCCGTTCATGTGATGGCCGATATCGGCGGCACTCCCGGCAAGCCCTATGTCGAAGAAACCGAGCTGTTGGCCTTCGACTGCTTCTGGCAGTTGCCGCATTACCACTACGGGCCGCGCAACAAGAATCATCGCATCTATTGGGACAAGACCTTGGTCGAGGATCCGCTCGGCTGGGTGTTCGAGCAGCTCGACAACCGCAAGCTGGGCGCGATGATCGAGCGGGCCGGCTATCCGGGGGTCGCGGCCGATCTCGACATGGAGAAGATCGCCGCAGTGCTCCCGGCGGTCAAAAAACAGGCCCGCGAGATGCAGGCGGAAGGCGAACGGCTGACCGGCCATCCGGGGTTGCCGTTGGAGCCGACACCGAACCTCGCCGGCGGCTGAGGCCGACGACGGCAGCCCCGGGGGCGGGTGCAGGAGCGCACTCGCCAGCGGGGTTGTTGGCGTCACGGCGGGTTGGACCCGCCCTCCATGCCTGCGCTTATTTCGCGTCTACCGGCTGGAGCCGCGCCGCACCGCCGGTCGCGAGCGGCCACACGTAGCGGTCAAATGTGAGACCGACCGCTTCCATTTGGCCGGCGGCTCGCACGCCGAGCCGTTCGGCGACACGCCGGGAGCGAGCGTTCTGCGGAAGAATCGCCGAGACCGCGTACGACAGCCGCAGAACGTCGCGCGCGTAATCGCGAACGCAACTCACCGCTTCGGTCGCGAAACCCTGGCCCCACACGGCGGGATCGAAGGTGTAGCCGAGCTCACACTCGAAGGTCAGTGCGACCCCGGCGGGCGCCCTTTCACGCCCGAACCATCCTCTACGAAGCCCGCGTTCGGGCGTCGCAGACTCAATAACGAGATCGGTCAAGCCGCAGCGCCCGATCAGCGCCCCGTCTTTCTTGCGCAGGACGGCAAGTTTGCCGAGCGCGAGCCGCTGGTAGCCCGCCAGATTAGCCCGCAGCCATGCAGCCGTCTCTTCGGGCGAGCGCGGCCGGCCTCCGGGATAAAGATATTGCGCGACTTCGGGGAGTGCGTGGAGGCGTGTGAAGAACGGCAGATCGTCCGGCGCGATCCGCCGCAGCACGAGGCGAGCCGATTCCAGCCCGTCCGTGCCGCGTGCCAGGGTCATTTTCCAGGCTCCTTCATGTCGCTCGGATCGCGACGTCGGCACCGGTACCAGCGACTATCCTCCCGGAGAGGCACCCCTCAAAGAGGGTTTGGGCCGACGACTTCCCACCGGTGGCGCTGGAAGAGTTTGTTGTGCTCGTCGCCGGTGGCCGGGCGGCGCTCCGCGAGCGCCTCGACGAGGCCGCCGGCGGCGGCTGGGGTATAGAGAAACAAGACGCGCCCGGTTTCGCTGCCGGTGTTCTTCCAGGCATGCGGGATGTCGCGCGGCATGAACGCGCAAGTGCCGGGCCCGCCAGCGGAAACCTCTTCGCCGATCTTGAAGGTGAACTCGCCGGCGAGCACCCAGGCGACCTCGTCGCTGTCGTGGTGCAGATGGAAGAGGCTGGCGGCGCCGGCGGGCAAAGTTTCCTCAAACATCATGATGCTCTCACCGGTCTCGCGGCCGAGGAGCTTCAAGGAAAAGCAGCGGCCGGGCGTCGGCGAATCGAAATGCTTCCCGCCTCCAGCGGGCACGACAAAGCCTTTGGTTCCGGTCATGGTGTCCTCCCCTCGACGTATCCTCCCTGCGCCGCCTTCGCTCATTCGCCCATGCCCTTGTCGGCGAGCTCTTTCTTCGCCTTGTTGTTCTTGGCGAGTGCCAGACCCATGCCGCGCATCACATTGGGCGCCTTGGTGAACTGGATGTTCGAGTACTCGATAATCTCGAGCCGGTTGCCCCACGGATCGAGGAAATCGAGGAACGGGCCTTCGACAAAGCGAGCGCCGGCGGCTTTCGCCAGCTCGATGATCCGGCTGCGGTCGTCGACGACAAAGCCGAGATGCCGCCTTTCGACGCCATCGGCCGCGCGGTCGGGCACCAAGGTCATGTTGACGAACTGGTCGCCCATATCGATGAAGGCGTTGCGCTCGCCCTTGCCGCGCAGCTTGAAATCAAAAATGCGGCCGTACCACTCCAGCGCCTCGTCGATGTTGCCGACCTCGATCGCGACATGATTGATGCCGATGAGCCGCGGCTTCGTTCCGTCTGTCATGATTGGACTCCTTCTGCTCGACCGTGAGATACGCATTCACCCCGTTCGGCGATAGCGGTAAAACTCTGCGCATATCGTTCAAGGAAGTTGAAATGCGGGGACCGGGGGTGCCGAGCCTCGATCAGCTCGCCGTTTTCCTTACGGTGGTCGAGACGGGCAGTTTTGCGGCGGCGGGCCGCCGGCTCGGGCGCGCTACATCGGCGGTCAGCTACGCGATCGCCAATCTCGAACAGCAGCTCGGCGTGCAGCTGTTCGATCGTCAACAAGCGCGCAGACCGGCATTGACCGCGGCCGGCAGCGCCGTGCTGTCGGAAGCGCGTTCGGTCTCGGTTGGCGTCGACAATTTGCGAGCCAAGGTCAAAGGGCTGCTCGACGGACTGGAGGCCCAGATCGCTCTCGCCGTTGACGTGATGCTGCCGACGGCGCGGCTGGTCGATGCGATGCAGGCGTTCGAGGCAACCTTTCCGACCGTGACGTTGCGACTGTACGTCGAAGCGCTGGGGGCGGTGACCCAGCTCGTCCATTCCGGTATTGCCGATATCGGCATCAGCGGCGTGGACGCGACCCTTCCCGGCATCGAACGGATCAAGGTTGGCGGTGTGGAGCTCATTCCGGTGGCGGCGCCGGGCCATCCATTGGCGGCGGGTCGGGCGCATGCACCGGGAGCGGCGCGAGAGTTTGTGCAACTCGTGCTGACCGATCGCTCTACCCTGACCGAAGGCCGCGATTTTTCGGTTATCGGTGTCAGGACGTGGCGGCTTGCGGATTTGGGTTCTAAGCATGCGCTGCTTCTGGCCGGCATCGGTTGGGGCAACATGCCCGAGCCGATGGTCCACGACGATCTCGCTGCGGGACGCTTGAAGCGGCTCGACCTTCCCGAATGGTTGGGCGGCTTTTATGCCTTGCACGCAATTCACCGCACAGATACTCCGCCGGGACCCGCCGCCGCTTGGCTGATCCGACATTTTTCCCAGCAGGCGGCATGAGGTCGAAATCCTCTCGATTGCTGCACGCGAGAGAAAGAGCGATGCGGGGTGCCCCTCGGCGCGGTTTGGATGCGGGTATCCGGCACCGGAAGTCGCAAAAGCGGGTTGCGGCGCTGTCTGGTATACGATATACCTCAAGCATGTCCGAAGCCGGCCCGCGCTCCAGCCCCACCCTTAACGTCAGGCGGCTGGATACCAGCACCAGCTTCCGCGATCTTGCCTACGCCGCGCTGAAGCGGGCGATCACGGCGATGGACATCTACGACCATCCGCACGAGATCCGGCTCGACGAACGGCGGCTATCCGAGGGGCTAGGAGTCAGCCGCACGCCGATCCGCGAGGCGATGACCTTGCTCGAGCAGGAAGGCTTTGTACGCACCCGCCCGCGCCGCGGCATCTTTGTCGTGCGCAAGACCAAGCGCGAGATCGTCGAGATGATCACGGTCATGGCGGCGCTCGAAGGCATGGCGGCGCGGCTCGCTGCCGAGTGCGCCGGCGACGCGGAAATTGCCGATCTGCGCCGGCTGATGGCCGAATTCAGTAGCGGTAACGAGGGCGATCGGCTTGCCGAATATTCGGATGCGAACATCGCCTTTCACCAGGCGATTATCAAGATGAGCGGCTGCGGGCTGCTCGCCGAGATGACCGAGAACCTGTTTATCCATATGCGCGCGATCCGCAAGATCACGATCCACCAGGAGAACCGGGCGGCGCGGTCGATCCTCGACCATATGCGGATTATCGAGGCGCTCGAAGGCCGCGACCCCGAGCTCGCCGAGCGGCTGGCGCGCGAGCATACGCTGGGGCTCGCCGCGCACGTCGAGCAGCACGGCGATTTTCTCGACGCGTCACCCCTCCGAAAGAGGGAATGACGAATTAGAGTGAGGAAAGAGATGAGCAAGGCATTGGAAGGTGTGCGCATCCTCGATATGACCCATGTCCAGGCGGGGCCGACTGGGACTCAGCTCCTGGCGTGGATGGGTGCGGATGTGATCAAGGTCGAATTGCCGGGCCGCGGCGACATCACCCGCGGCCAATTGCAGGATGTGAAGGGCGCCGACAGCCTCTATTTCACGATGCTGAACTCGAACAAGCGCAGCATCACCGTCAACATGAAAGCGCCGAAGGGCAAGGCCGTGCTCGAGGAATTGGTGCGCCGCTGCGACATCATCGTCGAGAATTTCGGGCCGGGCGTGCTCGACCGCGCCGGTTTCACGTGGGAGCGGTTCCAGGAATTGAATCCGCGGATCATCTATGCCTCGATCAAGGGGTTCGGCCCCGGCCCCTACGCCGATTGCAAGGCCTACGAGAACGTCGCCCAATGCATGGGCGGTTCCGCCAGCACCACAGGCTGGGAGGATGGTCCGCCGACGGTGACCGGCGCGCAGATCGGCGACAGCGGCACCGGGGTGCACACCATCGCCGGCATTCTCGCGGCGCTCTATCAGCGCGAGCGCAGCGGCCGCGGCCAGCGCGTCGAGGTGGCGATGACCGACGCTGTCCTCAACCTCTGCCGGGTCAAGATGCGCGACCAGCAGCGCCTGGCGCACGGGCCATTACCCGAATACCCGAACAAGGAATTCGGCGAGGCGGTGCCGCGTGCCGGCAATGCTTCGGGCGGCGGCCAGCCGGGCGCGGCGCTGCGCTGCGCTCCCGGCGGCCCCAATGATTGGGTCTATGTGATCATCCAGCCGCCCTCATGGGCGCCGCTGATGAAGCTCGCCGGCCGCGAAGAGCTGATCGACGACCCAGCCTATGCGACCCCGGCCGCGCGCCTGCCAAAGATCCCCGAATGCTTCTCGATCGTCGAGAAATGGACGATAACCAAGACCAAGTTCGAGGTCATGGCGGCGCTGAACGAGGTTGATGTGCCGTGCGGCCCGATCCTGTCGATGAAAGACATTTACGAGGACAAGTCGCTGTACGAGCGCGGCTTTCTGGTCCAAGTCGACCATCCGACCCGCGGCCGCTATGTCCAGGTCGGCTCGCCGATCAACCTCTCGGATTCGCCGGTCGAGGTGAAGCGCGCGCCGCTCTTGGGCGAGCACACCGACGAAATTCTCGGCTGGCTCGGCTATGGCAAGGATGCGATCGCCGAATTGCACAAGGAGGGGGCGGTGTAATGGAGCGCGGGCGGCCCGCCCGCTGCGGGCTGGAAGCCCGCGGTCCGAAAGGCCGTAAACATTGAACACGCAAGTCAGGCACGACCGCCGCATCCATCCCGGCGCGGGGCGGCGGCGCGGTCTCGACCATCCGAAGGGCCGGCAGGTCGATCAGGCGGCATTGGCCGAGGTGCAGGCATTACTCGGCAATCGCGAGCGCCGCCGCGACCTGTTGATCGAGCATCTGCATCTTTTGCAGGACCGTTTCGGCTGCCTGCATGCACGCCATTTGGCGGCATTGGCCGAAGAGATGCGCCTCGCTTTGGTCGAGGTCTATGAGGTCGCCTCGTTCTACGCCCATTTCGACATCGTCATGGATGACGAAAAACCGCCGCCGGCGCTGACCGTGCGGGTGTGCGACAGCCTGAGCTGCGAGCTCGCCGGCGCCCCGGCCCTGCTTGCCGATTTGCAGAGCCGGCTGGGCGACGCGGTCCGTGTCGTGCGCGCGCCATGCATGGGCGGCTGCCACCGCGCCCCGGTCGTCGCGATCGGCCACGCGCTGCACGAACATGCGACCGTTGCCTCGGTCGCTGCTGCCGTCGCCGCCGATGAGAGCCACCCGCCGGTCCCGAGCTTTATCGGCCTTCAGGCATACCGCGCCGAGAGTGGTTATCGCCTGCTGCAATCGTGCCTCGCCGGCGAGCGCGGACCCGAACAGATCATCGAGGCGCTCGAGCATTCGGGGCTGCGCGGGCTCGGCGGCGCCGGCTTTCCGACCGGGCGCAAATGGCGCTTGGTGCGCCAGGAGCCCGCACCCCGCCTGCTGGCGGTCAATGGCGACGAGGGCGAGCCCGGCACGTTCAAGGACCGCCATTTTCTCGAAACCGACCCGCACCGTTTTTTGGAAGGCATGCTGATCGCCGGCTGGGTCGTCGAGGCCGCCGACATCTACATCTATCTGCGCGACGAATATCCGCAATGCCGAACGATCCTCGAAACCGAGATCGCGGCGATCGCCGCCGCCGGCCTCGCGCCGGATACGCGCATTCATCTGCGTCGGGGTGCCGGGGCCTATATCTGCGGCGAGGAATCGGCGATGCTCGAATCGATCGAGGGCAAGCGCGGGTTGCCCCGGCAACGGCCGCCGTTTCCGGCGCAGGTCGGGCTCTTCGGCCGCCCGACCCTGTGCAACAACATTGAGACGCTCTATTGGGTGCGCGACATCGTCGAGAAGGGTGCGGACTGGTTCACCGGCCATGGCCGCAACGGGCGCAAGGGGCTGCGTAGCTTTTCGGTGTCGGGCCGGGTGCGTGACCCAGGGGTCAAGCTCGCCCCGGCCGGGATCACCGCGCGCCAGCTGATAGACGAATTCTGCGGCGGCATGGCTGACGGACATACCTTCAAGGGCTATCTGCCGGGCGGGGCCTCGGGCGGCATCCTGCCGGCGGCGATGGCCGACATTCCGCTCGATTTCGGCACGCTCGAACCCCACGGCTGCTTCACCGGCTCGGGGGCGGTTGTCGTGCTGTCCGACCAAGACGACATGAGGGCGGTAGCGCTGAACTTGCTGCGGTTTTTCGAGGACGAGAGCTGCGGTCAGTGCACGCCGTGCCGCGCCGGCACCGAAAAGGCGGTAAAGCTGATGACCGCGCCCCATTGGGATGAAGAGCTGCTGAACGAGCTGACCCGGGTGATGGGCGACGCCTCGATCTGCGGCCTGGGCCAGGCGGCGATGAACCCGGTCAAGCAGGTGCTGAAGCATTTCCGCGAGGATTTGGTTGGCTAACATGGATCTTGTACCATTATTCACTCGTCATTCCCGCGAAAGCGGGAATCCAGGGCGGCCAGCCCCGGCGAGCGGCATCCCTGGACCCCCGCTTGCGCGGGGGGGGGGCGACGGATAGGACAATACTATGACCGAACCAGTCCGCTCTTTGATCGACGGCGAGGAAGCAGCCCAAATACCGCCGGACGTGCCGCTGGCGGAGGAATTGGCCGGCGACGATGTGGTCGATATGGCGAACCTGACGAGCGCGCAGACGGGTGTAGCCGGCACGATCTTTATCTCGACCGCGATGGGCGCGCACGGTTCGCAGGTCAAATTCTTCTTGCAGGCTGGCCGAACGCAACCGAGCTTCTCGGTATCAATCGCCGACGCGCCAGCCGTCGTCGCCAACAGTTTGCCAGCCCGGACCCTTCGTCAAATGTCGCCGCAATTCCTCGACTGGGTGTCGCGGAACAAGGATGCCCTGTTGGATTTCTGGCAACACGGCGATACTTGGACGCAGCCCGAGGTCAACACCTTCATCCAGCGGCTTCGCCGCGTCTGAGATCTGAGATGAGATGCAGCGCCCGGGAACCGAAGCTAACCATCCCAGTGCAGGCTGGGACCCATCGTTCGGCCAATGAGCAGCGGATAAATGGGCCCCGACTTTCGTCGGGGTGGTTCTCTAAAAATCTGGAGAACGGCCAATGACCGATCCGATCCGCTTTTTTCTCGATGGCGCCGAGGTTGAGGCCGGGCCGGGCGAGACCATCTGGCAGGTGGCCAACCGGCAGGGCACCGAGATCCCGCATCTGTGCTGGCTGCCAAAGCCCGGCTACCGGGCCGACGGCAATTGCCGGGCCTGCATGGTCGAGATCGAGGGCGAGCGGGTGCTCGCCGCCTCCTGCGTGCGCCAGCCAACGCCTGGAATGAAGGTGCAGACGGCGAGCGAGCGCGCCCGGTTTTCGCGCAAGATGGTGTTCGAATTGCTGGTCGGCGATCAGCCGTCGCGGGAGGCGGCGCATGACCCGAATTCGCGCTTCTGGCAATGGGCCGACCGGCTCGAGGTCAGCGACAGCCGCTTTCCACGACATGCCGCGCCGGCCCCCGACCGCAGCCATCCGGCAATGGCGGTGCAGCTCGATGCCTGCATCGAATGCAATCTCTGCGTGCGCGCCTGCCGCGAGGTCCAGGTCAATGATGTGATCGGCATGGCGGCCCGCGGCTACCACGAAAAGATCGTGTTCGATTTCGACGATCCCATGGGGGCGAGCACCTGCGTCGCCTGCGGCGAATGCGTGCAGGCCTGTCCGACCGGGGCGCTGATGCCGGCCACCCTGGTCGATGCCAACGGCGTCTACGCCAACCCCCCCGACCGCGAAATCGACAGCGTGTGCCCCTATTGCGGCGTCGGCTGCCAGCTGACCTATCGCGTCAAAAACGACCATATCGTCGCTGTGGACGGCCGCGACGGCCCATCCAACCACAACCGGCTGTGCGTCAAGGGCCGCTTCGGCTTCGACTATGTCCATCACTCGGACCGGCTGACCGAGCCGCTGATCCGCCGCGACGGCGTCTCGAAGCACGACACCGACATCGACCCGGCCAACCCATACACCCATTTTCGGAAGGCGAGCTGGGACGAGGCGCTCGATCGCGCCGCCGCGGGGCTGCGGCTGATCCGCGACCGGGACGGCAGGCGTGCCCTGGCCGGTTTCGGCTCGGCCAAGGGCTCGAACGAGGAGGCCTACCTTTTTCAAAAGCTGGTGCGTACCGGGTTCGGCAGCAACAATGTCGACCACTGCACCCGGTTGTGCCACGCCTCGTCGGTCGCGGCACTGATGGAGGGGATTGGTTCAGGGGCGGTGACGGCGCCCTTTACCGCGGCGGCTGATGCCGACGTGATCATCGTGATCGGCGCACGGCCGACCGAGAACCATCCGGTCGCCGCGACCTTTTTCAAGCAGGCGGCGAAGCGCGGCGCCACCATCTTTGTCATGGACCCGCGCGGTCATACCCTGGTGCGCCACGCGACGCTGACCCTCCGGTTCAATCCCGGGCGCGACGTGGCAATGCTGAACGCGCTATTGCACACGATCGTCGAGGAAGACCTCTACGACCGGCAATACGTCCAGGCGCACACCCAGGACTTCGACAAGCTGCGCGAGCATGTGCGCGACTATTCGCCGGAGAAGATGGCGCCGCTTTGCGGCGTCGACGCCGCCACGCTGCGCCATGTCGCCCGCACCTACGCTCGCGCCGAGAAGGCGATCATCTTCTGGGGCATGGGCATCTCGCAGCACGTCCACGGCACCGACAATGCGCGCTGCCTGATCGCGCTCGCCTTGGTCACCGGGCAGATCGGCCGGCCCGGCACCGGGCTCCATCCGCTGCGCGGCCAGAACAACGTCCAGGGCGCCTCCGACGCCGGCCTCATTCCAATGGTCTACCCTGACTACCAGTCGGTCGCGGACCCGGCGGTCCGCGCGAAATTCGAGGCGCTGTGGCGGACGCCGCTCGACGACAAAAGCGGGCTGACCGTGGTCGAGATCATGGATGCGGTGCATCGCGGCGAGATCAACGGCATGTACATCATGGGCGAAAACCCGGCGATGTCCGACCCCGATGTGCAGCACGCGCGCGATGCTTTGGCCAAGCTCGAGCATCTGGTGGTCCAGGATCTATTCCTGACCGAAACCGCGAAATATGCCGATGTCGTGTTGCCGGCCTCGGCCTGGCCGGAGAAGGACGGCACCGTTTCCAACACCAACCGCCAGGTGCAAATGGGCCGCCGCGTCCTGCCGATGCCGGGGAACGCGCGCGAGGATCTGTGGATCATCCAACAGATCGCGCGCCGCATCGGGCTCGACTGGGATTATCCGCATCCGCGCGATGTCTTTGCCGAGATGAAGCTGGCGATGCCGTCCTTGAACGGGATCACTTGGGAGCGCCTGGAGCGCGAAAGCTCGGTCACCTATCCCTGCGATGCCGAGGACCAGCCCGGCCATGACATTGTCTTTGGCGAGGGCTTTCCGACGGCGTCCGGGCGCGGCAGGCTGGTGCCGGCGGCGATCATCCCGCCGGCCGAGGAGCCCGACGCCGACTACCCGATGGTCTTGACCACCGGCCGCCAGCTCGAGCATTGGCACACCGGGGCGATGACCCGCCGGGCAAATGTGCTCGACGAGCTCGAGCCCGAGGCGGTGGCCTCGTTGGCGCCCTCGGAGCTGCGCCGCCTCGGCGTATCCGCCGGCGACCAGGTGCGCGTCACGACCCGCCGCGGCGTCATCGAATTAAAGGCGCGCGCCGACAGCAATGTGGCGCCGGGCCAGGTGTTCATCCCGTTCTGCTACGCCGAGGCCGCCGCCAACATCCTGACCAATCCGCAGCTCGACCCGGTCGGCAAGATCCCCGAATTCAAATTCTGCGCCGCCAAGGTCGAACCAGCAGCTCTCAGGGAGGCTGCGGAGTAGCTTCTTTCCCGGGATCCTGGTTCAAGCTTGGAAATGCGCGGTGCGCAACGGTGGGGGAAAAGATGACGCGAACCGGAGCCGTCCGAACATGACCGTGACCCTGCTCCCGACCACGGTTGTCGGCAGCTACCCGCAGCCCGACTGGCTGATCGACCGCGAGCGGCTGACGCATTTGCCGCCGGTGCGGGTGCGCGCCAAGGAACTGTGGCGGGTGCCGGCGCCGTGGCTCGAAGCAGCGCAGGACGACGCGACGCGGCTCGCCATCCGCGACATGGAGGAGGCCGGCATCGACATCCTCACCGACGGCGAAATCCGCCGCGAGAGCTACTCGAACCGCTTTGCGACGGCACTGTCGGGCGTCGATCTCGACCACCCGGCGGAGGTTCGCGGCCGCTCGAGCGGCACCGTCATCGTGCCGCGCATCACCGGCCGGGTCCGCCGGCTGCGGCCGGTCGAGGTGCACGACGTCGAATTCCTGCGGCGTCATACCGACCACCCGATCAAGATCACCTTGCCCGGCCCGTTCACGATGTCGCGCCAGGCCAAGAACGAGTTCTATCGGGATGAGCAAGAGCTGGTGATGGACTACGCCGCGGCGGTCAACGCTGAGGTCCATGATCTGAAAGCGGCCGGGGCCGATGTGATCCAGCTCGATGAGCCGTGGCTGCAGGCGCGGCCCGAGGAGGCGCGGCGGCTGGCCTTGCCGGCGATCGACCGGGCATTGGCGGGCATCCCGGGCCCGACCGCACTGCATCTGTGCTTCGGCTACGCTTATGTCTCGCGCGAGAAGCCGAACCGATACTCGTTTCTGTCCGAATTGGCCGCCTCGGCGGCGACGCAGATCTCTATCGAGGCGGCGCAGCCGAACCTCGATCTCGCCGATCTCGACCCGCTCGGCGACAAGACGGTGATCATTGGCGTGATCAGCATGGGCGACGCGCAGCCCGAAACCGCCGAGACTGTCGCCGCCCGGATTCGCGCGGCGCTGCGGCATGTACCGGCCGAGCGCCTGATCCCAGCCCCCGATTGCGGCATGAAATACCTACCGCGCGATGCCGCCCTTGCCAAGCTCAAGGCGTTGGCCGATGGCGCCCGCGTCGTCCGCCGCGAGCTGACCGGCGCCTGATCTCAGTTCGTCTCCAGCAGCGGGCCAGCGGAGCTCATCATGGCGCAACCGGTCATCGGCCTTACTCTCGACCATGAGCCGCCGGGCGGCTGGTCGAAGTTTCCGTGGTATGCGATCCGCGAAAACTATTGCAGCGCGGTGCGCCACGCCGGTGGGCTGCCGATCTTGCTGCCGCACGAGCCTGACGCCGCCGCGGACTATCTCGACCGCATCGACGGGCTCGTTGTGACCGGCGGCGGGTTCGATGTCGACCCGGCCCTGTTCGGGGCGGCGACGCGCCATCCGAGCATCACCACCAAGGACCGGCGCACCGCATTCGAGCTGGCCGCCACCCGGGGCGCCCTCGCTCGCGACCTGCCGGTGCTCGGGATCTGCGGCGGCCAGCAATTATTGAACGTGGCGCTCGGCGGCACGCTGATCCAGCATATCCCGGACGAGGTGCCGGACTGCCTGCCACACCGCCAGGCGAACCCGCGCGACGAGCCTGGCCATGACGTGCGGGTGGTCGAAGGCACCATTTTGCACCGCGTCACCGGGGCGGAGCGCCTCGCGGTCAACAGCGCCCATCACCAGGCGGTCAAGCAGGCGGGGCCGGGCGTCGTCATCGACGCTGTCGCCGCCGACGGCGTCGTCGAAGGCATCGAAGACCCTCGCTATCGCTTTTGCCTTGGCGTGCAGTGGCACCCCGAGTTCGAGATCGGCGAGGCCGACCGGCGGATCTTTCGCAGCTTTGTCGAGGCCGCGCGCGGGGCATGACCGAACTCGCCGAGCCCGAAGCCGGCGGCACCGCGCCCGAGCGCATCGCCAAGCTCTTGGCCCGCGCCGGGCTTTGCTCGCGCCGCGACGCCGAGCGCTGGATCGCGCAAGGGCGGGTCTCGGTCGATGGCGAGGTCCTGACCAGCCCGGCCGTCACGGTCGGCAATGACAGTGACGTGCGGGTCGATGGCAAGCCCGTCCCGCAGCCCGACCGGGCGCGGCTGTGGCGCTATCACAAGCCGGCGGGGCTCGTCACCACGCACCGCGACGAAAAGGGCCGGCCGACCGTGTTCGCCGCCCTGCCCGCGGAATTGCCGCGGCTGATCTCGATCGGCCGCCTCGATCTCAACTCCGAGGGGCTCTTGCTGCTGACCAATGACGGCGCGCTTGCCCGCCGCCTCGAATTGCCGGCGACCGGCTGGGTGCGGCGCTATAAGGTGCGGGTGCATGGCGAGGTCGACGAAGCGCGGCTCGGCGCGCTGGCCAAGGGCGTCAAGATCGACGGCGTCGCCTATGGCGCGATCCGCGCGGGCCTGGAGCGCACCCAGGGCAGCAACGCTTGGATCGCGATGGCGCTGACCGAAGGCAAGAATCGCGAGGTGCGCCGCGTGCTCGAACATCTGGGCTTGCAGGTGACGCGGCTGATCCGCCTCTCCTATGGGCCGTTTCAGCTCGGCAGCCTCGAGCGTGGGGCGATCGCCGAAGTCCCACGAAAGGCACTCGCCGAGCAGCTCGGCAGCGCCGCGCCCAAATGGGCCGCGCATGCGGATCGTCGGCGGTAGGCATCGCGGCCGCCGCCTCTCGGCGCCGCCGGGCGACGCGGTCCGGCCGACCAGCGACCGCGCCCGCGAGGCGCTGTTCAACATCCTGTCGCATGGCCGCCTCGCCGCGGGGGGGTTGCCCTTCGCCGGCGCCGCCGTGCTCGACGCCTTTGCCGGAACTGGTGCGGTCGGCCTCGAAGCCTTGTCGCGCGGCGCCGCCGAGGCGGTATTTATCGAGCGCGACCGCGACGCCCTTTCGGTGCTGCGCCGCAACATCGCGGCGTTGGGCGAAACGGCCCGCACCCGTATCGTGCCGGGCGACGCTACCCGGCCGCCGCGCGGCGCCGTCGCCTGCGCCGTCGCGTTCCTCGATCCGCCCTACGCCAGCGGGCTCGCCGGCCCGGCACTGGCGGCGCTGGCCGAGACGGGCTGGCTCACCGCCGATGCGCTCGCCGTGGTCGAGATCGCCGCGCGCGATGAGCCGCCGCAGCAGGATGGGTTCGCCCTCCTGGACAAGCGCGTCTATGGCGCGGCCCGCCTCTTATTTTTGCGCCGCGAAACCCGGCTCAAAGGACCAGCTGGGTCTGAGTGACGAGCGCCAGAAGCCGGCCCTCGGCGGTCGAAACCCGCGTCTGCCACACCATCGTCCGCCGGCCGCGGTGAATCGGCGTCGCCTCGCCGACGATCTCGATGCCGGCGAGTGCCGCGGCGATGAAATTGGTCTTGCTCTCGATCGTCGTGGTGCCCGCCCCATCGGGCAGATTGACCAGCGTGCCGTAGGCGCCGAGCGTGTCGGCAAATGCCATCAACGCGCCGCCGTGCAGCACCGCGGGACGGGTGCACAGATCCGGCCGCACGCTCATTCGGGCGACGATCCGGTCCGCCTCGGCGCTGACCAGCTCAATGCCGAGCAGCGCCGCAAACGGCAGCGCCTGCTGATTGATCCGCTGGAGCATGTCCATGCCACTTCTCCTTCGTACCGATCGAGCGATCTGACCGGCGGCGAGAATCATGGTAATGCCACGATTGCTCGGCTAGGGTCGCGTTCTGCCGAGCGGGCTTGCCCCCGATGCCGAAGGGGCGCCACCGGCAATTTGCGCAGGACGGGTTTCGGTGGAGGGTGGTGCGCGTGCGGAAACTTGCGATTGTGATTTTGGCCGCGACGGGAGCGGCGATCTGCGCTGCGCCTAGCGGTGGGTTCGCCCAGCAGCAAGCCGGCAAGGACGCCGTCTACGACGAGCTCAACTTGTTCGACCAGGCTTTTGAACGCATCCGCGAGGATGCCGTCGACCCGGTCGCGGACAATAAGCTGGTCGACGCGGCGATCACCGGTATGCTGTCCGGGCTCGACCCGCACGCGGCCTACATCGATCCGGCTGCCTATAAGGCGATGAATGCACCAGCCGGCCCGACAGAGGCGGGCATCGGCGTCGCGGTGACCCTCGACAATGGCGAGCTGCGGGTGATTTCGCCGCGCGACGGCTCGCCGGCCGCCGCCGGGATCGAACCTGGGGATCTGATCTTTGCCATCGACAAGGTGCCGACCTACGAGCTGACCTTGGCAGAGGCCGAGCAGAAACTGCGCGGCCCCGCCGGCAGCACGGTCAAATTGACCTTGCAGCGCGACGACCAGGAAAAACCGATCAAGCTCAGCCTGACGCGCGCCGCCACGCATCTCCAAACCGTTCGTGCGCAGGTCAAAGACGGCAATATCGGCTATTTGCGGATCGCCGGGTTTGACGACGATACTCCGGCCGCGCTTGCCGCCGCGGTGCAGGATCTGCGGCACAAGACCGCCGGCAAGCTGGTCGGCCTGGTCCTCGACCTGCGCAACAATCCGGGCGGCAGTTTCCCGGATGCAGTGGCCGCCGCCGACGCCTTTCTCGACAAGGGCGATGTCGCCCTGATCAAGGGTCGCAAGCCGGGCAGCATCAAGCACATCGCCGCGACCCCCGGCGATCTGGTCAAGGGGCTGCCGATCGTCGCCCTGGTCAATGGCGGCACCGCCGACGAGGCCGAACTGGTTGCCGGTGCGTTGCAAGACAACCACCGCGCCATGCTGCTCGGCACCAAGACCTATGGCGAAAGCGACATCGAAGCGGTGATCCCGCTGGCCAGCGGCGGCGCCATCCGCCTGACCACGACCCGTTTCACCACACCGGACGGGCGGGAAATCCAGGGCAAGGGGATCAAGCCCGACGTCACCGTGACCCCGTTGAAGATCGAAAAGCTGGCGGAGGAAGAAAGCATCCACGAAGCCGATCTGCCGGGCGCCCTCAAAAACCCCGACCAGCCGACGCCTACCGTGCCGGCGCAGTCGGCGACACCGGCTCCGGGCGGCAAACCTGCTCCTCCGCCGGGGGCGCCTGCGGGCGCAACTTTGACGCCCAATAAGGCCGCGCCATCGGTCGCGACCGGCGACATCGGCGGCGCCAATGACGAGCAGCTGACCCAGGGATTGGACATTCTGCGCGGGCTCGCGGTGTACAACCGGCGCGCGGCGGGTTGAGGGCTCGGGCTGAACCGGCGCGGCCGTTGCGCCGATGGCGGGCGACCGCCGAACGGAACCTTGTCCCAGCCACGGGCTGCGGCGTAATCATCGGGTGTCGTCGGCCCGCGAGCGCGAGGGAGAAACCCGATGCAGGTGCGTGCCGCCGTCGCCTACGAAGCGGGCAAGCCGCTGACCCTGGAGACCGTCGACCTCGACGGCCCGCGCGCCGGCGAGGTGCTGGTCGAAGTGAAAGCCAGCGGCATCTGCCACACCGACAAATATACGCTCTCCGGCGCCGACCCCGAAGGCCTGTTTCCGGCGATCCTCGGCCATGAGGGCGCCGGCATCGTCGCCGAGATCGGCCCCGATGTCCGCTCGCTGCGACCGGGAGACCACGTCATCCCGCTTTACACGCCGGAATGCCGGCAATGCGAAGCCTGCCTCTCGGGCAAGACCAATTTGTGCACCGCGATCCGCGCGACCCAGGGCCGCGGGCTGATGCCCGACGGCACCAGCCGATTTTCGCGCGTCGGCCAACCGATCCTGCACTACATGGGCACCTCGACCTTCGCCAATTTCACGGTGCTGCCCGAGATCGCGCTCGCCAAGATCCGTGACGACGCGCCGTTCGACCGGGTCTGCTATATCGGCTGCGGCGTCACCACCGGGATCGGCGCGGTCATCAACACTGCCAAGGTAGAGCCGGGCGCCAAGGTGGTGGTCTTCGGTCTCGGCGGCATCGGCCTCAATGTCGTGCAGGGCTGCCGGATGGTCAGCGCCGACATGATCGTCGGCGTCGATCTCAACCCGGCCCGGCGGCCGCTCGCCGAACGCTTCGGCATGACCCATTTCGTCAACCCGCGCGAGGTTGCAGGCGACCTCGTCCCCTATCTGGTCGATCTGACCAAGGGCGGTGCGGATTACAGCTTCGAGTGCATCGGCAATGTCGCGACCATGCGGCAGGCGCTCGAATGCTGCCATCGCGGCTGGGGTGTGGCCACGATCATCGGCGTCGCCGGCGCCGGCCAAGAGATCAGCACCCGGCCGTTTCAGCTGGTCACCGGCCGGGTTTGGAAGGGCACCGCGTTTGGCGGCGCCAAGGGCCGCACCGACGTGCCGAAAATCGTCGACTGGTACATGGACGGCAAGATCAACATCGACGATCTGATCACTCATCGCTTGCCGCTCGAGCGCATCAACGACGGCTTCGACCTGATGACCCGAGGCGAGTCGATCCGCAGCGTTGTCGTCTACTAAGCGCCGCGGCCGAAGGGACGCTTGCCATGAAAGTTGGCCTGTTCGTCAACACCCAGTTCCCAGAAGGCGTCAACGTCGCCGAGCGTGTGCCCGAAATGGTCGAGCAGGTGCGCGTTGCGCGTGATGCCGGGTTCGCCTCGTTATGGTTTCCACATCACTGGCTGACCCAGCCGATGCAGATGCTGCAGATAGCGCCGGTCATGGGCTATGTCGCGGCGCATGCGCAAGGCATGACGATCGGGCCGAACATCCTGATCCTGCCGCCGCTCAACCCGGTGCATGTGGCCGAGGAGGCCGCCACCCTCGACGTCCTGACCGGCGGCAAGTTCATCCTCGGCGTCGGCCTCGGCTACCGCCAGCCGGAGTTCGACGCGTTTGGCGTCCCGCTCAAGGAGCGCGCCCCGCGGTTCAACGAAAGCATCGCCTTGATGCGCCGGCTGTGGAACGAGGACCGGGTGAGCCACCAGGGCCGGTTCTACACGGTCAACGACGCCGGCATCGGGGTGAAGCCGGTGCGGCCGGGCGGGCCGCCGCTATACATCGCCGGACAGGCCGAGGTGTCGGTCCGGCGCGCGGCGCGGATCGGCGACGCCTGGCTGATCGTCAACAGCGGCGGGCTCGGCAAGGTGGCGCCGCTGATGCAGACCTATCGCGCCGCGCTCGCGGAATATGGCCGCGCCCCGATCGAGTTTCCGATCACTCTCGAATGCTACGTCGGCGACCGCCATGCGACCGCTCATGAAGAATGCCGCGGGCCGCTCGAATACAAATACGCCGCCTACGCCGCCTGGGGATTGCAGGATCGCACCTCGCCCGATTTCGTCGAGTTCGCGCGCGACCGCTTCATCATCGGCGACAAGGCATCGGTCAAGGAGGAGATCGCGCGCTACCGCGAGCTGTTGGGCGTCGATCACTTTATCATGCGCTGCCAGTGGCCCGGATTGCCGCAGCAGCAGGTGCTGCACTCAATTCGGCGCCTCGGCGAGATGTTCGCATGAGTCGAGGAGCCAGCCATGATTGAGGATGCCCAGGGACATCGCCTGTCCGGCGCTACCAAGGCGGCCGTCGCGGCATATGACGAGGCGGTGCGGGCGTTCAACCTTGTGCATGGCGACGCAATCGGCCTGTTCGACGCCGCCCGCGAGGCGGCGCCCGATTTCGCCATGGCGCATCTGGGCAAGGCCTGGGCGCTCGCGGCCGCCAATGATCCCGGCTTGATGATCAAAGTCGAGGCGCTGGTCGAAACCGTCCGGCCGCTGCGGTTGAACGAGCGCGAAGAGGCCCATCTCGCGGCGCTTTCCCATCTGGTTCAGGGCGCGCGGGCGGCAGCGGTCGCGGTGCTCGACCGCCATCTGATGCGGTTCCCGTGCGACCTCGTCGCGCATCAGGGCGCGGCGCTGAGCGACGGGTTTTTGGGTCGCTTCCACTGGATCCGCGACCGCTCGGCGCGAGCGCTGCCGCAATGGTCGAAGGATCGGCCGGGTTACGCGACCCTGCTCGCCTTTCACGCCTTCGGGGTGGAGGAGGCTGGCGATTACGTCCGTGCAGAGGACGAGTCGCGCGAAGCCGCCGAGCTCGAGCCGCTGAGCTTCTGGCCGCATCACACGGTCGCGCATGTAATGGAAATGACCGAGCGCCCGGAGGACGGGCTCGGCTGGATGGCGGCGCGCGAGAAGCTATGGTCGGGTCCCGGCCATATGAACGAGGTGCATGTTTGGTGGCACAAGGCGCTGTTCCATCTCGAGCTCGGGCAATACGACGCGGCGTTGGCGCTCTATGACGGCCCGATCCGCGCCACGCAAAAGCCGCTGAGCCTGAGCCTGACCAACGCCACGGCACTATTGTGGCGCCTCGACCTGCTCGGCTGCGATGTCGGCGAGCGTTGGGAGGAGCAGGCGGAACTGTGGCAAGGCCACGCCAATGGGAAATGCCTCGTCTTCGCCGATATCCACGCCGCAATGGCGGAATTGCGCGCGGGCCGCGAAGCGCTGTGCGAGCGTCGGCTGGCGTCTATGCGCGAAACCGCAGCTGGCGATGCCGAAGCAGCCGGCCTTTACCGCGCCGTCGGCATTCCGATCGTCGAGGGTCTTGCCGCATTCCACCGCGGCGCCTATGCCGAGGCGGTCGAGCTTCTGCTGCCGATTCGTGTCGATCTCTGGCAAATCGGCGGCAGTTTTGCGCAACGCGACGTCGTCGGCTGGACCTTGGCCGAGGCGGCAGTGCGCGCCGGCCAGCGCGACGTCGCCGTGTCGCTGGCGCATGAGCGCCTCGGGTCCCGCTCGCGCAGCGCCCCGAACCGGCGCTTTCTACGCCAGGCCGAGGCTATCGCCGGCTGATCGCCGAGCGGGTGCTGGCTTCTGCGAGGGGACAAAAATAAAGAGGCCGACGCCTCGCGGCGCCGGCCTTCGGTTGGCTGGACGGGTTTAGAAATCGTCCATGCCGTCCATGCCGTGATCGTGCGGCATCCCCGGTGCCGCCTTCTTCTCGGGCTTTTCGGCGATCATCGCCTCGGTCGTGACCAACAGGCCCGCCACCGACGCGGCGTTCTGCAGGGCCAGGCGCACGACCTTGGTCGGGTCGATGATGCCGGCCTTGACCATGTCGACATATTCGCCCGACTGCGCGTCATAGCCGTAATTCGGGTCTTTGCTGTCGAGCAATTTGCCGACCACTACCGAGCCCTCGCTGCCGGCATTCTCGGCGACCTGGCGGACCGGCGCCTGCAACGCCCGGCGGACGATGTCGATGCCGACCTTCTGGTCGTTGTTTTCCGGGGTCAGCCCGTCGAGCGCCTTCGCCGCATAGAGCAGCGCCACGCCGCCGCCCGGCACCACCCCTTCCTCGACCGCGGCGCGGGTGGCGTGGGTGGCGTCGTCGACCCGGTCCTTGCGCTCCTTGACCTCGACCTCGGTCGAGCCGCCGACCCGGATCACGGCGACGCCGCCGGCGAGCTTGGCCAGCCGCTCCTGCAATTTCTCGCGGTCGTAGTCCGAGGTCGTTTCCTCGATCTGCTGGCGGATCTGGCCGATCCGGCCCTGGATGTCGTCCTTGCCGCCGGCGCCGTCGATGATTGTGGTGTTCTCTTTCTCGATCCGCACCCGCTTGGCTTTGCCCATCATGTCGAGGGTGACGTTTTCGAGCTTGATGCCGAGATCCTCGCTGATCACCTGTCCGCCGGTCAGGATCGCGATGTCCTCGAGCATCGCCTTGCGCCGGTCGCCAAAACCCGGCGCCTTGACCGCCGCCACCTTCAAGCCGCCGCGCAATTTGTTGACGACCAGGGTGGCCAGCGCCTCGCCCTCGACATCCTCGGAGACGATCAGCAATGGCTTGCCGCTCTGCACCACGGCTTCGAGCAAGGGCAGCAACGATTGCAGGCTCGACAGCTTTTTCTCGTTCAGCAGGATGTACGGCTCGTCGAGCTCGGCCACCATCTTCTCGGCGTTGGTGACGAAATAGGGGCTGATGTAGCCGCGGTCGAACTGCATGCCCTCGACCACGTCGAGCTCGGTTTCGAGCGATTTTGCCTCTTCGACGGTGATCACCCCCTCGTTCCCGACCTTCTGCATCGCCTCGGCAATCATCCGGCCGATCTCGCGATCATCATTGGCCGAAATTGTTCCGACCTGGGCGATCTCGTCGTTGGTCGACACCTTTTTCGAGCGCTTCTCGATGTCCTTGACGACCGTCTCAACCGCGCGGTCGATGCCGCGCTTCAGGTCCATCGGGTTCATGCCGGCGGCCACCGCCTTGGCGCCCTCGCGCACGATCGATTGCGCCAGCACGGTTGCCGTCGTGGTGCCGTCTCCGGCCGCATCGCTGGTCTTCGAGGCGACTTCGCGGACCATCTGCGCGCCCATGTTCTCGAACTTGTCGGCGAGCTCGATCTCCTTGGCGACGGTCACCCCGTCCTTGGTGATCCGCGGCGCGCCGAAGGATTTGTCGAGCACCACGTTGCGGCCCTTGGGGCCCAGGGTCACCCTGACCGCGTTGGCGAGAATATCGACGCCGCGCAGCATCCGATCGCGCGCGTCGCTGTGAAACCGGACTTCTTTTGCTGCCATGATCTTCTCCCTCAGGCGGTCAAGTCGACGACGCCCATGATGTCGCTTTCCTTCATGATGACGAGATCCTCGCCATCGATCTTGATCTCGGTGCCGGACCACTTGCCGAACAGCACGCGGTCGCCGACCTTGACGTCGAGCGGGTGCAATTTGCCGTCCTCGCCCCGCGCGCCGGGCCCGGCGGCGAGGATTTCGCCCTCCATCGGCTTTTCGCGGGCGGTGTCGGGGATGATGATGCCGCCTCTGCTCTTCTCCTCCTCCTCGATGCGCCGAACCAGCACGCGATCTTGCAACGGTCGGAATGTCACGGGGTACCTCCTCAAAACCGAAACTCAGCCGCTTGTGTAGCACTCTTCGAAAGAGAGTGCTAACAAAATTGACGGGTACCCGCCGATTGCTTGGCGCCTGCTCGGCGGCCAGTCGTCGTCGCTATCGGAGTCCCGTTTACCTTGCGCAAAATCCCGGCTGCTTGTATGGTCGGCCCGCCAGCCGGTTGCGGGTTGGCGCTCTGGTGGCGGCGCTCGGTCGATGACGGATTCGCGTATCTCGGTTGAGCGCTCAGCGCCAGGCCAACTGCCGGGCGAATCGGCGCCGGCGTCTCAGGCCAGCAACAGTGTCGAGTGGGAGCAAAAGCAGGAGCCCGCGGAATATTATCGGGCCGCTGCGGCGCGCGCCCGCGCGCTCGAGCAGGATGCGACCACGCCGCGGGTCAAGCAGCATCTGCGCGAGTTGATCAGCCGCTACGACCGTCTGGCGGGCGAAGTCGAACGTACGGCCGAGAACGAACCGGGCAGGAATCCAGGCCGCGGTCGTTGAGACCCGGCCCAGAGGCCCACTCCCGAGATCGGCCTTAATCCCGGTGCATGGCCGCACGCCCGCGCCTCTACGCATGTGCCCCCGGCGAGGCTGATCCTGGCGAACATCCCGCCGGCTAACCCGCAGAGCTGAAACGGCAACAACGCGATAGGCACGCGTGAGGTCGCTTTGATGGAAACGAAGACTCAAGCGTCGGGTACAGTCTCGTCCGGCGGCAGCTCTCCTGCGAGGATTACTGTGGTCGGGGCGGGTGCCATCGGCAGCGCCGTCGCCTATTCGCTCGCTGCGGCCGGCTTGGCGCCCAAGCTTATCGCCCGCGGCGAGAGCCTGGTGGCGATCCGCCGCGACGGGCTGCGCGTCGAGAAATGGGACGGGAGCGGCGGCGTCGCGCACCTCGAGGCGAGCGACGACCCGCGGGTGTTCGGGCCGCAGGATCTGGTGATCGGCACGATGAAGGCCCAGGATTGGCCCTCAGCACTCGACGTTCTGACCCCGCTGATCGGCCCGCGGACCGCGGTGCTGCCGGCGATCAACGGCGTGCCGTGGTGGTATTTCGACGGCATCGGCGGCCGGTTCGCCGGCGAGCCGGTCAAGGCGGTCGATCCCGATGGCGCCTTGCTGGCAGCGCTGCCGGCAGCGCAGGTGATCGGCGCGGTTCTTTACATGGGGGTGAGCCGCTCCGCTCCGGGCGCCATACGCTGGACCAGCGGCAACAAATTCGTCCTCGGCGAGGCGGCTGGCCGGGCCGGCGAACGCACCGAACAGGTCGCCGCGGTGCTGCGCAGCGCTGGGTTCGACGCGACCCTCGCCGACGACATCCGCGGCGAGGTCTGGGCGAAGCTGCTGGGCAATGCCGCAATCAACCCGCTGTCGGTCGTCGCTCGCGCGCGCATCGACGAGATCATGGCCGATCCCGGTCTCGGCCGGATAGCGCTCGCTTCGATGCACGAGGTCGCGGCGGTCGCCGCCGCAATCGGCGCGCCGTCGCGGATGGAGGTTGAAAAGCGCTATGCGATCAATGCCGAGCTCGGCGCCTTCCGCACCTCGATGCTGCAGGATTACGAAGCCGGGCGCGCCCTCGAATTGGGGGCGCTGGTCGACGCCGTGGTCGAGATCGGCGCAAAGCTCGGCATCGCCACCCCGATGACCGAGGCCTTGGGCGCGCTCGCCCGCCGCGCCGCGGCGCTTCGCCGGAGCGCCGGCTGATTTTTTGGCCTTCACTCCCGGCCGAACAGCCGGCGCAGCGCATCCTTCGCTTTCGATAGAATTCGCTTGCGCTCCGGCGGCAGGTTGCGGCCGGCGCGGTTGATGTAGAAGTTGAGCATCGACATCGCCGACTGGTACGGGCCGGCCCTGCGGCGAGTGCTGCGCTCGGCTGAATGTTTCAGCGAGCGGGCAATGCGTTCGGGGTCGTCCTTCTTAAACACTTCCGGCTCGAGATCGAGCGCGTCGCTCTCCTTGGTGACCCGGCCCGACCAGTATTTTTCGTCCCCGGACCGGTACTTTGTCTGGCGTGCCATTCGTTTCCTCCGCGGCCGACGGGTCTGACAACCCCTTCGTATGCAAAACGCTGCCACATGCGGTTTCGCGCGGCCGGGATGGCAGATAGAAGTAGCACGCCGCCGTCTCGCTCGCCGCTTCAACTTTCTTCCGGGGGTTCCCATGCCTACCGACAGCACCGGTAACGAGGTCAACGCCTTTGTCCCCGGCCCGCGGCTCCGTATCGACGGGCGGGCGGGCGGGCCGCTCGCCGGGCTGACCTTCGCCGCCAAGGACCTGTTCGACGTCGCCGGCCATCCGACCGGCGGCGGCAACCCCGACTGGGCAAAATATAACCCGGTCCCGACCCGTCATTCCTGGGCGGTGCAGCGCCTGCTCGACGCCGGGGCGGGCCTCGTTGGCAAGACCATCACCGACGAAGTCTCGCTCGGCATCGTCGGCGAGAACGCTTTCTACGGCACGCCGGTCAACGTCCGGGCGCCGGGGCGGGTGCCGGGCGGCTCATCCTCGGGCTCGGCCGCGGCGGTCGCCGCCGGGCTGTGCGACACCGCGATCGGCACCGACACCGGCGGCTCGGTGCGGGTGCCGGCGAGCTTCTGCGGGCTCTACGGCATCCGCCCGACACATGGCCGCATCGACGTGACCGGCATGCTGCCGCAAGCGCCGACTTCGGATACGACCGGCTGGTTCGCCCGCGACGCCGAAACCTTTGCCCTTGTGTCGAGCGTGATGCTCGGCGAGGCGATCCCCTCGGCGCCGCCCGACCAGCTGCCCGACCAGCTGATTGTCGCGGTCGATGCTTTCGCCTTTGCCGACGCTGAGGTCGCGGCGGCGTTGCAGCCGATGCTCGAGCGGCTGAAGGCGCTGATGGGCAGCGTGCGGGAGGACATCATGGCGCCGGCCGGCATCGTGCAATGGGCGCGCGCCCAGCGCACCTTGCAGCCGGCCGAAGCGTGGCTGACCTTCAAGGACTGGATCGAGCGTTGCAACCCGCGCCTTGCCTACAATGTCGCGCGCAACATCTATACCGGCTCGCAGATCCCGGAAAGCGAGCGGCAATGGGCAAGCCTGGTGCGCGAGGAGGCGCGCGGCCGGATGCGCCACCTGCTGCTCCCCGGGACGATCCTGTGCCTGCCGACAACGCCGTTCCCGGCGCCGAAGCGCGGTGAGAAGCTGTCGGTCGCGAGCTTCCAGCGCGACCGCATCCTGTGCCTGTGCGCTCATGGCGGGCTGACCGGCGTGCCGCAGATCAGCATCCCCGGCGCGACAGTCGGCGGCCTGCCAGTCGGCCTGTCGATGGTCGGCAGCCGCGGTTCCGACACCAGCCTGGTCGCGGTGGCGCAGGCCCTTGCCGCGTAACAGGGTGCCGGTCACGCCGAATCGCGCTTACCGTCGAGTGTCGGGCTCGCGTTCCAGCTGCGGATCAACGCGTGCGGGCTCTTTGTACCGCCTTGGCCGGGCTTGACCCGGCCACCCACGCCTTCTTATCGCCGACAAAAGACGCGGATACGCGGGCCGAGCCTGCACAAGGCGACTTTAAACCGTTCTCTGCCCGCGTCTCGGAAGGCATCCCCCGCACTAGATAGCCTCCTCTGGTAACCTTTCGGGCGAAGGGGGCTGGGGGAGTTACGTCTCATTGACGAGATAGTCCATCGCTGCGGCGACCCCGCCCTTGCCGTGCGGGATGCCGCTGAGATCGAGCGCCATCTCGATCGCCGCGAGCGAGCCGAGGATCATCGGCTCGTTCAAATCGCCCATATGGCCGATGCGGAAGACGCGGCCTTGCAATGGGCCAAGCCCGCCGCCCAGCGAAACGTTGAATTTTTCGAGGCACACCGTGCGCATCTTGTTGGCGTCATAGCCGTCCGGCACCAGCACTGCGGTCACCGAATCCGATTGGCCGCGCGGATCGACCGCGAACATCTCGGGTCCGTCGTTCTGGCGCCACACCCTGACCGCGCGCCGCGTCGCCTCGGCCAGGCGGTGGTGGCGGGCGAAGATTTGATCGAGGCCCTCCTCCTCGATCATGCGCAGCGCTTCCTGCAGGCCATAGAAGAGATGGACCGGCGCCGTGCCGTTCCAGAACGCCTGTTGAGTGCCCTCGACCAGCCGTTGCCAATCCCAATAGACGCGCGGCAGTTTGGCTTCGGCGGCGGCGGCTAGAGCCTTGCCGCTGACCCCGGTGAAGGCCATGCCCGTCGGCAGCATCAGCCCCTTCTGCGAGCCGGCGACGACGACATCGACGCCCCATTCGTCCATGCGGAAATCCATCGACACCAGGGACGAGATCACATCGACCAGGAACAGCGCCGGGTGCCGCGCCGCGTCGATCGCCTGCCGCAATCGGGCGATGTCGTGAACGACCGCGGTCGAGGTTTCGTTGTGGACGACGAGCACGGCCTTGATCCTATGCCCGCGGTCTTCGCGCAGCCGGCGCTCGAGCGCGGCCGGGTCGGCGCAGCGGCGCCAGTCGTTAGCGAGCGTCTCGGCCTCGATGCCGAACGCCTCGCAGCGTAAGCCCCAATTCAGCGAAAAATAACCGGTCTCGACGATCAGCACCTGGTCGCCGGGCGAGAACAGATTGACCAGAGCCGCTTCCCAGGCGCCGTGCCCGGAAGCGGCGTAGCCAAGGATCGTCTGCTCGGTCTTGAACACCCGCTTCAAGCCGGCGAAGCATTCCTCGGCGATAGCTTTGAACTGGGCGCCGGTGAAATCGATCGTGCCGCGATCCATTGCCCGCAAAACGCGTTCCGGAATGTTGGTCGGGCCCGGATTTTGGAAAAAATGGACCCCTCGGCTGACAGCCATCAACGCCTCTCCGCTCCGATCTGGTGATTGCAATCACGTGCCCGGCCGGCAGCGCACCATAATGGGATTAACGGGTGATGTCTGCCGCGGCAACAACGTGCGGACCACAGAAAAAGCGGGGCCGGAGCCCCGCCTTTCCCCTTACGTCCCTCGCCCGACCGGAATGACCGCCCCGACGATCGCACCCTCCCTAAACTCGGGCCAGCGCGCTGACCGCGCCGTTCGATCAATGTCGCAGTATAGGCATGCGTGCGACCGATCGTCACGCAAAATCTTAACAAAAATGCCGATTTGTCGGAAATTCGGCGTCGACCCGCTGTGGGGGCATGGGCGTCTCAAACCGGCGGCCCCGATGGCCGCGACGGACGCGCTTGCTTCACCCCCGCCGCGTGGCGAAACGAGGAGCCGCGGCCTATGGTCCCCGGCACGGTGCGCCGGCGGGTGACCGGGCGCAAACAGCAGGAGGCAACTATGAGACGTGAGAAATTCGTCATTCAGCCGCATTTCCGATTGCAAGAATGGGTCGCCGAAGAGAAGGGGTACTTCGGCGACGAGGGCCTCGAATACGTGTTCGAGGAGACGGTCCGCTCGACCGAGGGCAAATCGCACGACCAGGACGGCGCAAAATCGGGCGCCTATCAGACCTTCGAGCGCGGCCGCACCTCGGATGTCAGCTGCGCCTGCCACTGGACCGTCAACGTCGCCGCCTCGAAGGGTCATGGGAGGCTGTGGGCCGACATCTATTCGGTAGCGCCGGCTGGCATCTTTGTACCCGATAGCTCGCCGGTCAGGCAGCCGGAGGACCTGGCCGGAGTGCCGATCTCGGTCGGCTATCAGTCGGGCAGCCACTACGCGACGATCCAGGCGCTCGAGCAATATCTGCCGCTCGGGGAGATCAAGCTGTCGTTTTCAGAAGGCATGCTGTTCCGCCGGCTGGACAATCTGCTCGACGGCCGGTCGGCGGCCTCGACCCTGTTCAGCGGCCCTTACTACCTCGCCGAGCAGCTCGGCTACCGCAAGATCATCGACACGACGTTTATGATCGCCTCGATGATCACCGGCGACCCGGACGCAGAGGACCTCAAAAAATTCTTCCGCGCGCTCAAGCGCGCGCAGCGCGACATCGATCTGCGCCCCGACCGCTACACCCACTACTATAAGAGCGAGTTTCCAACCCGCTATCACGCGATCATGGACACCAGGCGCTGGGGCCCGGGCGAGCGCATCGTGTTCGAGCCCTATACAGAGGAAGCCTTTGCGCAATCGCGCGACTGGATCGCAGAACGCGAGATTTTCGAAGGCGGCAAGGCGGCGATGGGGTCGGACCGCTACCAGGATGCCGTCGTCCGGCTGACTTGAGCGGCCGGCATCGGCGGCGGCACCGACAGGGCGTTCGACCGGTTCGGCACCCGATAGACAGGGCGCGCGGGCGTGCCTAGAGTGCGGCGCCGCTGATGCTGCGCGAGGAGCGATGCGTCTTTCCGAATACTTCCTGCCCTTGCTGCGCGAGAACCCGAGCGAGGCGCAGATCGTCTCGCACCGGCTGATGCTGCGCGCCGGGATGATCCGCCAGTCGAGCGCCGGCATCTATTCGTGGCTGCCGCTCGGGCTGCGCGTCTTGAAAAAGGTCGAGGCGATCGTGCGCGAGGAGCAGGACCGCGTCGGGGCGCAGGAAATCCTGATGCCGACGATCCAGCCGGCCGAGCTATGGCGCGAGAGCGGCCGCTACGATGATTACGGCAAGGAGATGCTGCGCATCCGCGATCGCCACGACCGCGAAATGCTGTACGGGCCGACTAACGAGGAGCAGGTGACCGAGATCGTCCGCGCCTCGGTCAAGAGCTACCGCGACCTGCCGAAGCTGCTCTATCACATCCAGTGGAAGTTCCGCGACGAGGTGCGGCCGCGCTTTGGTGTGATGCGCGGGCGCGAGTTTCTGATGAAGGACGCCTACAGCTTCGACCTCGACGCCGCCGGCGCCAAGCGCTCCTATAACAAGATGTTCGTTGCCTATCTGCGGACCTTTGCGCGCATGGGGCTGAAGGCGATCCCGATGCGCGCCGATACCGGCCCGATCGGCGGCGAGCTCAGCCACGAATTCATCATCCTCGCCGACACCGGCGAGTCGGAGGTTTATTGCGACCGCGCCTGGAACACCCTGCTCGACGCGGATTTCCTCAACGAGCACGTCGATTACGGCGGCAACCTTGAGCCGATCTTCGGGCAATGGACCCGGTTCTATGCCGCCACCGACGAAATGCACGATCCTGACAAGTGTCCGGTCGCGGCCGACGAGCTGATCACCGCGCGCGGCATCGAGGTCGGGCATGTGTTCAATTTCGGCGCCAAATATTCGGCGCCGATGGAGGCGGTCGTCAGCCGCGCCGACGGCAGCACGGTGCCGCTCGAAATGGGCTCCTACGGGATCGGCGTGTCGCGGCTGGTCGGCGCGCTGATCGAGGCCAATCACGACGACGCCGGCATCATCTGGCCGGCGAGCGTGGCGCCGTTCCGGGTCGGGCTGATCAATCTGCGCGCCGGCGACGCGCGTTGCCGCGAGGCCGCCGACGGCCTCTACGGCAAATTGCGCAATGCCGGGGTCGAGGTGCTGTATGACGACCGCGACGAGTCGCCGGGCGCCAAATTCGCCACGATGGACCTGATCGGCCTGCCCGAGCAGCTGGTCATCGGCCCGCGCGGCCTCGCTGCCGGCACGGTCGAGATCAAGCACCGCCGCTCCGGCGAGCGGCAGGACGCGCCGATCGACAGCGTGTTCGCGCGCTTCATCGCTGCGTGACCCAGGTTCGCTTTGGCCGGGCTTGGCCCGGCCATCCACGGCACGCCCGATAGTGATGTTCCTCGCCTGGAAGGAAAATGACGCGGGGAGCATGGGTTTACATGATGACCAATCGCTCCAACGGCGTTCTGTACGTTGGCGTGACCACGAATCTTGCGCGTCGCGTTTGGGAGCACCGAGAGGGTGTTGTCAAGGGATTTACGACGCGATATGGGCGCAATCGCCTAGTCTATTTCGAGTATCACCAGACGCTATTATTGGCGAAGCAGCGCGAGAGCAATCTGAAGCATTGGCCCCGTGGCTGGAAAGTCCGCCTCATCTTGAAAGAAAATCTCGATTGGGACGATCTTTATCATCATCTGATCTGACCGGGAGTGGCGTGGATGGCCGGGCCAAGCCCGGCCACAGTGGTTCTGGAAGGGCTGCTCTGAGCAACCTGGGGACGGACCGGCAGCCGTGATCTTCAACACCTTTGAGCGGATGGTCGCGTTCCGTTATCTGCGGGCGCGGCGGGCGGAGGGTTTCGTCTCGGTCATCGCGATCTTTTCGCTGCTGGGGATCGCACTCGGCGTTGCTACCCTGATTATCGTCATGTCGGTAATGAACGGGTTCCGCGCCGATCTGATGGGCCGCATCCTCGGCTTGAACGGCGACCTTGGGGTCTACGCGCAGACCGGGGCGCTCGGCGACTTCGATGCCGCGGGGCAAAAGGTGAAGCGGGTTCCGGGCGTCACCGCGGCGATCCCGATCGTCGAGGGCCAGGTGATGGCAACCACCGACGCGGGTGCCTCGGGCGCCCTGGTGCGCGGCATCCGGCCCGAAGACCTAAAGGCGCTGCGGCTGGTCTCGGGCCGGATCGTGGCCGGATCGCTGGCCGGGTTTGGCGATGACGGCGTGGCCATCGGCTATCGCTTGGCGCAGCGGCTCGGCGTCGGCGTCGGCGGCCGGGTCACGGTGATTTCGCCGCAAGGCACCGCCACCGTCTTTGGCACGATGCCGCGGATCAAGACCTATCACGTCGTGGCACTGTTCGATGTCGGCATGTACGAGTACGACAACAGCTTCATCTATGCTCCGCTCGCCGCCGCACAGCTGTTTTTTCGCCTGCCGCATGCGGTCAGCGACCTGCAGGTCTTTGTCGCCAACCCGGACCGGGTGCAGCAGGAAGCCCGGCTGATCGACGCGGCACTCGGCGGCCACATCCGGATCGTCGATTGGCAGCAGGCCAATTCGAGCCTGTTCAACGCGGTCGAGATCGAGCGCAACGTCATGTTCCTGATCCTGACCCTGATCATCGTCGTCGCCGCCTTCAACATCATCTCGAGCATGATCATGATGGTCAAAGACAAGGGTCGCGACATCGCCATCCTGCGCACGATGGGCGCCTCGCGCGGCATGATCCTGCGGATTTTCATGCTGTCGGGCGCCAGCATCGGAGTGGTCGGCACGCTGGCGGGCTTGGCTCTCGGCGTCGCTTTCACCCGCAACATCGAGGCGATCCGCGAGTTTGTGCAGAGCATCGTCGGGGGCGATCTGTTCTCGGCCGAAATCTATTTCTTCACCCGCATCCCGGCGCAGATAGACCCGCGCGAGGTCGCGACCGTGGTGATCATGGCGCTGCTGCTGTCGTTTCTCGCCACCCTCTACCCGTCCTGGCGCGCCGCCCGGCTCGACCCGGTCGAGGCGCTGCGCTACGAGTGACTGAGATGAGGTTAACGACGAGCAGCGGCAGGCGACAAGACCAGGGTGGGGATGCCCTCACCCACCTGGCCTTGTCGGCCGGGCCCACCCTCTCCCGCAGTGCGGGAGAGGGTGCCGACCCCCGGACTACGATCCGGGGGGAGGCGGGTGAGGGCAGGTCGGCAGGACCGCCGGCGCTAGAGCTGCGCGGCGTGCGCCGCGTCTTCAAGACCGGGGGTGCCGAGATCGTGGTGCTGAACGGCGTCGATCTGGCGCTGCACGCGGGCGAGCTGGTGGCGCTGGTCGGCCCCTCGGGCGCCGGCAAATCGACCCTGCTGCATGTCGCCGGGCTGCTCGAGCGCCCCGACGGTGGCGCCGTGCTGATCGGCGGCGCCGATTGCGCCAGCCTGTCCGACCCGCAACGGACGCTGCTGCGGCGGTCCGAATTGGGCTTCGTCTATCAGTTTCATCATCTGCTGCCCGAATTCTCGGCGTTGGAAAACGTCATGCTGCCGCAGATGATCGCCGGCGTCCCGCGCAGCCGCGCCCGGCAGAAGGCGGCGGCGCTCTTGGCCGGGGTGGGGCTGGCGCCGCGCTCGGGACACCGGCCGGCGCGGCTCTCCGGTGGCGAGCAGCAGCGTGTGGCGATCGTCCGCGCGCTGGCCAACGACCCGAAAATCCTGCTCGGCGATGAGCCGACCGGCAATCTCGACCACGCCACCGGCGACAGCGTGCTGGAAACGCTGGTCGGCCTCGTCCGCCGCACCGGCCTCGCGGCACTGATCGCGACCCACAATCTCGACCTCGCCCGCCGCCTCGATCGCATCGTCGCGCTCGAGGACGGCCGCCTCAAACCGGTCGAATAAGGCTGGTAAATTCGCCGGCCACGGCCCGGAGCCACGGCCGGGCAATCACAGCGCGGCGGCGACTTCGTGCACGACGCTGCGCAGCCAGATGGTGGCCGGCTCGCTGCCGTGCTCGCGGTGCCACAGCGCCATGATCTCGAACGGCGGCGAATCATAGGGCGGCTCGAACAGCTTGAGACGGTACACCCCGGCAAAGGCGACGGCGAGGCGGCGCGGCAGCGGCGCCGCCATGTCCGAATGGCTGATCACGGCGAGTGCCGCAAGGAAGTGCGGCGTCGTCAGGCCGACGATCCGGCTCAGCCCTCGGGCCGCCAGCGCACCTTGCAGCAGGCCCACCTCGCTGCGCATCACCAGCCGTTCGAGCCCATGATCGATGACATAGCCGGCCACCGCCTGCTCGTCCTCGCCGGTCGCCGAATTGATCAGGTGCGGCAGCGCCGCGAGCCGCTCCAAGGTCAGCTCCGGCCACGCCGCGGCGGGATGGTCGGCGCTGACGACCCACACGCGCGTCTCGCGGAACAGCGGCGCGCAGGCGAACCATTCGGGGACGCGTCGAAAGCTGCCGATCGCGAGATCGGCGCGCCCGGCGAGCAGCGCCTCGGCTACCCCCGTATTGCTCGGCCGGATGCGGAACTCGGCATGGGGTGCAGCTTCCCGCAAGCGCGCCAGCAAAGGAGGGACCAGCACCGCCCCGACATATTCGCCGCACACAATGGTGAAGCGCCGGTGTGTCTGCTCGGGAACAAATTCGCCGGGAGTCAGCGCCAATTGCAGGTGCATCAGCCCTTGGCGCAGCCGCGGCGCGATCTCGGCAGCGCGCGCGGTCGGCCGCATGCCCTCGGGCCCGCGCACGAACAGCTCGTCTTCGAGCACATAGCGCAGCCGGTTCAGCGCATGGCTGATCGCCGATTGTGTCAGGCCGAGCCGTTCGCCGGCGCGAGTGACGCTGCGCTCCTCGATCAGCGCGTCGAAGACGCGCAAGAGGTTCAGGTCGATTGCGTTAAAATGAAGAGTGTTCATGGTTGCAATGCAATATTATCATTTGCGTGGTCGGGAGCTCGGTCTGAGGATGAAGTCTCCCATTTGCACAGGTCAACTGGAGATTGCAGTATGTCGAGCATCCTCAAATCGGTCCTCCTCGGGGTCGGGCTGGTGGCCGGAACCGCCCTCGCCGCCCAGGCGCAGTCGGTCTCGTCCCTGCCGCCCGGCGGCGGCGGCGTGCCGCCAGCTCAGCAGAGTGCCGTAACCCAGCCCTACGGGTCGACCCAGAGCTTTTACCCCAAGCCCGGCGGCAGCCAGTTCTGGAAGGAAGCGCCGCACTATCAGCCACCGGCGGATTACGCGACCAACCCGGACTATCATCCCTATTCGACTTCGATCGGCCCGAAGCCGGGATCCCACTCCTCCGGTGTGGACGTGCACTATCGCGCGACGGCAGCAGATACCGCTCCAGCCCGCCATCCCTATGATTCCGCTGGAGTGGGGCCGCGCGCCAACTGATCGGCGCTGACGCGGCGCTGCGCAAAGGTTCCTCGCCGAAAACCCCCGCCGGCGCTTTGTCGGCGGGTTTTTCTCGCCCGTTGACCCCGGCCTTAACGGCCAGACGTCGATCAACGGCCGACGGCCGTCAACGCTTGGCGGCGAACACGCCCGAGGTGAAGTAAGGGGCGCCGACGGTCTTGCCAAAGGCAAAATTGCCGCCGGTTTCTGCCGCCATCGGGCCGTAAAAGCTGCCGGAGACCACGCCCGCCACACCGGCCGCCTTTAGCCCGAAATTATAGTTGGACCCGGACAGCGCGATGTTGCCGTTCGCGGTAAAGCTCAGCCCGTCATAATTGGCGACCGAGAACGACCCGCGCCCGGTGCCGAAGCGATAGACCGCGGTCAATCCCCCGGACGCCAGATATTGCGCGCCGTTGTTGAACACGCTCCCGAACAGATTGCCGGAATAGCTGCCGGTAAAATTGGCGGCCTTGAGGCTCGAAATGTCGCCCACATTGGTCGGGATTCCAGCGACCCAGGAATTGATGTGCCCGACATCGACGCGCGCGGCGCTCTGGCTCGGTGCCGGCGTGTCGAGCTCGCCGCCCCAATAGCCCCATTGCAGGTATTGGCAGGCGCTGCACAGGCCGTTCGGCAACAGCGTCGGCGGCGGCGCCGCGGTTTGCGTGACCAGATAGATATTCGGGTTGGTGTTGGGGAACGACAAATTGAGCGGAACGTCGTTGCCGTTGACCATCGATGGTTTGCTCGGGCTTTCCTCCGCCGCGAAAAGATTGTTGTTGATGTAGGCCTGCCGGGCGTTGGTCCCGCCGGTCGAGCCGAATTGCAGCACCATCCCGTTCGTCGGACGAATCCCGCTGGTGCTCGAGGTGGCGGGGTCGCCGCCGGTCAAGGTCGCGGTGACCTGCAGATCGCTCGGATAGGTCGAGATCGTGGTGCGGCCGGCGAGGATGTAAGGGATCGGGCGGCCGGCGCCGCCATTGGGCTCCTTGGTCATGATCCCGCCGAACCAGCCGGTCAGCGTCTGCGCGGCCGGGGTTGCTGTGGCCACTGTCGGCGCTGCGACCGGCAGCAGCGGCTGAGCGAATTGGTAGTTGGCGGTCGTCGCCTGGTTCAAGGTGTTGGCTTCGACTGCGCTGGCGGCGCCGGCGCCGGGGCTCAGCACAAACCCCGAAATCGCGTTGCGACCGTAAAAGCTGTTGCCGGCGCCATCGGTCGGGGTCGCGTAATAGCTGTTGATGCGGGTCGGTTGGCTGCTCGCGGTCGCCAGATAGCTGCCGTGAATGACGCCTTGAAGAACTGGTGGACTGCCGAACACGTTGCCGACAAGAACGACGATCGCCGAGCGTTGCCCGGCGCCCTTCCCATCGATCGCCAGGCTCGCCTGCAGCGCCTTGGTCGCTCCGGTTTCGGTCGAAAACCCGCTCCCGGCCGGGGTCGCCAGGATCAGCGGCGAGACGCTGGGGCTCGGCAGCGCGCCCCCCGCCTGCCGGCGGATGAACGGTATGGCCGAGGCCAGGGCGCCGTCCGGCACCACCGCAAAGGCCAGCACGCGGGAGCCGGTCGCCCCGGTGAAATTCGCGCCGACCGGCTGGCCGCCATAGATGAATTCGCGCTGGGCCGGCTGGCCGACCGGTGCCAGATCGGCAAAAAAGAACGAGCCGTCGGGCGACAGGTAAGTGGCGCCGGTGACCGGCCCGAGCGGGCTCGTCGTTCCGGCGCCCGAGCCGGCGAGGACCGCCCCGCCGGCGGCCAGCGGGAAGCTGATGGCGCCAAACGAGCCGTTGGCGGCGAACTTGCCGTTGACGACCTTGCCGGCGGCATAAGGCGAGCCCTGACCGCTGAAACCCAAGGCCGTGCCTTGGCCCCCGGTGTCGTAATAGGCTCCGGCAAGCCCGGCGATGTTGATCGGCGGGGTGGGCGGCACCGGCGGGGTGGGCGGCTTTGGCGGAGCAGGCGGGGTTGGCGGGACCACGATCGGCGTAACCGGCGGGGTAACGACCGGCGGAACGATCACCGGTGCCGGCGGCAGATGGCCGGGAAATTGGGCGATGGCGATGCTGGGGCCGCCATTGACCGGAGTGACCGTGGCCCCTGGCACCGAGGCATTCTGGTTGTTCAGCTGGCTCAGCTGAACCGCGGAATTCGTGTTGTGCGGCAGCACCGCCGGCGGCTGGGTGCGCGACGAGGCCGCGATGCTGGCGGCGAGGTTGGCCGAGATCACGCTGGCGATGCCGCTGTTGGCGACTGTGATCTCGGTCGGGATTGCCGGCGCGCCGCCATGGCCGCCGGGCCGGCCATCGAGCTGGTCGAGCAGGGCCACCGTCGCGCCGGGCGGCGCCGGGCCGGGATCGGATGGCGCCGCTCCGGGCCGCGACACGCTGACCGCGAAGCCCGGCCGGGTAATCGTCTGCGCCACACCGTCCAATCCGGTCACGGTGACGCCGTTGCCGTAAACAAAGATAACCTCGAGCGCGTTGCAGCCGGCGGCTGTCGAAGCTGGCGCCGACGCGGCGCAGCCTGGCCCCAGCCGCACCAGCATGACCCCGCCGCGGATGCCGATGGTGGCCGCCGGCGTGCGCATCGTGACCGCATTGTCCTCTTTGCTGAGCTTGCCGCCGACAAACCGGAACACGCCGCGGGTCAGGCTGGCGACAAGCTTGCCGGTCCCGGCATTCGGGTTATAGACGAACTGGTCGATCATCATGTTGGCGTTCGGCCCGACCGACAGGGTCGATTCATCGACAAACAGGATCTGGGTCTGCCCTTCTGCGCCAGTGGCGATGTGCTCGTTGAACAGCACGTCCTGCCCCAGCACCAGCCGGCGCGGCACGCCGCCCGGCGGGATGCCCATCGCCGAAGGGTTGACCGCGCTGTCGATGCCAACCCGCTGCTGGGCAAAGGCCGCGGGGCCGGCCGGCGCGAGGCCGAGCAGCAGCGCGGTCAGCGCAATGATCGGCGGCGAATGCCGGACGAGCGCTTTCATCGGACCCTCTCTCCAAATTGGCTTGTCTTAAAAGCGGATTTGCGGCCCGAGCAACACCGAATTGTTGGTGTACGCGTAAATCGGCAAGTTCGACGAGACTATATCTCGTTCCAGTTGCAGCACCACCGCGATCGTCGCGGTGACCGGCACCGCCTCGGTTATGCCAAAGCGCCAGCGTTGGGTCAGCTGGCTGCTGTAGCCGGCCGGATAGACGCCAGGAAACAAATTGCCGCTGGTGTTGCAGCAAGGGTCGGCGCCGGCATAAATGCTCCAAGCGCGACCGACAAACAGCGAGCTCTCCCAAGGATAGGCCGAGACCGCGAACGGCGCGCTGTAGTGGATGCGATAGGCCCCGGTTACCGCGTAGCTGTCGTTCGTGTAATAAGCCAGGCGCGTCGTCTGGTCGAGATAGTCCAATTCCAGGTTCAGCGCCGAGCTGGTGCCGAGCGGCTTGGTCGCCGACAGCGAGACCAGCTTGTCGCTGCCGTCAAGGCCTGTTGACAGCGGCCGGTCGGCAGCGTTGGTGAAGTTCTTTTGGCGAAATTCGAAGACCGATTTCAGCGCCAGGTCGCCCCAGACGATCTCGTCATATTCGAGCCCGGCGCCATAGGCGCCGAAATACTGGTTCTCGCCGAGCCCGACCTCGTCGAAAATGGCATAAGGCTTGACCGAGGCGAGCTTGTGGCCAACAAGCCCGCCATTCGGAAAGTTGAAACGCGGCCCCGCGGTCGCCTCGAGGAGGTCGAGATCGAGGCGGGTCACCGCCTGGTTCAAATAATGGTTGACATAGCCGACGCTGGTGACCTCGATCGTGTCGTGGTTCTGGGTTTCTAGATCATAACTGTACAACAGCGAGCCGCTGGCGAACACGCTGCCCGAGGGCTGCTTGACAAACTGGTTGTTGAGGAGCACCGGGCCGATCGGCGACAGGATCAGCGGCGAGCCGGGGGCGACGTTGGCGTCGGTCTGGTATTGCCCGCCTAGGAAGATATAGCCCGACAGCTGGTGGCGCGATTGCCGCTTTTCGATCTGCGCCAGATATTCCGCGATGCGGGCCCGGACCTCGGCCGGCGGAGGCGGAGTGGCGGCAGCGGCCTTGTCGAAATAGTCGCGGGCGACCGAAAAGGAGCCCATGCGGAAATACAAGGCCCCGAGCTCAAGGTCCACCCTCGGCAAATTGGGGTTGAACAACAGCATTCGCTCGAGCGTCGAGACCGCCGCTTCGTAATCGCCAAGACGCGCTGCAACATCGGCATAAGCAAAGGTCACGTCGAGATTTGCCGGATTGCGCAGCATCTCTTGAAACAGTGCTTCCTTGCGGGCCTCGAGCGGACCCTGCTCGTTGCCCACCAGAGGCTGGGCAACCGCCGCCGGCGCCAAGACCGGCGCGGCCAGCACGAACATGCCCCAGATCAGGGCCGAGACTGCCGCGAGCTGGAACGCCGCGCGGCTCTTCTTGGGCAAAGCGCGCACCGATATTTCCCCTGCGGGCCGACGCCATTCCCGGTCGGCCCAACCTTGACGATTTTAGGTTAACGCATTGCACGACCGCAAGGCTGGGCACCACCCTCTCGCGCTTTCCCCACTTGTACCCGACACAGGGCCCGTCGGCGATTGCCGCGCCCAACTTAGCATTAACCGGCTGGTCATAAGCTTGCCGTAATTTACGCCAATTCAACAGCCGGCAGTGGCGGTGGCACACATGTTGGTGGTCCGCCCCGCCGGGGGAGGGGAAGCTTCTGGTGCGGCCGATATCCCGGCTCCTCTATTTCCTCTATGCTCGCCGGCTCACTCGCGGCTTGCGCCGGCGGCCGCGACCGCGCCACATCGGCATCATTCTCGACGGCAATCGCCGCCACGGCCGTGCGCTCGGCCTAATCGAGCCGCGGGCGATTTATGATCTTGGCGCCGACAAGCTCGACGAGATCCTTGAATGGTGCGCCGAGCTGGCGATCCCGACCGTAACCCTATGGGTGTTTTCGACCGAGAATTTTCGCCGGCCCGCAGCGGAGGTCTCGGGCATCCTCGCTTCGGTCGAAGCCAAGCTGACGGCGCTCGCCAGCGACCCGGCGATCCATCGTCGGGGGGTCCGGGTGCGCGCGATCGGCTGTCTCGAAATGCTCCCGCAAAGGGTGCTCGCAGCGATCCGCGCGACCGAAGAGGCGACCGCGGGTTATCACCGGATCGAGCTGAACATCGCCGTCGCCTATGGCGGCCGACAGGAGATCGCCGACGCGGTGCGCGCCTTTCTCGGCTGCCTCGCGGCCAAGCAGACGACTTTGGCCGAAGCGATCGAGCGGGTCACCCCAGAGGCGATCGCCAGCCACCTTTATACCGCAGGCCTACCCGATCCCGACCTGATCATCCGCACCTCGGGCGAGATCCGCCTCTCCGGCTTTCTGATGTGGCAAAGCGTGCACAGCGAGTTCTATTTCAGCGACGTGTTGTGGCCGGCCTTTCGCAAAATCGATTTCCTGCGCGCGATCCGCTCGTTCCAGGATCGCCAGCGCCGCTACGGCTGCTGACGCCCAGCCGCCGCCCGCATGTCGCGCGAATGGCGCGGCTCCAATATCGGCACCCCTTCCGCCCTAGCCCGGATATCTCACCGGGCGGCTGCTGATGTTGGATTTTCTGACGTATCAGGCTGCTTGTCGGGGTTTTGGGGCCGCGAGCCTGGCGTTTTGAGCCTGTCGGGGCGCGGCTGAGCGGTCGCAGGGTGAGCG
>DASYBC010000140.1:0-38443 GCA_036500965.1 Allostellaceae bacterium | reverse complement strand
CCGCGATTGACGTGGCGCCGCCACGCGAAGCCCGGAACGACAAACACGTCGTTCGGCTGCCAGTCGAAGGATTGGCCGGCGATCTCGGTCGTCCCACAGCCTTCGAGGACCTGGTAGAGCGTGCCGGCGGTCTCGCGCTTGGGCCAGGTCCGCTGGCCCGGCGGCAACAGCATCGCCCGATAGTCGAGGGTCGGGAACACCGATGCGCCCGTCGTCGGGTCGACAAAGCGCAATGCCACGGCCTCGTAGGGGTCGACGGCCTCGTCGCGCAGATCGTCGAGCGCCGCGCGCACCTCGGCGCCGCGGTAATGGAACATCGGCGAGGTGTCGCGGCCAAAGCCGCGGCGATGCGAGGCGAAGGCCGGCAGCAAGCCGCCCTTTCCATAGAGCCGACGCGAATAGCCGTCCTTTAAGGAGGCTGCCTGGGCGCGGGCATTGCCGGCGGTGTCGCCGGCATATTCCTCGTCGAGCCACACACAATCGAGAAACTCCATCAGCGGGAAATCGAGCACGTCGATCCACACCACCGGCTCCTCGCCGTCATTGCCGTGGTCATGCCAGGTGCCGTTCGGCGTCAGGATCAGATCGCCGCGCGCCGCGGCACAGCGCTCGCCTTCGATCGTGGTGTAGCCGCCCGCCTCCGACAGGATCGTGCGGCTGGCGTTCGGCGTATGGATATGGACCGGGGCGACGTCGCCGGGGTTGTAGATCGACACCGCGCAGCGCATCGTGCTGGTCACCTGCAGCCGACCGCCGAGCCCCGGATTGGTCAACAGGAACTGCTGGCGCTCGGCGAATTCGATCGGCGACAATTCGGCATTGCGGGCGATCTCGGCGATGCGGTCGAGATAGGGTGCGATCTCGTCCCAGCGCCAATGATGGGCGACCGGCTTCAGCTGGGCGGCGCCGACCCGGCCGGAGGCGACCCGGCCGGAAGCGTTGAGCCCGGTGTCGCGGAACCACGGCCGCTGCGCCGGGGCGTTCGCCTCGGTGCGCAGCCAGATGTTGAGTGGTGCGGCCTCGGCGTTGAGCCGCTCCATCGCCTCGCGTGCGTCGACCGCCATGACCTTCTCCCGCTATGACAGCGCCATCACCCGCATCAACAGATCGAGATCCGCGACGAGCCCAGGGTCGCGCTCGATCGCGTATTCGCTGCGGCCGGCCGCGTCCTTTTCGAGCACCATCAAGAGCGCCGGGTCATCGGTGTCGAAGACACGCAGATTGCGGCCCTCGCTTGCGAGCTCGCCGAGCTTCGCGCCAAGCGGCACCGGCGGCAGCCGCTCGCAGATGTCGATCAGCTCGATCAACCCTTCGGCGGTCACCCCGGCCTCTTCGATCTCGCGTCGGAGCTGGTCCGCGGCGGCCTCCTTGGCCCGGCGCTCGCCCGCCAGCACCCGCGCCCGCTCGTCGGCCTCCTTGCGGTATTCGGCATAATGCGGCGCGATTCGCTGCAAGAAGACCGGGGTCGGCAGCTCGCGCGTGTCGATCCAGCTCTTCGCCCTGGTCCAGGTGGTGGCGAGCCAGTCGCGGATGCCGGGGTCGCGAATTTCCCGCACCCGATCGGCGCGCAAGGTGGCGGCCCAGCGGATCTGGGTTGGCGGCCCGCTCAACTCGGCCCAGCTGGCGGGCTCCGGCGCCTGGGCTGCCGCCGCGACCGCGGGCGCATTCGCCGCCGGGGGACTGGGCGGGGCATTGGCGCCGCGCTGTTTTGCCAGCTCGAACTGGCGGCGATACTCGGCCTCCCATTCCTCGCTGTCCTCGTCGGGGACGAACCCTTGCTTGTCCCAGAAAAAGCGCGTGGTCCCCTCGATCGCCTCCTCTCTGACCAGCCTCAGATCCATCGCATGACCCTTGCTCTTTGCCCGGTTCCTCGAACGCTATCATGATCGGCAACGGCGAGGCGAGCGGCGCTGTTTGTCGGTCGAGGGCCAACGGGAGAGCGACAAGTGATCAAGACCATCGGGCTGCTGACCCGGAAGGCGGGGCTCAGCCACGAAGATTTCGTCAAGCACTGGCTCGAGGTGCACGCGCCGTTGGCGCATGCGGTGCCGGGGGTGCGGCGCTATGTGCAGTCGCACGTCCTCGGCGAGCGGACCCGTCCCGACATCCCGACGGCCGAGGTCGAGATCGACGGCATCGCCGAGCTCTGGTACGACGACCCAGCGGCGATGGAGCGGGCCAACGCCACCCCCGAAGCCAAGCGCCTGCACGATGACGGCGCCTTGTTCATCGGCCGGATCAAGAGCTTTGTGGTCGAGGAGAAGGTGATCATTTCGGTGTCGCCGGGGTGAGCGCGGTGACCCGCTATCTTTCCGGCTTTGGCAATGAGCTGGCGAGCGAGGCGTTGCCCGGCACCCTGCCCGAAGGGCAGAACGCGCCGCAGCGCCACTCGCGCGGGCTCTACACCGAGCAGATCTCGGGAACCCCGTTCACCGCGCCGCGAGGCGCCAACCGGCGCTCGTGGCTCTACCGCATCCGGCCCTCGGCGGCGCACCCGGCCTTTCGCCGGATCGGCAACGGCCTCGTGCGCGGCGCGCCGTTTACCGAGGCCGACCCGCCGCTCAACCGGCTGCGCTGGAACCCGCTACCCTTCCCCGACATGCCGGCCGATTTCATCGACGGGCTCGTAACGATCGGCGGCAATGGCGACGCCGGCCTCAATACCGGCATCGCGGTCCATATTTACCGCGCGACCCGGTCGATGCAGCGGCGCGCCTTTTACGATGCGGATGGCGAATTGCTGATCGTCCCGCAACAGGGCCGGCTCTCGCTGGGCACCGAATTCGGGATCGTCGAGGCGGTCCCCGGCGAGATCGCGCTCATCCCGCGCGGCGTCAAATTCTGCGTCGAATTGCCCGATGGACCTGCTCGCGGCTATGTCTGCGAGAATTACGGGCAGCTGTTCCGGCTTCCCGAGCTGGGGCCGATCGGCGCCAATGGGCTGGCCAATCCGCGCGATTTCCTGACCCCCGCCGCCGCCTTCGAAGACCGCGACGGGAATTTCGAGATCGTCGCCAAATTCGCCGGCAATTTATGGGCGGCGGAGTTCGACCATTCGCCGTTCGATGTCGTCGCCTGGCACGGCAATTACGCGCCCTACAAATACGATCTCGCGCGCTTCAACACGTTGGGCTCGGTCAGCTTCGACCACCCCGACCCGTCGATCTTTACCGTGCTGACCTCGCCCTCGGAGGTGCCCGGCGCCGCCAATTGCGACTTCGTGATTTTTCCGCCGCGCTGGCTGGTGGCCGAGCACACCTTTCGCCCGCCCTGGTTCCATCGGAACGTGATGAACGAGCTGATGGGCCTCGTCCACGGAGCCTACGACGCCAAGGCCGAAGGCTTTGTTCCAGGCGGCATGTCCTTGCACAATTGCATGGCCGCGCACGGCCCCGACGCCGCGACCTATGAACGGGCCAGCACCGCTGAATTGAAGCCGCAGAGGATCGCCGACACGCTCGCCTTCATGTTCGAAACGCGGTTCCCGATCCGCCCGACCCGCTTCGCGCTCGAAACCCCTGCCTTGCAGCGGGATTACGACGCGTGCTGGCAGGGATTGCCAAAGCTGTTCCAAGCCTGACCGCGAGGTGCGGCTTGGTACTAAAAGTGGATCTCGTATTCGGCCTGCCAGCGCAAAGTTTCGCGCGGTGCCGCGCGGGTCACGCCAAATAGAATGCCGCCATTCCATTTGAGGCTGCCGGGGCCGAGCTGGGTGATCGTGCCGAACAGCTGCGGCCCGATGCGGTTGTCCTGCGGCCAGCCCGAATTGTAGCCGGTAAAGCTGCTAGGCTGACCATAGGCTTGAAAGCCGGGCTCGATCGGCGTGCGGAACGCGAACCGCGTCTCCCAGGCATACAGAAATGCCGGCCGTCCCGAGCCGTAATGGCCGATATCCTTTTCCATGAACAGATTGACGGTGTCGATGGTCCCGAACATTTCCTTGCGAAAAATCGGGCCAAAGGTGGTTTCGTCGGGCGTCTGCGGCAGGGTGGTCTTGCCGAACTCGGCGAAGAACCCCGCATCGGCCCAATATTCGCCGCGCTCGGTAAACTGAAAGATGTTCTCTGAGGTGACCTGGCTGAAATGGATCGACTGTCCGGGGCCGGCCTGCCGTTGTTGCTCCAGCTCGAGTTCGGTGCGCCAAAAGCCATTGACGCCATACTCGAATTCCTGCGTCGAGCTTAGCTCGCCGCTGTGATCGCCGAGCGGATCGTGGCCGATGTCGCCGAGCGGCTCGATCGCAAACTCGCCGGTCTCGGCATCGGGCTGCTGCACCTTGAAATCGGCGCGGGCCGGAACCGTGGCGGCAACAATCAGCGCCGCGAAGATCGCCGACCAACCGCTAACGCTACGCATTCGCATCTCATTTCAAGGGCGGCGCATCAAGCGGGATGCTCTCGGGACGCCGCGACGGGAAGGGGATCAGCTCAGAGGAGGCCGGTCAGGCCGAGGCAGGGGTCGCAGGGCGACGCGGTGATCTCGCCGGCGCGCGCCCCAGCAGCCGCATCAAGGTGCCGATGACCAGGATGGTGGCCAGGTAGAACACCACCTGGATGCCGGCCGGCTGCGCCGAATAGCCGATCAAGATGTGCAGCAACAGCCCGACCATGCTGTTTTCGGTCAACAGCCAGGAAGTGTTCCACACATCGTTGCCGAGCGCCGGCAGCAGGTTCGCCTGCATCAGAAACGCGGCACCCTGCGAGGCCATGCCGGCCGCGAGCAGCAGAATGAGCCAGCTCGTCACGGTAAACAGCCGGCGCAGCGGTATGGCGAGCAGGCCGAGATAGATCAGCGCGCCAACCGCGACGCCGCCGGCGAGCCCGACAATCCCGCCCGCCAGCATGCCGAGCCCGCTGGCGCCCGAAGCAATCGCGATGCCGTACAAGAACAGCACGATCTCCGAGCCTTCGCGCAGCACGGCGATGCCGACGACAAGAGCCAGCGCATAAAGCGGCCGGCTGCCGCCCACCACCGCTTTGCCGAGGCTCGCCGCGGCCGAGGCCAATTCGCGCCCGTGCCGATTCATCCAGACATTGTGCCAGCCGAGCATCACCACCGCGGTGAACAGGATCACCGCGTTGAACAGCTCCTGCCCGATGCCGTTGACCGCGGCGGCGATTGCACTGGCGCCGGCGGCGACGAGTGCGGCGCCGAGCACGCCGGCCGCCACCCCGCCGCTGACCCAGAGGCTGCGGCCGGGCACCCCGCGGCTCGCCGCCAGCACGATGCCGACGACGAGCGAGGCTTCGAGAACCTCGCGAAAAACGATGATTGCAGTCGCCAACATTTCTGCACCCGCTACTTGACGATCAGGTGGCCGCGGGTCTGCGGGTGAAAATCGTCGAAAAACTCGTAGCTGCCGGGATCGAGGGGTCCAACAAAGACAATCACCTGCTGGCCGGGCGGCACGACTTTTTCACGGTGGAACTGGCTGCTTTCAAATTCGGACGGCGTCGAATTGTCGTTGCTGACGATGAGCTTGACCTTGGTTCCGGCCGGGATCTGAAGCTGGCTTGGGATGAACTGGCTGTTCTTCAGCGCGATCGCGAAGCTCGGAGGGTCGGCGAGAGTGGGACTCGCCGCGGCAAATACCAGCACTGCCGCAGCCCAGGCGATACGACGCATCGAGAACCCCATCCGACATGCAAATGCGAACTCTTCGCACCATCACCGGTCGGACGCTGCGAATCAATCGCAAAATGCCGGCGAGTTTGCTGCCGAGGTATGCGCCGCGCGCATCGCTGCGCGTGCACCCGCGACCCAACGCTCAGCGGGCAAGCCGGTCAAGCATAGCCGTGAAGACCGCCTCAAACATCGCTGCGGTCAGCCTGCCGGTGTTGGTGTTGAGCCGCGAGCAATGATAGCTGTCGGCGAGCAGCCTGCCGTCGGGCAAGGCGTAGAGCGCCGCATGCGCAAACCGGAACGGCGCGCGGCGCAGGCCGAGCGCGGCCAGCACCGCGTCGTGGGCGATCGCCCCCAGCGCCAGCACCGCGCGCAGCCGCGGCATCGCCGCGATCTCGGCCGCGAGAAAGCTGCGGCAAAGGGCGATCTCGCCGGGTTCGGGCCGGTTCTGCGGCGGCACGCAGCGGACCGCGTTGGTGATCCGCACCCGGCACAGCTTCAGACCATCATCGGGCCGCGCCGCGTATTCGCCCTCGGCCAGGCCAAATTTTTGCAACGTCGCGTAGAGCAGTCTGCCGGCGTGATCGCCGGTGAATGGGCGCCCGGTGCGGTTCGCGCCTTTGAGGCCCGGGGCGAGGCCGACGATCAGCAGCTCCGCGTCCTCATCACCAAAGGGCGGGACCGGCGCATTGAACCAGTCGGGGTGGGCGGAGCGCTGCGCCGTGCGAAAGGCGGCCAGACGCGGGCACAGCGGGCAGTCGCGGCCAGGCAGCGGCGCCGGTGCGGGGAGGCTCACGCCTCGTCGACGGGCTCGGTGCGCGGCCGCGCCAGCTCCTCGCGGCCATGGTGATTGCGCATGATGTTCGGCGCCAGCTCCTGGAGCTCGATAAAATTGTCGGCTTGGCGGCGCAGGTCGTCCGACACCATCGGCGGCGACGAGCGGATCGTCGACACCACCGAGACGCGCACGCCGCGGCGCTGCACCGCCTCGACCAGCCGGCGGAAATCGCCATCGCCCGAAAACAGGATGGCGTGGTCGATGTATTGCGCCATTTCGAGCATGTCGATCGCCAGCTCGATATCCATGTTGCCCTTGATCCGCCGCCGGCCCATCGCGTCGGTGAATTCCTTGGTCGGCTTGGTCACCATCGCGTAGCCATTATAGTCGAGCCAATCGACCAGCGGCCGGATTGGTGAATATTCCTGGTCCTCGACTAATGCCGTATAGTAAAAGGCTCGAATCAACCGCCCTTTGGTGCTGAACAGATCGAGCAGCCGTTTGTAGTCGATGTCGAAAGCGAGGCCCCGTGCCGCCGAATAGAGGTTGGCACCATCGATGAATATGGCAATTTTCTCTTCTGGATAGAAGATCATTGGCGATAATGCTCCATAGAGTGTGCGGTCAAGTGTGTTACAGGGCGCAATCGCGGTCAAGCGCAACATCCGCCCGGCGATGTCGCCGGCCCTTGTCGCAACATGGCCGAGATCGCCGATGACCGCTGCTCAATCCCGGCTCCGGACCCGAAACGTGAGGCGCGCCGGGAGACCGCGATTTGTCGCGAACCTGTTGCGGCATCGAGGCGTTGTTTGTGGCGGAGGCGCTATGCTGATCCTGCTGGCGGCGTGGGTTCTGTTATCGGCGATTTACCTGTTGCTTGCGGGTCAGCTGCCGGGCGACGAGATCGGCTTGGCGCTCGCCTGCGGCGCCGCCGCGGCATGTTGGTTCGGCAAGGTCGCGAGCGTCGCCGAGCGTCGCTTCCGCTTTGAGCCGGCCGCAGCTGCTGTGGCCGTGCGGGCGGTCGCGGGCCTGCCACGCGCCGTCGTCAAGGTTGCCGCCGCGCTGGTCCGCGGCGCCGGTGGCAAGGTGGTGCGGCAGCCCTTTCTGCGGGGCCGCACCGGCGACCCGGCCGATGCCGCGCGCCGCGCCGCGGCGCTGCTGGCGGTGTCGCTGGCGCCCGACAAATTCGCTCTTCGCCTGCCCGAGCGAAGGGCGGAGCTGGAATTGCACAGCCTGGTCGAGCCGTCCGCGGCCACCGATCCGAGATGGCCGACATGAGCGCCTGGCGGCTGGCGGCAATTGCCTTTCTGCCGCCCCTTGCCGTCGCGGTCCTGATGTGCGCGCGCGGGACCCTTGGGCAGCGCTTGGCCGCGGTTCAGCTCGTCGGCGCGCTCGCCGCCCTGCTGCTCGTGGTTATGACCTTTGCCTTCGAGCAGGGCTCGTCGATGGATCTGGCGCTGACCTTGTCGCTGCTGGCCTTGCCCGCTTCCCTGCTCTACGCGCTGTTTGTGGAACGCTGGCTGTGAAGGAGCTCGCGGTCGAGATGCTGCTGGGTGCGGCGGTGTTGTCCGCCTGGCTCGGCTGTTATGGGTTTGTGCGGTTCAAGACCGCGCTCGACCGGCTGCATTGCGCCGCGTTCGTCAATGTGGCCGCGGGTTTCGCCATCACCCTCGCCGTCCTGGTTCAAGACGGCGCCACCGACAGGCTGCTGAAGATGATCGCCGTCTGGGCGGTACTGCCGCTCGCCGGTGCGGCGACCAGTCATGCGATCGGGCGGGCGCTGGTCCTGCGCGATGGAGCGGGGCGATGAGCATCCTGCTGGCGATGGTGCTGCTGCTTGCCGCACTCGCCGGCGCCGGGGTTGTGCTGACGCGCGATCCGCGGTCGCAAGTGTTCGCGCTCGCGGCGAACGGGACAGTTCTGACCTTGCTGTTCTTTGCCCTCCAGGCCCCCGACGTGGCGCTGTCCGAGCTGGCGGTGGGGACTGCGGCCACCCCACTGTTGTTCCTGGTCACCCTGGCCGCGGTCAGAATCAACCGGCAGCGCCGATGACCCCCCGGTTACGCATTGGCCTGCTGGGATTAGCCGGGTTGTGCCTGTTGCCGGCGATTTGGAAAGTCGCCGCGGCCTTGCCCCCATTCGGCGAGCCGACAGCGCAATACGGGCCTGCGGTCAACCGGCTCGGCCCGGAGCTGCGCCACGTCTCCAACATGGTCAGCGCAGTCAATTTCGATTTTCGCGGTTTCGACACATTGGGCGAGGAATTCATGCTAGTGTGCGCGGTGACCGGTGCTGCGATGTTGCTGCGCGGCGCCCGCGGCGAGGATTTGAGCGCTAGGGCCGGGCGGGTCGAGGGCCGCGCCGTGATCGGGCGGGCCGAATCGACGATTTTGATCAGCCGTCTGTTCGGGCCGGCAACCCTGCTGTTCGGCCTCTATATGGCCCTGCATGCAACCGTCACCCCTGGAGGCGGCTTTCAGGGCGGCGTGGTGATCGCCTCAGGGCTGCTGCTGACTTATTTGGGCGAGGGCTATCGCGGCTGGCGCCAGCTGATCGGGTCGCGCGTGCTCGACGCGATCGAGGGCGGCGGGGCGCTGCTGTTTGCGCTCGCCGGGTTCGCGCCGATGGCCTTCGGCCGCGCTTACATGCAGAACATATTGCCGCTCGGCACGTTCAAGGATGTGTTTTCCGGCGGGCTGATGCTGGTGGAGAACGCCGGTGTCGCCTTGGCCGTGACCGGCGGTTTTGCCATGCTGTTTCTTGAGTTCATGGAAGAGACCCGGGCGCTCGAATCCGAGAGCGGCGGATGAGCGTTCTGCCCTGGCTGGTCGCGGCCTGGCTGTTCGGGATCGGCCTTTACGGCATCGCCTCCAGCCGCAGCTTTATCCATCTGATCGGCTGCCTGTCGGTATGCCAGTCATCGACCTACGTGCTGCTGCTCGGCATCGGCTACCGCTGGGGTGCGGTGGCGCCGGTCTTCTACGACCATCCGCCCGGCACGCCGGCGGTCGACCCGGTGGTCCAGGCGCTGGTGTTGACCGACATCGTCGTCGGCGCCACCGTCACCGCGCTATTGCTGGCGATGGCGCTGCAGGTCGACCGCAAATATGGCGAGCTCGATCCGCAGAAGCTGCGCCCGCTGGTCGCTAAAGCGCGGCGGTGAACTGGCCGCTCGATCTGGTGCCGCTGCCGGTGGCGATCCCGCTGGCGGTCGCGGCGGCGATGCTGGCGGTGTCCCATTTTCTGCCGACGCGGCTCCCCGACGTGCTGGCGACTTTGACCGCGCTCGCCGTCGCAGCGATCTGCACGGTGCTGGCGAGGCAGAGCCAGCTTCACGGTGTATTGACCTACTGGTTCGGCGGCTGGGCGCCGCGGCCCGGGGTCGTTCTTGGGATCGGCTTTGGCGTCGACCCGGCGAGCGCCGGCTTCGCTGCCTTCATCGGCCTGCTGTTCGCCGCCATCCTGGTGTTCGCCTGGGGCTATTTCGACGAGACGCATGCCCATTTCCACGTGCTGATGCTGCTGTTCCTGGCGGCGATGGTCGGCTTCTGCCTGACTCGCGACCTGTTCAACCTGTTTGTCTGGTTCGAGGTCATGAGCGTCGCGGCGTTTGCGCTGACTGCCTACCAGCTCGAAATGCCGTCGCTCGCCGGCGCCTTGAACTTCACCGTCACCAACAGCCTGGCCAGCTTCATGATGCTGGGCGGGGTCGGGCTGGTCTACGCCCGCGCCGGCGTGCTCGATTTCCAGGCGCTCGGGCACGCGGTGGCGCGGGACGGCCCCGACCCGGTGACGACCGGCGCATTCTGCCTGCTCGCGGCGGCGCTGATGATCAAGGCGGCGATCCTGCCATTTCACTTCTGGCTGTCGGACGCGCATGCGGTGGCGCCGAGCCCGGTCTCGGTGATCTTTTCCGGGGCGATGGTCGGCCTCGGCCTGTTCGCCCTCGCCAAGCTTGCGTTTCAGGTGTTCGCCGGCTCGGCCGAGGTGCACGCGCTGACCCACGGCCTCTTGATGGCCCTCGGGGCCGCGACCGCGGTGGTCGGCGGGTTGATGACCCGGGCCCAGCGGCACTTGAAGCGCATGCTGGCCTTCTCGACGATCACCCATCTCGGCATCATGCTGACCGGTCTCGCGGCGCTCTCCGCGACCGGGTTGGCCGGGCTCTTCGCCTATCTGGTCGGCCACGGCTTGGTAAAGGGCGCGCTGTTCATGCTGGTCGGCGTGCTGCTCGCCGAGCGGGCCAGCGTCGATGAGCTCGGCCTCTATGGGCTCGGCCGGGGCCTGGCGCCGGCCGGTGCGGCAATGGCGTTGGGCGGGCTGCTGCTCGGCGGCGCGCCTTGGGGCGTGCTCGATGCCGGCACCCGGCTTGTCGCCGACGCCGGCTCTTCCGCGGCCGGGCGGTGGGTCGCGGGGGCGGTGGTGTTCGGGACGGCGCTGACCGGGGCCACGGTGTTGCGCGCCACCGGGCGCATCTTTCTCGGCCTCGGCCCGGAGCCCGACCCGGAGGAGGCCGCCTCGCCGAGCCAGGAGGAGCAGGAAAAGGCCGACCGCCCGCTGTGGCTGATGCTGGCACCGTGCCTCTTGCTGCTGGCGCTCGCCTTGACCCCTGGCGATCTGGCCAAGCGGTTCGCCGCCGAGAGTGTCGGCCCGTTTGCACCTGTGCTTGCCGGATCGACGGCGGCGCTGGCCCACACGGGACGCGCGACGATGCTCTCCTGGATGTCGGTTGCTCTGGCCGTCGCGGTCGCGGCGTTCGACCTGGGCCGCGCGCACTTGCCTCGCCCGCTTCTAGCAGCGGTGGATGCGCTGAGCCGGCCGCTGTTTCTCGTGCTGGGCGAGTTGCACAGCGGATTGGTCGGCGATTACGTGGTCTGGATCGCGGTCGGCCTAGCCTGCTTTTCGATCTATCTCGCGTTCGGCTGAGCGATCCGGCCCGGGGCGGCGCACAGGGTTACGAGGGGCGGCCGGCAACATCATTGGCGAGCGCGATGTTGGCCTCGTGCGAGCGCAGCATCTCGGCGAGGTCGGCGTGGAGCGGGTCGCGCCGCACCCGCGGCAGCATTTCGCGCAGCTTGCGCACGACCCAGCCCTGCCCGCGATTGAGAAAGGCGACCCGTTCGGAAAGATCGGCGATCGCCATCGCCTTGCCGTAAAAGGCACCGACCTCCGTCGTCGGCGCGGCACCCGCGGCCTTGATGTGCCCGGCCAGCATGCCGCACCAATGCGCCTCGTCATGCTGAATTCTGCGCAGTAGCTCGGCGACCGGGCCGCTGCCGGCCGCCCGGGCGCTTTCGAGCGTGACCCGCGCCCCGGCATGCTCGGCTTCGAGCAACTCGTTCAGGAAGGCGACCAGCCCGTCCTTGTCGGCATAGCCCATATAGGCGTCGTCCGCCTCATGCATCGAGCAGGCCGGCGAGCTGACCTCGACCGGGGGTTCGACATCGCCGCGGTTTGTCATGGCGCATCTTCCTCCAAAATTATCGACCAGCAGCGGGCGCGATAGCGGAAGCTCAGCCGGGTGCGGCCCCGATCATCGCCCTCGCCGCGCTCGACGACGCTGTAAACGATGCCGCGCTTCAACTCGTGCCAGAAGGCCTCGGGCGACAGGCCGAGCTCCCTGGCGACGCGCTCGACCTCGACAACGAACCCATCCGCGGAAGCGATGATTCCGTTATCGATCGCTTGACCCATGACCTAACGCCGATCGACCGGCTGGCTCCGGGCGCGCCTGGTTCATATCTTTGGCCGGGAACGGGACCGGCAACGGCCGCGTCCGCTTTGGCCCGATCTCGCCTTTGCGGAAGGCGATGCCAAGCTCGAGGCTGTCGGCGATCCGGTAGGCGCGCTCGAGGAAGTGGGAAGCTGCCGGCGGCGGGCAGACCTCGCGCGCGGTCGCGGCGAAGATTTCGAGCCAGCGGTCGAAATAGGACGTGTCGATCGGCAACGGCTGATGGACCACCATCGGCTGCCCGTGATAGCGGCCGCTCATCAGCGCCACCGAAGACCAGAAGGCGCACATCTGCCCGATATGGGCCTCCCAATCGTGCACCACGGCCTCGAACACCGGCCCGATCAACGGATCGCGGCGGGCGCGATCGTAAAACGCCCGCACCAGCTGTTCGATCATCGCCTCGTCGATCGCGGTGCGCGCGACGATATCGTCGATGATCAGATCGCGAGTTGCCGGGCCAGCCTGGGCCTCTGCGCTCATCCTTCCCTCGTCCTTCAAACGCGATCGTGTCGCAACGTTGCGGCCGTGGTCAAAGATGCATATGATATGTGGGTTATCACGTCAATCCGCGAGACGGCCGCAGCGCCGTCGCCGGAGAGAGATGTCGCGGATGCGGCTGACCCTGTGGACCGATTATGCGTTGCGCACCTTGATCTATGTCGGCGCCAAGGGCGGCCGACTCGCAACTATCGCTGAAATCTCCGCGTGTTTTGGCATCTCGAGAGCCCATTTGATGAAGATCGTCAGCCAGCTTGGCCGGCATGGCTATCTCGAAACGGTCCGTGGCAAGGGCGGCGGGGTCAGGCTCGGTCGGCCAGCGGCGCAGATCTCGGTCGGGGCGGTCGTGCGCGACACCGAAGAGGAGCTCGCGGTGATGGGGTGCCTCGCCGGGAGCGGGTTCTGCCGGATCGAGGGATGCTGCGTCCTGCGCGGCGCGCTGCGCGAGGCCACGCTCGCGTTTTTGCGCACGCTCGACGGCTACACCCTGGCCGATCTGTTGGCGCCCGGCGCGCGGCTCGCCCGCAGCCTCGATCTCGCGGCCAACGCGCCAACCTTGCAGTGAGCCGGATCCGCCTCAAACGCGCCTACGATGCGCCCTCCCCGGAAGATGGCTTGCGCGTCCTTGTCGACCGTCTGTGGCCGCGCGGTCTGAAGCGCGACACCGCCAAGATCGACCTATGGCTCAAGGACGCGGCGCCGAGCGCCGAGCTGCGGCGCTGGTTCGCCCACGATCCGCAGCGGTGGGGCGAATTCCGCGACCGGTACCGAGCGGAGCTGGCGACGAATTCTCCCTCGCTGACGGCGCTTCGCGAGCTGATCGAGCCCGGACGGCCGCTGACCTTGCTCTTCGCCGCGAAGGATGCCGCACATAACAATGCAGTCGTCCTGAGAGAAGTGCTGATCTCATCTTAGCCAGCGACGGCGGAAGCCGCCCCGACATTGGAGGGCTCGCGAGCCGTGGACCCGCGTCGGGTCAAGCTTCGCTGCGGATGCAGCGCACGACTTCCTCGATCGTGGTGTCGCCGTCGAGCACAGCCAGGAGGCCGCTGTCGAAGATCGGGCGCATGCCGCCCTCGATGGCGGCGCGCTCGATCGCGCTGTCGTCGGCGCCCTCGAAGATCAGCCGGTCGATCGCCCGGCTCGGCACCAGGAGCTCGGCGATCGCGCGGCGCCCGCGAAACCCGGTGCCACGGCATTCGGGGCAGCCCCTCGGGTGGTAGAGGGTGATCGGGCCATCGCCGGCCAGCCGGTCGAGGCCAAAGCGCTCGCGCAATGCCGCCGGCGCCGCCTCCGGGGTCTTGCATTTTGGGCACAGCCGCCGCACCAGCCGCTGCGCCAGCACCGCCTTCAAGGTCGCGGTCAACAGATAATCCTCGAGCCCCATGTCGCGCAGCCGGGTCATTGTCGCCGCCGCCGAATTGGTGTGCAGGGTCGACAGCACGAGATGGCCGGTCAGCGCCGCCTGCACCGCGATCTGCACGGTTTCGAGGTCGCGGATCTCGCCGATCATAATGACGTCGGGGTCCTGGCGCAGGATCGAGCGCAACAGGCTGGCGAAATTGAGCCCGATCTGCGGCCGCACCTGGATCTGGTTGATGCCGGTCAGCTGGTATTCGATCGGGTCCTCGACCGTCACGACATTGCGCACCACCGTGTTCAGCTTGAGGAGCCCGGTGTAGAGCGTCGTCGTCTTGCCGCTGCCGGTCGGCCCGGTGACCAGCACCATGCCGTTCGGCAGATCGAGCGCCCGCTCGACCCCGGCGCGGATGTCGTCGGGCAGGCCGAGCTTATGGTAATCGAATTCGACAGCAGTGCGGTCGAGCACGCGCAAGACGACCTTTTCGCCGTAAAGCGCTGGGATCGTCGACACCCGGAAATCGATCTCGTGACCGCGCACGGTCAGCTTGATGCGGCCGTCCTGAGGCAGCCGGCGCTCGGCGATGTCGAGCCGCGCCATGATCTTGATCCGCGAGATGACCGCGGCCTGCAGCCGGGCCGGCGGCGACTCTACCTCGTGCAGCACGCCGTCATAGCGGTAGCGCACCCGCAGCCGGTCGGGGAACGGTTCGAGATGGACGTCCGAGGCATGGGTTTCGACGGCGCGGGCGATCAGCTGGTTGACCAGCCGGATCACCGGCGCCTCGCTGGCGAGATCCTTGAGCCGTTCGGCATCCTCCTCGGCCGGCTCGGCGTCGGTCACCACCTCGTCGAGCAGCGCTTCGCCGTCGCCGCCCTCGCCGGCCTCCGAATAGAGCCGGTCGATCGCCGCTTCGAGCTCGATCGGCACTGCGACTGCGATTGCCACCGGCCGGCCGAGCGCCGCCGCCACTGCGCTACGGGTAAAGACGTCAAGCGGGTCGGCCATCGCCAGCACCACGGCATCCTCATTATCGGCGATCGGCAGCGCATGCGCCTTGCGCAGAAACTTGGCGTGCAGCCGGTCGACGAACAGCGCCGCATCGGGATAGTCTGCCGGGGTCACGATCGGAGCCGCGACCAGCTCGGCCAACGCCTCGGCGAGGGCGCGCTCGCTGACCATGCCGAGCTGGGTCAGCACCCGGTCGAGCCGGCCGCCGGTCTCCGAAGCCACCCGGCGCGCGCGCTCCAGGGTGCGCTGGTCGACGGCGCCGCTGCCGATCAGCGCCGGGCCGAGCCGGGCGAGCGCGTCGGCGGCGTCCCGCGTGCTCGGTGAAATGACCGCCTCGTACGTCATGACGGCATCTTTTTCCTCGGGGTCATCAGCGCTGAGAGGCTGGCCCAACCTCGATATTAATCGCCGAGCCGCTACAATAATTGATTGATGTCGGGAGCGGGAGGGCATGTTCGGGGCGGAATGGTTTGGTCGGATCGCCGCTCCGGACGCGACGGCATGGGGTGCGGTGCTTGCGGCCCCATTTGTCGGCAGCTTTCTCGGCGTCCTGGTCCGCCGCCTGCCCGAATCGAGGCCCATCATCTGGGCGCGCTCGCAATGCGAGGGCTGCGGCGCAGCTTTGCGGCCGCGCGATCTGGTGCCGCTGGTCAGCTGGCTCGCCACCCGCGGCCGCTGCCGCTTTTGCCGCATTCCGCTCGGGCATTTCTACCCGGCGATCGAGCTTGCGGCGGTCGCGGTCGCCTTGGTCGCGGCGACGGTCGACGGTGGTGCGGCCGCCTGGCTCGATTGCCTCCTTGGCTGGTGGCTCTTGACGCTCGCCTGGATCGATGCCCGCCATTGGCTGCTGCCCGACGCGCTCACTCTGCCGCTCGTCCTGGCCGGGCTGATTGCCGCCCTGGCGTTCGATTCCGAAGGGCTTCTCGATCGGGCGCTCGGGGCTGCCGCGGGCTATCTGGCATTGCGCGCCATCGCGCTCCTCTATCGGGCGCTGCGCGGCCGGGAAGGTCTCGGCGAGGGCGACGCCAAGCTGTTGGCGGCTTCGGGGGCATGGGTCGGGGCCAGCGGATTGCCTCAAGTCGTGCTGATCGCCGCGCTCGCCGGGCTGATCGTCGCCGCCGGGCTGCGCCTCGCCGGGTTCCGGCTGGGCCCCCGCTCGGCCCTGCCGTTCGGCCCATTTCTGGCGCTCGCCACCTGGCTCGTCTGGCTGCTGCCGATGCTGCCGCCGATCTAAAACGTGGTGCGGGTCGGTGCCACGATGAGGTCGCGGATGCAGATGCTCTGCGGCTGCTTCCAGCAGAACAGGATGATCTCAGCCAGCTCCTCGGCGCTGATGAAATCCGGGTTGCCGAGCGAGGCGCGGTAATCGGCGAAGCTAATGTGCATGCCGGCGTGAATGTTGGTGCGGACATAGCCCGGAGCGATGTTGATCACCCGGACCCCGTTTTTGGACTGCGCCTCGCGCAGCGATTCGGAGAATGCGCGGACCGCGTATTTGCCTGCAGTGTAGGCGAGCGCAACCGGCGCCGTCTTGCGGTCGCTGACCGAGCTGATGTTGATGATCGTGCCGGATTTGCGCGCCGCCATGCCGCCGAGCACGGCCTTGCTGCAGTTCAGTACGCCGATCAGATTGGTGTCGATCTCGCGCCGGTAGCTCGCCGGCTCGACCTCCTCGAACGCCCGAGCATCGGCCGTGCCGGCGCTGTTGACCAGGCACTCGACCGGGCCGTGCAGCGCCTCCGCCGCGGCGACGGCGCTGGCGACCGCGGCGTAATCGGCAACATCGGCCTGTCGCCAGACCACCGCGGACTGCGCCAACTCGTCCGTCGCCGCTATGTTGCGGGAGATTAGCAGCAGCGGATTTCCTTCGCGCGCGAAGACGAGGGCCAGCGCCTTGCCGATCCCCGAGCTGGCGCCGGTGATCATGACCAGGGGTTGCGGCACTGGCGTTCTCCCGATTGGCGGCAAGCCCGAGCCGGCTGCTTTACCGCTTCCGGCGCGAGCCGCCGCGTCACTTGCTTCCGCCGGCCCTCAATCGATTCCGGCGGCCCTTAATCGGTTCCGGCGGCCCTCAATGCGGTTCCGGCGGATTGTACGGGCCGGGTCAGGAACGGCGTCGTCGTGACGTTGGCGCCCTTGACCGAGCTGCAGCCGCGGGCACCCGGACCCGTGGCGCAGCCCCACCAATTCTCGGTCGCATCGACCGGACCGGCGCCCAAATTGTCGACGCCGACGGCATTGCGCCCGACCAGGTTGTTCAGATGGGCGACAACCACGGCGCCCTGGGCGGCGGCGTTATTGATAGCGATGTCGATCGACTCCTTTTCGATCTGGTTGAGCGTGATCAAGGTGCCGCTCACCGCCGTCGTCCCCAACAGGCTGATGCCGGTCGGGACCGTTGTCGGCACGTCGGAATCGGGGCCGTTGCCGGCAATGTAATTCCCGGTGACGACGTTGTCGCTGAGGATGATGTTGTGCGTCGGCGCATGGTTGTGGATGGCGACCCCCGGCAGACCGTTGTTGGTCAGACGATTGCCGACCACGACATTGCCGTAGGTCGCATTGTGCGGACCCGGAGCGTAAAGGCCGACCCCCGCTCCGCCCGGCGGCTCGGTGCCGTTGGCCGTTGCTTCATTGTCGGCGATCGTGTTGTCGTAGACGCCAAACGGCGCCGGCGATGGCGAGCCGGCGATCGGCGCTGGCGGGTGCGACGCCAGTGTAATGCCGCAATCGAACACGTTATCGCGCGCTTCGTTTTGCTGAACGACGTTCGCATTGGTCGGGCCAGTTTCGTCGCTGAGCAGAATGCCGCCGGCATTGTTCTGCGCAGTATTGTTGACGACGGTCGAATGATCGACGGCGATCAGATGAATGCCCTCGCCGCAATCATCGCCCTCGCTGGTCTCGAAATCCGGAAGCCCGGGACAGGTGCTGTTGGCGACCTGGAGCGCGCGGTCGTTCCCGGTGACGAGGTTGCCCCATAGGGTGACATTGGCGGCGTTGAGCGCCAGAATCCCCTCGAAATTGGCGTTCTGCACGGTGAACCCGGAGACCGTCACATTCGTGAGCGTGTTGCTGCCCGGTGTGATCTTGGCGGCGCCGTTGATGCCGTCGATGAAGATGCCGTTCGCGAGGCCCTTGGCGTTGATCACCGTCGAGCGGGCGCCGGCCCCGATCAGGGCGACCGGCTGAGTGATATGCACGTCCTCGGCATAACGGCCGGGGGCGACGTTGATCGTATCGCCGGCTTTGGCGGCGCTGACCGCGGCGCCGATCGTCTTATAAGCGCAGCCCGATCTCGGGTTGGGATTGACGCAGAGGGTGGCGGCCGAGGCGGCGGTCGCCCCGGCGGCGAGGCCGCTCGCGGCAAAAATGAGAGATCTCAAGGAGCTTGCAAGCTGTCGTTGCATGAATCACCTAATGGTTAACGGCCGAATGGCATTTTACCTTTTTTTGTGCGCCGGTAGCAACATTCTTGACTTTCGCACGCCTCTCGGCAGCGCAGCGCAGCATCATAGTCCGGCGCGCGAGACTGGGCGCGAACTTGCCGTCGGTATTTTCGCCGGGCGCAAACCGCGGTATTCCCGATCTCGGAAGAGCATCGTCCCCGGTGGGGCGCGCGGTCTTCAAAACCGTCGAGGGGCGCGAAGGCGTCCCTGGTAGGTTCGACTCCTGCCTCTTCCGCCATTTAGCCGATAGGCGACCGTCCAATCGTCGGTCGGGTATCGCAGCGGGGCCTTGCCGCCAGGCGGGCCGCTGCTTATGGTGCTTGGCTCATGGGAAGGACCGGGAGCGAAAACGCGTTCGGGCGCCGCCATCTGCTCGGCATCGAGGGTTTGTCGCCGGCGGAGATCGAGCGGTTTCTCGACCTCGCCGACGGCTATGTCGAGCTGAACCGCCAAGCCGAGAAAAAGCGCTCGCTGCTGCGCGGGCGCACGATCATCAATTGCTTCTTCGAGAATTCGACCCGCACCCGCACCTCGTTCGAGGTCGCCGGCAAGCGGCTCGGCGGCGATGTGATCAACATGGCGGTGGCGGTCAGCTCGATGGTCAAGGGCGAGACCCTGATCGATACGGCGATGACCCTGAACGCGATGCACCCCGACGTGCTGGTCGTGCGCCATCCCGAATCGGGGGCGGTGCAGCTGCTCTCCGAAAAGGTCGATTGCGCGGTGATCAACGCCGGCGACGGCAGCCACGAGCACCCGACGCAGGCGCTGCTCGACGCGCTGACGATCCGTCGCCGCAAGGGCCGGCTCGGCGGCCTCGCCGTCGCGATCTGCGGCGACGTGCTGCACAGCCGCGTCGCGCGCTCGAACATCGCGCTGCTGAACACGATGGGGGCGCGTGTGCGGGTGGTGGCGCCGCGCACCTTGCTGCCGGCGGCGGTCGAGCGGCTCGGCGTCGAGGTGTTTCACGATATGGCAGCGGGGCTCGCCGGGGTCGATATCGTGATGATGCTGCGCCTGCAGATGGAGCGCATGCACGGCTCGTTCGTGCCGTCGACCCGCGAGTACTTTCATTTCTTCGGGCTCGATTACGGCAAGCTGCGCGCCGCCAAGCCCGACGCGCTGATCATGCATCCGGGGCCGATGAACCGCGGCGTCGAGATCGGCAGCGAAGTTGCCGACGACATCGATCGCAGCGTGATCCGCCAGCAGGTCGAGATGGGGGTGGCGGTGCGCATGGCCTGCCTCGAGATCCTGACGCGCGATCTCGGCAACGGCCCCCACCCTTCCCTTCCCCGCGGGCGGGGGCGAGGCAGGGAGGAGGCGTGAGCCGGCTGCTGTTCCGCGGCGCCCGGCTGCTCGACCCGGCGAGCCGGCGCGACGCGATCGGCGACCTGCTGGTCGACGGCGAGCGGATCGCGGCGGTCGGCGGCGATCTGGCGGCCGATGCCGGCGATGCGGAGATCATTTCCCTCGATGGACTATGCCTCGCCCCCGGCCTCGTCGATATGCGCGTGCAATTGCGCGAGCCCGGCGCCGAGCACATGGAATCGATCGAGAGCGCCGGGCAGGCCGCCGCCGCCGGCGGGGTGACGACAATGGCGGCGCTGCCCAACACCGAGCCGCCAGTCGATGATGTCTCGGTCGTCGAGTTCCTGGCCCGCCGGGCGCGCGAGGTCAGGCTCGCCAAGGTGCACACTTACGCCGCCGCGACCAAGGGGCTGGCCGGGCGGCAGCTGACCGAGATGGGGCTGCTCGCGGCGAGTGGTGCACTGGGCTTCACCGACGGGGTCAAGGCGGTGGCCGATGCGCTGGTCATGCGCCGCGTGCTCTCCTATGCCCGCAGCTTCGATCTTTTGGTATTGCAGCACCCGGAGGAGCCGAGCCTCGCCGCCGCCGGCGAGGTCAACGAGGGCGAGATCGCCACCAGGCTCGGCCTCGCCGCGATCCCGCCGGCGGCCGAGATCATCATGATCGAGCGCGACCTGCGGCTCGTCGCATTGACCGGCGCGCGCTATCACGCGGCGCACCTCTCGACCGCCGCCGCGGTCGAGGCGATCCGCCGCGCCAAGGCACACGGGCTGCCGGTGACATGCGACACCGCGCCCGCCTATTTCACCTTGAACGAGACCGCGATCGGCGATTACCGCACCTTTGCCAAGGTGTCGCCGCCATTGCGCAGCGAAGCCGACCGGCGCGCCATCATCGAGGGGCTCGCCGACGGCACGATCGATGCGATCGCCAGCGACCACGCGCCATGGGACCAGGATTCGAAGCGACTGCCGTTCAGTTCGGCGGCTTATGGGATGGTTGGGCTCGAAACCCTGCTGCCATTATCGCTGGCCCTCTATCACGACGGCGACCTCACCCTGCTCGACCTGTTGGCGCGGCTGACCTCCAACCCCGCCGACATCCTGCGCCTGCCGGTCGGCCGCCTCACCCCCGACGCCCCGGCCGATCTCGTGCTGTTCGACCCGGACCAGCCGTGGCGCATCGACCCCGACGCCTTCCGCTCGAAATCAAAAAACGCCCCTTTCGACGGCCACCCGGTCCAGGGCCAGGTCAACCGCACGATCGTCGACGGCCGCACGATCTTTGCGCGCGAGACTTGAGGCGTTGAACCGGGCGTCTTTCCAGCCTTCCCTCAGCCTCCGGCTTGCGGCAATTCCATGCGGACGGCGACGGCGGCGGCGGCGATGATTGCGGTGTCGCCGGTTTCGTCGGGGACGTCGAGGCCGCCTTTGACGACCCGGACCGTGACTTCGCCATGCGGCAAGGCGGCTTTGACCGCGGCGGCATCGACCCGGTCGGGCTGCTGCACGCCAATCGTGACCTCGACCTGCATCCGACGCGAGTCGAGCCCGAGGGTGCGGATCAGCGAGAGCGAGCTGTGATGCAGCGCGTCGGCGACCGCGCGCACCGCCGCCTTGGTGTAGTCGCCGCCATGCAGGTCGTTGCCGCTGCCCATTTCGAGGATGACCCGCTTGCCGCTCATGCTGCGCCCCTTTGCGAGAGGTCGAGCCGCACGATCGCGGCGGCGTTGGCGATCACCGTCTTATTGGTGCCCGAATCATTGGCGATTTCGAGGCCGCCCTCGACCACCTCGACCGTGCCCGTGCCATGCGGCAGCACCGCCAGAACCGCTTCCTTGTCCACCCGCTCGGGGTGGGGCACGCCGATCCTGACCTCGACCTGCATCGCATCGACCGAGAGCCCGACCGCGTCGGCGACGCTCAGCGAATTGTGCCACAGCGCGTCGCGCAGGGCGCGCTCCGCCGCTTTCGTATAGTCCGCCCCGCGAATGTCCGTGCCCATGCCGATTTCGAGCACCATGCGCTGAAAGGCCATGTCTGCGTTCCTCGGAAAGCCGTCGGATCGCCGCCACCCTACCCGTTCCGGGCTGCGCCGTCATCTGGCGCGGTCGACCGGTCTCTGCTAGGGATCGCCGAGGGTTTTCGGGCGAGGCGCCGCCGGTGACGAAAAATGGGGTCGGCGGGGCGGCGGCGCAGATCGTCATCGACCGGGTCAGCCATGTCTACCGCCCGCCGCACGGCCGCCCGGTGACGGCGCTCGACAACGTCTCGCTCGAAGTCGCCGACCGCGAGTTCGTGGCGCTGCTCGGCCCCAGCGGCTGCGGCAAGAGCACCTTGCTCTACCTGGTCGGCGGCTTTTTGCCGGTCGAAGCGGGGGCGATCCGCGTCGCCGGCGAGCCGGTCGCCGGGCCGGGCCCCGACCGCGGCGTCGTCTTTCAGCATTTTGCCCTGTTTCCGTGGAAGACGGTGCTGCAGAACGTGCTCTACGGCCTCGAAAAGCAGCGGGTGCCGCGCGAGGAGCGCATCCGCCGCGCCCGCGAGCATATCGATCTGGTCGGGCTCGCCGGGTTCGAGGACAGCTATCCCTCGCAGCTTTCGGGCGGCATGAAGCAGCGCGCCGCGATCGCCCGCACCTTGGCGATCGACCCGCGCATTCTGCTGATGGACGAGCCGTTCGGCGCGCTCGACGCGCAGACCCGCAGCCTGATGCAGGCCGAACTGCTGCGCATCTGGCAGCGCTCGCGCAAGACCGTGATCTTTGTCACCCACGATGTTCAGGAGGCGGTGTTTCTGGCCGAGCGGATCGCGGTCATGTCGGCGCGCCCGGGGCGGATCAAGGAGATCGTCGAAGCGCGCTTTGACAAGGAAGACCCCGGGCTCGCCCGCTCGGCGCCGTTTGTCGAGATGGTCGACCATATCTGGAGCCTGGTGCGCGGCGAGGCGATCCTCGCCGAGCGCGGCGGCGCCCAATGAGGCGGCGAAGCGATGGCGGGGCGGACCCGGCTCGCCGCCGGCAACAAAGATCGGAGATCATTGTTCTTTGGAGATCGCGTGAGATAAAGATCGGTAAGGGGCCCAGTGCTGACGCCGGAGGGAGGCGATGCGACCCAGAGTGATCCTCACCCTTGCCGTCGGGGTGATCGTCGCGGCGGCGACAATAGCCGGAGCGCCGCGCTTCGCGGCCGCGGCCACGCCGCTCCTGATCCGGGTCGGCTGGGCCGAGACCCCTGGGCATCTCGCCCCGCTGGTCGCGGTGCTGGCGAAGCGCCACCCGGAAGTCATGCCGAACGACGGCAAGACCTATGATTTCGAGCCGATCCGCTTTCCCGGCAGCACCCCGCAGATCCAGGCGCTGGCGATCCGGCAGCTCGAGGTGGCGGCCTTTTCCGACTCGGCTTTCGCGCTCGCCATCTCCAATGCGCATCTTGACGTCAAGATCGTCGCCGACGTGATCCAGACCGGGCGCAAGGGGTATTTCCCCGGCGAATACGTGGTCGCCAAGGATGGCCCGATTAAAACCGTCGCCGATCTCAAGGGCCGGCGGGTCGCCACCAACGCGATCGGCTCGGAAGCGGATTCGACAATGCGCGCGATGCTGCGCAAGCACGGCATCACCGACAACGACGTCACCACAGTCGAGGCAAATTTCGCCAACCAGCCGGCGATGCTGGAAGAGGGCAAGGTCGATATGATCGAGCTATTGCCGCAATTCGCCGCCGAGCTGATGACAACTGGCAAATACCGGGTATTGTTTACTGCGGCCGAGGTGCACGGAATTTCCGAGGCGGTATTCTGGTGCATGCGGGCCGATTTTATCGCCGCGCATCGGCCGGCGCTGATCGATTTCTTTGCCGATTACATGGGCGCGCTGCGCTGGTTTCTCGATCCGAAAAACCGCAACGAGGGCTTGGCGATCCTGGCCGCGGCGACCCACAAGCCGGTCCGGGATTTGGAGTTCGCGTTTACCCCGCACGATTTCTACCGCTCGCCCGACCTGATGCCGGACATCCCGGCGGTGCAGCGCGAGATCGACGAGGACGTGACGCTCGGGGTTCTGCCCAAACGCACCGTGGTCAGCCCCGATTATGTCGATCTGTCGTTGGTCGAGGCCGCAGCAAAGCGCGTGAGCGCACATGGCTCTTAACCCGGCAGAGCTGGTTAGCCCCGCTCCGGCGGCGGCCGCGACCGCGCGGGGCGATGCCGACGCTGCTCGCCAGTTCGAACGGGCAAGCCGGCGCGGGCTGTCGCGGCGCCTGCTCGCCGGGCTTTGGCGCTATACCCCGATCCTGCTCTTGGCGCTGGGCTGGGAGGCGGCAACCCGCCTCGGCCTCGTGTCGCCGTTCGAGTTGCCGGCGCTCGACAAAGTGCTCACCGCCTGGTGGGGACTGCTGGCCAGCGGCGATCTGGTCAGCAACGGCGCCATCTCGCTTGCCCGCGGCGCCGCCGGGCTTGGGCTGGCGATCGCGGTCGGTGCGCCGCTCGGCGTGTTGATGGCCTGGTCGAAGCCGGTGCGGACCTTGTTCAACCCACTGGTGCAGTCGCTCTATCCGATGCCGAAATCGGCGCTGATCCCGGTCACCGTGCTGTGGCTCGGCTTTGGCAGCGCCTCGAAAATCCTGCTGATCTTTATCGGCTGCATGCTGCCGATCACGTTGAGCGCGTTCAACGGCGCGCGCGGTGCCGAGCAGACGCTGATCTGGTCGGCGCGCAGCCTGGGCGCGAGCCGCACCGCGACCTTGATCGACGTGGTGCTGCCGAGCGCGCTGCCGGAGATCCTCGCCGGCATCCGCATCGCGTTGGCCTTTGCCTTTGTGCTGCTGGTGACGACCGAGCTGATCGCCGCCCGCGCCGGTCTCGGCTACATGATCGGCTGGCTCGGCGACGGCGGCGTCTATGACGCGATGTTCGCGGTGGTGCTGACCGTGTCGCTGCTCGGCTTTGCCGCCGACCGAATTTGGTTGCAGCTGATGAAGCGAATGCTGCGGTGGCGCGAATGAGCTGGCCCTCTGTTGTTTTGCCCCCACCCTTCCCTCCCGCGCCTGCGGGGGAGGGTCAGGGAGGGGATGCGTGGTGGCGCGAATGAGTGAGGTCCTCGACCGCGTGCCGGTTGCGCCCGCCGGGCGGCGGCGGCGTCGGTATCGTCGGCTGGCGGTCGAAGCGGGTTTCGGTCTCGGCCGAAACCTGCGCAATGGCTTTACCTTGATCTTGCTGCTGGCGGCTTGGGAGGCGTTTGCCCGCAGCGGTGCGGTCAGCGATTTCCTGCTGCCGCCGTTCTCCGTCGTGGTCGAGCGGATTTGGCAGGACGCGCTGTCCGGCGACCTAGCAATCAATCTGGGCGCCACCCTTTATCGCGCCCTCTTTGGCTTTGCCATCGCTGCCGCGGCCGGTGCGGCGATCGGCATCCTGATCGCGCGCAATGGGGCGACGCGCTGGTTTTTCGATCCGATCGTCTCGGTCGGCTTTCCGATGCCGAAGATCGCTTTTTTGCCGATCTTCATGCTGTGGTTCGGCCTCTACGACACCTCCAAGGTGACGATGATCGTCGTCAGCGCGATCTTCCCGGTGATCACGGCGACGGTGGCCAGCACCCAGGGCGTCGAGAAGGAGCTCTTATGGTCGGCGCGCAGCCTCGGCGCCAGCGAGCGGCGGCTCCTATGGGAGATCGTGCTGCCGGCGGCATTGCCGCAGATCCTGACCGGGCTGCAGGTGGCGTTGCCGGTGTCGATGATCGTCGCCATTGTCTGCGGGATGCTGATGGGCGGGACCGGGCTCGGCGCGGCGATGATCAACGCCTCGCGCTTTGCCGACTCGCCGGGCGTGTTTGCCGGCATCGTCGAGATCGGCGTTGCCGGGTTTTGCCTGATCAAAGGCATCGCGATGCTGCGCCGGCGCCTGCTGCGCTGGCATCAGGAGACGCATGAGGCCGCGACCGTTTAGGCGAGTGCGGGGCGCGGCGGTCGACCAAGCCGGCGAAGAGGAGAAAGCAGCAGATGCACCCGCGGTTTCTGACCTGCGCGCGTAAGCGAAGGATCGCGACGGCTCTCATAGTGCTCGGGATTTCGCTATGGCTGACGGCGGTGGCGCTGCATGTCGTCCCGCCGGCTGCGCGCGACGTGACTTTTCCTCATTTAGAAGCACGGTTGCTCGGGATCGTCATGGGCGGAGCATCGGTCGCCGGCGGCATCGTCCTCATCGCCGCCGCCTGACGGCCACGGCACCGGCCCGCACGGCGCGCGACAGGCACCCGTTCGCCTTATTTTTGCCACGGCCTAACCAAAATCGAGTGGACGTGCTGCCGTATTTGTCATAAGTTTGCTCCGGCGAGTGCAGAACGGCTCGCGGGAGGAACATACGCGCGAGGCGTTCCCCATTCATTTTGGGGCGATACTGGCGGCTGTCGGCTTCAGCACCACCTGCGAAGCTGCCGACGAACCGCAAGGCGGCTCCTATGTCGTTTCGGGCAATGTCACTGCCGCCACTGCGGTCGGTGGCGCTACCTGCATTGCAAAGGGCAAGACGATCACGGGATATTCTTATTTTCCCGGGGTCCAGGGGAAGGGAAAGAACTTCACTGTCATCATCCCTCCTGCTTCCTCGGATCCAGGTATCGTTTATCAATTTCCGGCGATGAACAGATTTAGTGGAAGCGTCTGGAGGGACACCCTCGTCTATCTGCTGCCACCGGCTACTACGACAGCGAACGCTACGTTTTCGCTTGCGTTCACCGCGTACAACGCGAACTCGTTTACGATTACTTTTGCAGACTAGAACGAGTTCGCAAGGATCGGGGCCGGCGCATTCGACGTGCACGAGCTCCTATCTCCTTCATTTCAAGTTGGGTTTGCCGACGAGCCTCTTTTGAGTGCGCTCCGATAGGTAGCAGTTCATCCGCTCGACCCGCGATCGCGCCGCCCGCTTCTTGCGCTTCTCGACACGGGCTGTCTTAGCGCCGACTGCCGATCAACCCTGTTGACGTGGGCTGGCGGTGCACCGATCAACGCGCTAAGCTAGCGCTCGCCCCAGGGAGGAGACCATGGCGTCACCGACAAAGCTGTCGCATATCGTGCTGCAGACCAACCGCCGGCGCGAGATGATCGATTGGTACTGCACCGTGCTCGGAGCCGAAATTCTGTATGAGGCCGAGCGCATCTCGTTTATCAGCTACGACGACGAGCACCACCGGGTTGCCTTTCTCGACCCGGGGCCGCTGGCCGAGCGTGAGCCGGACGGCCCCAAGGCCGGCAAGGAAGCCGGGTTGCACCACGTCGCCTTCACCTTTGGCGGCCTCGACGATCTGATCGACAACTATCAGCGGCTGAAGGCGATCGGCATCGGCCCGCATCGCTGCGTCAATCACGGGGTCACGACCTCGATGTACTACCACGACCCCGACCGCAATCAGGTCGAGCTCCTGGTCGACAATTTCGCGACCGCGGCCGAGGGTCAGGCCTATATGCGCGGTCGCTCGGTCGACGACAAAAACCCGGTCGGCATCGTCTACGATCCCGAGGAGCTGGTCGGGCGGGTACGCCCCGGCCTGCGCGTCGAGGAGCTTGCCTCGATCAACTAACGGGGCGCCGCTGCCGCCGAATTGACCCTCCGGCCGAGTGGCGAACCATCGTAGAGCTGCTCTTCGGTTAGCCTGCGCCAAGAAACCACCTCTTAATGCTTGCGGGCTAGCCTCCGACGGGTGATTTCGGCGGCGCTATTGCTGGCGTTCAGAGCAATCTCGGCGACATTGCCTCCGGCGGCGGCGGTGCCGAGCGCGGCGATCGCTGCGTGCTTTGCGCCGGAACAGGATTGTGCCGCGTTCGCGGTCGGCGCGATCGACCGGGCGCGGCGGCAGATCCTGGTCAGCGCCTACAATCTGACCACCGGCTCGGGCATCGTCGAGGCGCTGCTGCGCGCCCGTACGCGCGGCGTCGATGTCCGCCTGATCGCCGACAAGAGGACGCCGTGCGAGCGCAACGCCGGCATCCTGCCGCTGGCCGAGGCCGGGACGCCGATCTGGATCGACCACAGGGTGCCGATCGCGCACGCAAAGGTCATGGTCATCGACGGCGCGCTGACCCTGATGGGCTCCTATAACTGGACCCGAAACGCGGCGCGCAATTCCGAGGATTTGAACCTGGTCGCCTCGCCGGCGCTGGCGGCGGCCTATGCCATGCAATGGCGCGCGCGCCTCGCGGTCTCGACGCCGTTCGCCGGCCGCCAGGATTGGTGCCGGCCGCACCTCCGGCGCAATCCCATGGACAACGGCCGGCGCAAGCCGCTGGACGGCGTCGAATGAACCCCTGAAACTGCTTCCCGGGCTGGCTGACCGGGGCGGCCGGCGACAGCGAAAGGGGATGCGGTATGTTTGATCTGATCGTTTCCGGAGGTTTGGCGGTGATGCCGGCCGCGACCGAGCCCGCCGACATCGGCGTCAGCGCCGGCAGGATTGCGGCGATCGGCGCTCCCGCAAGCCTCGTTGCCATTGGCGCCGCACGCAGCATCGACGCCAGCGGGCAGATCGTCGTTCCAGGCGGGGTCGACCCGCACATTCATTGCAGTTCGCCGATCCCGTTTCCGGGCCGCAACGAGGATATGCTGAGCGCGCCGCCGGAGCAGGTCAGCCGCGCCGCCCTTCACGGCGGCACCACCACCTTGATCGATTTCGCGCCCTGCCCGCCCGACCGGCCGCTGCCGCAATCGATCGAGGCGCGCCAGCGCGAATGGGCCGGCGCCTGCCATTGCGATTACAGCTTTCACCTGCTGCTGCACGGCAAGCTGTCGCAGGGCGTGCTTGGCGCATTGCCCGAGGCGATCCAGGACGGCCACGCCTCGGTCAAAATGTTCACCACCGACATCCGACCCAACCGGCTCGGCCGGATGGTGCAGTTCGGCGACATTTGGGAGGTGCTGAAAATCCTCGGCGCGCGAGGCGGTCTCGCCGCGATCCACGCTGAAGACAACGACATCGTCATGCACATGTACGAAAAGCTGATCCGCGAGGACCGCGTCGGTTTCGAGAACATGGCCGAGGTGCATAATACCTTGAGTGAGGACCTGTCGTTCAACCGCGTGATCCGGCTCGCCGAGAATGTTGAGGGGGCCGCACTCTATATGGTGCATGTCTCGGCCGCGACCGGGGCCGCGGCGATCGCCGGATCACGCGCGCGCGGCTTTCCGATCTATGGCGAGACCTTGCACCAGTACCTGCTTTACAATGCCGAGGACTACAAGCGGCCGGGCGGCCAGATGTTTCACACCTATCCCTCGCTCAAATTCGCCAAGGACCAGGAGGCGCTGTGGGCGGCGACCCGGCATGGCGCGATCCAGTCGATCGCCACCGACGAGGTGTGCTGCCCGCTGCAGGTCAAGCTGCAAGGCCGCCGCATCGACGACACCACCGGCGGCAATTCCGGGGTCGAGCCGCGGCTATCCCTGATGTACACGCACATGGTCGAGAAACGCGGCTACGGCCTCGCCGATTTTGTCGGGCTGGTTTCGGCCAACGCCGCCCGGATCATGGGTCTTTACCCCCGAAAGGGCGCGCTGGCGGTCGGCTCGGATGCCGACATCGTGCTGCTCGACCCGCGGGCCCGCCGGGTGCTGCGCAAGGAGGAGCTGCACGAAACCGATTACACCCCGTGGGAAGGCCACGAGGTCGCGGTCTGGCCAAGCATGACCATCCTGCGCGGCAAGGTCGTGGTCGATCATGGCCGATTTCTCGGCGCTGCGAGCGACGGTCAATTCCTGCCCCGCAAAATCAGCGACGACATCCGCGCCCGCCCCGCGCTCTGAGTGGTGCCGCACGCCCCAGCCCTTTGCCTCCGCGGCCTCCCGAGCCGCCCTGGCCGCGTCCGGCCTGAGCCGTGAGCTGCGCTGCCGCATCAGAGCCGCGCAGGGGTCAATAGCGTGGCTTTGTTGGGCGTGCCGGCGGCGTGTCGCGGTAGATTTGGAGCCGGGTAACCCGCAGGCCGGCAACGCCGTGCGCCTCGATCGCCCGCTGCCAGCCGTGGAACTCCTCCACGGACAGCTGGTAGCGCCGGCACGCCTCCTCGAGGCTGAGCGCGCCATTGCGCACGGCGCTGACGATCACCGCTTTGCGCCGCGCGACCCAGCGTTTGGTGTCTGCGGCCGGCAAGCCCGGGTCGGTCGCCATGCCGGATTTCGTTTTGTTGTCGTCCATCGGAACAGACTAGACGCGCACCCCTTAAGGAATCCCTACGTCCTGCCGAAGGGAGCTTTTGTACGCGGGGCTTCCGCCGGTCGCCCAGTTTCCGCAGTCACGGGCCGGGCGAAGCGAGCGGCGGCGGCACCGGCGGGCGGGGCACCGGCAATGGTGTGCCCCGGCAACTCCGGCTGCACTCGGCACTCCCGCCGATCCGCGCGGACGCCGCGGCGCGGTCTGGGAAAATCCGCACAGGCAGCGGAAACAATCGCGGAATCAATGCGCTCCATAGGTTTGCTGATGCTTGAAGCGGAAGAGGCCGATTCATATACTCCGCCGCGTCTTTCACCGGGTTCGGGGAGACCGATGCGTCCGCCGCTTCCGCCAGGCTATCGCCCATCTGATGATGAAGAGTTTATGAGCCCCTTGCAGGTCGAGTATTTTCGGCAAAAGCTATTGCTGTGGCGCGCCGCTCTGTTGTCCGAATCGTCGGATACGCTGCAGCATCTGAGGGAGGAAAGCCTGCTCAAGCCCGATCTGACCGACCGGGCGACGCTCGAAGCCGAACGGGCAATCGAATTGCGGACCCGAGCCCGCGAGCGCAGGCTGATCTCGAAGATCGATGCGGCGCTCAACCGCATCAATGACGGCACCTATGGTTATTGCGAGGAAACCGACGAGCCGATCGGCATTCGCCGCCTCGAAGCCCGGCCGATTGCCACCCTGAGCATCGAGGCGCAGGAGCGGCACGAGCGCATGGAGCGGACCCACCGCGACGACTGAGCTCGACCGCCGCGCTGCGGGAGCGGCCCGATCGGGCTGAGCGGCGTCGGACAGCGCTCGATCGGCGCTTCCGCTTGGTCGCGGCGATTGCATTTTGGCCTATCTGGAGTAGTTTCGATCGCCCGAGCAGTCGCTGGAAACGCGAATCATGGCGATCGAAGCTGAAACGACAGGCAGTGCGCCGGCGAGCCGCGAACCGAGCCGACGGCCCCGGCCGTGGGGGGCCGCCAAATTGCGGCTCAGGCTCGCGCCAATTGCGCCGTCGGTCCTTGCCGCGGGCGCCGGGGCTTTGCTCGCGGCCCTGCCCCTCACCGCGCTGCCCGGCGGGTCGCCGGCGCGAAGCGCGGCAATCCTAGGGATTTGGCTCGGCACCTGCGGCGCGGCTTTTGCTGCCGGCCGGGCCGGGCCGGTGTTCCCCGGTCGGCGCGAGGCGCTGCGGCGGTCGGTCAACGCAGTGCCTCAGGCACCGTTGGCCGCTGCGGGCGGTGGCCGCGCCATTCGTGCCAAGACTGCGTTCAAGCGCTTGCTCTCGGCTGCGCTCGCGCGACCGCTCGACCCCATCGCGCGCTCGGGAGCCGCCGGTCCGGCGCCGGCCGAGCTACACCGGCTGGAGGACGGCGCGGCATCGCAGGACGGCCCAGCCGCGGCGACCGTCCTGGCCGATGCCGGCGGCGCGGCGACCGGCCGCATGGACATATCGGCGTCTCAGCTCGGCGACCTCCGCGGCATTGCGCTGCCGATGCTGCAAGACGGGCCGATGCTGCGAGGCGGGCCGATGCTGCGAGGCGGCGCGGCGCTGAAGCCGGGCGCCGGTGTCGCCCAATTGGGCCCGTTCCGGCAGTTTTTCGCCGACGCTCCGGTCGGCATTGCCGTGGTCGACCCGGATGGCCGGTTCGTTGAGGCCAACCGGGCGCTTGGCGAGCTGTTTGGCGCAGCGCCGGAGGATCTGCTCGGGCGCGAGCTGACCGGCTGGCTGAACCATAGCGACCGCGCCGCCGTTGCCGACAGGTTTGCCGCGGCAGCGGACGGGCGGGCCGATCGCGAGCCGGTAGAAGTGCGGCTGGAAGGCGCGCCCGAGCGGACGGTGGTGCTGTTGTTCAGTCGCATCGATGGCCGCTCGGCGGCGGCCCTGGCGACCGCTGCCGGCGCGCCGGATGCCGGCATGACAGGCACCGGCAGCGATGCTGATCAAGATCGGGGGCTCACCCTTTATTTTATCGACGTCACCGAGCAAAAAAGTCTCGAAACGCAGTTTGCCCAATCGCAGAAAATGCAGGCGGTGGGTCAGCTCGCTGGCGGGGTCGCGCACGATTTCAATAATTTATTGACGGCGATGATCGGCTTTTGCGACCTGTTGCTGCTGCGTTCGCGACCGGGCGATCCGGCTTTCGCCGATATCATGCAGATCAAGCAAAACGCCAACCGCGCCGCCAATTTGGTGCGCCAGCTGCTGGCCTTCTCACGGCAGCAGGCCTTGCAGCCGCGGGTCCTCGACATTACCGATGTGCTGGTCGAGCTATCGCATCTGTTGCGCCGGCTGATCGGCGAGGACATCGCGCTCGAGGTCGTGCACGGGCGCGATCTTGGCCTCGTCAAGGTCGACCAGGGCCAGCTCGAGCAAGTCGTGATCAATCTCGCGGTCAATGCCCGCGACGCGATGGCGGCCGGCGGCCGGCTGACGATCCGAACCGCGCATTTGCACCAGGCGAGCCCGTTGCGGCGCGGGGTCGAAGTGGTTCCGGCCGGCGATTACGTGCTGATCGAGGTTGCCGATACCGGGGTCGGCATCCCGCCCGCCAATCTGGCGCGGATCTTCGAGCCGTTCTTTTCGACCAAGGAGATCGGCTCCGGGACCGGTCTTGGGTTGTCGACGGTGTACGGCATCGTCAAGCAGACCGGCGGGTTCGTCTTTGTCGAGAGCACCCTCGGCCACGGCACGGCGTTCGAGATTTATCTGCCTCGCCACCAGGCCGCATTGGCGACGCCGGCGGCCCGCGCCAGCGCCGCCGACCCCGCGGGTCCCAGGGATCTGACCGGCACCGCAGCGGTGATGCTGGTCGAGGACGACGACGCGGTTCGCATGTTCGGCGGGCGGGCGCTGCGCAACAAGGGTTACCGCGTCGCCGAGGCCAAGAGCGGCGAGGCGGCGCTGGAGTTGATTAGCACCGCGACGGAAAAGTTCGATCTGATGATCACCGACGTGGTGATGCCGCAGATGGACGGGCCGGCGCTGATCCGCGAAGTGCGCCTCGTCGATCCGGGCATCAAGGTCATCTTTATTTCCGGCTACACCGAGGACACGTTCCGGCAGCGGCTCGACAGCGACAGCAACATCCATTTCCTGGCCAAGCCGTTCAGCTTGAAGCAGCTCGCCGTTAAGGTTAAAGATGTGCTCGAAAGTGATCCGCATTGATGCGAAATCGCGGCTTGCGTTTAGGAACAAACAGGGTACAATAGCGCCGTCGGCGCGCATTGCATGGCGTAGCCGCCTGTGAAATAACGGAGGCCCGGTGATGCAGACCGCGTTGCGGCTCTTGGACAAGGAAGCGATGGACAAGCAGCGGGCTTTGGACGCGGCGCTCGGCCAGATCGAACGCGCCTTCGGCAAAGGCTCGATCATGAAGCTCGGCTCGCACGAGACCACCGCCGACATCGAAGTGATCTCGACCGGCTCGCTCGGGCTTGACATCGCGCTCGGCATCGGCGGCCTGCCGCGCGGCCGGGTGGTCGAGATCTATGGCCCGGAAAGCTCGGGCAAGACCACCTTGGCCTTGCACGTCATCGCCGAGGCGCAGCGCGCCGGCGGCACCTGCGCCTTTATCGACGCCGAGCACGCGCTCGATCCCGGCTATGCCCGCAAGCTTGGGGTCAATGTCGACGATCTGTTGATCTCGCAGCCCGATGCCGGCGAGCAGGCGCTCGAAATCGCCGACACTTTGGTCCGCTCGGGCGCGATCGACGTCCTCGTCATCGATTCCGTCGCCGCCCTCGTGCCGCGCGCCGAGCTCGAGGGTGAGATGGGCGACAGCCATATGGGGCTGCAGGCGCGGTTGATGAGCCAGGCCCTGCGCAAGTTGACCGGCTCGATTTCCCGCTCGCGCACGATCGTCGTGTTCATCAACCAGATCCGCTACAAGATCGGCGTGATGTTCGGTAATCCCGAGACCACGACCGGCGGCAACGCGCTCAAATTCTATGCCTCGGTGCGGCTCGACATCCGCCGCATCGGCGCGATCAAGGAGCGCGACCAGATCATCGGCAACCAGACCCGGGTCAAGGTCGTCAAGAACAAGATGGCGCCGCCGTTCAAGGTCGTCGATTTCGACATCATGTATGGCGAGGGCGTCTCCAAGCGCGGCGAACTGATCGATCTCGGCGTCCAGGCCGGCGTCGTCGAGAAATCCGGCTCATGGTTCTCGCATGACGGCCAGCGCATCGGGCAGGGCCGCGAGAACGCCAAGACCTATCTGCGCGACCATCCCGATGTCGGCGAGGCGATCGAGCGCGCGATCCGCGGCAATGCCGGGCCCGTCGCCGAGGCGATGATGGCCGCCCCCGGCGAGGCCGCCGCCGCCGACGAATAGCGCCGCCAGGTTCTCGGCCCGAACCTCCCGACCGGAGACAAGCCCATGCGCGCCGCGGTTTTGACCGCAATCAACACGCCGCTGCAGCTCCTCGATCTCGAACAGGAGCCGCCGCGCGCCAACGAAGTCCGCGTCGCGGTCAAGGCGGCGGGCGTGTGCATGAGCGACTGGCACATCATCAATGGCGACTGGCCGTTGCCATTGCCGATGGTGCTGGGGCACGAGGCCGCCGGCATCGTCGCCGAAACCGGGCCGGGAGTGACCGCGGTCAAGCCCGGCGACCATGTGATCTTTTCGTTCAGGCCGCATTGCGGGCGCTGCCGTTATTGCTCGTCGGGGCGGACGGTGTTGTGCACCGGCCATGACGATTCGCCGCGCTGGCGGATGCATGACGGCTCGGCGCGGGTCAAGCTCAACGGCGAGCCGGTCAACCAGATGGCGCGGATCGGCACCTTTGCCGAGGAGGTCGTCTGCCCGGCCGAGCAGGTGGTCAAGATCCGCCCGGACCTGCCCTTCGCTCACGCGGCGATTATCGGCTGCAGCGTCGCGACCGGCATCGGCGCGGTGATCCGCCATGCCCGCGTCGCAGCGGGGTCGAGCGTGCTCGTCATCGGCTGCGGCGGCGTCGGGCTCAACATTGTCCAGGGGGCCCAGCTCGCCGGCGCCAATCCAATCATCGCCTGCGACCTGCGCGACAGCAAGCTCGACTACGCCCGCGCTTTTGGCGCCACCCACACGATCAACGCCGCAGCGGGCGACGTTGTCAGGGGCGTGCGCGGATTAACCGGCGGGCTTGGCGTCGACACCGCCTTTGACGCGATTGGCGGCGAGGCGACGGCGGTGCAGGCGGTCGAGGCGGCGGCGCCCGGCGGGCACGCGGTGCTGGTCGGGATCCCGGCCTTCTCGACCCGCGCGCCGATCAGCCCGTCGCAACTTGTCTATGGCGAAAAGGTGATCAGCGGCACGTATTACGGCTCGGTGCGGCCGAATATCGATTTCCCGATGCTTGCCGACCTCGACATGGAAAAAAGGATCGACCTCGACGGCTTGATCAGCCGCACCTATCGCTTTGACGAGATCAACGAGGGCTTCCGGTCGATGCTGGCGGGCGAGGTGGCGCGCGGGGTCGTCATCTTCGATTGAGCGCCGCGTTCGGGCGGCATCGCGCCTCGTCGGGTTTTGGGATCGACCGGCTGGACAGGCCGGCGGCCGATCCTCTATAAGCGCCGCGCGCCGGTGCGCCCAGGTAGCTCAGTTGGTAGAGCAACGGACTGAAAATCCGTGTGTCGGTGGTTCAATTCCTCCCCTGGGCACCTCCCCCCGAGACATCGACCGCTCCTGAGCGCGCTTGCGTCCATAGCCGAAGGCCCCAGCCTGAACCGCAGCTGCGCCCGTGTGTTCGCGCCGGAATGCGAGGCGATCGTAGAGTGGCGGAATACCGCCGCCGGCGCCCGCCGCGAGGGCAATTTCGGCGCCCCGCCGCGGCAGCGATTTTAGCGCCCCGCCGCGACAGCGGTTTTAGCGCCCCACCGCGATAGCCGTTTCGGCGTGGATGGTCGGCCACCGGTTGGGCGTGGCCGCAGATCGCGCGAAGCGATTGCCAGGCGGCGCGACCCGCGTGGTGAAGATCGTCGGTCCTCGGACACAATTGCCGGTCGAGATGGGAGGCGCTGGACTCGCCCTAACGGAAGTGTTCCCGCTGAGGCATTCCTTCTCGGCAAATGGAGGGCCGCCCGCTGTTAACTAAACTGCTCGCGGGTTTTTCGATTGCCTTGCGACGCTTAAGGAAGAGGCTTGACCAAGCCTTAACATTGACGGAAAAATGACCCTGCGAGCGCTTTGCCCTGCGACAGTTCGCCCGTCCTCTATTGAAGTTTACAAAATCATAGAAATCAATGCGCGCGAGCGGAGTAACGGGTTGCAACGTCTTGGCGAGGAACACGACGCCCGGGGGGCTCCCGGCGACACAACAGGACAGCATCCTGAACTCCCGCTTACGGCTTCCCAGGGATCGCCAGGCGAGAGCCGACGGGCGGTTCCGATGACGTGGCTTGCCCCGGCACTCTATCCCAACGCCGCGAACGACCGGCGGCTGCCAGCGCTGCTGCCGACACAAACGGCTCTGCGGCCGGCGGCGCGGCATGTCGCCACACCGATCGCCGGCGCGGCTTTTCACCTGCTGTTTATCGGGCTCACGCTCGGCGTCACGATTGCAATTTTTTTCGGCTCCGGCTTTGTTTTACTTGGACAGGCTCCGATGGCGTCTGCGCCGGGTTTGCCGGCGGCAGGCAAGCCGATCCCGCCCGTCATCGGGCCGGCTACCGGCCGGGGACCGGCGGCGCTGATTGCGCGCGGCGACGGGTTTCTCGGGGCCGGCGACATCGCCTCGGCGCGGCGCTTGTACGAGCAGGCGGCCAATGCCGGCGATGCCGAGGGGGCGCTGCGGATGGGCGCGACGTTCGATCTGCACTTTCTGCGCGGTCGCGGCCTGCCGATCGCGGCCGGCGATCCCGCCAATGCGCTATCCTGGTATGGCCGAGCCTTTGGCCTCGGCCTCGACCACGGGCAATTTCACTGAACAGCCTCGAGATCGAATGAAATGGCGCACCGCCCAGGGACCGCAATCCTCGCCGCCGGTTTTGCTGCCGTGCTGAGCATGCCGGGGGCGCCGGCCGGCGCGGCCCGCTATGCGGCGCCGGCCCCGGGGCTCGCCGTCAATCGCGGCGTCGTCGAACTCGAAACCGGACGCGCCAGCGGCATCTCGGTGCGGATCGCCGAGGACCTCGCCAACGTCATCGATGACGGCGCCACCCGGCGGGTGCTGCCGGTGGTCGGGAAGGGCGGGGTGCAGAGCATCACCGATCTCGATCTGCTGCATGGGATCGACCTCGCGATCGTGCAGGATGATGTGCTGAACTATGCGCGCCAGCCGAATGTGTTTCCTGGCCTTGAAAATCGCGTCACCTACGTCGCCAAGCTGTACAACGAGGAGTTTCATTTGCTGGCGCGGCAGGACATCAAATCCGTCGCCGACCTGGCCAATCAAAAAGTTAATGTCGATTTGCGTGGCGGAGGCACCGAAATCACCGCCAACCGCCTGTTCGGGTTGCTGAACATTCCGCTCGTTGCCACCAATGACGATCAGGAGGTGGCGCTCGACAAGCTGCGTCGCGGCGAGATCGCCGCACTGGCGTTTGTGGCGGGCAAGCCGGCCCCGATCTTTCGCGAGCTTACCGGGGAGACCGGCCTGCACTTCCTGCCGATACCGCTCAACCCGGCGGTTGCCGCGGCCTACGCACCGGCCCGGCTGACGACCGAGGACTACCCCGCCCTGATCGCGGACAGCCGTCCGGTCGACACGGTCGCCGTCAGCGCTGTCTTGGCGGCCGCGAACCTGCAGCCCGATTCGGATCGCTATCGCAATGTCGTCAACTTTGTCGACGCGTTTTTTACCGGCTTCCAATCGTTGCTGGCGCCCGGCCACCATGCCAAATGGCATGAGGTCAACATCGCTGCCGAGTTGCCGGGCTGGCGACGCTTTCCCCCGGCCGCCGACTGGCTGCAGCGCAACGCGCCGGTCGCCGGGCCGCCGAGCGAGCAGGATTTGAAGACGATTTTTGCCCATTTCATTGACCAGCGGCAGCAAATGGCGGGCGGCACGCCGTTAACCCAGCAGCAAAAGGACGAGTTGTTCGGCCAGTTCCAGCGCTGGGAAAAAGGCCAGGTCCATTGAGCCGGCGCGGCACCTCCTGATACGGCGCCCGGCTTTGTCGCGCATTCCGCCGATGTCCCGGCGCGATTGCTTCCCACGGCCGGCAAAGCCGGCGAGCCGCTGGGCGTGCGCCGCCTTCGCCGTGCTCGCAGCCTTTCTTTGCCTCGTCGACGCCGGGTTGGCGCAGCCGAGCCCGAAGCGCGGCGGCGTCCTTGAATTCGCGGTCACCGTCGAACCCAAGGACTACGATTGCTATTCCAATACTTCCTTTGCCTTTCTCCATCCGATCGCGCCGCATTATTCGACCTTGCTGAAGTTCGACGCAGCCAATTACCCGCAGATCGTCGGCGACCTGGCTCAGTCCTGGACGATTTCGCCCGACCGGGAGACCTACACCTTCAAATTGCGGCCGAACGTGTTGTTCCACGACGGCGAGCGGTTGA
>DASYBC010000139.1:0-22671 GCA_036500965.1 Allostellaceae bacterium | reverse complement strand
GGTCCTGACCCGGCATGTCGCCGACGTGGTCCGCAAGCAGGTCGAACTCGGCATCTCCTGCGTCGGCGACGGCGAGTTCTGGAACGGACGCAATTTCATCTACTACGCGCAGCAGTTCGGTGGCGTCACGACGCGCGCGCTGCATCCGGGCGAGCGGGGGTCGGGACGGGAGGATGCCCGCGAGCGCGACACGTTCCCGAAGCTCTATGCCGACATGGACCGCGTGGGCACGATGTTCTGCGTCCCCGGCGAAGAGCCGCGGTTCGCGCCAAAGACCAAGATGGTCGTGACCGGCCCGATCAAAGGCCGCGCTACCGATGCGATCCGGCGCGAGGTCGATGTTTTCAAGCAGGCGCTGAAGGCCGGCGGCCACGACGGCGAAGCCTTCATCTGCGTATTCGCGCCGGGCTGGCTCGACCATCACATCTTCGACGAATACTACCGCGACGACGAGAAATTCGTGTTCGCGCTCGCGGAGGCGCTGCGCGAAGAATATCGCGCCGTCACCGACGCGGGGTTCATTCTCCAGATCGACGATCCGGGCGTCGCGACGTCATGGGACATGATCAGGCCGGAGCCGACTGTTGCGGAGTATCGCCGCACGCTCGAAATGCGCATCAACGCCCTGAACCATGCGCTTGCCGGCATCCCCGAAGAGCGGGTGCGCCACCATTTCTGCTGGGGCAGCTGGCACGGCGCGCATACCAACGACATTGCGATGAAGGATGTGATCGATCTCGTCCTCAAGGTGCGTGCGCAGGCCTACAGCTTCGAGGCCGGCAATGTCCGCCACGAGCACGAATGGAGGGTCTGGCAGGAGGTCAAATTGCCCGACGACAGGCTGATCCTTCCAGGTGTGGTCAGCCACGCCACCAATGTCGTCGAGCACCCCGAGCTGGTCGCCGACCGCATCCTGCGCTTTGCCAACCTGGTCGGCCGCGAGCGGGTCATCGCCTCGACCGATTGCGGGCTCGGCGGTCGCGTCCATCCGCAGATCGCCTGGGCCAAGCTCGAAGCGTTGGCTCAGGGTGCGGCGCTGGCCAGCAAACAGTTGTGGCGCTGAACGGGAGAAAGCCGATGCTCTACAGCTCCGATCGCATTCTGACGACGCATGCCGGCTCATTGCCGCGTCCGCCGGACCTCCGCGACATGGTCATCGCCAAGGCAAACGGCACGCCCGTCAATGCCGAGGCTTTCGAGCAGCGGCTGAAATCGGCGGTGGCGGAGGTCGTGCACCGCCAGGCCGAAAGCGGCATCGACATCGTCAATGACGGCGAGCTGTCAAAGACCAATTTCACCGACTATGTGCGCTGGCGCATCGCCGGCTACGAGGAGCGGCCGTCTTCCGGCCCGCGGCGGCTCAGCATCACCGCGCGCGACGAGACCAAATTCGCCGATTACTTCGCCGCCAACCCGCGCGCCCGGCCGGTCGGGCCGCCGACCATGCCGGTGTGCACCGACAAGCTGCGCTATGTCGGCCAAGCCGACCTTGCCCGCGATCTCGCCAATTTGAAGGCGGCGCTGACCGGGGTCGACATTGCTGCGGCCTTTCTGCCCGCCAACACCCCGGGCACGATCGAGCATTGGATGCTGAACGAATACTACAAGAGCGACGAGGAGTTCCTGTTCGCGATCGCCGAGATCATGCGTGAGGAATACCAGGCGATCGTCGATGCCGGCTTTCTGCTGCAGATCGACGACCCGGACCTGCCCGATGGCTGGAACTGCCTGCCCGACATCACCTTGCCGAACTATCGCAAATATGCGGCGCTGCGGGTCGACGCGCTGAACCACGCGCTCGCCGGCATTCCGAAGGACAAAATCCGGCTGCATGTCTGCTGGGGCAGCCATCACGGCCCGCATCACGACGATATCCCGCTCGCCGACATCATCGACCTGATCTTTCGGGTCAGTGCCGGGAGCTTTTCGATCGAAGCCTCGAACCCCTGCCACGAGCACGAATGGCGGGTCTTTGAAGGCGTAAAATTGCCTGAGGGCGCGACCCTGATCCCCGGCGTCGTCGGCCATTGCACCGATTTTATCGAGCATCCCGACCTCATTGCCGAGCGGCTCGTCCGCTATGCCCGGCTGGTCGGTCGCGAAAATGTGCTGGCCGGCACCGATTGCGGGCTCGGCACGCGGGTCGGCCACCCGTCGATCTGCTGGGCGAAGCTCGCCACCTTGGCCGAAGGTGCGCGCCGGGCAACCAAAATCCTGTGGGGCAGAGCCTAAGCGGCCGGACCGTGCCCCCAGCTGATAATCCTCTCTGTTCTCGCTTCCCCGGCGCAGGAGCTGTGTGAAGAAAGCGATGCGAGCCAGAGGTGCCGGACCGCGGTGATGCCGCGCGCCGGCTCTCTTCGCGCCGGTGCTTGTATGTCGCGGGCGGCTCGATTGGGCGATGATCGGAGCCGACCGGGAGGCCGCCCCGTGCCAAGGGCAGCGATGCGAGCGATCCGGTTCGAAGATCAGCCCCCCGCCCGAAACGGCGACGCCGGGAGGATCCCAGCGCCCGCCGGGAGCCGGCCTACAAGCCCGGTCGGGTGGTGGCCCGGTCGATGGTGAGGCATGGCAAGACCCGGCTGCAGGCGATCGTCGCCTTGATGCGCAAGTTGTTGCACGCGCTGCCCGCGAGGTGGCGCAAGGATCAGGATTTTGCTGCCCAAAAGCTTTTCGCCTCGATCTGAGCCGTTCAATTCCGTCCCCGTGTTCGACCGCCCGCGGCCGTTCCCTGGCCTCGACCCGCGCCCCGGCACAGCAGCCCGCGGCGCCCTCGGCTAAAAACGCCAAATTCGGCGCGTGCTCTTGGCTTGACGGTAACGGCGGCGGCGTCGCTTATTGCGGCGATGGATAAAACTTGGCCGAAAGGAGCCGCAGGATGACCGCACAGCCGTTCCACGGGGTGCTCGTCCCCGTCTTGACCCCGTTCACGCCGGCGGGCGAGCCCGATGCCGGGCGGTTCACCGCCTATTGCCGCTTTCTGCTCGATCAGGGGGCAGGCGGGCTCGCGATCTTTGGCACGACCAGCGAAGCCAATTCGATGTCGCCGGCAGAGCGCATGAGCCTGCTCGACCATTTGGTCGCCGCCGGCATCCCGGCCGAAAAGCTGATGCCCGGCACCGGCGCCTGTGCGATGAGCGATGCCGCGACCCTGGTGCGGCACGCGGTCGGGCACGGCTGCGGCGGTGTCTTGATGCTGCCGCCCTTCTACTATAAGCCGGTCAGCGACGACGGCATCTTCGCTTTTATTTCGGGTGTGATCGACAAGGCCGGCTCTTCGGCGCTCAGGATGTATCTTTATCACATCCCGCCGGTGGCCGTCGTCGGCTACTCGCTCGACCTGGTCGGCCGCCTGATCAAGGCTTACCCGCAGACCGTCGTCGGACTGAAGGACAGCTCCGGCGATTGGAGCAACACCGAAGCCCTGCTCGACCGCTATCCGGGGTTCGCCGTCTTCCCCGGCTCCGAGGGGTTCCTGCTGGCCGCGTTGCGCAAAGGGGGCGCCGGCTGCATCACCTCGACCGGCAACATCAGCGTGCCGGGCATCGCCAAGCTTTATGCCAACTGGCAAGGCCCGCACGCCGAGGCGTTGCAGGCCGAGGTTACCGCCGTGCGCCAGGCCGTGCTGGCCTATCCGGCGGTCCCCGCCTTGAAACGGATCGTCGCCCATTTCCACGGCGATCCGGATTGGGCGGCGGTGCGCCCGCCGCTGGTGCCGCTCGACCGGGCGCAATCGACGGCGCTGCTCGCCGATCTCGCCCGGATCGGCTTTACGTTGGGTGAGCGCCGGCAGCGGGCGGCCGCGGAGTAGAGCTGCGGTGCCGGCGCTGTTTCGGATTGCGCCCAGCAGCCCCTCACCCCAACCCCCGCCCCTGGGCGGGACCCGCGCGGCGGGAAGGTGAGGGCGGCGAGCGAAAAGTCAGGGAGGATCGGAACATGGCAACGGAGACCGCCGCGGCCGCGCGCACGCCTGAGCGGGAGGCCTTTTATCGAGAGATCGGCGCCAGCAATCTGGCGCCCTTGTGGGAGCGGCTGCATGGGCTCGTCACCGCGCAGCCGGTAACGCCGTGCCAGCCGGCAATCTGGCGCTATCGTGACGTGCGGCCATATCTAATGCAGGCGGGCGGGCTGATCAGCGCCGAGGAGGCGACGCGCCGGGTGCTGATCTTGGAAAACCCCGGGCTCAAGGGCCAGACCTCGATCACCCATTCGCTGTTCGCCGGGCTGCAGCTGATCCTGCCGGGCGAGGTGGCGCCGGCGCATCGCCACACCCAATCGGCTCTGCGCTTTATCATTGAAGGCCACGGCGCCTATACCGCGGTCGATGGCGAGCGCACGACGATGCGGCCCGGCGATTTCGTCATCACGCCGTCCTGGACCTGGCACGATCACGGCAACGAGACGCGAGAGCCGATGGTCTGGCTCGACGGGCTCGACATCCCGATCGTGCGGCTGCTCGATGCCAGCTTCGCCGAGCCGGGCGAATCTGATGTGCAGGCCGTCACCCGGCCGGAGGGCGACAACGCCGCGCGCTTTGCCAACAACCTCGTGCCGGTCGATTGGCAGCCGACGGTCAAGACCTCGCCGGTGTTCAACTATCCCTATGCCCGGTCGCGCGAGTCGCTCGACGTGTTGAGTCGCAACGAGGATCCAGACCCCTGCCACGGCCATAAATTACGCTACGTCAACCCGGCGAGCGGCGATTTCGCGATGCCGACGATTGGTGCGTTCATCCAGCTGTTGCCGCAGGGCTTCTCCACCCGGCCCTACCGCTCGACCGACGGCACCGTGTTTGTCGCGGTCGAGGGCTCGGGCGAGAGCCGGGTCGGCGATCAGGTTTTGCCGTGGGAGCCGCACGACATTTTTGTCGTGCCGAGCTGGGCGACCGTCAGCCACCACGCCACGGACGAAGCCGTGCTGTTCAGCTATTCCGACCGGCCGGTGCAGCAGAAGCTCGGCCTTTATCGCGAGCAGCGCGGCAACGCCTGACGGCACCGCGGCCGCAGCCGGAGGCACGCGATGGATGTGATCATCATCGGCGCCGGGATCGGCGGGCTGACCCTCGGCCTAGCCTTGCATCGCGCCGGCGTCCCGTGCCGCGTCTATGAGGCGGCGCCGGCGATCGTGCCGATCGGGGTCGGCATCAACGTCCTGCCGCACGCGACCCGCGAACTGGCCGCGCTCGACCTCGAAGCTGCGCTGGCGCGGGTCGGGGTCAGCACCGCCAAGGCGTGTTTCTTCAACCGGTTCGGCCAGCTGATCTATCGCGAGCCGCTGGGCCGCGCGGCTGGCTATGAATGGCCGCAATTCTCGATCCATCGCGGCGATCTGCAGCAGGTCATGGCCGACGCTTTTACCCGCCGCGCCGGCGCCGACCGGCTGCTCACCGGGTGGCGCTGCACCGCATTCGACCAGGGCCAGAACGAGGCCACCGTTTATTTCGAGAGCACGGAGACCGGCAGATCGCTGCCGGCGCAGCGCGGCACGGTTGCGATCGCCTGCGATGGCATCCATTCGGTCGTCCGCAAGCAGCTCTACCCAGACGAGGGCGAGCCCATTTATTCAGGCTGCAACATGTGGCGCGGGGTGACGCCGTGGCCTCGGTTTCTCTCGGGCGCCAGCATGGTGCGCGCCGGGTGGCTGGCGACCGGCAAGATGGTGATCTACCCGATCCGCAACGACATCGACCGCGACGGAAGGCAGCTGGTCAATTGGGTTGCCGAAATCGAGACGCCGCGGCACCAGACGCGCGACTGGAACCGGCCGGGCGCGCTCGCCGACTTCCTCGGCGCGTTCAAGGATTGGCGCTTCGATTGGCTCGATGTGCCGGCGATGATCTGCGCCGCCGAGGCGATCCTCGAATTTCCGATGGTCGATCAGGAGCCGTTGCCGCGCTGGAGCTTTGGCCGGGTCACCCTGCTCGGCGATGCGGCGCATCCGATGGTGCCGCGCGGCTCGAACGGCGCCGGGCAGGCGATCCTCGACGCGCGGGCGCTGGCCGGCTGCTTGTCGCACATCGAGAACCCGGTTGCGGCATTGCGCGCCTACGAAGAGGCGCGGCGCGAAGCAACCAGCAGGGTCGTGCTGACCAACCGCACCAACCCGCCCGACGCGATCCTGCGCGAGGTCTATCTGCGCACCGGCGACAAGCCGTTCGACGACATCGACCGGGTAATCAGCGGCGACGAGCTGAGGGCAATATCGGACAGCTACAAGCGGGTCGCCGGCTACGATCGGGAAACCCTCGCGCGCCGCGGCTGAGGCTCCGCAACCGGGGATGGGCCGACGCGTGGAGCCCCGGAATCACCCCGGAGCGGTATCTCGGGGCTATTCGCGCAAATCCTCGAAGAATTCTTTGACCCTGGCGAAAAAGCCTTCGCTCTCGGGATGAGTGCGGCCGTTCTCGCCTTCCTTTTCGAATTCGCGCAACAATTCCTGTTGGCGCTTGGTCAGATTGACCGGAGTCTCGACCGTCGCCTCGATAAACATGTCGCCGCGCGCGGCCGAGCGCAGCACCGTCATCCCTTTCGCCTTGAGGCGGAACTGGCGTCCGGACTGGGTCCCGGCCGGCACCGTCACCCGTGCCCGGTTGCCATCGACGGTCGGCACCTCGATTGCGCCGCCGAGGGCGGCCGTGGTGATCGGGATCGGCACCCGGCAATAGATATTGGCGCCGTCGCGTTGAAAAATCCGATGCGGCGCCACCGTGACAAAGATATAGAGATCGCCCGGTGCTGCGCCGCGAACCCCGACTTCGCCCTCCCCGGCGAGCCGGATGCGAGTTCCGTCCTCGACGCCAGGCGGGATGTTGACCGACAGGGTTTTTTCGCGCCGCACCCGGCCCTGACCGCCGCAGGCCTTGCACGGCTTGTCGATGACGCGGCCCGCACCCTGGCAGCCGGGGCAGGTGCGCTCGACGGAAAAGAAGCCCTGCTGCGTGCGGATGCGGCCGCGGCCATGGCAGGTCGGACAGGCGACCGGCTTTGAGCCGGCCTCGGCGCCGCTGCCGTTGCACTGGTCGCAGGCGACGAGATTGGGGACGCGGATCGTCGTCTGCTTGCCGCGAAAGCTCTCCTCGAGCGTGATGTCGAGGTTATAGCGAAGATCATTGCCTCGGCTCGGCCCGGTCTGGCCGCGTCGGCCGGCGCCCATGAACTCGCCGAACATCTCGTCGAAAATATCGGCGAACCCGCCGGAGAAGCCAAAATCGCCGGGGCCTCGCCCGCCTCCCTGCTCGAACGCGGCATGGCCGAACCGGTCATAGGCGGCGCGTTTCTGGTCGTCCTTGAGGACGTCATAAGCCTCGCTGACGTCCTTGAACTTGTGCTCGGCGTTGTTGTCTCCCGGATTGCGGTCCGGGTGATATTGCATTGCGAGCTTGCGATACGCTCTTTTGAGCTCGTCCGCGGTAGCGGATTTGGCGACGCCGAGGACCTCGTAAAAATCTTGCTTGGCCATGATCGACGGGAGTTTTCTTGATGAGGAGGATCAGCCGCCGCAAATCATCCCGGCGGCAAGCCGCCGGGATGACCGCGCTCGCTCTGCATGAAGCGCGATAGCGGCGCTATGCCGAGCCGCGTTTTTTCTGGTCGTCGACCTCCTCGAAATCGGCATCTACGACCTTGTCGTTGCCGGCGGCACCGGTAGCAGCCCCGCCAGCCCCCGGGCCACCCGCGCCCGGCCCGCCGCTGTCGCCGGCCCCGGCTTGGCTTTCCTGCTGGGCCTTGTAGAGGGCCTCGCCGAGCTTCATCGACACTTGTGCCAGAGCCTCGGTCTTGGCCTTGATCTGACCCGCATCCTCGCTGCCGAGCGTATCCTTCAAGGCCTGGGTTGCTTGCTCCACCGCCTCGCGGTCGCCCTGCGGAACCTTGTCGCCGCTCTCACGCAGGGTGCGCTCGGTCGTATGGATCAGCGCGTCGGCATTGTTCTTGGCCTCGACCAGCTCGCGGCGGCGCTTGTCTTCCTCGGCATGCGCCTCGGCGTCCTTGACCATGCGGTCGATATCGCCTTCGGACAGACCGCCCGACGCCTGGATGCGGATCTGCTGCTCCTTGCCGGTCGCCTTGTCCCGGGCCGAGACATTGACGATGCCGTTGGCGTCGATGTCGAAGGTGACCTCGACCTGCGGCATGCCGCGCGGCGCCGAGGGAATGCCGACCAGGTCGAATTGGCCGAGCAATTTGTTGTCGGCCGCCATCTCGCGCTCGCCTTGGAAGACGCGGATCGTGACCGCGGTCTGATTGTCCTCGGCGGTCGAAAACACCTGGCTCTTTTTGGTCGGGATCGTCGTGTTGCGGTCGATCAGCCGGGTGAAGACGCCGCCCAAGGTTTCGATGCCGAGCGACAACGGCGTCACGTCGAGCAGCAGCACGTCCTTGACCTCGCCCTGCAGCACGCCGGCTTGGATCGCGGCGCCGATCGCCACCACCTCGTCGGGGTTGACGCTGCGGTTAGGCTCCTTGCCAAAGAACTGCTTGACCGCCTCGATCACCTTGGGCATGCGGGTCATACCGCCGACCAAGATCACCTCGTTGATCTCGGAGGCCTTGAGCCCCGCATCCTTCAGCGCGTTGCGGCACGGGCCAATGGTGCGCTGGATCAGATCATCGACCAGCGCTTCGAGCTTGGCCCGCGTCAATTTGATGTTGAGGTGTTTCGGCCCGTGCTGGTCGGCGGTGATGAACGGCAGGTTGACGTCGGTCTGCATCGACGACGACAGCTCGATCTTGGCCTTCTCCGCCGCCTCTTTCAGCCGCTGCAAGGCGAGGCGATCATTGCGCAGGTCGATCCCCTGCTCTTTTTTGAACTCGTCGGCCAGATAGTCGATGATGTTCTTGTCGAAATCCTCGCCGCCGAGAAAGGTGTCGCCATTGGTCGATTTGACCTCGAACACACCGTCGCCGATTTCGAGCACCGAAATGTCGAAGGTGCCGCCGCCCAAATCATAGACCGCGATCGTGCCGCTGCCCTTCCGCTCCATGCCATAGGCGAGCGCCGCCGCGGTCGGCTCGTTGATGATGCGCAACACCTCGAGCCCGGCGATCTTGCCGGCGTCCTTGGTGGCCTGGCGTTGCGAATCGTTGAAATACGCCGGCACGGTGATGACCGCCTGGGTCACCGTGTCGCCGAGATAAGCTTCGGCGGTTTCCTTCATCTTTTGCAGAATGAAGGCGCTGATCTGCGAGGGCGCGTATTTCTTGCCGCGGCTCTCGACCCAGGCGTCGCCATTGTCGCCGGCGATGATCTTGTACGGGACCAGATCGATGTCCTTCTTGACCATCGGGTCGGTAAAGCGGCGGCCGATCAGCCGCTTGATCGCGAAAAACGTGTTTTCGGGGTTGGTCACCGCCTGGCGTTTCGCTGCCTGGCCGACCAGGCGCTCGCCCGATTCGGTGAACGCCACCATCGAGGGCGTGGTACGCATGCCCTCGCTGTTTTCAATCACCTTGGCGCTCTTGCCTTCCATCACTGCGACGCAGGAATTGGTCGTGCCGAGATCGATACCGATGACCTTGCTCATGGACACCTCATTTCAAAAGCAGGACCGGGCGGCCTGGGGAAGCACCGGCCCGATCCCCCGGAAAGCGGTTCGTCAGCCCCCCTGACTGTGAAACGGTATATAAGTTAGCGGGCTGAGCGCTACAACGGCTCGGTCGCCTTCGCCGGCGGCTTGGCGACGCCGACCATGGCCGGGCGCAACAGGCGCTCGTGCAGCACATAGCCGGGCTGCAGCACCTCGACGATCGTGCCGGCCGGCTGGTCCTCCCGCTCGGCCTCGAAGATCGCCTGGTGGAAATTGTGGTCGAAATGCTCGGACTGCGGGTCGATGCGGCGGATGCCATGGCGCTCAAACACCGACAGCAGCTCGCGCTCGGTCGCCGCGACCCCGGCGAGCAACCCGCGGGTGCGCTCGTCCCTGACCTCCGCCTCGGGCAGGCTGTCGAGCGCACGGCGCAGATTGTCGGCGGCGGGCAGCAGATCTTTTGCAAACCCGGTAATCGCGTATTTGAGGGCGTCCTCGCGCTCGCGCTGGGCCCGGCGACGGGTGTTCTCGGTCTCGGCGAGGGCGCGCAGCAAGCGGTCCTTGTGCTCGGCGAGCTCGGCTTCGAGCCGCGCGATCCGCTCGTCCGGCGAGGGCTCGGCCGCCTCGCCCTCATTGCTGTTGGCGGCGGCCTCGCCCGAGACCGCCATCTGCTCATTCTTTCTGGTGTCGTCCATCATCCGTCCTATCCGAGGAGGCGCCCGATCACCTTCGCGGTGTAATCCACCATCGGAATGATCCGGGCATAGTTGATCCGGGTGGGGCCGATGACCCCGATCGCGCCGACGATCTGCTCGCGGCTGTTGTGATAGGGGGCGATCACCATCGAGCAGCCGGCGACCCCAAACAGCCGGCTCTCGGCGCCGATGAAGATTTGCACGCCCTCGCCCTGCTTGCTGGCGTCGAGCAGGCGGAGCACCGTCTCGCGGGTTTCCAGCATCTCGAACAGCGCGCGCAGCCTTTCGAGATCGGCCAGCGCGGTTACGTCGTCGAGCAAATTGGCCTGGCCGCGAACGATCAGCGCGCTGCCCTTGTCGTCGCCGGCCCAGCTCGCCAGCCCGGCGGCGACCAGCTTCGAGGTCAGCTCGTCGAGCTGAGCCTGGTTCGAGGCGATTTCCGCCTCGATCTCGGCCCGCGCCTCCTCGATGGTGCGGCCGATCAGCCGCGCGTTCAGATAATTGCCCGCCGCGGTCAGCGCCGCGGGCGGCAGGCCGAGCGGCACCTCGATGACCCGGTTTTCGACAAGCCCGTCTTCGGTCACCAGTACGACGAGCGCCCGCCCGGCACCGAGATGGACGAATTCGAGATGCTTCAGCGGCCGATCCTGTTTCGGAGCGACCACCACCCCGGCGCAATGCGACAGCCCCGAGAGCGCGCTGATCGCCTCTTCGAGCGCCTGCGGCAGGCTCTTGCCGCGGGCCAGGCACAGGCTCTCGATGTTGCGCCGCTCATCTTCGGCGAGGCGCCCGACCTCGAGCAGGCCGTGCACGAACAGCCGCAGCCCAGCCTCGGTCGGCAACCGTCCGGCTGAGGTGTGAGGCGCGTACAGCAAGCCCGCCTCTTCGAGATCGGCCATGACGTTGCGGATCGTCGCCGACGACAAATTCTGACCCAAGAGCCGCGACAAGGTGCGCGACCCGATCGGCTCGCCGGTGGCGACATAGCCATCGACGATCAGGCGGAAGATGTCGCGGCTGCGCTCGGTCAGCTCGATGATCGGCGAGGGGGCGAAGGATCGCGGCATGCGATGCTGGCGAAAGTCCGAATGTTGTGCAGTCGCCTGGTTGCGCCCGGGAAGCCTTGCTTCTGGCGGCGTTCAGGCCCGCCGGAGATCGCCCCCGGCGTTGGCGAGATTTGGTCATCGCTGCCGCCACCGTCAACTCGGCGCCGCCCAGCGCTTACGGCGTCGCCTTGAAGGTTGCGGCGAAACTCTCGCCTTGCGGGTTGATCATATGCCCGATCATGTCGACGAGGCCCGGGCGAAAGGCGAATTGAGTTCCGTCGGAGTTCTGAAACCGGAGCTCGCCGCCGCGGATCACCCCGGCACCGTGCAGCACCCCGCCCGGCCCCGGCGCGCTCGACCCCTGCGGCCCGAAGATATAGATCACCGACGCTGCGCCATCGGGCTTGACGCCCTCGACGATCAACGCTGCGCAGGTATGCGCGTCCCAGGCCGCATCGCTCCACACCCCCTGGAAGCGCCGATCGTCCTCGGGCACGGTCGACGGATCGGCCAGCCGATAGCTGACGCTCTGCCCGCAGAACACCCGGCCGGATTGTGGTTCGCCCGGCTCGGATGCAGAGGCGGGCGGCGGGGCGACGGGCTGCGGCTCGCCGATCGGCGGCTCGGCGCCGGGGGGATGCGGCGACTCGCCGACTGGTGGAGCCTGCGCCATCACCGGGGCGGCGGTCAGCAGCGATAGGCAGAAGAGCGCTATGGCGCGACGACACATTGGCAAGCTCCGACCGGCGTCAGTCGGGGCAGGCTTCTACGGCGAATGCCCGGAAAGCGCCAGCCGGCCGCTCGTCGCAAATTTCGGGCGAGTCCGGCAAACCGCGCTAATTTGGCGGCAGGTCGCGGCGTCGGCGCGGCCGTCGAGCGGAGGTTGGCAATGTCCCGCAACAAGGCTGATTACGAAGAAGACTTCTACGCTTGGACCGTCGAGCAGGCTCGGCTGCTGCGCGCGGGCGAATTTTCCGACCTCGATGTCGAGAACATTGCCGAGGAGATCGAGAGCATGGGCCGCAGCGACCGGCGCGAAATCAAAAGTCGCTTGACCATGCTGCTGGTTCATCTTTCGAAGTGGCGGCTGCAGCCCCAGATGCAATCGCGCAGCTGGTCGGGGACAATCCGGGAGCAGCGTCGCAAGATCGAGGAACTGTTGAGCGAATCGCCCAGCCTGCGCCCGGCGGTCGCCGAAATTCTGCTGCAAGCTTATGCGGATGCGCGAGAAGATGCAGCGGAGGAGACGGGTCTGCCCCAAGCGGCCTTTCCCGAGACATGCCCCTTTACCCCGGAAGAGGTGCTGTCGCGATCGTTTCTGCCGGAGCCGTGACCGGGTAAGGCGGGCGATGCAGACCGGCGGGCGAGATCGTGAAAATCTCGCAGCCGGTGGCGGTGACCCCAATGGTGTGCTCGAACTGCGCCGAGAGCGAGCGGTCCTTGGTCACCGCGGTCCAGCCGTCGCCGAGAATCTTCACCTCCCAGCGGCCGGCGTTGATCATCGGCTCGACGGTGAAGAACATGCCCTCGCGCATGACCGGCCCGTCGCCGGGCTGCCCATAATGCAGGATCGAGGGCGCGTCGTGGAAAATGCGGCCGACGCCATGGCCGCAGAAATCGCGGACCACCGAAAAGCGATGGCTCTCGGCATGGTGCTGGATCGCATCGCCGATCGCGCCGATATGGACGCCGGGGCGAATGACGGCGATGCCGCGCATCATCGCCTCATAGGTTACGTCCGCCAGCCGCCGCGCCTTGACCGGGATGCGCTCGCCGACGAAGTACATGCGGCTCGAATCGCCGTGCCAGCCGTCGAGGATCGGGGTGACGTCGATGTTCAAGGTGTCGCCCTCGACCAGCCGCCGCTCGCCGGGGATGCCGTGACACACGACATGGTTGATCGAGGTGCAGATCGATTTCGGAAAGCCGCGATAGTTGAGCGGCGCCGGGATTGCGCCATGGTCAAGGGTGAATTCATGACAAAGCCGGTCGAGCTCGCCGGTCGTCACCCCCGGGCGGACGTACGGCGCGATAAAGTCGAGTGTTTCGGCCGCGAGCCTGCCGGCGCGGCGCATGCCCTCGAACGCTTCGGGGCCGTGAAGCTTGATCCGGCCGTCGCGGACCAATTCCTCGCGGCTTCGGGCGAGGTCGGGCGCCGTCTCCCGCCGTAATTCGGGTGTGCTCTGCATTGTTGGTCAGCGGTCGCGCCGCACCTCTGCTGAAGGATCAGTGAAACGTAGGGATTCGCCTGCAGTGGGGCAACCTTGTTGCCGAGCGCGCGATTGTGCCGCGCCGAGCATTTGCCTATGAAGGGCCGCCGCCGTCCGCCGGCGGCACCGATCAACGCAAGGCCAGCACCCGATGACCGACAGCAATCCCGGCACCGAGCGAGACGAGCCGCGAAGCGTCACCGCCTGCGTGCTGATCATCGGCAACGAGATCCTGTCGGGCCGCACCCAGGACGAGAATTTGGGCTTTCTCGCCCGCGGGCTCAACGAGGCCGGGATCCGCCTGCGCGAGGCGCGGGTCATCCCCGATGTCGCTGAGGTGATCGTCGCCACCGTCAACGAGGCGCGGCGCCGCTTCGACTACGTCTTCACCACCGGCGGGATCGGCCCGACCCACGACGACATCACCGCGCAATGCATGGCCGACGCGTTCGGCGTGCCGCTGATCGTGCATCCAGACGCCAAGCGCCTGCTCGAAACCCATTATCCGGCCGGCCATCTGAACGAGGCGCGGCTGCGCATGGCGCGGGTGCCCGAGGGGGCGGTGCTGCTGCCAAACCCGATCTCGCGCGCGCCCGGGTTCCAGATCGGCAACGTTTTTGTATTGCCCGGAGTGCCGAGCATCATGCAGGCGATCTTCGCGCAGCTGAAACACCGCCTGGTCGGCGGCGCAAAGCTGCTGAGCCGCAGCGTCAGCTGCCATCTCGGTGAAGGCGTCTTGGCGCAAGATCTCTCGGCCCTGCAAGAACGCTGGCCCGATATCGAAATCGGCTCCTACCCGTACTTCCGGCGCGGCGATTTCGGCGTGACCCTGGTCTTGCGCGGCACCGATGGCGCCCGGCTCGATGGCGCCACCGAAGCGCTGAAGGCGCTGATCGAGGCGTTGGGCGGCGCGCCCACCGAAGGATTGCGCGAGGGCTAGGCCGGGCCCGCGTGGCGGCGGCAGGCGGACGTGGCGAAATGGTAGACGCAGCAGACTTAAAATCTGCTTCCCGCCAGGGAGTGCGGGTTCGAGTCCCGCCGTCCGCACCATGAGTTAGCAGGCGAACAAAGTGGACTGGGGGGAATTCGAGGGAAAAACGGGGTGAAAAACCCTTCCCGCTTTCGCCTGACCGCCGGCTAGCGCAGGCGCGGGCCGGGGTCCATCCCCAGATACGCCCGCCCGCCGATCGGGTACCATTCGGGCGCGATCGTGACCGTCTGGCCGACGACGTGCAGGTCGCGCCAGCATTCGGCGAGGCGGCTCTCGCGCTTGAAGGACGTGCTGCCGCCGTGCCGATACACCAGATCCATCGCCTGGCGCGCGCTGTCGGCGGCGTAGACCGCGGCCAGCCGGCAGCGGGCGCGCTGCTCGAGGGTGGTCTCGTCGCCAGCGGCGACCGTGGCCCACAGCTCGGCGATCATCGCCGTGCGATAGGCGCGCCCGGCGTTGAGGATCGCGTCGGCCCGGCCGACCGCGTCCTGGACCTGGGGATTGTCGCATAGGAGGCCGGTGCGGCCGCGCGGCGTCTTGCCGCCGGCGAGCGCGATCAGCGCGTCGATGCCGGCCCGCGCGATGCCGGTGATCACCGCGCTGTGGTGCGGCCCGACCCAGCATTGCGACGGCAAGGCGTAGCTGACCCCCGGCCAGCGCTGCCACTCGTTGTCGAGCGGGGCGCGGGCATGGGCCACCGTGCGCCGCTCCGGCAGAAACACGTCCTCGACCGTCCAGTCGAAGCTGCCGGTGCCGCGCAGCCCGGCCACATCCCAGCTGCCGGGGACGATTTCCGCTTCCGCCCGCGCAAACACCCCGCGCCAAAAGAGCGGGGCGCCTTCCGGACTGAGACGTGGCCGGCCGCCGTCGAGAACCTGGAAGCTCCCCAGCATCCAGGAGGCCTCCTGAGAGCCGCTGCCGAATTGCCAGCGCCCGCTGACCCGGTAGCCGCCGGCGACCGGCACCGCCTGCCCGCCGCCCTGCACCGCGGTGCCGGCGATGATCGCGGGTGTGCCGCGCCCATGGATCTCTTGCACGCCCTCGTCCGGCAACCCGAGCGTCACGAGCTGGCCGACGCCGTTATTGGCCAGGTTCCAGCCGACCGAGCCGGCGCCCTCGGCCAACAGCTCGACGACGCGCAGATAGGTGAGCGGGTCGGCCTCGATCCCGCCCAGCGCGCGCGGGATCACCAGCCGGTAAAACCCGGCGGCACGCAACCGCTCGAACAGGGCTGGCGGCAGGCGTTGCTCGCGCTCGATCTCGTCATGGTAGTCGCGCAGCATCGGCCGCAGCGCTGCCGCCTGCCGCACCACCAGTTGCGCATCGAGATCGGCGGGCAGGCTAGTCTTATCGGCGATCATGTCCATCCGCTTCTCCTGCCGCAGTCCCGGTCGCCGCGCCTCGGCGCGCTCTGCCGCGATGCGTTGTTTCGCCCTCGGGCTTCGTTCCTCGGGCTCAGGATAGCTTGCGGATTTCGGCGATGTCTTGCGCGAAAATCATCTCCTCGCTGCCGACGACCGAGGGATCGGTCGGCGAGGACAGATAGCGGCCGAACACCCAGACGCCATCCAACGGGTTTGACACGATCTCGGCCACCGCGCCATCGACCAGCACGATCTGCATGCCGGGAGCCAACAGGCGGGTGTTGACCAGCTCGCTCATTCGGCGGCCCGCACGATGCCGCGATCCGCGCGGCGCCAAGTCGCGAGCTCGTCCCAGCTTTCGGCTTCCATAAACTCGGCCCAGCGCCGGTAGAGGTTACGCAGATTGTGCTCGCTCGATTTCGCTTCGGTGATGTCCATCACGGTGCCGGGGATGCGCAGCCCCTGCCATTCGTAATTGTCGATCTCGTAGCCCTGCCCCTGCTCGTAGCTGTAGGGATGGCGCCGCGCGATCGTGCCGCGGCTCGCGGCATGGGCATAGTTCCAATTCTCCATGTCGTCCTGCTCGGTCATGCCGGCCGGCCCGGAATAACGGATGTAATAGTCGCGCAGGAAGTCCTTGACCTCCTGCGGTGCCGCCTTATCGACGAAGTACCAGCGCCAGCACTCGGTCTGGTGGGCGCCGCGCGGATGCCACACCGCGATCGTGCGCGGCTGGCGCGGATGAAGGGCGATGTTGGGAAAGACTTCGCCGGGGCTGCCGATAACCCGTCCCCATTCGCCTTTGCGGCGACGGCGCTGTTCTTCGCAATGCGCGAAATATTCGGAGACGACCGGCGAATGACTGTAGGCGAGCGGCGTCGGCTGGCCTTGCGGCAACAGATAGACTCCGGTCTGGTGCCCTCGCTCGTAGAACGACACCTGCAACCGCCGCGCCATCTCGCGCTCGCGCATGTCGCGCCGCCCGCTGCCCGACGGGCCGATGCCGGCGAGATCGACCGAGCGATGGCTGATATTGTGATAGCTGTCGCCGCAAAAATTCTCAGCCGGGAATTTCCAATTGCACGGGATCAGCCATTTCTGCACCCCGCCCAACACTTCGACGCCGCTGTCGCCGCCCTCCCAGGTTTCCAAGGTCAGGTCGAGATAGCGCGCGAAATCCCCGAGGTATTCGGCAAAGGACGGGGCGGCCGGGTCCCAGGTAGCCCAGACCGAGCCCTTGTAGTTGTACAATTGCGCCACCTCGACCAAACCCCATTGTGAGCGGTCGAGCTTCGAGTGGTAGGCCTCGCGGAAATACGGCACGCCGACCAATTTGCCGTCGGTGCCGTAGCTCCAACCGTGATAGGGGCAGGTGAAAACCGGCGTCGAGCCCTCGTCATAGCGGCACACCTTCATGCCGCGGTGCCGGCACGAATTGAGGAACACGTGGATCTCTCCGGCGCGGTCGCGACACAGGATGACGCTCTCCTCGCCCATCCCGGACACAAAGAAATCGCCGGGGTTCGGGATCTGGCTCTCGTGCCCGACATAGAGCCAGGCCCGCGCGAACAGCCTTTCCTGCTCCTGCGCGTAGATCGCGTCGCTGACAAAGATCTCGCGGCTGATCTGGCCTTTGCCCAAATCGACGAGACCGGTGCGGTAGCCATCGTTGCTTACTGTCACCATGTCCTCCTTACTCGTCTTCCCGGCGAAAGCCGGGACCCATTCCTGAAATGGGCACCGGCCTTCGCCGGTGTGGCGAAACGGGGCGCAAGCGAGGTGCCCTGACGGCCGACGCTAGAAGAAGAAGGTCAGGTTTTTGCTCATCAGCACGTTCTGGTCGAGGATGATCGTGCGCCGGGCGATTTGCCAACCTTGGCCGATCCGGCGGAGCCGGTCTTCGCGCTTGCCGACCAGGATGTCGGTCTCGGTCTCGACCCGGTTGCGGTAGATCAGAAACCGGCACTTGGTCGCGACCTCGGCCGGTTCCGCGATCGACGGCGTCGCCTCGAGCAATTGCACGTTCGAGACGATGTGGGTGATGCGCGAGACCGGCTCCTCGGCCCAATGAATGCCGGTCAGGATCTGCTTGACCCGGCGATCCAAGGTCTCCCGGCCCTCGTCGAACCAGTTGATGTCGTGGTCGGCGCGGGTGAACTCGCGCTGCTGCTCCCCGACCTTGACGTTGCGCCGCATCGGCATCCAGTAGCGGATGTCGTCGGCGATCAGCGCCAGCCAGTCCTCGTAGCGCCGCTCGTCGAGCAGCTCCGCCTCATGATAGAGGAACTCCTCGATTTCCTGCTTCAACAGCAAGCGGGTTATTCGATCGTCCGTCATGGCGTTCGTCACGCGCATCGCCCCTCACCCTCGCGCTGCCGCGGGTCCCTCCCTCTCCCCGCATGCGGGGAGAGGGCTGGGGTGAGGGGCTACTCCCTTATTGTGCGGCTACTGTGCGGCGACCGGTTGCGGCGCCGGCGCCTGTGGCCGCATGAAGGCCTCGTCATTGTCCCACGGGCCGGGGAAGCGGCCATTGCCGGTCTTCTCGCGGGTGAACACGTGATAGTCCACCGGCCATTCGGCGCGCGGCATCTCATAAAACACCTCGACGCCGTTGCCGTCGGGGTCGCGCATATAAATCCCGAGCGAGATGCCGTGATCGGAGATGCGCTCGATCGGCTGCCGCTTTTCTTTGCACCGATGATAAAATTCCTTCAGATCGTCGAGCGATTCGAGCCGCCAGGCCATATGATTGAGTCCGACCTGGCCCTTTTCCTGCAATGGCGCGTCCGGCCCCAATTGCATCAGCGCCACCTCGTGCGACTGCTCGGTATCGGCCGACATGAAGGCGGCCCATCCCGGCCGGTATTCATAGGTGTGCAGGCCCAACAGATCCTCGTACCACTGCTTCGACCGGTCGGCGTCGCGCACATATAGATTGACGTGCTGCAGGTACATCGGCTTTTTCATCAATTCCTCCGTCACAAGCTGTCGTCGTCGCGTCCGAGAAATTCGAGCACGCGATCCATTGCTTCCTGTTTCGGGTAGATCGTGGCGATAGCCCGCGCCCGCGTCAATGGGTCGCTGGCGAAGAACCGCTCGTACAGCACCTGGCGGCTGCCAAAGGCGCTGCCGGCGAGGTCCCAGGCCAGCCGGAACAGCTTGACCCGGTCCCTCGCCGCAATGTTGTCGGTCGCCAGATACTGCTCGATCTCGGCCTTTAGCGGGCCCTTGAAATCCGCCTCGCTCGGGGTCAGCAAAAAGCTGCTCGATCCCAATAATTGCAGAATCTCGATCATCCGCGGATAGGCGGTCATAAACAAATTGCGCGGGCTTTCGGCCATCAACAGATCGGGGGTCATGACGCCCCACTCGTCGAGCTTGGCGTCGGCCTCGGCGGCGCGCATGCAGGCGCGGGTCAGCTGCGTCGTCAGCATCAATTCGCCGATCCGCTCCTCGACATTCGGCAGGTGACTGTTGCCGATGGCCTGGGTCATCAGCAAGGCCACGCCCAGCACGAATTCGCATTTGGCGAGGTTCTTGGCCGCCCCCTGATGCGCCGAATGCGCCGAGGAGTGGGTGACGTTGGCGGTGGCGTTGAGCCGGTCGACATCGCCCAATAGGAACACCCGTTCCCATGGCACCAGCACGTCGTCGAAAAAGACGATGCAGTCCATCTCCTCGAAACGCGAGCCCAAGGGCTGGTCGAAATGCGAGCGGCCCTGGTCGAAGCTGTCGCGGCACAGGAATTTGAGGCCGGGCGTGCCGCACGGGATCGCAAAGCTCAGCGCGAACGGGCTGTGGCTCTCGGTGTGCCGGCCCATGCGCGGCGAATAGACGCCGATCTCGTCGGCGAGCGGCCCCAGGGTCGCGAGGATGCGTGCGCCGCGCACGATAATCCCGGCATCGGTCTCGCGGACCACCTGCAAGGCGGTCCCCTCCTGCAGGTTGAACACCCCCGACACGGTGCGGCTGCGCTGCAGATTGATCAGCGAATGGGTCAAGGTCAGGTCGTTTTCGCGGATGTATTCGTAATAGCGACGCATATTGTCGCCGTATTCGGGCTTGCCCTGGGCGAAAAATTCGGCAGCACCCGCCCAAGCGGAATAGGTCACGTTCATGAAATCGGGCGAGCGGCCCATCATGCCGCAGGTGCTGCGGGCCCAGTTCAGCATCATCGCCCGGCGGCGCTCCAAATCCTCGCGGATGCGCGGAATGATGAAGGAGAGCCCGACCCGTTCGCCCGAGCTCGGCGACACGTAGGTCATCTGATCGCGCAGCTTCGGATCGCACTGCATGTCGTAGAGTGCTGCGATCGCGCGCGCGCCGCCCCGGAGCCCCGGATGGGTGGTCACGTCGCGCACTCGCTCGCCGCCGAGCCAGACCTCCCGCTCCTGCTCTCTCAAGCCCGCGAGGTATTGCTTTCCGCTACGCGCTCCCATCACCCCTCTCCCAGCCGGCGGAGGAGCCCGAAAGGTACGACAGGCACCGGTGAAAGGCCAGCGCCGGCGCACCTACACCCTCGGGCGCTGGCGGCACGCAGATCGACAGGGCCGCGCAGCTGCTGCACGATGCGTCGCGAATTCACGCGAAGGGAAGGAACCCCGAAGATGCCTCAGACGCCGACCTTTGGCCGCTATGCCGAAATCCCCTATGACCAGATGACGTCGGAGCAGCAGGAGGGCTACCGCTCGCTGCTCGAGACGCGCGGCGCGCTCGGCGGGCCGAACAAAATCCTGGTGCACAACCCCAAGCTGGCAAAGATGGCGGGCCCGTTCGGCGCGCATTTCCGCACCGGCTATTCGCTGTCCGAGCGCGAGCGCGAGATCGCGGTGTGCATCATCAACAGCAAATGGCATTCCGCCTACCCGACCGCCGCCCATGAGCGCGCCGGCAAGGCGGCCGGGCTGCCGGCCGACCAGGTCGAGGCGATCCTCTCCGGCCTGCCGACCTCGTTCGCCGACAAGCGCGAGCAGATCGTCTATGAGATGGCGACCTGCCTCGCCAATTCGCGCTGGGTGGCGCAGGGCCTCTTCGACCGTGCGGTCGAGGCGCTCGGCCATGTCGGGATCACCGACGTCATCTGCCTGATGGGCCACTACACCAGCGTCTCGATGATCCTCGCCTTCTACGACGTCCCGGCCGGCGCGCAGGGCATCGCGCGCTGAGCCGATCCGCCGATCGGATCGATCGACAGCGGCGCGCCGCTGTCGCAGGATGCGCGGCACTTTTACCCCAGGGGAAGGAAACCCGAAAAATGCCTGAGACGCCGACCTTTGGCCGTTACGCCGAGATCCCCTTTGACCAGATGACGCCGGAGCAGCAGGAGGGCTATCGCTCGCTGCTTGAGACGCGCGGCCGGCTTCCCGGCCCGAACAAAATTTATGTGCACAACCCGAAGCTGGTGAAGGTGATGGGGCCGCTCGGCGCCTATTTCCGCACCGGCTATTCGCTCTCCGAGCGCGAACGCGAGATCACCGTCGTCATCATCAACAGCAAGTGGCACTCGGCCTATCCGACCAATGCGCATGAGCGCGCCGGCAAGGCCGCCGGGCTACCGGCCGACAAGGTCGAGGCGCTGCTTTCGGGATTGCCGACTTCGTTCGACGATACGCGCGAGCAGGTCATCTACGAGATGGCGACGTGCCTCGCCAACTCGCGCTGGGTGTCGAAGGGCCTCTTCGACCGCGCCGTCGAGGCACTCGGCCACGAGGGCATCACCGACGTGATCTGCCTGATGGGCTTCTACACCAGCGTGTCGATGACGCTGGCGTTTTACGACGTGCCGGCCGGCGCCGAAGGGCTGCAGCGCTAGGCGCTGTTTTTCATCCCGGTTTCGCCACGAGGGGCTTGCGCCGCGTCAACGCGGCGTCGAGCTCCTCGATGGTGCGGCCGCGGGTCTCGAACCCGATGAAGACATAGGCGACGACCGCGAGAATGTACCAGACGGCGAAGTAGTTGAACCCCGGGACGATGCCGGCGAGGGTCGCTTTCGGGCTGACGTAGTTCGAGGTGCCGATGATCACCGCGAGCCCGGCCGGGCCGATGAACTTGCCGAGATTGGACATGCCGTAGACGAGGCCAAAACCGCTGGCCCGCAACCCGGCCGGCCACATCTCGGCCATGTAGGGATAGCTGATCGCCGAGTTGCCGTTGCCGAACAAGCCCTGCACCAGCAGCAGGGCAAAGAACATCGGCACCGCGCCGATATAGACGGCGTGCAAATAGCCGGCGAGCGAGGTCGCCACCGCCGCCAACGCGCAGCACAGCGCGCCCGCGGTTCGCCGCCCGATCAGATCGGTGATCCACGAGCCTAAGCCGCGCCCGATGATCGAGACGAGGCTGATCCAGATCACCAGGAACGAGGCCTCGGCCGGGGTGATCCGCAACACCAGCACGAGCAGTGTCACCATCCACAGCGCGAGGCCGACCGCACCCGTTTGGCTCAACCCGACCAGCGCGCCGGCGGCGATGCTGCGCGGGTATTTGAACAATTCGAGCCACGACGATTTTCGCGCGACCGGCGGCGCGGCCGGCAGAACGATTTGTTCGGGCGGGATCTGCAAAGCCCAGGCGAGCGAGCGCCGCGCCTCCTCGTTGCGGCCGCGGCTGATCAGCCAGCGCGGCGATTCCGGGACCTGGATAATCGCATTATGAGGATCGTTCGGGCGGAGTTCACCAAACACCCGTCCGATTAGCGTCTCGTAGGGCCCGGCGGAGCCGATGGCAGCGCCGCCATAGGCTGGGCCGCGTGAGTCGGTGATGATCGAGGTAATGCGGGCGTTGCTGGGCGCCGCGTACGCAATGCTCAACCCAAGGATTAGCCCGATGCACAGGGTGGACCGCCA
>DASYBC010000138.1:0-41245 GCA_036500965.1 Allostellaceae bacterium | reverse complement strand
GTGTTCGGCGATCGCGTCGATCTGCGCCTGGCTAAGCCCGGCCTGCAGCCCGAGCCTGACATGCGCCGCCCACTCGAACTGCGCCGTCCAGTACCGCGCGGTCACCAGGATCGCGATCTCGGTCTGCTTCGGCGTGAACGGCGTGCCGAACCGGACATGCGCGCCGAGCTGATGCGCATGGTCGGCGAGGCCGGGGCTTTTTCAGCCAGACATGCACCGGCGGTGGCACCGCGCCGCGCGGCCCCGCGGTGCAGGCGTCCCAGACGCGCTTCTGCTCTGGGTCGAGCCTGGTAGGGTCTTGCTGTTCGTAGCGCAACATGGCGGCTCCTCGCTGTTTGCAGGTTGTCTCCCCGGATCATATCGTGCGCCGGCATCACGGGAAGGGCAGAGGCATGCAGCGGCGGAAACTCGGGTCGCTTGAGGTGTCGGCGCTGGGGCTCGGCTGCGCGACGATGACGCCGTTCTACGGCGAGCCGGACCGCGACGAAGCAATCCGCACCATTCGCCGCGCGTGCGAGCTTGGCATCGACTTCCTCGACAGCTCGGACGCCTACGGCAACGGCCGCAACGAGGAGCTGATCGCCGAGGCGATCGCCGGGCGGCGCGGCGACTACGCGATCGCCAGCAAATTCGGCAATGTCGCGCTGCAGGGCGGGCCGCGCTTCGCCGATGGGCGGCCCGAATATGTCAGGGAATGCTGCGACAGGAGCCTAGTGCGGCTGAAGACCGACGTGATCGACCTCTATTACATCCACCGGGTCGATGCCGACGTGCCGATCGAGGATACGGTGGGCGCGATGGCCGAGCTGGTGCAGGCGGGCAAGGTCCGCCATCTCGGCATCTGCGAGGCCGGCGCCACGACGATCCGCCGCGCGCACGCCGTACACCCGATCGCCGCCGTGCAGATCGAGTATTCGCTGTGGAGTCGCGACGTCGAGGCCGCGATCCTGCCGCTCTGCCGCGAGCTTGGCATCGGCTTGGTCGCGTACAGCCCATTGGGGCGCGGCTTCCTGACCGGGACGGTGACGACGCTCGACACGCTGCGCGGCGGCGACGCACGCCGACGCATGCCGCGCTTTCAGGCGGAAAACCTGCCGCGCAACCTGCAGCTGGTCGAGGAATTGAAGGCGCACGCCGCAGCGCAGAACTGCACTCCCGCGCAACTCGCCCTTGCGTGGCTCCTGTCGCGCGGCGACTTCATCGTGCCGATCGCCGGCACGAGCCATGTGCGCTATCTCGAACAGAACGCGGCGGCGGCCGGGGTCAGCCTGTCGGCCGACACCGAAGATGCGCTCGATCATGTCTTCGCGCCGGGCGCTGCCTCCGGCCTGCGTTATCCCGAGGCGCATCTGTCGCGGCTGGGGATTTGAAGCACGCCGTTATTGCGAGGAGCGCAGCGACGAAGCAATCTCATCGGCATTAGGCACGAGATTGCCGCGCCGCCTCTCGGCGGCTCGCAATGACGGTCGGTAGGGCAGAGGACGCGCGCATGGAATTCGGCATGTTCCACGAGTTTCCGTCGGTGCCGGGGCGCAGCGAAACCGAGATGTTCGACGAGAGCATCGAGCAGGTCGACGCCGCCGAGCGCTGGGGGCTCGACGTGATGTGGCTCGCCGAAATCCATTTCGCGCCGGAGCGCACCTATCTGTCGGCGCCGCTCGCCATCGCCAGCGCGATTGCGGCTCGCACCGAGCACATGAAGATCGGCATCGCGGTCCAGGTGCTGCCGCTCTGCCACCCGCTGCGGCTCGCCGAAGAGGCCGCGACGGTCGACCAGGTGAGCAAGGGCCGGCTGATCTTCGGCGTCGGCCGCAGCGGCGTTGTCAGCACCTACGACGCCTACCAGGTGCCCTACGACGAGAGCCGCGAGCGCTTTACCGAGATCCTCGACATCGTCAAGGCGGCCTGGTCGCACCCGCGCTTTTCCTACGAGGGCAAGTACCACAATTTCAAGGATGTCGCCTGCTCGCCCCATCCGTACAGGGGCAAGCTGCCGCCGATCCGCATCGCCGCCAGCACGCCAGACACGTTCCCGGCGATCGGCGGGCTTGGCTGTCCGGTCTTCGCCAGCACGCGCCATTCCACCTGGAGCGAGGTGAAAGGCCAGGTCGAGAGCTACCAGGCCGGGTGGCGGGCGGCCGGGCGTCCCGGCAGGGGCGAGGCGTATGTCGCCGGTCCGATTTATATTGCCGAGACCGACGCCCGGGCGCACGACGAGGCGCGCGCGAGCGTCGAGCATTTCTACCGGCTGCAATACGAGCTGATTGCGGAATCCGCGCGCCGCTCGGGACGGCAGAACTTCATCGATCGGGCCGAGCACCTGAAGAACCTGACCTATGAGGACGTGCTGCGCGACAACGTCATCGTCGGCTCGCCGCAGACGGTGGCGGAGCGGCTCAAGGAGTTGCAGGATCGCATCGGTTTCGACGGCATCCTCGCCGAATTGAATTGCGGCGGCCTCATCCCCCACGAGCGGGTGATGAATGCGCTGCGCCTCTTGTGCCAGGAAGTGAAGCCGCGCTTCTAAATCGGCGTTGCCGCCGACGGCCTCCAAGGTTCATGATCCGATCGGCGACCGCATCTCAGAACCGGTCCCGGGCAGGAGGCTTCAATGACGACGAGGGCTCCCTATCTGAAGGCGCGATACAGCGCCTATCATCATCGACGCGTCCCGCGCGAGGACGCCGAACTAACGCATGTCGGCCCCGACACGCCGTGCGGCGAATACCTGCGCCGCTTCTGGCAGCCGGTTTGCTATTCCGACGACCTCAAAGACTTGCCGCTCAAGGTCAAGATGCTGGGCGAGGAGCTGGTGGCGTTCCGCGACGGCCGCGGCGAAATCGGTCTGTTGGAGCTGCACTGCCCGCATCGCGGCACCTCGCTCGAATTCGGGCTGGTCGGCGACAAAGGCATCCGCTGCTGCTATCACGGCTGGCTGTTCGACGTCGACGGCGCCATCCTCGAAACCCCGGGTGAGGGGGCGTCAAGCCGACTGAAGGACCGGCTGTGCCACGGCGCTTATCCCATTCGCGAATACGGCGGCATGGTGTTCGCCTATATGGGGCCGCCGGAGGAGATGCCGGCCTTCCCGATCTATGACAGCTTCGTGCGGCCGGGCTACCGGCTGATCCCCGGCCAGAAATACTTCTACCCGTGCAACTGGCTGCAAATCCTCGAAAACACCCAGGATGCGATCCACACCTCGTTCCTCCACACGATCGTCAGCGGTGCGGTGTTCACCGAGGAGTTCGGCGTCCTGCCCGAACTGGAATTCACCGAGACACCGGTCGGGATCATCTACATCGCCACCCGCCGGGTCGGCGACAACATCTGGTCGCGCTCGGTCGAGAACGTGCTGCCCAACCTGCAGCAGGTCGCGCCGATCTGGGAGACCGGGCAGCAACCGGTCGCGTTCAGCGGCCCGATAATGAGCCGCTGGATCGTGCCGCTCGACGACACCAACACGATGCAGATCGAGTTTCGCCAGATCAGCGAAACCGAAGGCGTCGTCACGCCGGATTGGTGGGCCGACCGGTCGCAGATGCTGCCCGGCCAGCTCGCCGGCGACACGTACGAGGAGGCCCAGCGCCGCCCGCAGGATTTCGAAGCGCAGGTGTCACAACGGCCGATCGCCGTGCACGGCATGGAGCATCTCGGCACCACCGACCGCGGCATCTCGATGTTCCGCAACCAGCTCCGCGCCGGCATCAAGGCGGTCAAGGCCGGCGAGGAGCCGCTGGGGCTGGTGCGCGAGGATCGCGGCGTCATCCCGACCTATTGCAACAACACGGTCGTGCGCATCCCGCCCGCCAAGACGCCCGAGCTCGACAAGAAGCTGCTGCGCGAGACCGGGCGGAGGCTCGCCGAGAGCTACATCGCCGCGCCGCCGCTGCTGCACGCCGCGGAGTAGCGCGCCGCCGCATCGGCGCGCTCTTGCCGCGCGCCGGCGCGGCGGTCCATCATCGCCCAAAGTCCGGAGGGCGAGGATGAAGTTCGGGTTGTTCGGCGGCGCGCGCACCGATGCGGGCGAGCAGGCAAGCGACAGCCGCATCTATACCGATTACATCGACTACATCTGTGAGGCCGAGGCGCTCGGCTTTCACAGCGTGTTTCTCGTCGAGCACCATTTCACCGGGTTCGGCCAGGTCTCGGCGACGATCAATTTCCTGACCTACCTCGCCGCCAAGACCACGCGCCTGCGGCTTGGCACGGCGGTGCTGGTGGTGCCCTGGCACAACCCGGCGCTGCTCGCCGAGCAGGCGGCGACGTTGGACCTGCTCTCCAACGGGCGGCTCGATCTCGGCATCGGCAAAGGCTATCGCTGGGGCGAGTTCCACGGCTTTTGCATGCCGATGGAAGAAGCCGGCGAGCGCTATGACGAGGCGGTCGCATTTTTGCGCAAGGCGTGGACCACAAAAGGCCGCTTCTCGCATCACGGCAAGCGCTGGCATTTCGCGGATGTCGTGATCGAGCCGGCGCCGGTGCAGAAGCCGCATCCACCATTGTGGATCGGCGCGCGCAGCGCGCCATCAATTCGCAAGGCCGCCGAGGACGGGTTCAACCTGCTGCTCGGCCAGGCCGGAAGCCCGGAGCTGGTCGCCGAGAATATCGGAATTTACCGCAATGCGGTCGAGGCGCAGGGGCGCCGTTACGAGCCGATGACGGTCGGCCTGACCCGGGCATTGCACATCGCGACGACCCCAACCGAGCGAGAAGCCGCGCACCAATTGCGCATGACGTTTATGCGCAACGTCCAGCAATTGTCGCTGTCGCCGACCGGCCAATCGCCGAGCATCGGCCGCCCGCGCCGCATGATGTCGCAAGAGGAGATGCGCCGCGCCACGGAAACCGACGCGCTGATCGGCACGCCGGACGAAATCGTCGGCCGACTCAAGCGGCTCGAGGCTGGCGGCGTCGAATACGTGATGGTGATCGATGTCGGCGGCTCGCTCGCGGCGCTTCGAACCTTCGCGCGCGAAATCATGCCTGAGTTCGCGGATCGAGCCCGCCCGCAAGGTGCTGTATCGGAACGACCGCCGCTCGTAACCTGAGCCGCTCGTAACCTGATGTGAAGGTTTGCCGGCCTGTTATCGCTTGCTCGGAACACGGCAGACGCAGCAAGATCGCGGAGCGTTCACCGGACAGGACATGAGTATGAAACCAATCGATCCGCGCGTGCTCGGCGCGCTGGCGCTGGCGGCGGCGTTGGCGGCCTGCGTCGCACCCCCGCCGGGGCCGACAATCCCGGTAGCACCGGGGCCGGGCAAGAGCCCTGCCGCGTTTTCCGCCGACCAGCAGGTCTGCGGCCAATATGCCGGGGCGCAGACCAGTCAAGCGGCCTATGCCGCAAACAACCAGGCGGTCGGCAGTGCGATCATCGGCACTGCGCTCGGCGCCGGTCTCGGCGCGGCGATCGGCGGCGGCCACGGGGCGGCGATCGGCGCTGCTTCGGGCGCGGCGCTCGGCACGGCCTACGGAGCCACCGGCGCCAATTACGCGCAGATGTCGCTGCAGCAGCAATACGACGTCATATACGGCGAGTGCATGACGGCCCGCGGCAACCGGGTGCCCGGCTTCGCGCCGCCGCCAGGAGCACCGCCCTACAGTGGCGGCCCGCCGGGGTATGCGCCGCCGCCGGGGTATGCGCCCGGCTATGCTCCGCCGCCCCCTTATGGCCAGCCGCCCTATTGAGCGCCAGCCGCCCATCTGACCGCCGGACAAGCGCCGGCGCAATCCAACCCCGCGAGGTTCAGCTCGCGGCGGCCTTTCGGTTGTCGGTGAGGTAGATCTGGCCGAGTCCGCGACGCCGCGCCAGCGCCCGCGCCCACATGACAGCCTGCTCGTCGGCGTCGAAATGGCGGATCATCGGCTCCATGCGCGCCGGGCCATCGGGGTCGTCCCACTCCTCGACCAGGCTGGCGCGCACCCCGGTGGGGGCCAGATCGAGGATCAGGGTCAGCTTCATGCGGCTCGCCTTTCGCGCTGTTTGCGGTCGCCGATCACGGTAATCCAGGCTACACCCATGCCGGAAAGCCGATCTACAAAAGCTGAGCCATCAGGGTGGAGGACGACATGCTGGATTTGCGCATTCGCGGCCGCAAGGCCATTGTCTGTGCGGCGAGCAAGGGGCTCGGGCGGGCCTGTGCCACGGCGCTGGCGCGCGCCGGGGTCGAGCTGGTGATCACCGCGCGCACCGCCGAGACCCTCGAGCAGACCGCCGCCGAGATTCACAACGAGACCGGCGCCAAGGTGACCCCAGTCGCCGGCGACATCTCGACCGAAGCCGGCCGCGCCGCGGCGCTCGCCGCCTGTCCCGCCCCCGACATCCTGGTCAACAATTGCGGCGGACCGCCACATGGCGACTTTCGCGAATGGTCGGTCGAGGATTGGCAGAAGGCGGTCAACGCCAACATGCTGACCCCGATCATGCTGATCAAGGCGGTGGTCGACGGCATGTGCGAGCGCCGCTTCGGCCGCATCGTCAACATCACCTCGGGCTCGGTCAAATCGCCGATCGCCAATCTCGGCATGAGCAACGGGGCGCGCGCCGGATTGACCGCATTCTGCGCCGGCATCGCCCGCCAGGTGGCGAAATACAACGTGACGATCAACGGATTGCTGCCCGGCCCGTTTCTGACCGACCGCCTGCGCTCGGGCATCGAGTTCGAAGCGCGCCGCCAGAATATCTCGTTCGAAGAGCTGTTGGCCAAGCGCGGCCAGGCGAACCCGGCCGGCCGGGTCGGCGATCCCGCCGAGTTCGGTGACGCCTGCGCGTTTCTATGCGCCGCCTCGTCCGGGTTTATCGTCGGCCAGAACCTGCTGCTCGACGGCGGTGCCTTCAACTCGACGATGGGGTGAAGGCGGCTCGCCCATCGACTCGCAGGGAACGGCGGCATCGATGCCGCCGTTTGCCTATGGTCGCGGCGTCTCCATAATTTTTTCGATTGCGGCGCAGCGACAGTAAAATTCGCGGGAGCGACAGGCATGGCTGAGTGGACCGATTCGACGCAGGGCTTTGGCAATACGCAGCCGGGCCTCGATCGCGCCAAGGATATTGTGGTCGAATTCGCCTGTGCCACGCAATCGGCCGCGCTGTCGGCGGCAAACGAGCGCAAGCAGCGGGTCGCCGAGCAGGTCGGCGGCATCGCTGAGGCGATCCGCTCGGCGGCCCGCTCGCTCGACCGCTCGCAAACTCCGACCGCGGCTCGCTATGCCGATCGGGCGGCCGAGCAGATCGAAGATCTCGCCCACGCGCTGCGCGAGCGCCGCTGGGGCGAGCTGATCGGCGATCTCGAAATGATTGCGCGGCGGCAGCCGGCGCTGTTTGTGACCGGAGCGGTGGCGGTCGGGTTTCTGATCGGGCGTTTTCTGTCGGTCTCTAACCGCCCGGCAGATGGGATGCCGATGTCGGAGGGCGGGCCGGCGCCGGTGACCGCGGCGATTTCGAGCGGCAGCGGCAACGACCGGCTCGGCGGCTGGACCGATGAGGGCACAGAGCCGAGAGAGCTGCCGTGAGCCCGTCCGAAACCTTCACGCGAGCCGAGGGCGACCCGTTCCAGTCGCGCCCGCCGCCGCGCTCGATCGCGGCGCTGCTCGCCGATATCACCGACCAGATCCGCACTCTGCTGCGGCTCGAGATCGCGCTGTTCAAGGCCGAGCTCGCCGAGAAGCTTCACCGGCTCGGGCTGGGCTTGGCGGCGCTGGCGATCGGCGCGGTTCTCGCGGTTAGCGGCTGGCTCGCGCTGCTCGCGGCGGCCGTGCTGGCGCTGGCAATCGTTCTGCCGCCCTGGCTCGCGGCGCTGATCGTTGGGGTCGCCGCTCTGATTGTCGCCGGCTTGCTTGCTTTGCTCGGCAAACGATGGCTCGACGCGAAATCGCTGGTGCCGCGGCGCAGTTTGGATTCGCTGCGTCAGGACGAGGCCTGGATCGGAGAGCGTCTGCCGTGAATTCAAAGCCGGAACAGGCAATGGCCGAGATCGAACGGCGGATCGCCCGCACTCGAGCGGAGCTCGGCCTGACCCTCGACGCCGCGGCGATCGAGCTCGCCCCCCGCCATCTGGTCGAACAGGGTGTCGAAATGATCACTGATTTTCTACGCGCGAACCGGCCCGACGGGATCGGCTTTGGGGCGAGCTTTCGCGCCGATCCGGTGCCGCTGGCGCTGATCGGTCTCGGTGCCGCTTGGCTGGTGGCCGAAAACCTTGGCCTGGTCGGCGGCATCACGCCGGGCGACGGCGGCGCCCCGCCCAGCGAGGCTGGAGCACCGGCGCAACGGATCGCGGAGCGTGCCGAGCCTGTGCTCGACGGCGATGTGCCTCACACCGGCGAGGGCTGGATGCAACGGGCTGCCGGCGTCGCGCAGGGCGCGGTCAGATCGATCGTCGCCGATGGTGGCGCGGCGTTGGAGCGCGCCGGCGATTACCTCGGTAAAGCCCTCCCCTCGAGTGGGTCGGCCCAGCGTGCCGGCGGTTGGCTGAAAGGGCGCCATCCGCTGCTGCTCGGCGCAGTCGGGCTGGCGGCCGGCGCGGCGATCTCGGCGCTGTTGCCGACGAGCCGGCGTGAGCAAGAGATCGTTGGTGAAGCGCGCGAGGATTTGTGGGAAAAGGCAGAGGAATTCGGCCATCGCGCGGCCGAGGGCGTGCGCTCGTTGGCCGACGGCCCCAACCCCCCCTGCGCCGGGGGAATAACGGGCGATTGTTACGGCTGTGGGGAACAAAAGGGGACGGAATGATGGGACATTTGGCCGGCGCCCGTCATGCGGCGTTTCTGGGGGGGAGCCTGGTAGTGCTGACGGCGCTGGGCTCACAGGCGTCGGCGCAGGTTCCGGCGCCGATGTCGAGCAACCCCGCCGAGATCACCACCTGCTTGTGCATGGAGCAGGGCATCTCGACCTTGTCGGCGGACATGTCGGCGAAGACCCAGGCGCTCGCCGCGGTTCGCCAGCGCCTTGCCGGTCTCGACGCACGGTACGAGCAAGCGAAGCGGAATGAGGATGTCAACAATCCGAGCTCGGTCGAAAACGTAAAGGCGATATTGGCGCAGCGCGATGCCGCCTACCAGCAATCGCTGGGGGCGGTGGTCAGCGATGCCGACCAAGCGACAGCCCGGTATAACGCCGAGGTCACTTCTTACAATGGGAGTTGCGCCAATCGCAACTTCGACTCGGTCATGATGGCCCAGATCGAGGCGCATCTGTCTTGTCCGCCGCTGCGCTAGCACCGGCTGGCCGCTCTGGGTAAAGGAGCTCGGGCGGGATTTGCGGGGCGGCGATCACTGCCCAGCTGCCCTCGCGCCAAGCCCGAAAAAAACAACTGCGCCGGCCAGTGTGGCACGCCACGCCCGGCTGGTCGACGAGCAGCAGCACCGCATCCCCGTCGCAATCCAGGCGCAGCTCGCGCAGCTTTTGCACTTGGCCGGAGGTCTCGCCCTTGCGCCACAGTTGCGCGCGCGACCGCGACCAGTAGCAGGCACGGCCCTCGCTGAGCGTTGCGCGGACCGCGTCGCGGTTCATCCACGCGAGCATCAGGATCTCGCCGGTGTCGTACTGCTGGGCCATCGCCGGCACCAGCCCGTCGCGGTCGAACCTGATCTCGCCGAGCGCCCGCTCGATCGCCTCGCTCATCTCAACGGTGCTCCTGCATCGCGTCGCCTGTTTTGGGATTAAGGCGGCGCGGCGACGAAAACAATGCCGGCAGGGGTGCTCGCCCAGCGGGGCGTGTTGTCAGCCTCCTGCAGCGGCACCAGCAATCGAGAAGCGCTGTCGGCATCTTTGACGACGCGAAGAGCCGCTGTCGCCCGACATTTGGCTGAAATCTGCGCCTGGTGATGGGGCTTCGCCGATTGAGCGACACGAACTTCCCGTTTTAGATGTCGGAAAATCTTACACACCCATATTGGACGTTAACAAAGTTGGGCCCAACATGTTGGCGAATATGAACTGGCATAACGTGTGCTTATTGAATATCAGACTACTGATGATGGAGATAACGGATTATGCTAGTAAACAGGATACCGCTCCTCGCCCAAGCGGCGTTCGTTGGCGGGCTCGTCACGATGGGATTGTCAGCGCCCCCGGCCGTTGCCGGCTCGGTGACGTTCGGCTACGGCTCCCTGAGCAACAATGCGACCGACGCTCAGATCCAAAACCTGATGAACTCGGCGCTTGGGACGAACGGATCGGTCACTGTAGCCGGCGCGGTCGGCTCCAACAGCTACAATGCCGACGGCAATGTGACCGGCCCGAGAAGCCGCGGCTCCTATACCTCCTTCACCCTTGCTAATCTGGATACCGCCGGCAACGGGACGTTCATCCAAAACAACACCGCGAACTCCTCGAACGATATCCTGATGACGTTTAGCGGGCTTACCATTTCGAGCGTCAGCTTCGATTTCGAGATCTTTCCGGACGACAGCTGCACGGCGCTCTCGGGCAACAATTGCGGCGGCCATAGCAACCCGAACCAGCCCGACCTAACACTGTTGGCCAACGGTTCGCAGGTCGTCCAGTGGGAGGGTCTGACCCCCGGGAGCAACGGCAACAGCAACGGTGTGGATGCGTCGACATACACGCACTCGCCGGCCAGCGGCTACAGCGACGAAGAGGCGCCACAGCTCTTAGGCTCGAGCGGCTTGATCGCGGACCTGCCGGCCAACACGACCACGCTCGACTTCCAGGACTGGCCGGCGACGATCGCCATCAACGATCTGGTTGTCAATTTCAGCAAGGACTCTCCCCCGGTGCCGGAACCGGGGACGATGGCCTTGCTGGGTTCGGCCCTGGTCGGGTTCGCCTTGTTCCGGCGGCGGCGGGCGTAGCAGCGCCCAACAGCCAGCGCGAACCGCGACAGCGGCGTCCCGGGGCGCCGCTTCTTTTCAATGGCTCACAACCAATGGACGATCAGTGCTGCGGCCGGGGTCCGGGGCGATTGGTTGGAGCCGAGGCGATCGCCTTTAGACGGGCGAGGCATTGGGTGCGGTCGGCGGCGAAATCGCCGGCCTCCCACCAACGCTCGATGGCATCGAGCAATGCGCCGACGCGCGGGCCGGGCGCGATGCCGAGGGCCGTCACATCGCGGCCGGAAAGCGGGAACACCGGCCGTTGCCAGTCGCGGGCGAGGCTGTGAAGCGCAGCGAGCCATTCGGTGTCGCGTTCCCCATTTGCCATCATCAGCAGCGCCAGGTCGCGGCAGCGCTCGGCGCCAAGCCGATAAAGCGCACGCCGCTGCGCCGCGCGGTCGCGCGGCTGCTGAACGTCCGGATCAAGCTCGGCCGGCCAAGGCCGGGCAAGCCCGGACAAGCGGTCGCGGCACGTATTCGACAGACGCAGCCGCTCGGCCAGCGCCACGGCACCCTGCCGATCGACCTCGATCAGGGCAGCGAGCCGTCGCAGCGGGTCGCGTTCGGGCTCGATCGCGACCAGCCGGCCCAGTCGGTCGAGCCGAACCGCCTCGGGCAGCACCACCGCGAGCACCCCGTCCTGCTGCATCATCCCTAACGCCGCGACGGGATCCGCGGCGTCGAGCAGCTTGATCAACTCCTGGGCGAAGCGCTCGGCCGATAATGTCGCCAGCAGCCTTGCTGCTGCGCGGCAGGCGTTGCGTGCCGGCGGATCGCCGCCGCCGCTGCCGAAACGGGCCTCGAACCGGTAGTAGCGCAAGATGCGCAGCACGTCCTCGGCGATGCGGGTAGCGGGATCTCCGACAAAGCGGACCCGGCCCGCCGCCAGGTCGGCCAAGCCGTCGACCGGGTCATCGATGGCGCCGTCGGCACCGAGAAAGATCGCGTTGATGGTAAAATCGCGGCGCGCCGCATCGGCCGCCCAGTCGGCGCCAAAAGCGACCCGCGCGCGGCGGCCATAGGTCTCGACATCGCGGCGCAGCGTGGTGATCTCGAAATGGCGCGGCGGCACGACCGCGGTGACGGTGCCGTGGGCGACGCCGGTCGGCACCACCTTGATGCCGCTTTTCGTCAGCAATTCGATGACGCGCTCGGGGGGTGCTGGGGTGGCGATGTCGATGTCGGTTCCCGGACTGGTCCCGAGGAGCGGCCGCCCCAAGAGCGCGTCGCGCACCGCGCCGCCGACAAAGCGTGCTTCGGCGCCCCCGGCCGACAGCGCATCGAGCACCGCCCGGGTCGCCGGCTCGTCGATCCAGGGCGGGCGGGCAATCCGGTGCGGCTGCCGCGGCTCGGTCGTCATCGCGGGTTCGGCTCGATATGGCCGGGAATGATCCGCCCGTTCTGCCAGCGCGGGGCGACATAGACCCCTTGCTGCGCAGTGCCGAAGCCGACGGTCACCACCAGCAGCACGATCGCCAGCAGCACAGCGCCGGCACCCGCGAGCCATACCCACGGCACCGACGCCCACGCGGTGGCGCCGCCGTCATGCGGCGCTCCCCAGGTGCTTACCCATAAGAGATAGAGCGCCGTCGGCAGCAGCAGCGGCAGGACGATGGTGATGAAGACCCGGACCATAGGCTTGTCAGCCGCCGAGCACTTCGGCCAAATTGACCAAAATCCCGGCCGTGGCGCCCCAGATGTTCCAGTTCCCGAACGGCAGCACATAGAACACGCGCCGGCGCTGCTCAAGGATCCGCTCGGTGCGGCGATGATTTTTGACATCGCGCACAAACGAGAGCGGGACCTCGAACGTTTCGGCCACCTCGAACGGATCGGCGGCGAGCGGGAAGGGCGGCGTGACGATGCCGACAATCGGGGCAATCTCGAACCCGGTCCCGGTCACATAGGTGTCGAGCCGGCCGACCACGCTCACATATTCGCGGGGCAGCCCAATCTCCTCCTCGGTCTCGCGCAGCGCCGCCTCGATCGCATCCCGGTCGCCGGGGTCGATGCTGCCCCCTGGGAAGGCGATCTGCCCGGCATGCGCGGAGAGATGAGCGGTGCGCAAGGTCAGCAGCACCGACATGCCCTCGGGACGGTCGATCAGCGGGACCAGCACCGCTGCCGGCCGCAACGCGACGCTGGGCGGGGTCATTCCGGGATTGAGGTCGTGGTCGCCCCGGGTGGCGCGCCGCAACGCCGCCGCCTCGTCCGGATCGGCGGTGCCCCCAAAGCCTCGCCTTCCCGGCTGGCCAAGACCGGCAAAACGTGCGATCAGCCAGTCCCGGGTGGGTCCGTCGGCCGGTATCTCCTGCTCTCGCATCCTCCAATCCGCCCCTCGGTCACTCGCTGCGCGCCGGCCGTGCGGCGGTCACTTCCAGTCGGGCCCCGGATCGCCAAGCCGGAAAAAGACGCCGCTGCTCCATACCCCGAATTGGGCGGCGCCGGCGATCGGTTCTTCGGCGCCGAGATCGACCAGCTCGTAAAAGACCGGCCGCGTCAGCCGCGCCTCGAGCCCGTCGCGCACCAGGATATAGGGCGCCGGCTCGCCATTCGCCGCGGTTTCGACGCGCAGCGGGTGGTCCGGGCCGGCGGTCACAATCTCGTCCAGATTGGTCCGGAAGATCAGCTGCTGTGCCCGGCCGCTGTCGGCGATCGTCAGCGCCACCGCGAGAAAGGGGACGTCCTCGACTGCGACGCGGCCGCGCTCGGCAGGGGTGACGAGCCAATAGGAGCCATCGCCGTCGCGGCGCAGGACGGAGGCAAAGAGCTTGACCAGCGGCAGCCGGGTGATCGGCGACCCGCGATAATGCCAGCTGCCGTCGCGGGCAATGCGGATGTCGAGGTCGCCGCGGTCGAGCGGCGGCCGCCGACCGCCGACTGGCTGAACTGTAGGGGAATTGCCGGAGCCGGTATTTTCCATCAGGCTCGCGCCTGCCGAAGAGTTTGAAGAGGGATTGTAGCTGTTGTCTTCCTCTGCGCCCGTCAACGCCCCCTCGGCCGATCTCGTTGCCGATGTCGAGGCCCTGGGTCGCTCGCTGAGCCTGGTTCGCGCCCGGATCGGCGAAGTGATCTTTGGTCAGAGCGCGGTCGTCGAGCAAGCCCTGATCACCTTGCTGTGCGGCGGCCATGCGCTGTTGATCGGCGTGCCCGGGCTCGCCAAGACGCGGCTGGTGGAGACCTTGGGCACGATCCTCGGGCTCGACGAAAAGCGCATCCAATGCACCCCCGATCTGATGCCCGCCGATATTCTGGGCTCCGAGGTGCTCGAGGAAAGCGAGGTTGGGCGACGGTCTTTCCGCTTTATCCCGGGGCCGGTGTTCTGTCAGCTGTTGATGGCCGACGAGATCAACCGGGCGAGCCCGCGCACCCAATCGGCGCTGCTGCAGGCGATGCAGGAGGGCCGGGTCTCGATCGCCGGCCAATACCACCCGCTGCCGCGGCCGTTTCATGTGCTGGCGACCCAGAACCCGCTCGAGCAGGAGGGAACCTATCCGCTGCCCGAAGCGCAGCTCGACCGTTTTCTGCTGCAGATCGATGTCGATTATCCGGACCACGAGGCCGAGCGCGACATGCTGCTGGCGACGACCGGGGTCGTCGAGGACCGGCCACGGCCGGCGATGGACGTCGCCGAGCTGATGGCGGCGCAGCGGCTGGTCCGCCGCATTCCGGTCGGTGAGAGCGTCGTCGAGGCGATCCTCGCCCTGGTCCGCTCCGGCCGGCCGGCCGGCAATGCAACCGACGGCATTACCCGGTTTGTTTCGTGGGGGCCGGGGCCGCGCGCCAGCCAGGCGCTGATGCTGGCCTGCCGGGCCCGGGCGCTGATCGACGGCCGGTTCAGTCCGTCGGTCGACGATGTCGTGGCCCTGGCGCCGCCGGTCTTGCGCCATCGCATGGCGGTCAGCTTTGCCGGGCGGGCTGAGGGGGTCACGGTGGCGCGTGTCATCGAGCAGATTTCGGCGCCGTTCCGGTGAGCGGTACCGGTCCGCGACCGCTCTCGGCGCTGCTGGCGCGCCATCGGATGCGGCCGGTCGGGCTGCGCGAGCGCGCCGAGCACGCCGCCGCAGTGCTGCCGCCGCTACAAGTCGCGGCCGAGCGGGTCGCCGCCACCGTGGCGCAGGGCGTCCACGGGCGCCGCCGCGTCGGCCAGGGCGAGACGTTCTGGCAATTTCGCCAATATCAGCCGGGAGATGCGGTGAGTCGCATCGATTGGCGCGAGAGCGCGAAATCGCAGCGCCTCTATGTGCGCGAAACCGAGTGGGAGGCGGCGCAGAGCGTGTGGTTGTGGCGCGACGGCTCGCCGTCGATGGACTACAGCTCGGCCGAGTACATTCCCGGCGCCGACTGGCCGAGCAAGCGCGAGCGCGCCGAATTGCTGCTCGCGGCGCTCGCTAGCCTCTTGGTGCGCGGCGGCGAGCGCCTGGCTTTGCTTGGCAGCGGCATGGCGCCGGTCAGCGGCCGGCTGGCGCTGACCCGGGCTGTCGAGCTGATCGGCGGCGATCGCCTGAAGGCCGACAGCCTGCCTGGTTTCGAGCCGCTGCCGCGGGCCGGGCAGCTGGTGCTGATCGGCGATTTCCTGTCGCCGCCTAACGCGGTCAATGCGGCGCTCGCCCGTTTCGCCGCGCTCGGGGTCAACGGTCATCTGCTGCAGATCGTCGATCCGGCCGAAGAAGATCTGCCGTTCGAGGGCCGGGTGCGGTTCGCCGGGATCGAGGAACGCGACGAGATCATCGTCAGCCGCGTCGAGAGCATTCGCGAGGATTATCTGGGCCGCTTGCGGCACCACCGCGACGGCATTGCTGCGATCGCCGGGCGGCTCGGCTGGACCTGTGGCGCGCACCGCACCGATCGGCCGCCCGAGCTGGCGCTGCTGGCGCTCTACAGCGTGCTGTCGGGCGACCGCAGGCGCTAAGCCGATGGCCGATCCCATTCCGGTAGGGCGACCGGCCTGGCCCCTCACCCCGCCCCTCTCCCCGCGAGCGGGGAGAGGGAGGGACCCGCGCGAGCGGGAGGGTGAGGGGCTTTCCGCGGCCATCATACCCGGCTGACCGATGCTGGCGCTGGGGCCGCTCGCCTTTGCCTCGCCCTGGCTGCTGCTTGCGTTGGCCGGGCTGCCGATCATCTGGTGGCTGCTGCGGGTAACGCCGCCGGCGCCGCGCCGCATCGCCTTCCCGCCGGTCCGGCTGCTGCTGGGGCTGGTGCCGCGCGACGAAACGCCGGCGCGCACCCCGCTATGGCTGATCCTGCTGCGCATCGCGCTGATGGCGCTGGTGATCGTCGCAGCAGCCCATCCGCTATTGAACCCGCAAAAGCGCCTCGCCGGCAGCGGGCCGATCATCCTCGTCGTCGATGACGGCTGGGCAGCAGCCCGCGATTGGCCGGCCCGGCAGGCGGCGCTGAGCGATCTGTTGGCCGAAGCCGAACGCGAAAGTCGCCAGATCGTCCTCGTCACGACGGCGCCCGTGGGCGGCGGCACGGCACCGGCGCCACTGCGGCCGATCCGTTCCGCCGACGCCAAAGCGGCGGTCGAGGCGCTGCAGCCAAAGCCGTGGCCAGTCGACCGTAGCGCGGCGCTGGCGCGGCTAAAGGCGCTGTCGCTGCCGGGTGCTAGTGCCGCGATCTGGCTCAGCGACGGCATCGCCGACAATGGCGGCGCCGGCAGCAGCAGCGCAAAAGCGCTCGCGGCCTATCTCGCCGGCCGCGGCAGCTTGCGGTATCTAAGCGCCGGAGCGGGCTCGGCGCCGCTGCTGCTCGCGGCCGGTGATCGCGAGGCGCAGCAGCTCAGCGTGGTGCTGCGCTCGGTGGCGACGGCGAAGCCGCGCCTCTATGAGGTTCGGGCGAGCGGGGCAGACGGGCGCCTGTTGGCTCGCCGCAGCGTCACGCTCGAACCCGGTGCGACCTCAGCAAGCGCTCAGCTGCCGATGCCGAGCGAGCTTAGAAACCAGACCACCCGTATCGAGGTCGAGAGCGGCCAATCCGCCGGCGCCGTGCTGTTGGTCGACGATCGCTGGCGCCGCCGGCCGGTCGGGATTGTGGGGCCGCCAAATGGCAGCGGGCAGCCGCTGCTCAGCGGCACCTATTACCTCGAGCGGGCGCTGGCGCCGTTCGCTGATATCCGCCGCGGCAGCGCCACCGATCTGCTGCGGCGCCAGCTCGCGGTGCTGATTTATGCGGATGCGGGACCGGATTCGCCGACCGAGGCTGCGGCGGTCGACAAATGGGTCAATACCGGCGGGCTCCTGCTGCGCTTTGCCGGGCCGCAGCTCGCTGCCGCGCACAACGACAAGCTGTTGCCGGTTCTGCTGCGCCGCGGCGGCCGGACGATCGGCGGCGCGCTGTCGTGGGAGCAGCCGGCCCGGCTGGCGCCGTTCCAGCGCGGAAGCCCGTTCGCAGGGTTGCCGGTGCCGGCGGACGTGACGGTTTCGCGCCAGGTGCTCGCCGAGCCCGACATCGATCTCGCGAACAAGATTTGGGCGCGCCTGGCCGACGGCACCCCGCTGGTCACCGCCGAAAAGCACGGGCGGGGCTGGCTTGTGCTGGTGCACACGACGGCGAACGCCGATTGGTCCAATCTCGCACTGTCCGGTCTCTTCGTGCAGATGCTGAGGCGGATCGTGGCGCTGAGCCAAGGAGTGACGGCGGCGGCGAGCGAAGGGTCGCTGCCGCCGATCGAGACGCTTGACGGGTTCGGCCGCTTGCAGCGCGCGCCGCCGACGGCGCGCCCGATCGCCGCCGCGGCAATTGCCGCGGCGGTCGCTTCGCCGCTGCATCCGCCGGGCTTCTACGGCACTCAGGATTCGCGCAGCGCTCTCAATCTCTCGGCTGGGGTCAAAACGCTCGAGCCGATCGCTGGTCTGCCCGCCGGCGTGCGCGGCGAGACCTTTGCCCGCGGCCGCGAGACCGATCTGCGCCCGCCGCTCTTGACCGCGGCATTGCTGCTGCTGCTCGTCGACCTGCTGATCGCCTACGCGCTGCGCGGCTTGCTGCGGCGCCGACCGGCGCGGGCGCTCGGCATCGTTCTGATCGCCGCGCTTGCTCTTCCTGGCGCGGCGCGCGCCGACGACGCCTTTGTCGTGCACGCCACCTCCCAGCTGCGGCTGGCCTATGTGCAAACCGGCGACGAGGCGGTCGACGCCGAGAGTCGCGCCGGGCTGATCGGGCTCAGCGACGCGCTGAACCGGCGGACCGCGGTCGATCCCGGCCATCCGCTCGGCGTCGATATCGAATCGGACGAGCTGATCTTTTTTCCGCTGCTGTACTGGCCGGTAACCGCCGACCAGCCGCCGCCTTCGCCGAGCGCCATCGCCCGGATCAATCGCTATATTGAAACCGGCGGGACGATCCTGTTCGACACCCGCGACGGCGACGACCAGTCTCCGGGGCCGTTCGGCGGCGCCGCTATCGCGGCGCAGCGGCTGCGGCGCCTGACGGCAGGCATCAATATGCCGCCGCTGGTGCCGATCCCGCCGGACCATGTGCTGACCAAATCCTTTTATCTGGTCCACGCGTTCCCCGGCCGCTGGGACAATGGGACATTGTGGGTCGAGCCGGCCGAAGACCACGTCAACGACGGCGTCTCGAGCGTCATCGTCGGCGCCAATGACTGGGCCGGCGCCTGGGCCGTCGACAAGGACGGCCAACCGCTCTACGCCGTCGTCCCCGGCGGCGAGCGTCAGCGCGAGATGGCGCTGCGGTTCGGCATCAATTTGGTCATGTACGTGCTGACCGGCAACTACAAAGCAGATCAGGTGCACGTGCCGGCGATCCTCGAGCGGCTTGGGCAATGAGCGGCAGCGGTTTTCTGCTCTCAGCCGCGCCGCTGCTGCCGTGGGCGGCGATCGCGGTGCTCGCGGCGCTTTGCCTCCTGTGCCTCGGCTTTGGCGTGGCGCGCCGGGCGCCGGGGCTCGCCTGGCGGGCGATCGCGATCGGCGCGCTGCTGGCGGCGCTCATCAACCCCTCGCTGATCGAAGAGCAGCGCAGCCCGCAGCGCGATGTTGCGATCGTCGTTCTCGACGAGTCGCCGAGCCAGAGTATCGGCGAGCGCCGGCAGGCGAGCGAGGCCGCGCTGGCATCGGTCAAGCGACGCCTGGCCCGCGAGCCCGATCTCGATGTGCGGGTGGTCAGGGCGGGCGCGCCGCAGCCCGGCACCGGCGACGAGGGAACCCGGCTCTTCACAGCGCTCGACCGGGCGATGTCGGACATCCCGCGTCAGCGTCTCGCCGGCGTCGTGATGATCACCGACGGCGAGGTGCACGACGTGCCAAAGGGCGACGCCAAAGCGCTGCGCCAGGCAGTTCCCGCCCCGCTTCACGTGCTGCTTTCGGGGCATCCGGGTGAGCGCGACCGGCGGCTCGTCGTCTCGCGGGCGCCGAGCTTTGGCATCGTCGGCAAGAACGTGCAGCTCTCGCTAAAGGTCGAGGATTTGCCGGAAACCGCTGCCGAAAAGGCCGGCGAGGACCCGGAGGAAGCGCCAGTGACCTGGCGCAAGGACGGCGGCGCCCCTCACCAAATCATCGCGCCGGCCGGCCGCGACGTGCCGCTGACGATCCCGATCGATCATGGCGGCCCCAACGTCATCGAGCTCGCGGTGGCGCCGGGCCGGTATTCGCTCACGCCGATCAACAAACGCGCCGTCGTTGTCGTCAACGGCGTGCGCGACCGGTTGCGGGTGCTGCTGGTCACCGGCGAGCCCTATGCCGGCGAGCGGGTCTGGCGCAACATCCTGAAATCCGACCCGTCGGTCGATCTGGTTCACTTCACCATCCTGCGCCCCCCGGAAAAGCAGGACGGCACGCCGATCCGCGAGCTGTCGCTGATCGCCTTCCCGATCCGCGAGCTGTTCGACACCAAGCTCGACGATTTTGATCTGATCATCTTCGATCGCTACAGCCGGCGCGGGCTGATCCCGGAATCCTATCTCGAAAACGTGGTGCGCTATGTCCGCAACGGCGGCGCGCTGCTCGAAGCTTCTGGCCCGAATTATGGCGCGCCGATGAGCCTCTCGCGAACGCCGCTCGGCGCGATCTTGCCGGCCGAGCCCACCGGCGACCTCTATGAGGAGGGGTTCAAGCCGCGGTTGACCGCTCTTGGCCGCCGCGATCCGGTCACCGAAGGGCTCCCCGGTGCCGGCCCGCGCGACGGCGAGCCCAGCTGGGGGCGCTGGTTCCGTCAGGTCGATGCGCGTGTCCATCACGGGGTCACGGTGATGACCGGCGACCGCGACGAACCGCTGCTCGTTCTCGACCGGGTCGGTAAGGGACGGGTGGCCCAGCTCCTCTCCGACGAGATGTGGTTCTGGGCACGCGGCTTCGAGGGCGGCGGCCCGCAGGCCGAGCTGCTGCGCCGGCTCGCTTATTGGCTGATGAAGGAGCCGGACCTCGAGGAGAACGATCTGCGCGCGACGATCGACGGCGACCGCCTGCTCGTGACCCGTCAGTCGCTCGAGCCGGACGATCGCCCGGTCACGGTGACCGCGCCAGACGGGTCGAGCCGGACCGTGAAGCTGGTGCACGACAAGGGCGGGCGCAGCAGCGCGAGCGTGGCGATCACCCGAATGGGGCTCTACCGGGTGACCGACGGCAGCCGCACCGCGCTGGCCGCGGCCGGGCCGCTCAACCCGATCGAGTTTGCCGATGTCCGCACCACCGCCGACAAGCTGGCGCCGGTCGTCGCCGCCACCGGCGGCGGCACCTTTTGGGTTGGCTCGGGAGCGATCCCCGAAATCCGCCGGGTGTCGCCGCGCGAGCGGGCGGCCGGGCGAAACTGGATGGGCTTTCGCGCCAACGGGGATTATATCGTCACCGGGTTCAGCGAGTTTCCGCTGCTGCCGGCGCTGGCGGTGCTGTTGCTGATCGGCGGCGGGCTCCTGGCGGCATGGCGGCGCGAGGGGATGTGAGTCCGCCGGTTTCGTGTTGGACAGGATTGCGTGCTGAGAAGGGTTTTGGCGCCGCTGCACCCGGACGGCTTCAAATTCGTCCTTGGCGCGGCGATCGCGACATTGCTGCTGTTTTGGCTGTGGCGCCCCGCCGGGTGGGCGGCGGTCGTCGCGACCCTGTGGATGATCTATTTTTTCCGCGATCCGTGGCGCGTCTCGCCGCTGCGCGAGGGGTTGCTGGTCAGCCCTGCGGACGGAGTCGTCATGTCGGTGGCGCCGGCCCGGCCGCCGCCGGAGCTCGGCATGGCCGACGCGGAGTTTATCCGGGTCGGGATTTTTCTGAACATCTTTGATGTCCATGTCACCCGCGCGCCGACCGAGGGCCGGGTTGTGGCGCTGCGCTACACCAAGGGCCGCTTTGTCGATGCCAGCCGCGAGGAGGCGAGCGTCAATAACGAGCGCATGGCGATTCGCGTGGCGCCGAGCCAAGGGCCCGAAATTGCCTATGTGCAGGTGGCCGGCCTCGTTGCCCGCCGCATCGTCTGCAATCTGCGCGAAGGCCAGCGCATTGCCACCGGAGAGCGGATGGGCATCATCCGCTTCGGCTCGCGGGTCGATGTTTATTGCCCGCCGCCTTATGTAACCCTGGTGGCCGCCGGCCAGCGGATGGTCGGCGGCGAAACCGTGATCGCCGACCGGCTGGCGCAGGAGCCGCCGCGAGGGGGCGTCGCGCACTGAGGGAGCCTCGGGTGTGAGGAACGCAGGGTTGCGAATGCGATCGGGCCGGATGCGGCGGCCGCGGCCGCCAAGGCTCGCCGACTTCTCGATCAACCGCATGGTCCCGAACGTGCTGACCTTGCTGGCCTTGTGCGCCGGCATGACGGCGATCCGGTTTGCGATGAACGGGAACTTCGTCGGTGCGGTGTTTGCGATCATCGTCGCCGGGATCTTCGACGGTCTCGACGGACGGATCGCCCGGCTGCTCAAATCAACCTCGAGCTTTGGTGCCGAGCTCGACAGCCTGTCGGATTTCGTCAGCTTTGGCGTGGCGCCCGCCTCGGTGCTCTATCTGTGGACGATGTCGAGCTTGCGCGGCCTCGGCTGGGCGATCGTGCTGTTCTATGCCGTGTGCTGCGCGCTGCGCCTCGCACGTTTCAACACCGAGATCGGCAGCAATCGGCCGGCCTATGCATCGCCGTTCTTCACCGGGGTGCCGGCTCCGGCCGGGGCCGGGCTGGTCATGGTGCCGATGTTTTTGAGCTTCCAATGGGGCGACTGGCTGTTCCGCTCGCCTTATCTTAACGCGGTGACGGTGGTCGGCGTCGCCTTGCTGATGGTCAGCAAGGTGCCAACCGTCTCGCTGAAGCGGCTGCGCGTGCCAAACCACCTGGTGGTGCCGACGCTGCTCGGCATCGGCGTCCTGGCTGCTTTCGTGACGACGGCGCCGTGGCCGACCCTGACCGCGATCGGCGTCGTCTACGTCGGCTCGATCCCGTTGACGATGCGCGCCTATGAACGGCTTCGCCGCGCCGCCGAGGGGCGGCGGAACGCGCCGGCCGACAGCGCGGCGCTGGCGCCGCCACCCGCCGCGGGCCATTCGCTGGACGAAGCCGGCCTGCCGGTGAACCAATGGCGGCACTGAGCGGCGATACATCGGGCAGGTTGCCTCGCGCCCAAAGGCCAGCCTATTGTCTCCTGGTAATTCATCGAGTCGAAACAGTTTGGGCGGTCGCGAGACCGTCGCCACAAGAAAGGAGCATGGCTATGCCAGTAAAGGCCGGAGTCGTTCGCGCCGGGGCGCGCACCACCAGGCGAGGTGCGGCCAAGACCTTCACCGGTGTGGTGTTCCAGGATCCGGTGATTACCGCCGAGGCGCCGTCGCGGCTTGGCGGGTCGGTTGTGACCTTCACGCCGGGGGCGCGCACCGCGTGGCACTCCCACCCGGTCGGGCAGACGCTGTTCTGCTTGTCCGGCGTCGGCCGCATCTGCTTCAAGGGCGAGAAGCCGCAGGTGCTGAACCCGGGCGATACGGTCAACATCCCGCCGGATACACTGCATTGGCACGGCGCCTCGCCCGATCGCCTGTTCGCGCATCTGGCGCTTTCGGAAGCCGGCGAGCAGGGCCAGGGCACCCAATGGGGCGCGCACGTCAGCGACGCCGAGTACACCGAGCCGGCCGGCGGCGGCTGAGCGCGGGCTGGATCGCGGCTGTTCAGCTCGCCGCGGCCGGGGTCAGCCTAAGGCTGTCGGCGACGCTCTCAACCTCGCCCTTCGCGATCATCGCGTCGAGCTGTCGGGAGATCGCGCCGTCGAGCCCGTTGCCGGTGCGTTCAAACCCCAGCACATGGGCGACATCGGAAATCAGAGCGGGTCGCGCGGCACCGGCGCAGGCGCGCAGCACGGTGTTGATTGCCAGCTGGTATTCGCATCGTGCGATCCGGTCCGGGCGTCGCAGCGAGGCCGCCGCGTCGCGCCGGCAGCGCGGCAGCGTCAGCGTTCGCTCGCGCGGCGACCAGAATAGGCCGTTGCGGGCCACCGACCCCTGTTGCTCAGCCAATTCGAGCGCGGCGCCGATGGCTTCTAAAATGCGCCGGCCGGTCCGGTCGAGCCCGAACGCCTGCCGGATCCGCTTCGCCACTTCTTCGAGGTGGATCGGGCCTTCCTCGCGCACGACCTCAGCCGCCAGCGCCGCGAGCTGAGGTCGGGGCAAGCCCAGCAAATCCGATCCGCGCGCTGCCGGCAGCGCGCATTCGCAGTAAGGATCGGAGAGCGCGGATTTGGCGAGATCACCGACCACGGCCGCCATGGGCGCCTGGGTCGGCCCCGCAAGCTCCGGCTTCACCGCCGCATCGACCGCCTCGCGCGCGTCGCAGGCGCGCTCGATCGCTGCCAGTAAACGGTCGGCCTCGCGCAGCGGGGCGCGAAACCAATCAGTGCTCCAGATGCGATAGAGCTTCCAGCCGAGCCCCTCGAGCACCTGCTGCCGCAGCCGGTCGCGGTCGCGCGCCGAGCGGCCGCTGTGATAGGCCGCGCCATCGCATTCGATCCCGAGCACGAACCGCCCTCGTTGTTTTGGGTCCAAAATGCCCAGGTCGATGCGGAACCCCGATACGCCGACTTGCGGCACGACCTCGTAGCCGCGGCGGCGAACAATGCTCGCGACCGCTTCCTCGAATGGGCTGTCAAAATCTGCTGTGCCGACCTCGCCGGCCGCGGTTTTCCCGGTCTCGGCGAAATGCAGGAACTCGCGCAGCATGCGCGTTCCTTGCGGCTTGCTGTCGGCGGCGATGTCTCCCGCTGTGATCGACGAGAACACGACGCATTGCTGACGCGCGCGCGTGATCAGCACATTGAGGCGGCGCTCCCCGCCGTCTTGCGAAACCGGCCCGAAATTCGCGGTCAGCCGGCCCTGGGCGTCCGGGCCGTATCCGATCGAAATAAAGATGACGTCGCGCTCGTCGCCTTGCACGGCTTCGAGATTCTTGACGAACAGGCGCTCGCCGCTGGGAGCGAAGGCTTCGGCGGCAGCCAGCACGCCGCGCGCCTGCAGCGCATCGTCGACCGCGTCGCGCTGCGCGATCGAAAAACAGGCGATACCAAGCGAACGGCCTGGGCATTTGGCGAGGTGCTCCTCGACCGCGCCCGCGATCAGCTCGGCCTCGGCCGGGTTGCGCCCGGAGCCGCCCCGATCGTAGTGGCCGCGCGGCGTTTTGACCAAGGACAGCCCGAGATCGCCGCTGATGGTCAGCGGGCTCGGCGGCAACAGCAGCTCACCGCCATAGCAAAGCTGGTTCGACACGGCGATCAGGGAGGGATGGCGGCTGCGGTAATGCCAGCGCAGCATCCGCTCGGCGACCCCGCGCACCTTGGCCAGGGTCAATATGCTCTCAAAATCGCTGGTGCGGTCCGGGTGAACGATGGCTGCGCCGTCGTCACTGCTCTCGCCGTCATCGGCGGCGACCATGCGGAAGAAATTGGTCGGCGGCAATTGCTTGTCGTCGCCGACCACGATCAACTGCCGGCAGCGGGCGATCGCGCCGAGCGCCTCTTCCGGCGGAACCTGGCTGGCCTCGTCAATCACCGCCAGATCAAAGCTGAGCCGTCCGGGGGGCAAGAACTGCGCCACCGACAGTGGACTCATCAGAAAGACCGGCTTCAGCCGCTGCACGGCCGAGCCAGCGCTCTCCATCAGCCGGCGCACCGCCAAATGCCGGCGCTTCTTGCCGATCTCGACCCTCACGATCGCCATTTCGCCGGTCACACCAGTGGGTCGCTGGCCGAGATAGCTGGCGAGCACCTCGGATCGCGCGAGCTCGATCCGCCGGCGGTCGAGTGCGCGGAACTCGGCGATAGTCGCGTCGCGCGCGCCGCCGTCGAGCCGCGGCAGCTCTGGATCATCGGCACAGGCGCAGCGCCACAGCGCTTCGGCAATCTGCAGCTCGGCGATCGCGCGCGCCTCGCCGGCACCGATACTGCCGTCATTGAGCCCGTCGGCGATCGCGCCGAAGCCCCAACTGCGCACCGCGTCGAGAGTGATCCGAGCATCGGTCCACAGATTGATGTCGGCGACAGCGGCCGACCATTTGTCGAGCCGATCGCAGATCACCTCCAGCGGCGCATGCTCAGCACCGGCGGCGCCGAAGAGATCGGCTGAACCGGGACGGACGACCTCAGACACCTTGGCAAAGGCGACGCCGAACGCATCGATCGCGGCCTCAAGTCGATCGGCTAGCGCCCCGCAGGCCGGTGCGTCGACGGACGCCGCGAGCGCCGTCAGGTCCGGGCCCTCGCCCGCTTCCGCGGCCTCGCCGATCCAGGCGAGCAAGGCTGCCACCGCCGGCCACCGCGTGTTTTCCGCCGCCCAGATCGGGCCCAGCACCGCCCGGCCAAATTGGTCCTCGTTTTCGATTTCGCGGCGGGCGGCCCGAGCCGCGATCAGACCGTCCAGCAAGCCGAGCCGCTCCTCCAATCGTCGCGGCGGCTTCCCCCGGCAGCAGCCGCGAAGCTCATTGACGGCGCCGCGGTAGCGCGCGATCCAATGGCGGAACGCGGACCGCCCGTACGCGGCGATGATCTGCCGCACCTTGTCGAGCTCGCAGTCCCAGGCGCTTTCAACAACGCGCTCGGCGAGCGCCGCCCGGCCGGACGACCAGAGCCGCCCTTCCTCGAGCAGCCGCGCGATCCGTTCGCTCTGCACGCGCCAGGCGGGATGGGCGAGGATTTCGCGACCCGCTGGTATTCGCGCCAGCAGCCGGAACGCTCGGAGGCGGTCGCGCAGCACGGCGCATGACGCATTCTGCTCGACCCGCAACGCCGTCGCCGCCTCGCTGTCGGCCGAGACAAGCTCGCCAGCCCGCTTGCTCGCCGCGCCGAGAGCTGCTTCGAGCCGGTCCACGTCGAAGGGCGCCAGAGGTTCGGCGAGCGTCCCGTGCCAGGCATGGCGCGCCGGCGCCGTGCCCAGCCTCGTTACCGCAGCGGCAGCCCGCTCGACGGCTCGCTTCGCCTCGCGCAGCCGGTCGCGATTGCAATCGGCCGCCGCTTGAAACGGCTGATCGAGGACTCGTACGCCGTCGCCGCGGTGCTTCAGCGCGATGCCGATCACCTGGTAGGGGGTGCGGCCCGAGCGGCGGATTTCGCGGTGCAATGTTGCCGACCACCGGTTCAGACGGTCGCGGGCCGCGCGCAGCTCGGCCACGGTTTGGCCGTCAACCGGCGCCGCACCCGGTGCATCGAGCGCGCGCGCGAGCGAGGTGACGACCGAAAGCTTCGCCGCCTTGTTGCTGTGCAGCTCGAGGCAAAGCGGCTCCAACCCGACCGATTTCAGCCGGTTGTGGACCACCTCGAGCGCCGCCGCCTTTTCGGCGACGAACAGCACCGTTTTGCCGTCATGGGCTGCGGCAGCGATAATGTTGGCGATGGTCTGCGATTTTCCGGTCCCAGGCGGGCCCTGGACCACGAGATCGCGGCCGAGCCGCCCTTCCTCGACGCACAGCGCCTGCGAACTGTCAGCGTCAACCACATGGATCGCCGCGGCGAGATCGACGTGATGGTCGATCGGCTCGTCGTCAGCAGCGAGCGGCGGCGACAGCTCTCCCGGCCGATCCTCGCCGAGCAGCTTGGCGACGAAGCGATTGCCTAGAAGCCCGGTCGCCTCGGGCCACGAATTCGCGTCGAGGTCGCGCCACATCAGAAACTTTGAAAAGGTGAAGAAGCCGAGCCCGATCCCGTCGGGTTCGACCTCCCATCGCCGCTGCCCCGCCACCGCGCCCGCGACCTCGTCGAAATACGAGCACGGCCGCCAATCATCGCCCGCCGGGAGCTCGGGCAAGGCGATGCCGAATTCGATGCGCAGCTTTTCGGCCAGCGAGATGTTGAGCATCAAATCGTCGTCGCGCCCGCGCAATATAAAGGGGTCGCGCCCCTGGCGGCGTTCCAATGAAACCGGGACCAGCAGCAGCGGCGCCGAGCTGCGCTCCTCGGATCGCGCGTCCTCGAACCAGTGCAAAAAGCCGATCGCCAGGAACAGAATGTTGGCGCCCTGCTCTTCCTCGTAGGTCCGGGCCTCCCGGAACAGCTTGAGGAGGCGGCGCGCGAGCGGCTCCGGCGCGAGCCTCGTCTGCAACAACGCGGGTTTGGCCCGTGCCGTGTTCTCGGGCGCTGCGTCTGCAGCTTGCGCATCGGCTGCCGGGCCAAAGCCGAACTGCTTGCCGTTTCGCGTCAGCGCCACGAAAAATTCGTCCGCATCGACATCGATGATTTCGAGGCAATGGGGGCGAGGGCCGCTGCGTGTCGCGTGCAGCGACCGGTTGCGGCGCGACAGATCGATCAGTTCGCGCCGTGCTTCGAACAGCGCTGCTGTCAGCCGCTCGCGGTCTGGCGCCGAGGTTTCACTTACCGGGTCGGACACAGCACCTGGCCGGGCAGAACAGGGCCTGCCGGGTTCGAGATATCCGCGAATGCTTTTTGCAGGGGTAAAGAGGAACCGAGCAGGGACACACAATAGCGCCCGACGACCTGAAGCGCAACTGCGATTTCGCGGAATTCGTCAATATTCCGTCACTAGTTTCACAAAAATAGGATCGGCAGCAACCTAGGCTGCGCGAATCGAATGCGGCCGGCAATCCCTGCAATCTGAACCGTGGCCGCCCCGCCGGCTCGCGAGCGCTGGAGCGCTCCGACGCGACAGGCCTTGATGATCAGCCGTGCAATGCGCGTTCGAGCTCGGTCTTGTTCATTTTCGAGCGGCCTGGCACGCCGCGGCGCTTGGCCTCGGCATAAAGGTCGGCGCGGGTTTTCCCGTCACCCTTAGCCGCGGTCCGGCGATGCGAGCGCGCGGTGGCGCGGGCGTAGGTCTTTTGGGTCGCGCGGCGACCTTCGGCCTCGTCCTCATAGGTTTCGCCGCGGCGCTCTTTCGCCTTGGTGCGGCGCCGGTTGCGGGCGTTGGTCGCCGCGTCCTGCCGGTTGGAGGCGCCGGCCTCGCTCAGCGCGATCGCGATCGCCTGCTTCGGGTTTTTGACTTTTCGCGTACCCCGCGCGGTCTTGAGCTCGCCCTCCTTGAACTCGTGCATGACGCGCTCGATGGTTTGCTTTTCGGCGGGCGACTGATGGCTGGCCATGATCGGCTCCGATAGGGTTGCCACGACCGGCCGCGGCGCTGCCGCGGTTTCGGCCGGATTGAATGCGGGACACCCTGGACCCCGATTTGGTTCCGTTTTCTAAACGAGGCAGGCCTCGATCGGCCCGGCGCGATCAGCCGTCGCGGTGGATCGGGTCGACCCAGCGCACCTGCTCCGGGCGCTCGACCGGCTCGATGTCGAGGTTGACGACGACCGCCTCGTTGTCGCTGCGCACCAAGACGCATTCGAGCGTCTCGTCGGCGGACGCATTGATCTCCTGATGCGGCACATAGGGCGGGACAAAGATGAAATCGCCCGGCCCCGCCTCGGCGACATATTCGAGATGATCGCCCCAGCACATCCGTGCCCGCCCCTTCAGCACGTAGATCACGCTTTCGAGGGCACCATGATGGTGCGCGCCGGTCTTGGCGTCGGCGTGGATCTTGACCGTGCCGGCCCAGATCTTCTGCGCGCCGACCCGGGCGAAATTGATCGCCGCGGCCCGGTCCATGCCCGGGGTCTGCGCGGTGTTCCGGTCGAGCCGGTCGCCCGGGATGACCTTTACCCCGTGGGTCTTCCAATCGACTTGGCCATGCTCGTGCCCAGCGCTCATCTCGATTGCCCTTCTGCGATGATGCCGGATCCTAGCACGCGTTGCCGGGCCGAAAAATCGCTTGAATACGACTGCATTTAGATATATCTAAATCCCGTTGCCAACAAAACCCTGGGAGCAAATCCTATGCCCGACGCGTCTGGCGGACCCATCCAGCTCAACGGCTATCACGCCCATGTCTATTATGACGCGGCGACCCGCCCGGTCGCCGAACGGCTCGCCAAAGCGATCGGCGGCACATTTCCGGTCGAATTCGGCGGCTTCCGCGACGGGCCGGTCGGCCCGCACCCGATCGCCAATCTGCAGATCATCTTCACCGCCGCCGAGTTCCCCAACGTCGTGCCGTGGCTGATGATGAACCGCGAAGGCTTGGACATTCTGATCCACCCGCTCAGCGATGATTCGGTCGACGATCACAGCCGCTATGCCCTGTGGCTCGGCAACCCGGTGCCGCTGAAGCTCGAAACCCTGCGGCGCAGCTATCGGCGCGAGCTGTTGCCAAACGGCCATCAGGCGGTCGCCGAAAGCAGCCCGATCAAGCTGAAAGGCATCGGCCACGTCAATCTGCGGGTCGCGGACCAGGAGGTATCGAAGCGGTTCTATCGCGATATCCTGGGCTTTGCCATCGCCGAGGAGGACCCGGAGCATGGCGGCGTGTTCATGACCCTCGGCGAGAATTTCCATACTCTCGACATCGGCCAGCACCCAGCACCGGGCGAGGCGCCGCGCCCGCAGAAGGGCCAGATCGGATTGGCGCACATCGCCTTTCAGGTCGGCAGCTACGCGGCGCTGCGCGACGCCTATGCGCATCTGGTCAAGAACGGGGTCGAGATCCTGCGCGCCACCAACCACGTCAACCAGCGCAGCTTTTACTTTGCCGATCCCGACGGCAACACGCTCGAAATCTATTACGAGATGCCGCACGCGCTGCAGCTGTTCGCGGGCGGGCGATCAGATGACGACGAGGCGCTGCCGGTCAGCGGCCAGGGCGATCCGCTGCCCGCATGGCTCTCCGAGGACTGGCCGGGACCCGAGATGCAGGCGCGGATCGCGCAGGCCCGCCTCCAGCACCGGCAAGGCGCGTCCGTCTAACGCGGTGCTGTTGCAGTTGCCGCATGCCGAAGGTGCAGCAACGGGGAACCGCGACGGCTGGCCCCGGCCCGCGAGCTTTGCCGGTGATGGCGGCGCCGGCTTTTCGACCGGATGCCGCCCGCGCCGGCGGCAACCATAAAGGAAAGTACAATTCGAATGTTCAAACGGCCCCATCTTCATGGCGGCAGACGGCATGCCCGCGGTGTTTTTGGCCACGAGACCGGGCACTTCGGCCATCACCGCGGCGGCCGCGACCGTCGCTCGGGCCGGGTCTTCGACCACGGCGATCTGCGCTATGTGCTGCTGCACCTGATCGCCGAACGGCCGCGTCACGGCTATGAGCTGATCAAGGCGATCGAGGAGCAGTTCGGCGGCATGTACAGCCCGAGCCCAGGGGTGATCTACCCGACCCTGACCCTGCTCGAGGAGATCGGTTATCTGCGGCCCGAGACCGCCGAAGGGCCGCGCAAGCTCTATTCGATCACCGAGGAGGGCAGGGCCTTCCTCGCCGCCAACCGCGCGCAGCTCGAAGCGATCTTGGGGCGCATGGCTGCGATCAGCCAGGCCTATGCCGGCGGCCCGGCGCCCGAGATCCGTCGCGCGCTGCACAATCTGGAGGAGGCGCTGTCGATCCGCCTCGGCAAAGGTCCGCTCGACACCGCGCAAGTGCGCGCGATCACCGACGCGCTCGATCGCGTCGCCGGCGAAATCGAGCGCGGCTGAGCAGGACGCCGACAAGAATTCGAACCGGCGCTTGCTGTCGAGGCGGCCGCACCCTCCGCCATTCCCGCTGCAAGTCGTCAAAATCGGAGGAGTGATAGCTGACGTAGAGATCCTGCTCGCAAATAGCGCCCACGAACGCTCTGTCGATGTGGATGGGCCTGGGGGGCGGATATTGGATGCTCCGCCCCCGCTCGAGCGACGATCTGCTCTCCACGAACCATTCTCCACCGTGCCGAGCGAACCTGAAGTAGGGTGGAGGCCAGCAGAGAGGGAAGCAGCACGCCATGGGCGAGACCCACAGAGTAGCTATCGTGACCGGAGCGGCAGGCGGTATCGGCAGATCTATGGTGCGCGGGTTGCTCGCGGCGGGCATCCAGGTTGCCGGCGTCGATCGCGATCGAGGCCCGCTGGAGGCGCTGGCGGCAAGCGCGGGTGAGCAGGGGAAAGCCGACGAGCTGCTCACCATCCAGACAGATCTGACGACGGACGGCGCCGCCGACGACATCACCGCGGCAACGCGCGCCCGGTTCGGCCGTATCGACATCCTGGTCAACAATGCCGGGATCGGCCCGGGTGCAATCCGTCCGGACAGCTGGCAGCGCCCACTCAAATTCTGGGAGATCACCCCGGATCAGTGGCGCCGCTTCGTCGCGGTCCACACCACGGCTCCGCTCGCGCTGACGAGCGCGGTGGTGCCCGAGATGATGCGCCGGGGCTGGCGCCGGATCATCAACGTCACGACCAGCCTCGGAACGATGCTGCACGCCGGATACCCGACCTACGGCCCGTCCAAGGCTGCGCTCGAGGCGCTCAGCGCGATCATGGCGAAGGACCTCGACGGCAGCGGAGTGACCGTCAATGTCCTGGTCCCGGGCGGGATCACGAACACCCCGATGATCTCTGACGAGGCAGGCTTCGAGCGCACCACAATGATCCAGCCGGACGTGATGGCGCCACCGCTTGTCTGGCTCGTTTCCGATGGCGCCGGGAATATCACCGGTAGGCGGTTTCTCGCCATCCATTGGGACACCGAATTACCGCCCGAGCAAGCAGCGGAGAAGGCTGGGGCACCGGTCGCCTGGACCAGCATTGCAACGATGCCGATCACCCCTCGCCGCTCTTAGCGACGCGCGTGGGTCAGCGAGGGCGCGCAGGTGGTGACGAATGCAGCCATGCCGACGCTATTCGCGGTGTGACGCCAAGCGCGCTCGGTTGCGAGGAGTGCCGGGCGAAGCTGAGGTCGCGGCTTATGAAACCGGCCGCCCGCGCGTGAGCAAGGCAGCCAGGTCATACTCGAGCAGGTCGCCGATCCGCTCGACTGTCAGATCCGCGGGAGGGTACGAGGCGGCGTCGGGCGCATGGGCATACTGACCCTGCCGTGGCAGCACCGTCGTCACCCGGTCTCCCCAGATTTTCTTGATCGCGGTCAGAATGCGCGGCTTGTCGTCAACCAAAACATAATGCTCAGCCGGATGGCGCTGCACGATGTCGTCGAGCTCTTCCTCCTTGTGGATGTAGATCAGCACGTGGCCGTCGACGGCTTCGAAGATCCCGGAGCGCTCGACTTTGCGCGGCTGAAAGACGACATCGCCGTCGGACAGGATCACGGTCCGTCCCCATCCCCGGAACCGCTCCAGCACGTCGAGCGATCCGGGGTAGAGGCGGTTGGCGAACGGGTAGTCCACCAGATACGAGGACATCGTCAGCAGGTGGATGTCCTTTGGGTGCTCGACCCGGTAGCGTTGCAGCGCCCCAAGGTAATCCCGGTAGCCGAGCTCGGTGAAGAGGTCTTCGAGGATTGCCCAATAGCGGTCGCGGCAACCGGCGCCGAACTCGCGCTCGAGATCGTTTTGAATATGGTCGTTGTCGAGCAGGGTGTTATCGACATCGACAAGGAAAACCGTCGGGCTGGTCGTCATCATAATAAGAGGGCCGTAGATTTGGTTTCCGGGACGGCGTTTGATCGGCGCTGGCCTGAGCATTCGGCGGCCTGTCGCACGGCCGCTCTTATGCCCTCGGTCGTCGGCGCCATGTCGGCACTACACATTTCATTATCGCCCGGTTCAGGGCGCATCTGTGCACAGGCTGCGGCCGGCAGCGCCGCGAGGTCTCCCCGCTATTGCTTGTACGACGGGTCGATGCGGTCGAGCTTGCGCAGGAGGGCCGGCCATTCGAGCTTGGCCGGATCGTTGCGGCCGCCGGCGGGGCGCAGCCTTGCATTGTCATAGGCGGCGCTGACGACCTCGTCGGCGATCGGGTGGAGCTCGGCGCCGGATTGCTGGAAGGCGAGCTGCATCGCACAGGCCCGCTCCATCCGATAGGTCGCGATAAACGCTGCGGCGATGCTGGTGCCGACGACCAGCAGACCATGATTGCGCAGCACCATGATATGGCGGTCACCGAGATCGGCGAGAAAACGCGCGCGTTCTTTGGGGTTGCGCGCCGTGCCCTCGTAGTCGTGATAGGCGACGTCGCCGATCACCTGCAGCGCATGTTGGTTGAGCGGCAGCAGCCCATCTTTTTGCATCGACACGGCACAGCCGGCAACCGAGTGGGTATGCAGCACGCAAGCCGCCTCCGGCCGTGCGGCGTGCACCGTGCCGGGGATCGCAAAACCGCCGCTGTTGACGTCGTATTCCGAGGGCTCGAGCTTGTTGCCGTCGCGATCGATCTTGACCAGCGACGATGCGGTCATCTCGTCGAACAGCAGGCCGTAGGGGTTGATCAGGAACTCGTCGTGCTGCCCCGGCACGCGCGCCGTGATGCGGGTATTGATCAGGTCCGACCATCCGAACAGATCGACCAGGCGATAGCACGCGGCAAGATCGCACCGCGTCTGCCATTCCTCGGCCGAGATTCGCGCGGGCATTGCTGTCACGGTCGACGCCATGGGCTTCCTCCAATGCAAGCCGGTACGGCGGAGATCAGCGCATCGCTTCAATCCGCGGTCAAGTCGCCCGGCGAGTTCAGGGACAATCTCCGCTCTCCATCCGCCGCCGCTAGCCCACGGCCTCGACGACCGGGCCGCGCGGCGGAATAGTAGGCGCCACCGCGCGAAGCATTCCTAATCAGCTGGTCCACCCTTTCTCGGTCGCCGGTACCGCGCCGAGCGCATCGACCCAATGCAGCGCCGAGCGCCGCCAGCCTTGCCACCGCGGTGTGAAGGCCGCGCGCTGCGTGATCGTGCCGACGCGCAAGCCATAGCTCTGCGGGTTTTCCACGGCGCTGGCATAGATCGGCGTGCCGCAATTGCCGCAAAAAGCGTGAAGGCGTTTGTTGCCGCTGTCCGCTGTCTTCACATAGGTCTTCGGCGTGCCGCTAAGGAGCACGAAATGCTCGGCCGGTGCCCCGATGTTGATGCGAAAGGCCGAGCCGGAGAGCGTCTGGCAATCGGTGCAGTGGCAGATGTTGAGCGCATCGGGATCGACCTCCGCCTCAAAGGTGATCTCTCCGCAATGACAGTGTCCGTCGATCTTCATAGAGCCCTGTCCCGTGCTAGCAAACCCGAGTGTGTGTCCGATCGATCATAATCGGCGCCGCGTCCGCCGTCAGCAGATCAACCAGCGCAGCCGATACCATCGACTCCCCGGAAAGGCCTCGGAGCCAGGGCAATCGGGCGCCTACCCTTGCCGCCATCGGCAAGATGAATAGCGATCATTCCGTTCCGCGCTGCCATCTCGGCGATCAGCTCTCGGAGCCGACGCCCGAGGGGCCCAACACCCGATCCATTTATTGGGAAGCGTCAGGTTGTTGGGGAAGCATCAGGCAAAGTACAATGTTTCCGGCTTGCGGGTGGCGCAAGGGCCGAGGCGAAGGGAGGCGGCGTATGGCGGCGGATTACAGCATATGTCTTGGAACCGCTGGCTGGGGCGTATGGCACAGCCCGGATGCCGGAGAGTCGTGGACACGGCATCGCGCCCCGTTCCCGCTCAACAGCCGTGTCCAGGCGCTGGCCGCCCATCCGACCGAGGCGCATACCGTTCTCGCCGGCGGCGATACGGGCGTGTTCGTCAGCCGCAATGGCGGGGCGCGATGGGAGCGCATCAGCGCCGATGGGGCTCTCCCAACGATCTGGTCGCTGACCATCGACCCGGCCGACCCCGACATTCTCTTTGCCGGCACGCGCCCGGCCGCAATCTATCGCTCGCGAGACGGCGGACGGCAGTGGGAGAAATTGGCCGTAGACATCGCCCGTGAGTGCTCGATCGGCACGCCCTTCGTCACCGGCGTCGTCGTCGACCCCGACGATCATCGCATCGTCTGGGCCGGGGTCGAAATCGACGGTGTTTTCCGCAGCCTCGATGGCGGGGATACGTGGACGCACCTCAAGGGCGGTTTGTACGACCCGGACATCCACGCCGTGACGATCGCGGCGACGCAGCCCAAGCGCCTCTATGCCAGCACGGCACGCGAGGTGTTTACTAGCATCGATCTGGGCGAAACCTGGCAGCCCTTGGGCATCAAGGAGAAATGGCCGCTGCCCTATGCCCGCGGCATGGCGGTCAAGGCCGACGATCCGGGTGTGCTGTTCGCCGGGTGCGGCGAGACCACGACGGGCGAAAAGGGCCATGTGCTCCGCAACACGGACTTCGGCCAGACCTGGCAAATCCTGCCGCTCCCGACCGAGCCCAATGCCACCATGTGGGGTCTTGCCACGCATCCCGCCGACGCCAACCGCATCGTGGCGTTCAGCCTGTTCGGCGAGGTGTACGTCACCGAGAACGCCGGCGCCTCCTGGCGCAAGATCGCCCGCGAATTCGGCGAGATCAGAGCCGCGGCCTGGCTGCCGAACTAGAGCGAAATCCGCTCGGGTTCGATCACGCGCGCCGTCGTCCGCGGCCTTGACCCGTGGGCAGCCCGTCACTGCCGTCGGGAGCTGCCGCTGAAGCAGTCGGCATTCGGGATGCACCGAGCCTGGGCACTCTGGACAGAGACCTACGGTGATAGCCAAACTCGCATAGCACAGAGGAGCTTCCCCGATGACGATCATCGATTCCCAGGTCCACGTATACGAGGCGAACACGCCGAAGCGACCCTGGCACAATGTGCCGAACTGGCCCGATCACGTCACCGGCGACGAGATGGTGGCGGCGATGGACAAGGTCGGCGTCGATGGCGCGATCTTCATCTCCCCCTTTTCGATGTACCAGTACGACGCCAGCTACGCGGTGGAAGTGCAACGGGCGCATCCGGGCCGGTTCGCGCTCGTCAAGCCGGTCAACCCGGACGATCCGGCGGTGGCCGAAATCATCGCCGACTGGAAGAAGATTCCGGGCACGGTCGGCATCCGTATCATGCTGACGCGGGAGGCGAACCGCGCGCCGGACGACCCGGGCCTCGACCGCATCGCGCGTGCCGCGGTGCGCCACGATTTTCCGGTCAACGTCCTGTTCTGGGGCAATGTGGACGCGGGTGCGGCGCTGATCGACCGCCATCCCGACACGCGGTTCATCATCGACCATCTGGCGATCATGCAGCCGCGGGTGCCGCCGGCACCGCCGCAGCCCTGGGCCGACCTCCCGAAGGTGCTGGACCTCGCCAAGCGCCCGAACGCGGTGATCAAGGTCAGCGGCGCCTGCACGCTGTCGCGGGAGCCGTACCCCTTCCCGGACATTTGGGGTCCGCTGGCCCGCGTGTTCGATGCCTGGGGGTTCGAGCGCTGCCTGTGGGGCACGGACTGGACGCGCGCCTTCGCCGTCGTCAACTACGAGCAGGCGGTCGAGCCCTTTCTCAAGACGGACCGCCTGAGCGACAGCGAGCGAGCCATGCTGATGGGCGGCGCCTGCGCCAAGGCTTATGGCTGGTCGCCCAACAAAGGTTAATGCTCTTTTATGGGTTCATCGCGGCGAAGGGAGGCGGCGCACGGCAGCGGATTACAGCATATGTCTCGGAACGGCTGGATGGAGCGTGTGGCACAGCCCGGATGCTGCGGAGGCGTGGACACGGCATCGCGCCCCGTTGCCGATCAATTAGCCGCATTCAGGCGCTGCCCGCCCATCCTAATGTGGCGCAGACCTATCGTACCTACAGCATGCACCTGGAGTTATCTATCTGAGGCATTGCTGCACGTTTGGGTGTACCCAATCCATGCCCTCAACTGTTTTCTTCTCCTGGCAAGCTGACGCATCCACGCGGGATGGTCGCAATTTCATTGAACGCGCGCTGAAGAAGGCTGCCGAACGCATCGGCAACGACGCGACCGTAGAGGAGGCCGTCCGTGAACTTTCAGTAGATCGGGATACCAAGGGCGTTCCAGGGTCCCCGCCAATTGTAGAAACGATATTTCGTAAGATCGACCAGGCTGCGGTCTTCGTCCCAGACCTAACTTTCGTTGGTAGACGCGCCGATGGCCGCCGTCCGACGCCTAACCCGAATGTATTAATTGAATACGGCTGGGCGTTGAAGTCGCTAGGACATGGTCGCATTGTGCCGGTTATGAACACGGCGTTTGGAGAGCCAACCGCCGAATCGATGCCATTTAATCTGCACCATCTTCGACACCCAATCACTTACCACTGTTCCGCTGACGCAGATAACGATACACGGAGGCGTGTAAGGGAAAGGCTGGCGAAGGAGCTAGAGGGCGCGCTTCAGGAAGTTTTAACCAGCGAGGAATTTGCGGCCGGGCGTTCGGGACCGCCGGCATCCTCGGAATTTTCCTCCCGCACGCCCGAGGACGGGCTTGGCAGATTTCGTGCGCGCGGTCAGCCACTTGGAGTAAACGACCGAGGGGTGAAGGTGCACCTCGCCGAAGGTCCCGTGGTGTGGTTTCGGCTGATGCCGACCTTCGATCCGGGCCGCATGTGGACGATCGCGGAGATACGAAAAAGTGCATACCCACCGCGGCTCCTCCCGCTGGATCCGCCCGTCGGAGACATCGGGTCGATTCGTAATGACGACGGCTGTCGGGTCGATTCGTAATGACGACGGCTGTGGATTTTACTACCCGGTTACTCGTGATCATCCAGAGATGGCGAGCTCCGTGGCGTTTGTATTTAAGACAGGTGAAATTTGGGCCGCCAATTCCTACCTGCTCACAGCGTGCATTTATCAGGGTGAGCGGTTTATCCCTAATGCTGAAAAGTTCTTGGTGGATAGTCTAGAGTCGTATGGGAAATGTCTCTCTATGCTCGGTATGTCTCCACCATACAAATGGATAGCTGGAATGGAAGACCTTGAGAACCGCAGTCCCTACATTACAGCTTATTCTCGTGCGTGGTTTACTAGAAATCAGCACTTGTGCGTTAAAGATATGATTGTCGAAGATGGAAATTATTCCCGGGTGAAGATGCGGTAAAGTCACTTCAGCCGTTCTTTATCGAAATCTTCGATTCCTGCGAAGAAGAGTGGCCCGGCTTTCGACCATAGCAAGCGTAGGATGGGTTGAACGAAAGTGAAACCCATCGTCTCCAGCAGCGGTGGGCCGGTTCAGCCTGCGCTCAGCGCGAGCATGCTTCCGCCACCCGGTCGATCACACCCTACGCTTGCTGTTTCAGTGGATCTTACCCGCCTTATGCAGGATGCCGTAGATCTCTTCCAGCAAGGTGCCGTCGTGGTTCTGTTTGTTGTCGGGCTGGCTGTTGAGGCCGACGACGATGACAGCACCGTTCTTGGGGAAGTAGGCGTAGAGCACGCGGTAGCCCAGCGTCATTCCCTGATAGTACCAATACGCGCCGAGCGCCGGCCGGAAGCCCGCGCCGACGCCAAGCCCGAACACGCTCGGTCGGTCTTTGGAAGGGCCGTCGATGGGTTCCCCGGTCTTGTCGGAGACGACCGTCATCAGTTCGCGGCGCTGTTTGTCGGCGAGAAGCGGCCCCTCGTAGAGCGCCCGCGCCCAGCGCGAGACGTCTTGCATCGACGAGACGATGCCGCCGGCGCCCTGCATCCAGGAGACGCTGTCGTTCTTAACGTCATGCCCGAGCAGCGGTGCCAGCGGCTTGTTGTCGGGATCGTGGTTGAAGAAATAGCCGGAGACCATGCGATCCGTGATCGCCGCCGGATACAGGTTTTGCTCGTAGTAGGTGTTCTTCAGCCCGACCTGGTCGCACAGCTCGCGCACAATTTCGGCATACGGTTTGCCGCCGGCTTTTTCGACGATCATCTGGGCCAGGATGTAGTTGGTGTTCGAATACGTCCAGCCGCTGACGGGCTTGGGCTCCCCGTTGTGCGGATACGCCGCCGCGATCAGCTCCTGCGGCGTGAAATTGTGGCTGGGATCGTTGCCCATGATCCTGGCGATGGACGGCTCGTTGTCGTAGCCCGGAATCGGGCTCGTCATGTCGAGCAATTGATGAATCGTGACGTCCTTCCACGCCGGATATTGCGGCAGCCACTTGCCGAGCTTGTCCTCTATCGTCAGCTTCTTTGCGGTCTCGAGATGCAGGATGGCGACGGACGTGAACGACTTGGTGATGCTGCCGATCTCGAAGAGGTCGTCCGGCGTGACCTTGGCACCCGCGTTCGGGTATTTCGTGGTGCCGGCGGCGAGGTTGATGTTCTTCTCGGCGCCGTTGAGGCTGATGCTCAGAGACGCCGCCGAGATGTGCTCTGGTTTCGCGCGCGTCGCCACATACGTGTCGAGCACTTTCTGCAGGGCCGGCGTGGAAGCCGCATCGCTCGAGTGGGCGGCGGCGGGCCAGCACATGCTCAGCGCGATCACGGCGACGACTGCGATGGCCGATCGATACATGCGTTCTCCAACAAGAGTCGCGGTCGTCGTTCTTAACGAGCACCCCGCCGCCGCATCCGACGGACACCGGCAAGCCCGCGCCCCGCAATCCTTTTCACGTCGATGCCTGGGTCGTGCTCCCCGACCACGCCACCGTCGGTGGACCCCGCTTTCGCCGGGGCAGGCTGTTGCCGCAAGACGATGCCGATGTTCCGGATCGGCGGTCAGCGACTAAGACCGGGTCCGCGAAATCGCTGCCGACCGGCAAGCCGCAAGCACCCGGAGATGACGCGCCGCAGCGACCGCGGCATTTGGCAGCGGCGGTATCGGTTAGCGGAGCGCGCCGACCCACAGGTTGAGGCGGAGTGCGCTGCGCTGTTCCGCTCTACGCCTGTTATGAATTACTAACTGCTCACGCGCCGAGCGCGAATCTCGGATGAGGAGGTGTCGACGCGAAAACGATGCTCGGGGATTTCGGTGAAGAGATCGGCATAGCGGCGCGGCACGGGCATGTCGGCGAGGGCGCGTACGCGCCCCGCCGCGTCGAGGCGCACCGCGACTAGAAAGCCGCCCCCGGAATTGGCGATTTCCTCGAGCGCCAGGTGCATTCGCGTCTCGTCATCGCCATAATATTTCGGCCCGAACAGCCGCTCGGCCGTATCCGCGCCGACCACGAACGTGGTCCCCGGAAACAGGCGCGACTTTTCGACAAATGTGGGCGCCCGCGTCAGCTCGACCGGCGACTTCCAGGCGAACTGTGCGAGCCGATGTCTGACCGTCTCGCCCAGGAGCGGCGGCTTGTCGACGTTGGTGACCGAGATTTCGAACGCCAAGGGCTGCTGCCTGAGCTCCTCGGCGACCCGCGCCAGCAAGACATGCCCCTCGTGCATTGGGTTGAAGGAACCCGGGAACAGCACCGAGGGCTGCGGCGCCGACAGCATTATTTGGCCATCGGGCTGGGCGGTGACGCGATCGAGCTCGCCCGCCAAAAGCCGATCGACCGCATCGACGGCCGCCCCGGCCGCCGCCACCGTCTCCGCATAATGTTCATCCGCATCGATGAGGCTCTTCGGCGAGGGTGCGGCAACCCCGCAGGCGCGGGCCAGCCACAGGACGATCGCGTGCGAAACGAGGTCTTCTTCAGCGGCGCGATCACGTCGGCCCTTGGCCAAGACGCACGTGCAGTGCGCCCCGGTGGAGTTGGGGCCGGCGGCGTTGGCGAAGGCGATGTGAAAGCGGTGCTCGCCTCTGCGCGGGCGATCGCTGACCAGTGCCGCCGTCGCACCAAGGCCAACCAGGTCGGTGCCCACCCCAACGCCAGTGCTCGGCACCAGCCGGGCGGCGCGGGCCCGTGCGGTTTGTGCCATCGCGATTGCGGTGTCGGCGCTGCACGCCTGTGCCGGTGCGAAGCCGAGAAACGACGCCAGCGCCTGCGCGTCATAGGGAATTTGCGCCTCGATCAGCAGCCGAGAGCCGCCGGGAACCCGAAGCAATTCGCCGACCGCCCCAGAGCCGCCGCCGGTGATCGCGAGCGCCGCCTTGCGGCCGGACCCGTGCACTGTGGAGACCAATTGTTGCCACGCGGCGTCCGACGGGCTCATGGCGCGAGAGTGCTCCGAAGCCGAAAATACGTCGCGAACGGTGAAAGACTGGTCGGACAGAGTCAACAGAGAGCATGGGCGCGGTGATGTACGGAGATTTGTGTCAGGGCTGTGAGAGGGGGTACTCGGCGGATTGCTGAGGTCCGCAAAGGAGCACCCCCAATGCCACAAGCGGTGACGATCGCAAGCTTACCGAGGGCGTTCGAGTTGGTGAAGGGTATG
>DASYBC010000137.1:0-50007 GCA_036500965.1 Allostellaceae bacterium | reverse complement strand
CGGCATTCAGCGCCGCGAACAGCGCCGCCGCGGCGATGTCGCCGACCGCCAGCATGACCGCGCAGGCGGTCAGCCCGGCCAGCGCCGCCGCGCCGGTGCCGAGCCACAACCCGGCGGCGAACAGCGGCAGTTGCGTCAGGTAGACGAGGATGAGCGCGCCCGGCGATCCCAAAAGGACCGCCAGATAGAGCGCGCCGCCGCCGACCCCGCACAGGACCGCCGCCGAAACTGCCGCGAGCCGGCCCATCGCAAGGATCGCCTACTTCACCATGTAGGGGATAAGGCCCAGAAACCGCGCCCGCTTGATCGCCCGCGACAGCTCGCGCTGCTTTTTGGTCGAAACCGCGGTGATGCGGCTCGGCACGATCTTGCCGCGCTCGGAGATAAAGCGCTGCAGGAGGCGCGTGTCCTTGTAGTCGATCTTGGGCGCGTTCGGACCCGAGAACGGGCAGGATTTCCGGCGGCGGAAAAACGGCCGCCGTGCCGCCATCGCCGGGCGGCCGCCGGGACCTTCACCACGGCTTTCCATTTAGGCCTCCACCCGAGCGGTTTCTTCGCGCGGAGCCCGGTCCTCACGTGGAGGCCGGTCCTCGCGCGGGGGCCGGTCGTCATAGCCGCGCTCGTCGTAGCGGTCGCGGCGCGGCCGGTCCTCACGGCTGCCTCGGTTCTGCATGACTGCCGACGGGTTTTCGTCGAGCTCGTTCACGCGCACCGTCAAATAGCGCAGCACGTCCTCGTTGATCCGCATCGTGCGCTCGAGCTCGGCGATCGCCGGCGGCGGCGCCGTCAAATTCATCAGCACGTAGTGCCCCTTGCGGTTTTTACGCATGCGGTAGGCGAGGTTGCGCAGCCCCCAGTATTCGCGCTTCTTGACCTCGCCGCCATTATCGGCGATCAGCTGCGTAAAGCTGTCGGCGAGAGCATCGACCTGCGCGCCGGAGATGTCTTGGCGCGCGATGAACACATTTTCGTACAAGGGCATAACGATCAGATCCCTTTTGGCTGATGAGGCGCCGCGGCAACAGGTGCCCGCAGGGCCGAGCCGGCGAGGGCCGGCAAGGGTGCGCCGCGCACTATACAGAAAGCCGCCGGCGGGACAAGATGGCCACCGCCACTGCAAGCCGATGCCAGGTCGTGGGGTTGGGAGAACGGGTTCGGGATGAAGCGTGCATTGGTGTTTCCGGGTCAGGGTTCGCAGTCGGTCGGCATGGGGCGCGGCCTCGCCGAGGCGTTTCCGGCGGCCCGCCATCTGTTCGACGAGGTCGACGAGGCGCTGTCACAGCCGCTCTCGCACCTGATGTTCGAGGGGCCGCAGAGCGACCTGACCTTGACCGAAAATGCGCAGCCCGCGCTGATGGCGGCGAGCCTTGCGGTGATCCGTGTGCTTGAAGCCGAGGGCGGCCTCGACCTGCGGCGGCACGTCGCTTTTGTCGCCGGGCATTCGCTCGGCGAATATTCGGCGCTGGCCGCGGCGCGCGCGCTTACGGTCGGCGATGCGGCGCGGCTGCTCAAACTGCGCGGGCGGGCGATGCAGCGCGCGGTGCCGGTCGGCGACGGTGCGATGGCGGCGCTGATCGGGCTCGATGTCGCCGCCGCGCGCGCGGTCGCGGCCGAGGCGACGCGCGCCGGGGTGGAGCGCGACGAGCTCTGCGCGGTGGCCAACGACAACGCCCCGGGCCAAGCCGTTCTCAGCGGCCATCGTAGCGCCGTCGAGCGGGCGATCACGATCGCGCGCGAGCACGGCGCGCGCCGCTCGGTCATGTTGCCGGTCAGTGCGCCGTTTCACTCGCCGCTGTTGGCGCCGGCCGCCGCGGCGATGGCCGAGGCGCTCAGACAGGTGGCGCTGCGCCCGCCCTTGGTGCCGCTCGTCGCCAATGTATCGGCCCACCCGGTCCGCGCGCCCGCCGAGATCGAGCGTCTTCTCGTCGAGCAGGTCACAGCGATGGTGCGGTGGCGGGAAAGCGTGCTGTTTCTCGCCGCTTCCGGGGTCGCCGAGGTGATCGAGGTCGGCGCCGGGCGGGTGCTGGCCGGGCTCGTCAAGCGTATCGCCCCCGACCTTGCGGCGCTTTCGATCGGCTTGCCGTCCGAGATCGACATGCTGATCAAAGCTCTCTGAGACGGCGGCGCGATGTTCGACCTGTCGGGCCAGACCGCGGTTGTGACCGGCGCCTCGGGCGGAATCGGCGGCGCGATCGCCCGGGCCTTGCATGCCCAAGGGGCGGAGCTGATGCTGGCCGGCACCCGCGCGGCGGCGCTGCAGGCGCTGGCCGCCGAGCTCGGCGAGCGAGCGCATGTGGCGGTCGCCGACCTCGCCGACCGGCAAGCCTGCGAGACGCTGGTGCGCGACGCCGAGGCGGCGATGGGACGCATCGACATCCTGGTCAACAATGCCGGCCTCGTGCGCGATGCGCTGACCCTCAAGCTGAAGGACGAGGATTGGCAAGCCGTGATCGAGGTCGATCTGACCGCGGCATTCCGGCTCACCCGCGCGGCGCTGCGCGGCATGGTGCGGCGGCGGCACGGGCGGGTGATTGGGATCAGCTCGGTCGTCGCCGCCACCGGCAACGCCGGCCAAGCCAATTATGCGGCGGCAAAGGCGGGGATGATCGGCATGTCGAAAGCGATCGCCGCCGAGGTCGCGGGCCGCGGCATCACCGTCAACTGCGTGGCACCCGGCTTGATCGAGACGGCGATGACCGACAAGCTGACGGCCGAGCAGCGCGCCCGGCTGGGTGGGGCGATCCCGGCGGGGCGGTTTGGCGCACCCGGCGACGTCGCCGCGGCGATCGTCTATCTGGCCAGCGCCGAGGCGGCCTATGTCACCGGTCAAACCTTGCACGTCAACGGCGGGATGGCCATGCTCTAGAACCGCAGCGGCGCCCGGCCGATCAGTCGAATTGGCACCGCCACGGGAAGTATGATATGTGACCGCGCCTTGATCGCGGCCCCCGACGGCGACAATCATGACGGCGGATGGCGCCCGAGTTTGTGTTTCGAAACCAGCTTCCAGCCAGCCACTGAGGGGATGAACCGATGAGCGACGTCGCCGAGCGGGTCAAAAAGATCGTCGTCGAGCATTTGGGCGTCGATGAATCGAAGGTGACCGAGAACGCCAGCTTTATCGACGATCTCGGCGCCGACAGCCTCGACACGGTCGAGCTCGTGATGGCCTTCGAAGAGGAATTCGGCTGCGAGATCCCGGATGATGCCGCGGAAAAGATCGTGACCGTCAAGGATGCCGTCAGCTTTATCGAATCGAATGGCTGAGTCACCCGACCGCTCTGCTGCCCGATTACTCTGCTGGTTGCCGCTTTGCGTTCGGGCTGTCGGCCGGTGACCGCTCGACCGTTCCGCCATCGGTGAGCGTGGAATGCGGCGCGTCGTTGTGACCGGCATGGGGCTCGTGACGCCCCTCGGCATTGGCCTCGAACGAAACTGGAGACGGCTGACCGAAGGGGCTTCCGGGATCAGCGCGATCCAGTCCTTTGACGTTTCCGATCTGCCGGCCAAGATCGCCGGCCAGGTGCCGCGCGGCAACACCGCCTCGGGCCTGTTCAACGCCGACGATTGGATCGCGCCGAAGGACCAGCGCAAGATGGACGGGTTTATCGTCTACGCGCTGGCAGCGGCCGTTCAGGCGGTCGAGGACGCAGATTGGCTGCCGCAGGACGAGGAGGCGCGCGAACGCACTGGCGTCATGATCGGCTCCGGGATCGGCGGCCTGCCCGGCATTACCGACGGCGCGCTGACCTTGCATGAGCGCGGCCCGCGCCGACTGACACCATTCTTTATCCCGGCCAATCTGATCAACCTGGCCTCGGGCCATGTCTCGATCCGCTATGGCTTCAGCGGGCCGAACCATGCGGTGGTCACCGCCTGCTCGAGCGGCGCGCACGCGATCGGCGATGCCGCGCGGCTGATCATGCTCGACGATGCCGATGTCATGGTGTGCGGCGGCACCGAAGCGGCGATCTGCCGGCTCGGCATCGCCGGCTTTGCCGCGGCCCGCGCGCTCTCGACCGGGTTCAACGACGACCCGCCGCGCGCCTCGCGGCCGTGGGACCAGGCCCGCGACGGGTTTGTGATGGGCGAGGGGTCCGGCATTCTAGTGCTCGAGGAGCTCGATCACGCCAAGCGGCGGGGTGCGAGGATCTATGCCGAGATCATCGGCTACGGCATGTCGGGCGACGCGTATCATCTGACCGCGCCGGCGGAGGACGGCAGTGGCGCCTACCGCTCGATGCGCAATGCGCTGCGGCGCGCCGGCATCGCTGCCGAGAGCATCGACTACATCAACGCGCACGGCACCTCGACCCCGCTCGGCGACGAGATCGAGCTGGGCGCGGTCAAGCGGCTGTTCGGCCGGCACGCCTACGAGTTGTCGATGTCATCGACGAAATCGGCGATCGGCCATCTGCTGGGTGCTGCCGGCAGCGTCGAGGCGATCTTTTCGATCCTGGCACTTCGCGACGGCGTCGTGCCGCCGACCCTGAACCTCGACGACCCGTCGCCGTCCTGCGACATCGATCTGGTCGCCAAGGTCGCCAAGAAGCGGCGGGTGAACTATGTGCTGACCAATTCCTTTGGGTTTGGCGGCACCAACGCCTCGCTTGTCTTCACCGGCCCGCCGTGAGCGGCTGAGCACGCCAGCGCCGCGTCGGGTCGGTTGAGGGATGCACGGCACGCTTCGCCTGTTCGGCTGGGCGCTGCTCACCGTTTCGGTTCTGCTCGCGGTAGCCGGCGGCGGTGCCTGGTGGCTGTACCGGCAGGCAACCGGGCCCGGACCCCTAGCCCGGTCGCGCACGATCGTGATTCCACCGCGCATCGGGCTCGCCGGCATCGCCGCGCTGCTGGCGCGCGAGGGGGTGATCCGGCATCGCCTGCCGTTCGAGCTCGGCGCCGAGCTATCGGGTCGCGGCAGCTCACTGCAGGCCGGGGAATACCGCTTCCCCGCCGAAATAAGCCCGCTCGAAGCGGTGGGGCTCGTCGCCAGCGGCAACACCGTCAAGCATCGCTTGACGATCCCTGAGGGTCTGACGAGCCCCCAGATCGTGGCCTTGGTGAACGCGGCGCCGGCGCTCGACGGCAGCCCCGGCAAGCCGCCGGCCGAAGGCTCGCTGCTGCCGGAGACCTACATCTACAGCTATGGCGAGACGCGCGAAGAGATGATCGCGCGCATGAAGCGGGCCATGGCGCATGCCTTGGCTGCCGCCTGGGCCGAGCGGCGGCCCGACCTGCCGTTGGCCGATCCGGAGCAGCTGCTGATCCTCGCCTCCATGGTCGAAAGCGAGGCGGCGCGCGCCGACGAGCGGGCCCGCATCGCCGCCGTGTTCGTCAATCGGCTGCGCCTCGGCATGCGGCTGCAATCTGACCCAACGGTGCTCTACGCGCTGAGCGACGACGGCGTCAAAAAGGTCGGTCGCCCGCTGACCCGTGCCGATCTCGCGCTGGCCTCGCGCTACAACACCTATTTCGAGAAAGGCTTGCCGCCCGGCCCGATCGACAATCCCGGGATGGCCTCGCTGCGCGCGGCAGCCCGCCCGGCGCCGACCGACGACCTTTATTTCGTGGCCGACGGTTCAGGTGGGCATGTCTTTGCCCGAACGCTCGCTGAGCACAACCGCAACGTCGCCCAATACCGCCGCAACCTCGCCGCCGAGCCCGATGCGCCAGTCGCCGGAGCTGGCCAAACGAGGCCGAGCGCCCACGCCAGCACTCACCGGTAATCCCGTTGCTGGTCTTGAACATCGGCGTCCGCGACGGTGTGGGGCGGCGCACGATCTTGGGGCCGGCGGTGGCATCGGTCCCGCGGCCACGGCATGGCACCGTTGCCGCCACTGCGCTCGCGCGTTGCTTGAGCCATTTCGCCGAAGCTGTCATCGGTTTAATGACCCAGTGGTTGCCGCACCAGAGAACGAGGAGGAGAAGCCTTAATGGACGCGACGCGGCGGCGAACGACTCTCGGCGGTTTCGGAGCCGCAGGAGCATCTGCGGCGGGCCGATCGAACGGGCTTGCGCAGGCCAGTGGGCAGGTGCCGCAAAGTCCGGCGATTTGGGATCGCGAGACCGATGTCGTCGTGATCGGCGCGGGCGCCATCGGGCTGCCCGCCGCCATTGTTGCACGGGAGGCCGGCTCCTCGGTGATCCTCGTCGAGGCCGAGCCGGATATCGGCGGCCATGCGATTGCCAGCGGCGGCAATGTCCCGCTCGGCGGCGGCACCAGCGTGCAGCGGCAATACGGCATCGTGGACAGCCCGGATCTGCTGTTCCGCGACCTGACTGACTGGTCGGTGGTCGGACCCAACGGCTTCCCGGACTACCGGTACAACGACCGTGAAATCATTCGCGCTTTTGCCGACAACAGCGCCGCCGCCTTTGAATGGCTGCTCGCCCACGGCGTGGTTTTTGTCGACAAGGCGCCGGACGCGCTGGGCGGCAACTCGGTCGGCAATTCGGTGCCGCGCGAAATGCATTCCGCGGTGATGGGCTGGCCGATGGTGCAGACCGGTGAGCCCGCCGATCCATCCGTGCAGAAGACCCGCTCCTCCGGCAATGGCCTGATGCGGCCGCTCGAAGCCGCGGCCAAACAAGCCGGCGTGGAAATCCTGCTCGAGCACAGAATGACCCGGATCTACCGGCCGGCGCCGGGTTCGGGTCCGGTGCTTGGCATCGCGGCCGATCACAAGGGGGCTCAATTGAACATCCGCGCGCGCCGGGCGGTCATCATCGGCACCGGCGGCTCGACCGGCAATGTCAACTTCCGGCGCATGTTCGACCCGCGCCTGACCGAAGAATACTGCGGCCTCGCCGGCATGCCGTGGTCCGACCAGGATGGGAGCGGCGAGCTCGCGGCGATGGCGGTCGGCGCGGCGCTATGGGGACTCTACAACCAGACCGGCGAGTTCGGCGCCAATGTAACCAAGCCGGGCTCGATCGGCTGCCAATACAATTACCGAAATCTGCAATGGATGCCGGGCAGCCGCGTCTTCGACCGCGCCCGCGCGACCGGTCTTAGAGTAGCGGACTGGCAGGACTTGATCCTAGTCAACATGCTGGGCAAACGATTTTATGACGAGACCGCTGGGCAATACATTGCTAATAACTTCAACTCCGTCGATCCTTATGTGCAGGGCAGCTGGCGCAATGCCAAAAATAGCAAATACGAGCCGAATAATTTCCTGAATGCGGCGCTCGCCGGGATCGACGACGGCCACAATGGCGGCGGCCCGATCTGGGCCATTTTCGACAGCGATGCGGTCGAGCGCGAACGATGGCGGCCAACCCCGCCGCATGTTGACATCGCCGCCGGGTTCTTCTTCGCCGCGAACCGGCTGGCCGATCTCGCCGAGAAGGTCCAAATGAAATATCAGCGCGTGCCGATGCCGCCGGAGAATTTGCAGCAGACCGTGGCGCGCTATAATTCCTTTGTCGATGCCGGCTGCGACGAGGATTTCGCCAAGCCCAAGCCGATTTACAAGATCGCCAGACCGCCATTCTATGCCGCCTGGGCGACGCCGGTCGTGCACGACACCCGTGCCGGTCTGCGCATCAATGCAAGATGCGAGGTCATCGACATGAACGGCGCGGTCATCCCCGGCCTCTATTGCGGCGGCGAATCGGCCGGCGGCTTCAGCCAGCACGGCCTCGCCCGCGCCGCCTGCCAGGGCTACATTGCCGGCAACACCGCCGCCGCAGCACCGCCCGTCGATGGCGCTCGCTGATCGCGGCGGCCCCTCCTGCACAACCGCTCCGTTAGCCCCTGCGGGCTTGCGCGCGGGCCTGGTCGAGGTCGGGCGCGTTGCTGGCCGAGACGTCGCCGAGCCGCGACCCCTTGGTGACCGCGAGGGCCGCGACCGCGGCCTCGTTGTCCCGGATTTTGGCCATGATCGCTTCCTTGGCGCGGTCGAAGACGCCGCGGTTGGTAGCGACGAAGTGCTGCGACTGGCGCAGCCCGGCGAGGTAGCCGTTGATCTCCGGCACGACATAGCGCGCCACCATGTCCCAGCTGCGCATGGTGTTTTCGGGATTGGCCCAGTCGTGGACAAAGCCGACGACGGTGCCAAAGCCGCCGCTGATCTCGAGAACGGATTTGATCCGCTGCACCAGATCATCCGGCGTGCCGATCGTTGCCGTGGCCCCGTCGGCGAACGCGGTCTTGTCGAGCGCCTCGTCGGGGTTCGCGAACGCCTCAGCACCCGGCCGCCGCAAGGTGCCGACAACGTATTCGTTGTGATGGCGCAGCAGACCCTCGCGGGCTTCGGCGCACGCCTTTTCGCGGGTCTCCGCGATGTGCCAGCTTAAAAGCACGCGCCAGTCCTGGCGATCGACCGTCGTGCCGTGCTTCTTGGCGGCGGCCTCGGCAAAGCCCCATTGCGTCGGCAGGGCGTTCAGACCCTCGCTCGACAGCGACCCGATCAAGATGACTCCGATCCCGTGCTTTCCGGCCAAGGTCATGCCCGACGGGCTGATCTGCGAGGCGACCGCGAACGGCATCTCCTGCTGCAGCGGCAGCAGCTGCAACGCTGCGTCCTGCAAGGTGAACCAGTCGCTCTTCGCGGTCACCCGCTCGCCGTTGAACAGGCGCCGGATCACGGCGATCGCCTCGTCCTGGCGGTCGCGCTGCACCATCGGGTCGATCCCGAGGGTGTGCGCGTCCGAGGCGAGGGCGCCCGGGCCGGAGCCAAAGATCGCCCGCCCGCCGGTCATCCAGTCGAGCTGGACCATGCGCTGGGCGACGTTGAACGGGTGGTGATAGGGCAGCGAGACGACGCCTGTCGCGAGCTTGATGCGCTTCGAGCGCTCGCCGGCTGCGGCCAGGAACATTTCCGGCGAGCCAATCATCTCCCAGCCGCTCGAATGGTGCTCACCGCACCAGAACTCGTCATAGCCGAGCCGGTCGAGATGCTCGACGAGATCGAGATCGCGGCGGAACTGCAACATCGGATGCTCGCCGACCGGATGATGCGGAGCGAGAAAAGCGCCGAAATTCAATCGCGGCATAGCTGCCTCCTGTCGAACGGTGATGATTTGGGCTGCTCGCCACTAAAGAGCGGGGCGACCGCAGCCAAATCAGATATCCTCGGCGCCGACCAGCACCGAGCCATCGGCCTCGATCTGTCCGGCGTTCAGCTTCTGCGCGGCGCGGAGTTCTATCATCTGCCGGTGCGCTTCAAATATTCGAACCAAGGCCGGTTCGGAAAGATCGCCCGTCTGGGCCGCCTGCTCCAGCGCGTCGATGGCGAGGATGCACGATACGCGCTGATGACCAGGCTTGCCCAGGAAGAACGCAAACGCCTTGGCTTCGGCATCCCACGATGGCGGTCCCGGTTCCATGTGCCATCCTTCGGGCTCGCGCGGCATGTCGAAATCCTCCGCATTATTGCTCCGGCAGTTCCGGGGCGGTCTTCATCGGTTAGACGGCATTTACCGGGGCGCGCGCATAAAAGCGAACGGCATTGTCCCACAACAGCTTGCGCTTGCGCTGCGCGTCCATCGCCCAGTCGAGCACCAGCGAGACCGACTGGGGGAAGTGGCTTTCGCCGTGCGGATAGTCGGACGCGTACATCAGCACATGGTCGCCGACAAGATCGGCCACTGCGTTGGTCAGACTGGCGCCCTCGGGGATCTCGATGCTCTGAAAATAGCGGCCGCCGGTGACATATTCGCTCGGGTGGAGCGCCAGTTCGGGGAGTGCCGCCTTGATTGTCCGGGCGTGCTCGTCGAGCCGCGCCATCCAAAATGGCAGCCAGCCATGCCCCGCCTCCAACGTGCCGACGCGCAAGCTCGGATAGCGGTCCATGACCCCGCTGCCGATCATCGCCGCCATGTTGCGCATGCCGCACCACGGGTGAGCAGCCGAACGCTGCAGCCACAGGTTCTCCCAGGTGTCCTGCCCGCCCGGCGCGTAGGGCGGCATCACCGTAAAGGTGTGCAGCACAACGGCGAGATCGAAATTGGCCGCTTCGGCATAGAGCGGCTCCAGCGCCGGATGGTCGAGCGGCACGCCGGCCGGCGCATAGACCATCAGCCCCCAGGCCCAGCCCGCGCGGCCCCAGCGGCGGATTTCATCAAGCGCACCCGCGATATCGCGGGCGCCCGCCAGGATGACGCCGCCGAGCCGGCTCGGAAAGGCTCCGCAATAGTCGGCCATCCAACGGTGATAAGCACGGTACATCGCCATTTCGAGCGCTACGTCGTCATCGGAAGTCCAGGTCCCGAACCAGCCCGACGGCAAGGTCAGGTTCACATCGACGCCCTCATGGTCCATGTCCTTGATGCGCTCGCCGGGATCGGCGTCGACCAGCGGCGAAGGCTCACGCGTCCGCTTGACGCCGGTGAAGCCCGCCATGTACCCGGCCGGCGCGTCGTCGGGCTCGGCCATGCCAAGGCGGCGGCGATAGCGGCGTTGCCCCTTGGTATAGGTTTCGCGCCCGTGACGGTCGCGCGCCTTGTGCGCCTCCCAGCCGCGCAGGCGGTCTTTTTCGGTCTCGCTCAAATAGCCGGAGAGGATGCGCGCATCCGGGCCGACATGGGTGTCAGAGTCGAAGATCCTGAAGCCGTCGCGGGCCATGGCGCGCTCCTCGTCAAATCGGGGTCAAAAGTTTATCGGCGGCTGCCGCCCGACGAAAAATAACGTTCCTCGAGCGCCTGCTGCTTGGCACCGCCTTCGCCATCGGTCGGCACCTCGGGGGTAGGATAGGGGCGCCCGCGGCGGCTCTCGACAAAGGCGTCCCATGCCTTGACCCCGCCCGATTGGAACGCGGTCATAAAGTCCCACAGCGCGGCCCAGGTGACGTGGTGGGTAAAACCCGGATACCACGCGATGGTGACGCCAAGCGCCAGATGCTCGTCGAGATCGAGATAACGCCCGAGCTTCCCCTTCATAAACGAAAATGGCCCCGTTACCTGCGCGCGTGCCGCTCTGATCTCGTCGACCGAATGAGGCGATTCGAATTGCACCCAGTCCACGCCGGCCTCCTCGCGATACGCCCGCAACCGTGCGATTGTCTCCGCCAAGGTGCCGCCGGCGGCATCGCGGGCGTAGCACTGCGCCATCACCACGAAATCCGGGTCGAGCTCGTTCTTCATGTCGACCGCCGCGCGGTAGCGGGCGATCGCCTGGTCGAACGGCACCACCTCGACGCCGGCGCTCTGGGTTTTGCGCTTGCCCTCGATCGGCTGGTCGTCGATGCGGATCCCGGCAAGTCCGGCGCGAATGCAGTCGCGCACCATGCGGCGCACCGCCATGATGCCGCCGTGCCCGGTGTCGCCGTCGATGATGACCGGGATCGATACGCTGTCTGCGATCCAGCCGGCAATCGTCACGCATTCGGTCATCGTCGCGGTGCCGACATCGGCGAGCCCGGTATAGGCGCCCACGACCCCGCCGGTGCCGACGAACAGCGCCTCGCACCCGGCTTGCTCCATGATCCGGGCATGCGCCGCGGTCGGCGGGTGGAGGACCGCCAGAACCTTGTCCTGGCGTTGGATCAGATCGCGCAGACGGGCCGATTTCGATTGCGGTGTTGCAGTCATCACGCTTGCCCTGGATTGCGAGCCTTCAGGAGGCAGGATACCGCCGACGGAGGCACTGTGCCAAATCGGCCGCCCAGCGTTCGGTCCACGCCGCGCCTGCGACCCGCGGCTTTCTCTTAATGCCGGTAGCCTCTATCATTCCCGCAGCGAATAGGGAGGATCCGCCAATGCCTGCTGATGCCGCCGACGCCGCCGCGCCGCCCCCGCCAACTCGGTGGCCGAATTATCAGGAGGGCGATTTCGTCATCCGGGACTATCTATTCCGGAGCGGTGAAAGGCTGCCCGGGCTGAAGCTGCATTACCGCACCCTCGGCACCGCCAAGCGCAACCGGGCAGGTAAGATCACGAACGGCGTGCTGCTGTTGCAGGGCAACACCGGCACCGGCGCCAACTGCCTGCGCCCCACCCTCGCCGACGAGCTGTTTCAACCGGGTCAGCCGCTCGACGCGAGCGAATATTTCATGATTATGCCGGACGCGATCGGGCGGGGCGGATCGAGCAAGCCATCCGACGGGCTCAAGGGGAAATTCCCGCGTTACCGCTACCATGACATGGTCGAGAGCGGCTATCGGCTGATCACCGAAGGCCTTGGCGTCGCCCATCTGCGCCTCGTCATCGGCAGCTCGATGGGCGGCATGCATGCCTGGGTGTGGGCCGAGATGTACCCCGAACTGATGGACGCGGTGGTGCCGATCTCATGCCAGCCGATCCAGATCAGCGGGCGCAACTGGATCAGCCGGCGCGCTGCCGCTGAGGCGATCCGCCACGACCCCGAATGGAACAACGGGGACTACACGAAAAACCCGAGCACCTACATCTGGACGGCAGCGGCCAACTCGCTGCGCACCGAGAGCGCCACGCGCATCCAGGAGATGGCGCCGACCCGCGCCGCCGCCGACAAGCTCTACGAGGAGCGCCTGGCCCAGGCCGCCAAGGGCGACGCCAATGACGCGTTGTGGGCGATCGAGGCGATCATGGATTACGACCCCGAGCCGGATCTCGACAAGATCACCGCCCGCGTGCTGCTGATCAACACCACGGAGGACGAAGCCAACCCGCCGGAGCTCGGCACCGTCGAGCGGGCGATGCAGCGGGTCCGCGACGGCCGCTACGTGCTGATCCCGGCCGGCCCGAAAACCCACGGGCACTTCACCCACTTCTATGCCGAACTGTGGAAGCCCTATCTGATCGAGCTGATCAAGTCGCTTGGGGACCCGCTGGAGGCGGCGGCCGAATAGGCGCACGCGGATTAGCCGCGATCGTCACCCACCGGCTGGGGTGGGGAGCGGAAGGAACCAGAAATCGCCGTCGTGCAGGCTTGCGACCGGGACCAGCTCGCCCGCCGCAGCAAGCTCAAAGGCGGCATAGCCGAGCCCGTTGACAAAAGCAAAGGCGTCGCCGATCCGGTCGCCGGCGCGTGCCAGATGGGCGCTCGACAGCTCGATCAGCAGGGGCGGCCGAAACCGGCGCAAGGTTTCCTCGGCGCCCCGCAGCAGCGAGAGCTCCCAGCCTTCGATGTCGGCTTTGATGAAATCCACGCGATCGAGCGCGAGCGCCGCCGCGACCGCGTCGATCGTCGTCACGGCGACCAGCTCCTCGGCGACCGCGTGCCAGCGCTCCGCCGGCGCGCCCAGATGGGACAGGCCAAATCCATAGCTGCCGCGGTTCTTGAGCGGGATGTTCAGGCGGGCGACCCCCTCCGATGCGCCGAGCGCTATCGGCACGACCTCGACGTTTTCGAGGCGGTGCAGCCAAACCACCGAACGCAGGATCGAGCGGGCGTAGCTCCCGGGCTCGACGGCATAAACCCGGCCCGCGGGCGCGGCGCGGGCGAACAGCTTGGTGAATTGCCCGGCATGCGCGCCGACATCGAGCACTACCCCCTCAGCCGGGACCAGCCGCCCGATCACCGGCGCCAGCGCCCGATGATGCTGCTGCGTTGCGGCCTTGAACAAATGGGCGACAAAGCTGCCCGACAGGCGCCAGCGATAGGGTTGCGTGCGCACCGGGATCACTCAGCTTGCGTCAGCCGACACCGACAAATTTCCTTCGCCGAGCGCGGCGGTTGAAAGCGGGCTCGTCTGCCGCCCAACGGCGCTTGCCAGCCAGGGGCTCACCGCTATAGTCCTCGCCGCCAGCCTGATCAAAGGCATTACCGGAAACACAGATGCCGCTTCGATCGCCCGCCGCGCGGATTGCCGCCCTGTTCCTGCTCGTGCTGCTCGCGGCACCGGTTCGCGCCGCGGTGTTTGTCGATTCGGCCGGACGCCGGGTCGTGGTGCCGGACCACATCGAGCGCATCATGCCGGCCGGACCAGCCTCCGCGGTGTTCATCTATGCGCTGGTCCCGAACAAGCTGGCCGGCTGGCCTCTGCCGCTGTCGCGGGCGCAGCGGGCGTTGCTGCCGACGCAGTTCGCGCGGCTGCCGGTGATCGGCCAGCTCGGCGGGCCAAGCCCGACGGCAACGGTGTATGACGTGGTCCGGCTGCATCCCGATCTGATCATCGGCTACGGCGTGCTGTCGCCGGCGACCGTGGCGCTCGCCAACCGCATCCAGCAGCAAACCAGGGTTCCGTACATCCTTCTCGACGATAGCATACAAGTGATGCCCGAGCTGTTGACCGATGTCGGCACGTTGGTCGGCGCCGGCGATCACCGGCTGGCGGTTTCGAGCTATGCCTATCATGCGATCGAGGCCCTGCGCGGGCAGCTGCTGATCAGCTCGTCCAACGATCGGCCGCTGGTGTATTACGGGCGCGGCGTCGACGGGCTGCAAACCGCTCTACCGGGTTCGCCCGCGGCCAGCGACATCGAGCAGGCGGGTGCCATCAACGTCGCCGCGGGGCTCGGCCGCGGCGGGGTGGCCCAGGTCACGCCGGCGCAGATCTTCTCCTGGAACCCGCAAATCGTCATCGCCCAGCAGCGCAGCTTTTACAATGCGCTGCTGCATAGCCCCGAGTGGAGCGGCCTGGCGGCAGTGCGCAACAAACGCGTCTACCTGGCGCCGGCGGTCCCGTTCGGCTGGATCGACGACCCGCCCGGGGTCAACCGCGCGATCGGCCTCTATTGGCTGTCGAACCTGCTCTATCCCGATCTCTATCAGGAAGATCTGCGGACCAACGCGCGTGGCTTCTATCAATTGTATTATGGCGTCCAGCTGACCGACCGGCAGATCGAGGCGCTGATCCGCCCAGCCGAGAGCAACCCCGGCGAAACGCGGCGCTTTGCCAACATACCGATCCTTGGCGCCGAGCCTTCGCCCTTGCCGAACACCGCGCCCGGCAACGGCATGGCGGCGCCCCCCGCCGGCGTGCCCGGCCGCCGCGGTGCCGGGCTGCCGCCCTCGAACCCGGCCGGGCCTCCCTGACCTTTATGACAGCCAGCGCTTGCGGCGCTTGTAGTGCTTGAGGTCGCGGTAGGATCTACGCGCTCCCGCTTCGTTCAGCCCGAGATAAAATTCCTTGATGTCGGAGTTTTGGCGCAAGGCTTCGGCCGGGCCTTCGAGGACGATGCGGCCGTTCTCCATCACATAGCCGCGATCGGCGATCTCGAGCGCCAAAGCCGCGTTCTGCTCGACCAAGAGCACGGTCAGCCCACGCTCCTCGCGCAGCCGGCGGATGATGCCGAAGATCTCGGCGACGAGCAGCGGCGCCAAGCCCAGCGAGGGCTCGTCAAGCAGGATCACCTTTGGCTCGCACATCAGGGCGCGGCCGATCACCAGCATTTGCTGCTCGCCGCCCGAAAGGTAGCCGGCGGGCTGACGCCGCCGCTCCCGCAATGCCGGAAACGTCTCAAAAATGTCGTCGATCTCCGCCCGCGCGCGGGCGAAATCCCTGCGCGTATGGGCGCCGGCGATCAGGTTTTCCTGGACCGTCAAATTCTCGAAAACCCGCCTGCCCTCGAAGACCTGGCTGACCCCGCGCTTGACGACCTGATGCGGCGGCAGCCGGTCGAGCCGCTCGCCGTTGAGCTCGACCGTGCCCTTGGTGACCTCGCCGCGCTCGCTGCGCAATAGCCCCGAGATCGCCTTCAAGGTGGTCGTCTTGCCAGCGCCGTTGGCCCCGAGGAGGGTGGTGATCCGGCCTTCCTCGACGCCGAGCGACACCCCCTTCAGCACCAGGATCACGCCGTCATAGACGACCTCGATATTGTTGAGCGCCAGCATCGCGCGGGATGCTCGCTCGGCGATGCCGCCGCTCGCCTTCTCGGCCTAATCGACTTCGGCGGTCTTGATCGCGTGCTCGACCACGCCACGGTAGGCGCGGAACCAGTCGGTCTCGGCGACGAACTTTCCGTCATGCACCTGGAACACCCGCACCCAGCCACCGCCTTCGTGATCGGTCGGAGTGATCTGCAACGGCGGGACCAAGCCGCCCAGGGTAAAATCGTGGATCTGCTCCAGCCCTTGCTTGACCTGCGGCCCGGTCGGCTTCTCCCCGCCGCTGATCTTCAATGCGTTCTTCAGCGCCTCGACCTGGATCGCCGCCTGCAGCAGCCCTCGGTTGTAGATAACTGTGTCGTCCATGGTCACCGGTGGATTCTTTCCTTCTTTCTTGTACATTGCCTTGATCTGCTGGCGCACCGGATAATTGTCGCCGGCGCCGGCGAATTGCAGCGTGTTATAGCCTTCGGCAACGCCCCAGCCGCCGGCTGCCTTGATGTCGTCCTCGGCCGAGGCCCAGACCAGACCGAGCACATGGGTCAGCGGATATCCCGCCCCTTTCAGCCCCTTGATCGCCACCGAGGGCGAGCGGCCGAACAGGTGCATGATCACGAAATCGGGATGAAAGCGTTGGGTGATATCGAGGATCTGCGCGCCCATTTCGACGCCCGGGGGCGGCACGGCAAAGGTCCGCATCTCGAACCCTTCCGATTTTTGCAGCGCGTCGAGGATCGGCATCGGCTCCTTGCCGGCCGGGTTGTCGTAATAGACATAGGCGATTTTCTTGCCCTTCAGGCTGCCGCCCAGTTTGTCCTTGGCGAATTTGACCGCGGCCGCACCCTGCGACCAATAGGTCGCAGCGATCGGGAACAGGTACGGAAACCGGGTGCCGTCGGCCGCCGCGGCGATGCCAAAGCCGGGCGAGGTCGTCGGCATATGGTCCTGCTCGAGCCGCTGGTTCAGCGCCACGGTCTGCGGCGTGCCATAGAGCGTCATCATCACGACGCCCATCTGCTTTTGCCGCTCATAGGCCTCGATCGCCGGCGGCACCTTGTATTGGTTGTCGATCTCGTCACCGCGGATCATCCAGCCGTCGACCCCGCCTTGCGAATCGACCAGCTTGTAATAATCCTGCATCGCCGGGCACAGCACGGTGCCGACGATCTGGGTTGGGCCGGTGCGGTCGCATTGGTCGCCGATCACCAGCACCTTCGGCTGGGCCACCGCGGTGGCGGCGACCGCGAGCCCGGCAGCGGCACCGGCCGCGAACCCCCATACGCATCTCGACAACCTCGTCATCGTCGCTCCCTCCCGCGGTTTACTGCATTTAATAGGAAAATGGCCAAAGCCGAAAGTAATTACGGATGTTGCGCCACAGCCGGCTCAACCCCTCGGGCTCGACCACCAGGAAAAAAATGATCAGCGCGCCAAAGATCACCAGCCGCAGGTTCGGCACCACATTGAGCAGGTCGGCGTGGGAAAAGATCAGGCCCCCGAACGAGTCGAGGAACCAGCGGGTCGCGATCGGCAGGAGGGTGACAAAGACCGCGCCCAAGATCGAGCCCAGCACCGAGCCGAGGCCGCCAATGATCACCATCGCCAGATAATCGATCGAGACGTCGATCTGGAACTGCTCGTAATTGGCAATCCCCAGATAATAACTTTCGAGCACGCCGGCCACCCCGGCATAGAACGAGGAGATCGCGAACGCGTAGAGCTTGTAGCGGAAGATGTTGATGCCGATGATCTCGGCGGCGATGTCCTGGTCGCGGATCGCGATAAAGGCCCGGCCGATGCGGCTGCGCACCAGGTTCAAGGTGGCGACGATCGCCAGCACGACAAAGAACATCAGGAATACATAAATCTGCGCTTCGCGCTTTAGCACGATCCCGAAAAATGACGGGCGCGGGATCGTAATCGACGCCTGCACGCCGCCCGAAATCCATTGGACGTGGTTGATCGTCCACTCGATGATCAGCTGCGCCGCCAAGGTGGCGATCGCCAGATAGATGCCTTTGACGCGCAGCGACGGGATGCCGACGATGATGCCGATCAACGCCGCCATCAGACCGCCGGCCGGGATCGCGACCCAGAACGGCATGCCGAGGCGGGTGATCAGGTTGGCTGCGGTGTAGGCGCCGACCGACATAAAGGCGCCGTGGCCGATCGAGACCTGCCCGGTATTGCCGACCAGGATGTTGAGGCCGAGCGCGCCGACGATCGCGATCAGGATCAGATTGAGAACCGAGACATAGTATTCGCCGAAGGTCAGCGGCACGACCACGATGAACAGCACCGCCAACGCCGCCACGCTCCAGCGCGCGATCGGCAGCGGGAACAGCGCCATGTCGGCGGCATAGCTGGTTTTGAACACGCCGGCTTCGCGGTGGAACATCTGGCTGGCTCCGACATCCGCAGATCAGGCCGGCATTCGGGGCTTGCGCTCGGGGCCGAGCCTAGGTTCAGCTCAGCGGAACCTCGAACCCGCGCTTGACCCCCGGGCGGGCCATGATCGCCTGATACCAGCGCCCGACATTGGGAAAGTCGGCGAGATCGACCTGGTGGCGCTCATGCCGCCAGGCCCAGCCGAGGATCGCGAAATCGGCGATCGAGATGTCGCCGCCGACGAACTCAACGTCGCCAAGCCGCTTGTCGAGCACGCCGTAGAGGCGGCGGGTTTCCTTCGAATAGCGCTCGAGGCCATAGCGCCGATCCTGCTCGCTCGCGACCTGCAGGAAATGATGCACTTGCCCCGGCATCGGGCCAAATCCGCCCATCTGCCACATCAGCCACTCGAGCACCTGGACCCGTCGCCGCCGGTCGGCCGGCCAGAATTTGCCGGTCTTTTCGCCGAGATAAATCAGGATCGCGCCCGACTCGAAGATGCTGATTGGGGCGCCGCCCGGGCCGTCGGGATCGATGATCGCCGGGATCTTGCTGTTCGGGCTGATCTTGACAAACTCAGGCGAGAACTGCTCGCCCTTGGAGATGTTGACCGGCTTTACCGTGTAAGGGAGGCCTATCTCTTCGAGCGCGACGCTGATCTTGCGCCCGTTCGGGGTGTTCCAGGTGTGCAGCTCGATGCTCATCGAAAACCGCCTCTGCTGTCGTTCCGAAATGATGCAGAGAGGATTAGCTTGGGCGCGCCTCGCGCTCAAGCTGCAATCGCAACGATTTCATCAGAGCATCACGGCCGCTCAATGGGCCTCGGGAAAGCGGAAGGCGAGCGCGCAGGCGAGGACGATTACGGCGCTGCCGCCGGCCGCGAGAAAGGCTGCGGCAGGGACGCCGGTCATGTCCCAAATTTTGCCGCCGAGCAGCGGCACGACGAAGGACAGCGAGTAGCCGATCGCGAACATCCCGGCCGACAAGCGGTGAACATCGCCGGGGGGCGCGATCTGCGGCGGCAAGGCCAGGGTCACGATCAAGGTGAAGGCGCAGCAAAAGCCGATCAGGCCGGCTCCGGCGGCGACCGCCCAAGGCTGCGCCGCGACCAGCGCGCCGAGACCGGAAAGCGCGAGGATCTGCATCAACACGACGGCGGTCTTGCTGTTGCCGAGCCGCCGTGCCCACAGCAGCAATGCCAGCGACGCCGGCAATTGCCCGAGGTTCAGCGCGGCGAGGCAGATCGTCACCAGATGCGGCCGCCCGACGGCGTGCAGATAATCCGGAATAAACGCGTTGGACGCAAAATAGAGACCGCCGGTGCCGCCCAGCATCAGGCCGAGCTGCCAGGTCTCGCGATGACGCCAGTCGGGCCACCAGCGCGCCGGCTCGGCTCTGATCGAGCGGCGGGCGCCCGACCCGCACGGCAGCAGCAGCAGCGCCGTCGCCGCAACCGGGATCGACCACACCGCAAAGCTCGCCGGCCAGCTGCCGCCAACCAGCGGCAGGATCAGCGGGATGGTCAGCGCCGCCGCGGCGGCCTCGCCGATCAGCAGCCCGTTGGCATAGACCGCGGTGGCGAAGCCGGGGCGACGGGCAAACCATTCGCCGACCAGCGACGGCAACGCCGGCTGCACGACCGCGATGCCGGCGGCCATCAGGAAGGTCATCGCGAAGAGCATTGGCGCGGATGGCCCAACGCCGCGCGCCGCCGATGCTGCGGCGACGCAAAAGAGGCCGACGATCGCGGCGCCGCGCGCGCCCAGACGCGCGATCAACAGCGAGCCGGGGATCGCGGCCAGCCCGAACAGGAGCGGCGGCAGCCCGGAGAGCGCGCCGACCGCCCCCTCGCTCAGCGCGAACTGGCGGTGGATCAGCGGCAGCACCGGCGGCACCGCCAGCACCGTCAGGCGCAGATCGGCGCCGGAAAGCCACAGCACGGCGAGGCGCAACAGCGAGCGCGACGAGGCTTCCGGGCCCGGCTCGGATCTCTGGTGCATGCCGTGGGCCTCGACAGGCGGCCGAGCGTTACGGGCGCTCGCAGGCGAAATACGCGATGTTCTGCTGGCTCGACAGATAGCGCGGCACCCGTTCATAGCGGGCGCAATGATCCCGCGCCACCGCGGTGGCCGCGGCAAGATCGCTGCTGTAGCCGACCGCGGCAGAAGTTGCGTCGCCGCTCGACAAAAAGGGCTTCTCCGCGCAACCGGCCGCAGTGCCCGCCGCGACCAGGCACAGCACGCGGATGGCTCGGCCCGGGCAACGCCGCAACCGGGATTTCACTAGAGGGTCTGCCCAGCGCCCGCCGGCAGCGCCACCTTCTCGGCGAAATCGCGGCCGCGCTCGGCGAAATCGCGGTAATAGCCGTAGCTCGGCGCCGCCGGCGACAGCAGCACGACGCTGCCCGGCGCCGTCACCTGCTTGGCATAGCCCACCGCATCGTCCATCGATTGCGCGCGGAAGGCGGCGGGAGCTGTCTCGCGCCGCGCGCCGTTGGCGGCGCGCAACCCGGCGTGGATACGCTCGCCGCTGGCGCCGAGGCAGATCACCCACCGGGCCGCACCTGCGGCCAGTGCCACGATCAGCTTGTGATAATCGATGCCGCGGTCATAGCCGCCAACGATCACGGCGATGTCGTGCCCGGCATAGACCTCCAGTGCCGCCAGCGTCGATTCGGGCGCGGTCGAAATGCTGTCGTCGACAAAGAGAACCCCGCTGGCCTCGCCCAGCTCCTGCTGGCGGTGCGGCAGCGGGCGAAAATCGCCGGTCGCGCTGAGCGCGGCGGGAAGGTCGAGGCCGAGCCGTTTTGCCACAGTCAGCGCCGCACAGAGGTTTGAGACGTTGTGCGGTCGGGCAAGATAGCGGTTGCCGACCTCGCCGACGCGCCTGTTCCCGTCGAAGATGTCGGAACCGAGCGGGTGTACCCCGTGCCGCTGGTTGAAAAAGTCGATGTCGGGCGGCGGCGCTTCGCGGAGCCGGTCCAGCGCCAATGCGGTCTCACGGTTGACAATCGCGCAGCGGCTTCGGCGTAGAAGGTTGAGCTTGTCTCGATAATAAACGTCCAGCGTGCGATGCCAATCGATATGCTCAGGGTAAAGCGAGGTCAGCACCGCCACATCGCAGACCCCGCCGAAATCCGCGGCTTGATAGCTTGACACCTCGATCACCGCATAATCGGCCGCCGCCGGATCGATCTCGGTGATCGGGACCCCGATATTGCCGGTCAGCTCCACCCGGCGGCCGAGCTGCCCCAGCATATGCGCGATCAGCGATGCCGTCGTGCTCTTCCCCTTGGTCCCGGTCACGCAGATCGTCGCGAGGCCGAAATTCTCGGCGAACCATAAATTCAGCAACGAGGTGATTTTGACCGCGTTGCCGCGCGCCACCGCGATTTCCGGGCGATAAAGGCTGACCCCGGGCGACTTGACCAGCACGTCGATTTGACCGAGAGCGCGGGCGACATGCGCGGCGCCAAAGGCGCATTGGATCCGGTCGAGCCCGGCCGGCGCCGACGCGTCCTCGGCATCGTCGAGCAGCAGCAGCGGCAGGTTCGGATGCCGTGCGCGCAGCCAGCCGATCGCCGCCCGCCCCTCGCGACCGAGCCCCCAGATCGCGACCCGCGCCGCGCCAAGATCAGCCGCACGCATTGAGCATGGCCATAAAATTCGCCGGGACGAGATGCGGGTGGCGGGTGTCGAACAGCGACTGGTATTTGGCGGCACCGATCTGCCGCAGCGACGAAAAGCCGTTGCACAACCGGCGCACCACGGCGGCGTCGCGCCAGCCGGGATCGCGGCCCAGCTGCGCCATCGCAGCAGCGCTCTCCGCGACCTCGCCGACGCACTCGAAGGGCTTGTGCTCGCGCAACCCGCACAGGGCCGCATAGCCTTCGAGCTGGGTTTCATCATCAAGCAGGTCGCGGCCGAAGATCTCGGACAATTCCGGCCTGGCGACAAACGACGCCAACGCCAGGAAGACAAAGCGGCATTTCGGGCAGTTGCCGCACCAATGCCGGCCGCGCTCGGCCGCGACTTGCCGGAACGCGGTGTTGCAGCTGCAGAATGTGCGGAAATATTGCGGGTGCCGAGCGAACCGCCGGGCGATCTCGATTTCCGACAGCGGCCGCAGCAGCGAGAAATAGGCGATGCTCGGCGTAATGTGGCTGTGCAAATAGCCAGCAAAATCCCGCTCGAACGCCAGCGACTTGCTGAACTGATGGTTGATCCCGAAACCATCGACGGTCAGGTTCGGCGCGCTCGCAGAGTGCTCGTTCGACATCGCGATCGTATCGAAGCCGGAGAGGACGGCGCAGGCCAGGACGATCGCGCTCAAGATCCCAGTGATCGGCACATGGCCGTTCAGCGCGCCGCAATCGTTGAGCTTTAAGAGGGCGGGGTCGAGTCGCCGGCCGACCCGTATATATGGCAGCCCGGCCGTCGCGATGCAGGCGGTGATCGGCTGCGCGTCTCCCAGCGCGAACAGGACTAAATCCTCGCCGCCGGCCTTCAGGCACTCGATGGTGACGATCGAATCCTTGCCGCCGCCGACCGGCGCGCAGGTTCGCCGCGGCAATCGGAGCTCGATGGGCACCGCGGGCTCGACCGGATCGACCTCGAACCGGCTGCGGCCGTGCAGCGATGTGCGGTTTTTCCAGGCGAATTCGGCCAGGCCTTGCTCATAGAATTCCTGCAGGAATAGGGCGGTGTCGCAGTCGAGCGGGAACGCCTCGCAACGCAATCTGTGCGGCACAAACGCCTTGTAGTAGCTGACCCCGGCCAGCAAAAATATCAGCCGGAAGACCCGATCCAGCACCTCGGAGGCCGCCGGCGACAGCGCCCGCTGCGGGAAGTCGAAGTGCAGCCGCTCTTCGAACCCCGGCCCAATACCTCGGATGCCGCCACCGAACCGGTAACGCAGCGCCAGCACCGCTTGTGCCGGGTGATACCGGTAGTTCTCGAACACGAACTCGCTATAGTGCATCCCCGTCCTCGGCGAGCGCCCGGATCATTCGCAATTTCGCGTGATGCACGGAAAGATCGAGATTGTCGATGGTCGGCGTCGGCAGCCGCGAGACCCCATCGACGGCCGGGCCGTCGGCGAGCGTGGTTTCGAGCACGCGCCGGTCGAGGCTCTCGTCGAGGCAGCCGAGCAACGGCTCGCGCCAATCTGGTCGAATGCAGGCGAGCGCGCCCAACAGCGCATAAGCGCCCCAATGCGAAACCCCGGTGACGATCAGATGCCGCGCCCGGGTGACGCAGGCGATCGTTTCGCCACGCTCGACATGCCGCGCGATCAGGCCCTGCGGCAGCGCGCCCATGCCGATCTCGTTGCCGCCGTCGCCGACCGCGATCGTGCCCCATGGCCCCGCCGTAAACAGGTCGTCAAGCGGCGCTGTATAGGCGCTGATGTCCTGGCCGCGCATGTTGCGCGGCGTGCCGTCGGCGCTGCGCCCGCAGCGTTCGATCGCGATCGCATGGGTGATCGCGGCGCCGCGCCAGGTGTCGATCAGCGGATGCAGCGGCGCGCCGATGGCGACCGCATCGAGCGGCACCCCGGCGCCGCCAGCCGCGGCTAACGCAGCCGCACAGGCGCTGCGGCACGGCTCATCGGTCGCCAGGCGGCAGGCGACGCCGATCTTGCCGAGCCCTCTGGCGAGCAAGGCCGTGCCGACCGGGCCGTCGGTTTCAGCCGCCGGCGGCGAGCCTAATGGCACATAAAAACCGGTGATCAACCCGACCCGGCACGGCTGCGCTGCGGCCAGCGCCGATGCGGCGCCCCATAAGCCGCCGCGGGCAGCGGCGCACAACGCGCCGATATTGCGCCCGACCTCGGTTTGGACGACACGTTCGATGCGCCCGACCAGCGCCCGCGCATCGGCCGCTCCCGCCACAGCCGGCAACCCACTACAGGCTCAGCTTCGAATTGATGAGATCGGTGATCAGCATCGATCCCGGCGCGTGGGTGATGCAGAAGTCGGGCTTTGCCTCGGCGATCACCGCTTGCGGGGTGACGCCGCAGGCCCAGAACACCGGCAATTCGCCGTTATGCACTGGGACGCTGTCGCCGTAATCGGGGTTTGAGAGATCGCGGATTCCGATCGCCTCCGGCAAGCCGATGTGAACCGGCGCGCCGTGCACCGAGGGAAAGCGCGACGTGATCTGGATCGCGCGGATCGCATCGGCGGGCGCCATCGGCCGCATCGAGACGACGAGCGGCCCCGAAAACCGGCCGGCCGGCGTGCAGGGAATATTGGTCCGGTACATCGAGACATTAGAGCCGCAGCTCATGTGGCGCAGCTCGATCCCGTCCTCGACCAGCGCCTCCTCGAACGAAAACGAGCAGCCGAGCGCAAAGCTGACCAGATCGTCGCGCCACACATGACGGATGTCGGTCGGCTCCTCGACCAGCTCGCCGCGGCGCCAGACCCGGTATTTCGGCAGATCGGTCCTGACGTCGAGGTCCTCGCCCAGACTGGGCAAGCGCGGATCGCCAGGCTCCGAGACCGCCAGCACCGGGCAGGGCTTGGGATTAGCCTGCGCGAAACGCAGAAAATCGTGCGCCAGCGCTTTCGGTAGAATCACCAGATTCGCCTGGACGTTGCCGGCCGCCAGACCCGCCGTCGGCCCGGCAAAGCTCCCGGCGCGGATGCGGCGCCGCTCGCCGGCGCCGGCCGCCGAACCTCGATGATCTGCTGCTTGGCTCATCGCACAATCCTGAGAACCGGGCCCGCCAGGGGGACTTGTCGGACGGGCCTCTCGGCGAGTGTGCGAAATCTAGCGCGGACAGACGATGCTCGTCAAAACCGCCCGGCGGCGGGCGGAGGTTCGCGAACCGGCGGCGGCGGGGGTTCGATCGGCGGCACCGGCACCGGCGCCGGCGGCTCCTCGACAGGCAGCGGGCGATCGGGATCAGGCGGCGGCCGCGGCGGCGTGCCGGGCGGCGGATGCGGCGTTGGGCCTTGCGCCGAGCGTTCCGCCGCACCGGCGGTTGCGCGCGGATCAATCATCGCCTGCCGCTCCGCTCAGCTCGCCAGCAGCGCGGCGCAGCCGACAAACGCCGCCAGCGGCTGCGTCACGACCCAGGTCGGGATCGCCCCGAGATAGGGCTCGAACCGACCCTTTGCCTCAAAGCGGGCGCGAAACGGCGAATCGGCAAAAAACCGCCCGAGCCGCGGCACGATCCCGCCGGCGATGTAGACCCCGCCGCGGGCGCCCAAGGTCAGCGCCAGATTGCCGGCGACGGTCCCCAGCATCGCGCAGAACATCGCCGTGGCCTCGACGCAAATTGGGTCTTCCCCGCGCATGCCCAGATTGGTGATCTGCGCCGCGGTATAGCCGCGCGACCGAATGCCGTCGATCTCGGCCAGAGTGTTGTAGAGGTTGACCAGGCCCGGCCCCGACAGCACCCGCTCGGCCGAAACATGGTCGAAATGCCGGCGCATACGCTCGAGCACGGCGCTTTCCCGATCGGTCGCGGGCGCCATCGTCGCGTGCCCGCCCTCGGCGGTCAGCGCGACCCAGCCCCCAGCGCAGGCGACCAGCCCCGACACACCGAGCCCCGATCCCGGGCCCAGCACCGCGAGCGGCGCGCCCGGCGCCGCCGTGCCGCCACCCACACTCATCCGATCGTCCGGCCCGAGATGCGGCAGCGCCAGCGCCTGCGCGGTAAAATCGTTGATCGCCTCAAACCGTTCGAACCCGAACCGGGATTTCAGCGCGGCGATCGAGAAGCTCCAAGGGTGGTTGGTCATCGATACCTGGTCGCCGGTGATCGCCGACGCGACGGCGAGCGCCGCCTTCGACGGCATCGGCCGTTCGCCCTGGACGGCGAGATAGTCGGCGAGCGCGTCTTCGATTGTCGGATAATGCTCGACCGCGTAGCTGCGCCAGTCGAGCACCTTCGCGGCAGGGGAAACCAAGCCAAACCGTGCGTTGGTCCCGCCGATGTCGCCGACCAGCCAGGTTTCGCCGGCACTTCCCAAAGCGCTCGTCAAGCTGACGCCCGGGGAGCTGCCGCCCGGCCCCGTCACGGCGACTCGCTGCTCGCCGCCAGAGCAGCAACAAAGCTCTCGCGCCAGCGGGTAATGTCGTTGTGCTTTATGGTCGCCATCATTGCCGTCCATCGCTCCTTGCGCTCGCCGAGCGACATGGTCAGCCCTTGCCGCATGGCTTCGACCATGCCCTCGACGTCATGCGGGTTGACCAGCACGGCCTCCCCCAGCTCCTGCGCCGCGCCGGCAAAGCATGACAGCACCAGCACCCCGGGATCGGTGGCCGGCTGCGAGGCGACGTATTCTTTCGCCACCAAATTCATGCCGTCGCGCAACGGCGTCACCAAGCCAATTCGGCTCGCTCGAAAGAACCCGGTCAGGACCCGATGGTTGAAGCTCTTATTGATGTAGCGCAGCGGCGTCCAGTCGAATTCGCCGTAGCGGCTGTTGATGTTGCCGGCCGACGTCGCGAGGGTGCGTCGGATCTGCTGATATTCGGGAACCTCGGAGCGCGACGGCGGGGCGATCTGGATAAACACAACCCGGCCTCGCGTGTCGGGATGGCCCTCGAGCAAATTGGCGAAGGCTTGGAACCGCTCGGGCAGACCCTTCGAATAATCGAGCCGATCAACCCCGATCATCAATGTTCGCTCGCCGAGGCTCTGGCCGAGCCGCCGCATCTGCCTTGTCCCGTCGGCCGCCGCCGCCTGGGTCGCGACAGCGCCGGCATCGATCCCGATCGGGAACACCTGAGCCCGCACAATGCGGCCGAAAGCGCGCAGCACGCCGTCGCCAAAATCCTCCGCCCCGGCCCAGCGGGTCAGATAGTCGCAAAAGCCGTGCAGATCCGATTTGGTCTGGAAGCCGATCAAATCATAGGCGCACAGCGCCTCGACGAGATCGCGATGACACGGGAGCACGCGCAGCAGCTCGGCCGGCGGAAACGGCGTGTGCAGGAAGAAGCCGATCGGCTGGCTGGTGTCGAGCCGGCGCAGCTCGCGCCCGAGCGGGATCAGGTGATAGTCGTGGACCCAAACCAAGTCCTGCGGCAGCAGCATCGGCGCCAATGCCCGCGCGAACCTGCGATTGACGCGCAGGTATCCGGCCAAGTCGCGCCGCGTATAATCGACCAGCGAGCCACGGAAATGAAACAGCGGCCACAGCACCCGGTTGGCGAATCCAAGGTAATATTCATCGAAATCGCGCCGCGACAGATCGAGCGTGGCGTAGGTCAGCGGCCCGCGTGCGGTCACCGCCGGCTCGGCATCGGCCTCTTCCGGCGCAACCTCGCCGCTCCAGCCGAACCAAATGCCGCCGCTGCTTTCAAGGGCGGCGCGGATGGCAACGGCGAGACCGCCCGAATCGGGCTTTCCGTCCTCGGCCGCGACCCGGTTGGAGACCACAACCAGCCGGCGGTTTGCTGCCCCTCCGCGCTGCAAGGTCGGCTCCACGCCCCAGGCCCGTGCGCTCGCCTTCGGCACGCCGCTCGCAACGCCCTCGCCCTGCATCATTGTTTATCCCCGCTTATGGTTCTTTTGTCGGAACGCCGACAACCGCAGAATGTTCCCGCAGAGGCTTGATTCCTAAGCCGGCTGTTGATTTCCCGCGAGCCAAGCCAAGGCCGCTGTTACCGAAGGGAAGGCCCAGCGGGCCCGGGTTTCGCCGGATTGCCCGACCCGGATCGCGACCCCGTGGCGACGGTTGATTTCCGCAAAACCGTCCTCGTCGGTCACATCGTCACCGATAAAAACCGGGCGCCGGCCGAAAAACGGAGGCTCGTCGAGAAAGGCCGCGATCGTCGCCCCCTTGTCGGCGCCGCGCGGCTGGAACTCGACGACCATCTTGCCGGCGATCAGCCGCAGCGCCGGCTGCGCCTGGCGCGTTAACGCCGTGGCCAGGGCAAGGATTTCGGCGCCGCGTTCCGGCGCCGCGCGGTAATGCAGCGCCACGTTCCCGCCCTTGTCTTCAAGGATAAGGCCGCTGCCCTGGCTGGCGAGCGCCGCGAGGGTCGGCCGGATCCGATCGAGCGCGGCGGCCGCGGCATGGTCGGTTCGACTGTCGAGCCCACCGTCGGCCCGTCGGCGCTCGATCCCATGCAGGCCGGCGGCGGCGCCGCGCCACGGCCGAAACAGCCGGTCGAGCTCCCGTAACGGGCGACCGCTGACCAGGGCTAGGGCACCGCCGCGCTGCTGTGCCACCTCGCCGAGCAGCGCCGGCAACGCGGACGGGACTTGGACGCGATCGGGGCGCTCGGCAATTTCCAGCAAGGTTCCATCGACATCGAGGAACAGCGCCGTGTCGGCATCGAGCGGCGGCGGCGCCGGGAGCACCCCCGGCAACCCTCCGCTCGTCAAAAAGCCGTCCGTTGTGCGATGCACATCACGCCCCCGCCGAGCTTCACCTAACTGCCTGATCCGGCCTTAAATTCACAACGATGCCAGAGGTTTCTAAAAAACTGGCTTGACATCGGCGCGAAACGCATTAGATTGTGCAGTGCGGTAACGATCGCCGGTTGCGGTGTTACCGTACGTCTTCTAGGCGTTTCCTCCCTAAACTTGGGCCGCGCTAAGCTGCGGCCCATTTTTTTGCGGCACCGTGTGGCTTCTTAGAGATCGGCGGGAACCGCCGTTCCCAAGCAACTGCCGCGTCGGCCTCGAGATCGGGCAGCGTCGCGAGCTCGCGGTAGATCGGAGCAAAATCGGGGCGCGTCGCCGCGAACAGCTGCGCGAAATCGTCGATGACGAAATAGGTGTCCTGGAACCGGTCGATGCGATAGCGGGTGCGCATGACCCGACGCAGGTCAAACCCGATCCGCCGCGGCCGCGGATCGTCGAGGCAATAAACCGATTCGCCGGCCGACGACAGAATGCCCGAACCGTAGATGCGCAACCCGGCCGGCGTCGCGATCAGCCCGAACTCAACTGTGTACCAGTAGAGTCGCGCCAGGCGCTCGAGGTGCCCGAGCCCCTGCGCCTTCAGCCCGCCCTCGCCATAGGCCTGCATATAGTCGGCGAAAATCGGGTTCATCAGCAGCGGCACGTGACCGCAAATATCGTGAAAGACATCCGGCTCCTGCAGGTAATCAAGCTGGTCGCGACGGCGGATAAAGCAGGTCGATGGAAAGCGGCGGCGTGCCAGGTGGGCGAAAAATACCGCGTCGGGCACCAGTCCCGGCACCGCCACGATCCGCCATCCCGTGGCGCGCTCAAGGGTATCGCTCAGCCGACCGAATTCCGGGATGCCGCCAGCCGCGACGCCGAGCCCGCCGAGACCGTCGAGATACTCGCGGCAGGCACGCCCGATCAGCAGCTTTTGCTGGCGCTCGAACAGCAGCCGCCAAACCGCATGCTGCTCCTCGGTGTAGCTCCGCCAATCCTGCTCGATCGTGAAATCGGGGGCCGCATCCGGCCCGGTCTTGCTCATCGACCTCTCCGCCCCCGCCTCCCTTAGATGAGCATGATGAGGCCGCCGGTCAATCGCGCGGTCGGCGCCGGAAGCTTCGGCGCTCAGTTGCCGGCTTCGGCCAAGCACGCCTGCGCGGCCAGGCTCAGCCGGCGAATCAGCTCGGTCATCTCGGCGGCGAGCCGTCCGAAGCGCGGCTTTCGCCGAAAGGTGCGCTCATCCATGTAAAGGGCGCGGTTGATCTCGATCTGCAACGCATGATGCCGCTGTTGCGGCTCGCCGTAATGGTCAGTGGTAAACCCGCCCGCATAAGGCGCGTTGATTGCGACCGCAAAGCCGCGTTCAGAGAGAAACCGGCGGGCGGCTTCGAGGATCGCCGGGGCGCAGGCGGTCCCGTGACAATCGCCGAGAACAATATCGGCCCCATCGCGTCCGCATGCCGAGCCGGCAGCCGACGGCATCGAATGGCAATCGAGCAAGAGATAGCCGCCAAACCGCACCGCGGTCTCTTCGACCAACTGGCGCAGCGCCCGATGATAGGGGTGATAGAGAGTGTTGATGCGCCGCCGTGCCTCGGCAAAACACAGTTTCTTCGCATAGATCTCCTCGCCGTTGGCGACGATACGGGCGATTGTCCCCAGACCCATGCGCACTCGTGGCGAGCAAGCGTTGACGAATTTCGGCAGCGCCTCCGAAAACATTGCCGGGTCGAGCTCATAAGCCTCGCGGTTGACATCGAGGTAGGCGCGCGGAAACCGTGCCGCCAAAAGCGGCGCGCCGAGACGCGGAGCCGCGGCGAACAGTTCGTCGACAAAGCTGTCCTCGGACCGGCGCAGCGACACCGCATCGAGCCGCGAGGCGGCGATAAACTCGGCCGGATAGTCGGAGCCGCTATGTGGCGAGGCGAGGATCAGCGGCGACCTCTCCGAGCCTCCCCGCCGCAGCGCGATTATTCCGCAGGAAAGCTCGCCATCCATGCCCGAAGCTTAGTTCGCAAGCGTCAGGCTGTCATCAGCCGAAGGCTCGCCGGCGGCGGCGAATTTGCGAATGCTCCGCAATCGAGCGCCGCTCCGGCGCAAGGGCCCGAGCCCGGCTCATGCGACCCCTACCGTGCGGTCCGGCATGCGCGGCAGCAGGGTCCGCGTCGCGCGGATCTCGAGAATGCTCATAAACGCGGAACCGTAAATGATTTGAAAGCCAAGCAGAATGACGGTGCTCGAAGGAATGACCAGTCGCATCGTGTGCTCGAACGACAGCGTGCCGAAGCCTTGGGCTCCCCAGTTTCCGAGCGCGTACACGGCGAGGCCCAATCCAATCAACACCAATAGCCCGCCGACGATCAGTCCGGTCTCGAGGCCGACTAAAGACATGATCGCGCTGAACTGCGGATCCGGCGGCACGATTCCCTCGCGCATCCCGTACACTTTGGCAAACGCCCAGAAGGTCATCGACTGAAACCCGACAACGACCGCAAGCGAGGCATAAAGGAGCGTGTGGACGTCAAAGGTCACGTTTCCGACATGTCGCGCATGTGGCAGCAGCCACGCCATCGCCACGCCGCCGACTACAAAGAGAGTGAGCCCCGGGTAAAAGAACAGCGAGCGCGGGCTGAAGAGAAGCAGGAAGCGCAAGTGCCGCCACCCGTCCCGCCAGCTGCGTAGGTGTGGTGGACGGCTGCGGCCGTCCGGCGCCAGCGTCGTCGGGACTTCGGTGATCCGCAGCTTGGCCAGCGTCGCCTTTACGACCATCTCGCTGGCGAACTCCATGCCGGACGCTTGAAGGTCGAGGGAGAGGGCCGCCTCCCGCTCGAAGCCGCGCAACCCGCAATGGAAATCGCCGCACACGCTGCCGAAAAACAGCCGGCCAACCCCGGTCAGCACCGGATTACCTAGATAACGGTGCAGCGGCGGCATCGCCCCGGGCAGAATTCCGCCGCGGAACCGGTTTCCCATGACCAGATGAAATCCCGCCCGCAGCCGGTCGACAAAAGCATCAAGGCGGCTGAAATCATAGCTGTCGTCGCTGTCGCCCATGATCACGTATTTGCCGCGCGCCGCCCGGATGCCGCCCAGTAGGGCGCTTCCGTAGCCGCGCTCTGCAACGGTCACCACGCGAGCCCCGTTGGCCTCCGCGATCGCCTGCGACCCATCGGTGCTGCCATTGTCGGCGACAATGATTTCGCCGCTGCAGCCGCTGCGGGCAAGAAATGCCCTCGCCTTCGAGACGCAGCTAGCCAGTGTCTCGGCTTCGTTAAGGCAAGGCATCAGAATGGTGACTTCGCAGCCTTCGCTCATCGTATCTTTCAAATCGGCAAGACCGTCGTGGGACGCCGCCAGCCAGCAAAGGGGGCAACAAAAGTCGATCTGACGATACTCTTCTATACAGATTAAATCAATGCCCTGAGAGCATACAGTTTGATTTGGCCTTATTTGGATGGGACGGTGCGGCGCCGGCGCGCCGTCAAGGCTCCATCGGATCCGGCCAATCCTCCTTGAGAATGGCGAACAGCAGGTGATCCTGCCATTTGCCTTCGATGCACAGATACTGCCGGGCGTGGCCTTCCTGATGGAACCCCGCCCGGAGCAGCAAAGCCTGGCTCGGGATGTTGGTCGGCAGGCAGGCGGCCTCGACCCGGTGCAGCCGCAGCCTGGCGAACGAGAAATCGAGCACCAGCGGCAGCGCTGCCGTCATGTATCCCTGACGGGCATAGGGCTCGCCGACCCAATAGCCGAGGCTGGCGGTTTCAGAGACGCCGCGACGCACATTCGACAACCCGATCCCGCCGACCAGCGTGTCGTCATGCGCGTAAATAAAAAAATTGTAGGCCTGATCGGTCCGCCAATCCTCGGCGTAGCGCGCGATCCGCCAGCGAAAGCTCAGCCGCGACAGCGCGTCGGGCGGCCAGCTCGGCTCCCACGGCTCGAGAAAGCGGCGCGAGCGGGCGCGCAGGCTTGCCCATGCCTCCCAGTCGCCGCGCTCGGGCGCGCGCAGAAAAACCCGCTCGCCGATCAGCCGGAACGGACCCGAGCGGGCCAGAAACAGCCGGGGAAAGGATTTGCGCTGGGGCGCCATCGCAGGGCCGCGGTCAGGCGGCAAGCCGCGCCTGGACGCGGCCGAACTCTTCGAGCCGGCTGAGCGGCCCCAGCGCGGTCATGGTCGGCGGTCCGGCTCGCCAGTGCGCGACGACGCGCCGGATCGCGGCATCGTCGACCGCCTCGATCCGGTGCACGACCTCGGTCGGGTCTAACGGGGTGCCGTGGATCAGCAGATGCTGCGCCAATTGCTCGCAGCGCGCCGAGGTGCTTTCGAGCGACATCAACAGGCCCGCCTTCATCTGGCTCTTGGCGCGCGCCAGCTCGGTGGCGCTCAGCCCGCCTTCGAGCTTGCGCGCCTCGTCGCACAAGGCCGGCACCAGCTCGGCTGCCTCGTCCTCGCCGGTGCCGGCATAGATGCCGAACAACCCACCGTCGCGGTAGCTGTGGGCGAAGGAATGGATCGTGTAGACCAACCCGCGCTTCTCGCGGATCTCTTGAAAGAGGCGCGACGACATGCCGCCGCCAAAGGCGGTCGCCAGCACCGAGGCCGCATAGAAATCGGGATCGCCGAGGGTCACCCCGGGAAATCCCAAGAGTAGGTGCAGCTGCTCGAGGTCACGCTCCTCGCGCCGGTCGCCGCCGGTATAGCGCGCCGGCTCGGTGGTGACCGGGCGTTCGGCCGGCACGTCGGACAAGAGCTTTTCCGCCAACGCCACGATCCGATCATGGTCGAGGTTGCCGGCCGCGGCCAGCACCATCCGCTGCGCGCCATAGTGGTCGCGCAGATAGGCGGTGACCGCGTCGCGGCCGAGACGTCGGATGATCTCCGGCTTGCCCAGCACCGGCCGCCCCATCGCCTGATCGGGATAGGCGCATTCCTGAAAATGATCGAAGATGATGTCGTCGGGGGTGTCGTTGGCCTGGCCGATCTCCTGCAGGATGACAGTGCGCTCGCGCTCCATCTCCTCGGGCTCGAAGGTCGAGTGCTGCAGGATGTCGGCGAGGATGTCGAGCGCCAGCGGCACTTCCTCCTTCAGCACCTTGGCGTAATAGGCCGTGCTCTCGCGCGAGGTATAGGCGTTGAGGTGGCCGCCGACCGCCTCGATCTCCTCGGCGATGGCGAGCGCTGAGCGCCGCTCGGTCCCCTTGAACGCCATGTGCTCGAGAAAATGGGCGACGCCGTTGATCGCCGCCGGCTCGTGCCGGGTGCCGACATCGACCCAGATGCCGAGCGAGACCGTGTCGACGGTGTCGATCCGATCGGTGGCGATCCGCAGCCCGTTGGCCAGAGCCGAAACCCGCGTCGTCATGCTGCTGCTCCCGCGCGCCGTGCATGGGCGCGAATAAACCCGCTCACCGCGTCGACATTATTGGCCAGCACGGCGATGCGCTCGCGCCTGTCGAAGAGCTCGGCGAGTGCCGGCGGCGGCGCCGGGCGGATGCCGGTGGCGCGCTGGACGGCGTCGGGGAATTTGGCCGGATGCGCGGTGCCGAGCGCCACCATCGGCGCCCCGTCCGGCGCTGCGGCGAGCTCGGCACGGGCAGCGGCGACCGCGACCGCAGTGTGCGGGTCGATCAGCATTCCCGATCGGGAGTAGGTATCGGCGATGGTCCGCATCGTCAGAGTGTCATCGATTTTACGGGCGGAAAACAAGCCGCGCGCCGCGCGCCACGCCTGCTCGTCCGCCGGCAGCCTGCCGCAGCGGCGAAACCTGTGCATGGCCTCGGCAACGGCGGCGCCGCTATGGGCCTTCAATTCGAACAGCAGCCGCTCGAAATTGCTCGATATTTGGATATCCATGCTCGGGCTCAGGCTCGGCTCGACCGGGGCGATCGCCATCTCGCCGCCCGCGATGTAGCGGGCCAGAATATCATTACGATTGGTCCCGATCACCAGCCGCTCGATCGGCAGCCCGATCCGGCGGGCGATATGACCGGCATAGACGTTGCCGAAATTGCCGGTCGGAACGCTGAACGACACCGGCCGCCCGGGGGCGCCAAGCGCTGTGGCGGCGGCGAAATAGTACACGGTCTGCGCGGCGATCCGCGCCCAGTTGATCGAGTTGACCGCGGCGAGGTTCAGCGCGTGCCGCAGCTCGGCGTCGGCGAACAGCGCTTTGACCAGGTCCTGGCAATCGTCGAACGTGCCCTCGATCGCGATCGCGTGAGCATTTGGCGACTCGACGGTCGTCATCTGCCGCCGCTGCACCTCGGAGATGCGCCGGTGCGGGTAAAGCATGAAAATATCGATCGCGGCGCGGTCGCGGCACGCCTCGATCGCCGCCGAGCCGGTGTCGCCCGAGGTGGCGCCGATGATCGTCACCTGCTCGCACCGCCGATCGAGCACCGCATCGAACAATCGGCCGACCAGCTGCAGTGCCAAGTCCTTGAAGGCGAGGGTCGGGCCGTGAAACAGCTCCAACAGCCAGAGCCGCTCGTCGAGCTGCACCAGCGGCGCCACCGCCTGATGCGCGAAATTGCCATAGGCGGCGGCTGTCAAGGACCGCAATTCGGACGCGGATAACGCCTCTCCGGCAAAGCATGCCATGATCCGGGCGGCGAGCTCGGCATAGGGCAGGCCGGCATATCCGCGCACAGCTTCGGCGCTGAGCGCGGGCAGATGGTCTGGCACATAGAGGCCGCCATCCTCGGCCAGGCCGGCGAGGAGCACGTCCTCGAACGAATATGTCTGCGGCTGCCGCCGCGGGTCGCGAGTGCTGATGTAGCGCACGGGGTCGGGTGCGGACGGCATGGCCAGAACCTACCGTCCCGCCGGCGCCGCCGCAACCGGATGCGCCTGCCGCGGCACAGGACGCGGTGTCCTGGGAGCTGTGGAACGGGCACCCCCGGCCGCGCTTATCTCGGGATATAAAAGGCGCCGTCCTGCGAAGGTCGGCCGAGTTTGTAATTGCGCGCGACCGCCAGCAGAAACCGGTCGGTAAAGCGCTTGAACGTCTGCGCTTGCAGGCGGCAATCAGCGGTCGCCGGATCGGCGCAGATCTCCTCGCGCACTTGAATAACGGAAAACTCGTGCATCGCCACCTGCTGGGTCAGCCGGTCCTCGTTGAGCCGGCCGGCGAGGATGTATTGGCGCGAGTTGAACGGGTCGAGGATGAACGGCTTTCCGGCGCGGTAGCACAGCAGCAGGCTCTCGCAGATCGCTAGTCCGGGTCGTTCGGCCAGGTAATGCGTCTCGGCGGCAAATTCGCTTTGGGCGCGGCGGTCGGCGGCGAGCACGTCGCCGATGCGATAGAGGCGGCCGAAGGCGCGCGGGCCCTCCGTCAGGATCGGCTGAGCGAGAAGCAGCGCCAGGCAAGCAAGCGCCGTCGCGGCCACGCGCCGACCGGTCGCGGCCAGGTCTGCCACTCGTGGGCGCAGCTCGTGCAGCAGAACTCCGGCGGCGATGCCGAGAAATACCGCCGCGTCCTGGAACATGTTGTACGAAGTTCCCTCGAATCCCGAAAGAAGCGCTGCCGAAAGGATCGAAAGCGAACCATAGGCCGCGAGCACCAGGCGATCGCCGCGAAAGATCGTGAGCGAAAACGGCAGAGCTACCAGCAACGGGAATTTGAACAGCCGGAGGTATTTCATCAGATTGTGGATCGCGCTGCGCCAGGCGAACGTTCGCGGCGACAGCAGATGAGCGATAAAGCTGCCGCCGGCGACCAACTCGGTGAGCCCGAGCAGCGCCGCACCCGATGCGGCGCAGCAGGCGACCCAGAACCACAGCCGCCGCGGCGAGCGGATCGCCAAATCGATGGTGATCGCCAGCGGAATGGCGACGACATTGGGCTTGACGAAGCCGCCGAGCGCGACGAGCAGCGCGGTGCGCAGCAAGTCGCCGCGGTTCGCCTCGCCCCACAAATAGCTAACGAGGCCACCGAGCATGATCGCTTCGGCCAGGCTCTGCGGATCGTCGACCGCGACCCAGGTGGGGGCCACCAGATAGGAGAAGCCGGCCGCGCAGGCGCCGCCAAACAGCGCGTCGATGTGGTCGCCGCCAAAGCCGCGTGTCGCCGCCGCGGCCAGCACGCCGATCGCGACAAATGCCGCCGCGGCCACGATCCGCCCGCTCAGCAGCAAATCCCCGACCAAAGAATTAACTCCCGCCACCAGAAGAAACGAGCCGATCGGGTAATTGTTCACCCGCCACAGATCAGCGTCGTAAATCACCTCGTGGTGGATCAGCCGCAGCGTGTTGTAGACGTTCCAGCCCTCATTGTAGTTGCGCTCATAGGTAAAACCGAGGGACAGCATCGACGGGGTCGACAGCGCAATCGCTCCGGCGACGACGCAGCCGACAAAAGCCCAGAGCGCGACCAGCCCCGGGCGAGGCCCACAACGCGGCCGCGCCGCAGCGGAAATACGATCGCAACAATCCTCGGCCGGCCGGGTCATCCGGGCTCCTTTGAGCCTGCGCAAAATTGTCGGAACCTTGCCACTCCGAGGCGCGGACCCCGCCTGTGAACACGGATCTGCCGCGCCTGAGGACAGGGGCCCGCGAGCCCGGCTCCGCCGCAGCAGCTAGCGCCGGATCTCCGAGCGAGCCCCACTTAGGGGTTGCATCCTGCGGCTGGAACCTGTTCCGTAACGTGGGCGTCCGGGCCGCACCCGCGGCTCGGCTCTCCTCGGTTCGCGGCACAGAGAGAACCATGCGGGTGTTGGTCGGGCTTTATCTGGTCATCGGAATCGTGCTGCTGGCGATCGGGTTTCTATTGCCCGGCCCGTGCCCGAACCGGAACACCGATATCGTCAGCAACGTCGTCTTTGTGCTGACCTGGCCGGTCGGGCTCTATGCCGAAGTCTACCATGGGCGCTTGTCGGTCGAGGAGTGGCTGCACGCGCAGGCCTGCGAAGCCGGCGACGGCTTGGGGACGAAAAAGATCTAGGCTTGGCCGAGCCCGAACTCGGGCCCGGCACGGCCGCGCAATTCCTCGCCGAGCGCTGCGCCGATCGCCTTGGCCTCGGCCATCGGCCCCGATCGCCGGGCGCGGAGCTCGGTGCTGCCGTCCGGGGTCAGCAGCAAGCCATCGAGCGTCAGCCATTCTCGGTCGAGCCGGGCGAACCCGGCGATCGGGGTATGGCAGGAGCCGTCGAGCACCGCCAGCATCGCCCGCTCGGCGCCGGTGGAGGCGGCGCTGCGCGGGTCGTGCAGCGGCGCCAGAAGCTGCCGCATCGCCGCGTCGCCGGCGCGGCACTCGACCGCGAGGGCACCCTGGCCGACCGCCGGCAGCATGATTTCGGGCGGCAGGATCTCGGTCGCGAGACGCGCGAGGCCGATCCGCTCGAGCCCGCACAGCGCCAATAAGGTGGCGTCAACCTCCCCCGCCTCGAGCTTGCCGATGCGGGTGTTGGCGTTGCCGCGCAGCGGCACCACCCGGAGATCGGGCCGCCGTCGCAGCAGCTGGGCCTGGCGGCGCAGCGAGGCGGTGCCGACGAGGGCGCCGTTCGGCAGCTGATCGAAGCTGGCGGCGCGCGGCGACAGGAACGCGTCGCGCGGGTCGTCGCGCGGCAGCACGCAGGCGATCTCGACCCCGGCCGGCAACCAGGTCTCGAGGTCCTTCAGCGAATGCACCGCGAGGTCGACCCGGCCGCCGATCAACGCCTCGTCGATCTCCTTGGCGAACAGCCCCTTGCCGCCGATTTCGGCCAGCCGCCGGTGCTGCACCCGGTCGCCGGTGGTGCGGATCGTGACGATCTCGACGGCGTCGGCGGCGGCGGCGAGCTCTGGGTGCGCAGCCACGAGCCGCTCGCGCACGAGCTCGGTCTGGCGCAGCGCCATCGGGCTGCCGCGGGTGCCGATGCGCAACGGACGGGGCAGGACAGGCATGTTCTCGTCCCTTCTACCCCGCCAGAGCCTGCCCTCCAAGCTCAGGAAGTAAGCCTAAACCACCTGTCGGCGTGAGGGCGGGCGATCCCGCAAAAAGCTTGTTGCCCAACGGGCACCGTCGATACATGACAGCCTGTCGTCGCAGCTTCCGCAAGGACTTCCGATGAGCGAGCAGCAGGGTTACAGCAACATCCTCGTCGAGCGTCGCGGCGCGATCGGCATCGTCACCTTGAACCGGCCGCAGGCGCTGAACGCGTTGAACGCCGCGCTGATCGGCGAGCTGGGCGCCGCTCTCGATGCGTTTGAAAATGACGATGCGATCGGCGCGATCGTCTTGACCGGCAATGACAAGGCTTTCGCCGCCGGCGCCGACGTCAAGGAGATGGCGGGCAAGGCCTATCCCGAAATTTATCTGGAGGATTTCATCACCAAGGGTTGGGAGCGGGTCGGGCAATGCCGCAAGCCGGTCGTCGCCGCGGTTGCCGGGTTCGCTCTCGGCGGCGGCTGCGAGATCGCGATGATGTGCGACATTGTGATCGCTGCCGAGACCGCGCGTTTCGGCCAGCCCGAGATCCAGCTCGGCACGATGCCGGGCGCCGGCGGAACCCAGCGCCTCGCCCGCTTTGTCGGCAAGGCCAAAGCGATGGATCTGTGTCTGACCGGGCGGATGATGGACGCCGCCGAGGCGGAGCGCGCCGGTCTGGTCAGCCGCGTCGTGCCGGCGGCCGATCTGTTGACCGAAGCAGTCAAGATCGCCGAGCGGATCAGCGAGATGTCGCGGCCGATCGCAATGATGGTGAAGGAGTCGGTCAACCGCGCCTATGAGACGACCCTGGCCGAGGGCGTGCGGTTCGAGCGCCGGGTGTTCCACGCGACCTTCGCCACTGAAGACCGCAAGGAAGGCATGGCCGCGTTTATCGAGAAGCGCAGGCCCGCATTCCGCAATCGCTGACCCGATACGGGCCGTCCGGCCGTCCGGGGCCGAACCGTAGGTTCAGCGTTTCTTCTGATCCCTCGGCGTCCGATCCAGAGCAGCGCTATCCGGTATTTTCATTATTTCTTTGGTGAAGACCGGCCCAAACCGGATGATCAGCGATCGCCTTACCCCGTCCCCGCCGGAACGCGCATCGGAGAAGCCGTCACGTATCGTTCGCCAGGCAAACCAGTTCAAAATCGCCAATAACAAGAAAAAAATCCCGAACGGATTGACGCCGCCGACGCCGAGCGCATCGCCCCAAAATGCATAAATTGCCAAGAGCACGAGGATTGTTGTCGCAATTATTTTGCCGACCATGCGAGCCTCACACCTCAATCGCGAGCTGCAGACCAGATCGGTGGTTCGCGCAATCTTCAGGTGGGAAATCGCGCCGCGGCGGTCAATGGCGGGCTGGTCATTCCATCGTCAAGAGGCGGCCGTAGCCGGGGATCGGCTGGCGCACGCCGGCCAGGCGCAGCGCTTGCCACATCATCGCCGAAGCGCTGGAGATGACGGGCTTGCCCAGATCCTGCTCGAGCGCCTCCAGCACCGGCAGGGTCGGCATGCCGGTGCCGGTCAGGAACACCGCCTCGGCCTCGGCGCGATCAACCATCCGGGCGAGCCCATAGGCGCGCTCGGCGGTCTCCTCATAAATGTTGATGACGCCCTTCAGATTGTCGAAATTGACCACTTCCAGGCCGTGCGCTTCGAGGTGCGCCTTGCCTTGCAAGGTCGTCTCGCGCGAATAGGGCGCGCCCAACGCCAATTTCCGCACTTCGAGACGTTCGAGCGCCCGCAGCACCGAGCCGAAGGCCGTGACGACCCTGGTGCCGCTCGATTTTTCGAGCCGGGCAATCAGCTCCGCCTCGCGGTCGCGGCCGAGATAATAGCTGATCGCAGTGTGCGCCAGCACGATCACATCGGGCTCGACCAGCGCCAACATCTCCGCGGTGGCGTCGATGTTGTCGACCATCATGCGGTTGCGCTCGTTCTGCCCGTCGGGCGCGCCAGGCACACCGCGCGCGATCATGCGGTTGAAATGCAGCGACACCCCGGCCGGCGCCAAGGCCATCATTTCCGGCTCGACCGTTGGGTTCCCCGGCGGCAGCAGAAAGCCGAGCCGCGCCCGCCATCCGACCATCCGCCGCCCTCCCCGCAACGGGTTCAGCTCTGTCCGGACACCGAGACCGGCTCGATCTCATACATGATGCGCACTTCGCCCGACTGGCGGAACGGGTAGGTGTCCTTGCCGAGATATTTCTTGGCCAGCGCATCGATATGCGCATCGGCCCCCGGTTCCTTCGCGTTGGCGACGCGGCCGCGGATCTGCACATAGCGATAGGCATTGTCGGGGTCCATGATCGCCAGCGCCACCGCCGCCCCGGGCTTCAGGTTGCGCGCCTTGGTGCGGCCCCTGGCGGTGTTGACGCGAAGCTTCCCGCCCTCGTAATCGAACCAAACCGGCGTCACCTGCGGGCTGCCGTCCGGCATGATCGTGGCGAGGTTGGCAAACGCCTTTTTCTGCTGCAAAAGATCGAGATAGCTGTCGAGATTTACGGCCATTTGGCAACTCCGTTTCGAATTGGCGAGGCAAGCGGAACGCCGATCCGGCACCCAGCGGCAATGCTCCCGCTCCCTAACGACGCCCCGCCGCTACGGTTCCGGCATTTGGCGGTACCAACCTAGCCTTCCGAAAGCGCCTTTCCGCGGCGCGAGCGAGAAGGCCGAGCGGTTTCGTGTGTGTGCGTCGATGCGCCTGAGCAGTGGCTCCGGCAAAGTTATGTTCACGCGCACGCTGCGCTCGACGGTGGCCGGGACTGTGGCAAGGAAAGCTACTGCATTCCTGCTGTCGGGGTCGGCCATGATCGCTTTGAGCGATGAGGGCGTCGGCAACGCATCCCCGTCTTCGACCATGCCGCGCACATGCAGTTCCAGCGCTTCCTCCGCCATCCTCCGTGCTTCTTCGAGCGTCGCGCCCGCGCTTATGCAACCGGGGAAGTCCGGGAAATCAACCCCGAAATCGCTGTCGTGATCTTTTCTGATCAGCCCAATGTAGCTGGTCATAGCCCTATTTCCTGCTCGCGAGTTGAAGACCGGACTGCCGCTCGATGCTTTTAAGGGTGCCGATCGGCAAATCCTTTCTCGGATGCGGCACCGTCACGCGGCCGGAGCGAACCGGGTGTTTGAGTTGAAGGTGGCTGCCCTTGCGGGCGACCTCATACCGTCCCTGAGCAAGGAGCAAGCGGAGAACGTCCGTGCTCGTCGTTTCCGCAAATACGTGCGCACTGCCGTTTATGCTTCCAAGATCGTACGGGTCGTTTATTGCGCGGTTCCGGCGCCCCTCGGCGCGCTGTCGGCCCAGCGTCGCATCAAAGTGTTCGAGGGGCGGGTTTCGTCGAGCAGCTTTTGCGCGGCATCGGCCCCGGCGACCGGCAAGCCCGTCGGATCGAGCAGGCCGATCTGCGCCAGGACGCTCGCCTGATCCCAATAGATGTGCTCGTGACAGAGCTTGTCGCCGCGAAAGCCGACGATGGCGACGATCGCCACCTCGACATGCCGCCCGGTCGGCGGCACCCCCGGCAGCATCCAGTCGATCTCGACGTCGTGGGTAAACGAGGTCAGCATCTCATCGACGATGCGGTCGGCGCCGACCGTGCGCGAGATCGGCACCATCTTGATGTCCTTCGGGCATTTCGGAATGAAATGATTGGCGTAGAAGCGTGCGAGGTCGCGCGCCCCGACCCCGCCAGTCATCACCGGGATATGGTTGACGTAGGGTTCGGCCACCATCGTCGCCATCGTTGCCGCGACATCGCGGGTTTCGAACTCGTAGCGGGTGTGCGCCTCCCACAGTTTTTCGAGATCGTAATCGGGGCCGAGTATGCGCCGCAGCAGCGCGATCGAGCGCGAATGGGCGAGACCCGCCAGCGGCTTGGCGAAATCGCCGCCGTCCGGGCGGGCAAAGCCGTGCCTCGTACCCGGATAAGTGTGGATTTGAACGTTCTGGCGTCCGGCAAACGCCTCCTTGACCCGCGCGACCGTCGAGGCCGGGACAAAATCGTCATGCTCGGCGAAATGCAGCACCATCGGGCTGGCGATCCGCGGCGCGAGATCGAGCGCCGCCTCGATGCCGACGCCGTAATAGGCGATGGCGCAATCGACACCGGGGAGGGCGGCGGCGCGATAGGCAAGCCCACCGCCGAGGCAAAACCCGATCGCTCCGATCTTGCCGGTGCATTCCGGGCGGTCCCGCAGCGCCGAAACCGTGCGGGTAATGTCGGCGACGGCGGCGGCGCCGTCGAATTTCTCGGAGAGGGCCAGCATGCGCTGACGGTCCGGCTCGCTTTGGCCGAGATCCAGCCCCGGGGCGATGCGCCAAAAGAGGTCGGGGCAGACTACGACATAGCCTTCCTCGGCATAGAGCCTGGCGATCTCGCGCATATGGCGGTCGAGGCCGAAGGCCGTGTGCAGCAGCACGAGCCCCGGCCCGTGCCCCGCCTCGGGAATGGCGAGATAAGCGCGGGAGGCGTCGGCGTCCCGGGCCGCGCCGATGGTGATAAGCTCTGCAGGCATCTGTTGCCCTCCCCGTCTCGATGTTGCGCGTCATCTTAGGCCTCAATCCCGCAAGCGGCGCCAGCGTCCGACGACCTCAGGGTGGCCGCTGGGATCGGGGCTTGGCGCCGAGTGCGCTGATCTTGCAAAGCTGGGCCGGTGCCGGGCTATGCTGTCGCCGAGCTGCACCAGTGATGACCGGGCGGAAATGAACGACGTGATCGATATTGCAAATCTGCCGAGCCTTGGCGCGATCGGGCAGCCGGTGCGGCGCAAGGAAGACCAGCGGCTCCTGACCGGACAAGGCCGGTTCAGCGACGATTTCACCGTGGCCGGAGAGGCCTACGCGGCGATCGTGCGCTCGCCCTGCCCGCATGCTCGGATCGTCCGCATCGACACGAGGCGGGCGGCGGCGATGCTGGGGGTGCTGGGCGTCTTCACCGGTGCGGATTGCGCCGCCGACGGGCTGCACCCGATCCCGCACAGCCCGGTGCCGCAAACCCGCTATGACATGAAGCTGACCGGCCCCGGCGGCGGCCCGATCTTTATCGGCCCGCAGATGCTGTTGCCGGCCGACAAGGTGCGCCATGTTGGCGAGGCGGTGGCGATGGTCGTTGGCGAAACCGCAGCGCTGGCGCAAGACGCGGCTGAAGCGGTCGCCGTCGATTACGAAGAGTTGCCGTGGGTCGCGCAGATCGATGACGCGTTGCGGGCCGGCGCGCCGGCGCTCTGGGACGAGGTGTCCGACAACGTCCTGGTCGACACCTGGTTCGGCGATGCCGCGGCGACCGACCGCGCCTTTGCCGCCGCCGATCACATCGTCGAGATGGAGTTTCACATCGGCCGGGTGACGGGCGTACCGATCGAGCCGCGCGCCGCACTCGGCGATTGGGACCGCGAGACCGGCCGCTACACGCTGTGGGCCGGCAGCGGCGGGGCGGTGCGGCAAAAGGCCGAGCTCGCCATCGTGCTCGGGGTCCCGCCCGAGCAGGTGCGGGTAGTGTCCCGCGATGTCGGCGGCAATTTCGGCACGCGCAACCGGCTCTATGTCGAATCGGCGCTGGTGGCGTGGGCGTCGCGCCGGATCGGCCGGCCGGTCAAATACACCTCGACCCGTTCGGAGGTGTTCCTCAGCGACTACCAGGGACGCGATCTGTTGACCCGGGTGGCGCTGGCACTCCGCGCCGACGGCCGCTTTCTGGGGCTGCGCGCCGACAATATCAGCAATGTCGGCGCCCGCTGCGCATCATTGTCACCGCTCGGCAAAGGCTCGGCACTGGTCACCGGCTCTTACGACATCCCGGCGGCGCGGCTGCGGTCGCGCGCGGTCTTCACCAACACGATGCCGACCAACGCCTATCGCAGCTCGGGCCGGCCGGAGGTCACCTATGCGATCGAGCGGCTGGTCGACGAGGCGGCGCGCCGGCTCGGGATCGGCCGGGTGGCGCTGCGCCGGATCAACCTGGTCGGGCCGCAGGCGATGCCCTACGCCAACGCGGTGGGCGCCCGCTACGACAGCGGCACCTACGAGGCCAATATGGATCTGGCGATGCGGATCGCCGATTGGGACGGATTTCCGGCGCGACGCAAGGCGGCCGAGGCGCGCGGCCGGCTGCTCGGCCTCGGTCTGGCGAATTATGTCGAATCCTCGATCGGAGCACCACGCGAGCGCAGCGAGATCACGGTGACGCCGCGGGGCCGGGTCGAGGTCGTGATCGGCACCGGGCCGAGCGGGCAGGGCCATGAGACCAGCTTCGCGCAGGTGGTCTCGGCGCTGCTCGCGGCGCCGGTCGGGAACATCGACATCATCATGGGCGACACCGACGTCGTCAGCCTCGGCGGCGGCTCGCATTCGGGACGCTCGATGCGCCACTCGGCGACGTTGTTCGCGATGGCCGCACCCGAATTGATCGCCAGGGGCAAAGCGGTGGCGGCCCGGCTGCTCGAGACCGGCGCCGATCGGGTGAGCTTTTCGGAGGGCCGGTTTTCGGCGCCGCCCGACAACCGCAGCTTCGATTTTCTCGAATTGGCGCGGGAGGGCGCGCGGCTCGGCGCCGAGGGCACGATCGCGGTCACCACCGACAACGAGATGCACGACCCGGTGTTTCCGAACGGCTGCGCCGTGTGCGAGGTCGAGGTCGATCCCGAGACCGGTGCCGTCGAGATCGTCCGCTATTCGGTCGTCGATGATGTCGGGCGGTGCATCAACCCGCTGATCGTGCACGGCCAGACGCATGGCGGCGCCGCCCAAGGGGTGGGCCAGGCGATGTGGGAGGAATGCGCTATTGACCCCGCCACGGGCCAGCCTCTCTCCGGCTCGTTCCTCGATTACGGCATGCCGCGCTCGGACAATTTGCCGTCTTTTGCCACCCGGATCGTCGAGGTGCTGTCGCCGACCAACCCGTTCGGCATCAAGGCCGGCGGCGAAGGCGGCACCACCCCGGCGCCGGCGGTGGTGATCAGCGCGATCCTCGATGCGCTTGCCCCGCTCGGTGTGCGCGACCTGACGATGCCGGCCACCCCGCACACGGTCTGGCGAGCGATCCAAGCGGCTAAGGGGCCGCATCGGTGACCGCTGCTGCGAAACCCCAACCCGCGCCACCCCGATAGCATCGGACCGGGAGTGGCTGTCAGGCTGGTTGACAGCTCGAAGGGCCGACGCGGCGCAGTCGGTATTCGCGAATCCGGCTACGGATCGCCCCAATCGGGGCTATGGCTGAGCGGCGGCTCGGGGTCGGGCAGGTATTGGTGGCGGCGCGTCCATGGGCGCGGCGCCGGGCCGTCGGCCAGCGGCTTTTGCGCCAGTGTCTGGCACACCGAAAGCCAACCGCGATCGAAGGCATAGGCCATGCCGGCCATGTACATGCGCCAGATGCGGTAGCGCTCGACCCCGGCGGCGGCGATCGCGGCGTCGCGCGCTGCTTCTAGCCGGCGCACCCAGTGGACGAGGGTCGGGGGGTAGTGTGGCCGCAGATCCTCGACATCGAGGATTTCCAGCCCGGCGCCGGCGACCTCGTACAATACACGCGAGATGTGCGGCACCTCGCCGCCCGGAAAGACGAATTCGTCGATGAACTCGCCGCCGGGCGGGCCTTGCGCTTGCCCGTCGCGCTGCGTCGCGGTGATGCCATGGTTGAGGGCGAGCCTGCCGGGCCGCAGCAATCGCCCGACCGTCGCGAAATAAAGCGGCAGGTTGGCGATGCCGACATGCTCGTACATGCCAACCGAGACGATCCGGTCGTAGGACGCGTCGCCGGCGATTTCCCGGTAATCCTCGCGCCGGATCTCCACCCGCCCGGCCAGCCCGAGCTTGGCGACGCGCTCGCGCGCATAGGCGAATTGCTGGTCGCTCAAGGTGATGCCGACGCCCTCGATGCCGCGGCGCTGCGCCGCCCAGCATAGGAGCCCGCCCCAGCCGCAGCCGATGTCGAGCAGGCGCTGGCCCGGCTGGAGGCGCAGCTTGCGGAAGATATGCTCGAGCTTTTGCTCCTGCGCGGTATCAATGTCCTCGGCCCCGCTGACAAAATAGGCGCAGGAATAGACCATGTGCCGGTCGAGCCATACACGATAGAAGTCATTCGACACGTCGTAATGGTAGCGCACCGCCCGCGCGTCGCGCGCCTTGCTGTGGCGGAACGGACGATAGCTAGCGAGCCGGGCGAGGCCGCGCAGCGTGCGCGATCGGCCGAGCCGTTCGGCGATCGCGATCCCGGTGTGGAGCACGTCCTCGAGGCGGCCCTCGACCTCGATTTCGCCATTGACGTAGGCGCGCGCGAGGCCGCCCATGTTCCCGGTCAGAAACAGCCGCAAGAGCCGCGGTGTCGTCAGCCCGAGCGTGATCCGCGGGGCGGCGGCGAAATCGAAAACCTCGCCGTCCCAGAACCTGATCCGTAACGGCGGCGGATCAGCGCCGAGGCGATCGCGCAGTCTCGCGAGAAACCGTTGGCGCAACGAAACCCGACGATGTGATCGCAACTGCTTCGTCCTGTGGCGCGGCGAGGGCGAGGATGCCCTTAAGCCCGATCTGGCAAACGCCGGCCGGGCGGCGCATGATCATTGCCGACAGCGGACAATTTTGGCGATATCGCTCTGCCTAGGAGGAATGTCGACGATGAAGATCGTCAAGATCGAAGATTTGCATTGCGACGCCGGCTGGCGGGTCAATTCGTTTCTAAAGATCACCACCGACGAGGGCCTCGTCGGCTGGTCGGAGTATATGGAGGGCTACGGCGCGCAGGGCCTGAGCGGGGTCATCCGGGCGCTTGGCGCGCGGCTGATCGGCCAGGACCCGCGCCCGGTCGAGCGCCACAGCGCCTATCTTTACGCCGCGACCCGGCAGGCGGCGGGCGGGCTCAACGCGATGGCCATCGCCGCGATCGAGAACGCGCTGGTCGATCTGAAGGCCAAGGCATTGGGTGTCCCGGTCTACGAGATGCTGGGCGGCCCGGTGCGCGACCGGCTGCAGCTCTACTGGTCGCATTGCGGCACTTATCGCGCACGTCTCGGTGAGCGTAGCCAGGAGCTCGCCGGGGTCCCTCCGGTGCGCTCGCTCGACGATATTGTGGCGCTGGGCGAGGAGGTCCGCCGCAAAGGCTTCAAGGGGCTGAAGACCAACATCATCCGCTTCGACCGCGAGGAGCCCTATATCCACGGCCCCGGCACCAATGCCGCACCCGGCTATCCCGAGCTCAACATCGACAGCCGCATCGTCGATGCCGCGGTGGCGCAGATGGAGGCATTCCGCCGCGGCGCCGGGCCGGGGGTCGGCCTCTTTCTCGACACCAACTTCAACTACAAGATCGACGGCTACATAAAGCTGGCGCGGGCCCTCGAGCCGCTCGGCCTCGAATGGCTCGAGATCGACATCTTCGATCCGAAGGGCCTGGCGCGCATCCGGCGCTCCGCCCGCACGCCGATCTCGTCCTGCGAATCACTCTACGGCAAGCGCCAGTTCCGCCCGTATTTCGAGGAGCAGGCAGTCGATTACGCGATCATCGACGTGGCCTGGAACGGCATCCTCGAATCGTTAAAGATCGCGGCAATGGCCGACGCCTATGAGGTCAATGTCGCGCCGCACAACTTCAACGGCCATCTGGGCTCATTGATGAGCGCCCACATGTGCGCCGTCGCGCCGAACTTCAAAGTCATGGAGATCGACATTGACGACGTCGTCTGGAAGGACGAGATCGTCACCCTCCCCCCGGTCATCGAGAACGGCGAGCTCCTGTTGCCGACCGGACCCGGCTGGGGCGCCGATGTCAACGAGGAGTTCGTCCGCGCCCACCCGCCAAAGCGATAGGGAGCTCGGCAACGGGAGCGAACCATCGAGATTGCCTCGCCGCACCCGCAATGACACCTAAATGACCGGTCATTCCAAATAATTTTATTCCGAATGACTGTCATGGCGAGGAGCATAGCGACGAAGCAATCTCGATGTTATTCCTACAGTGGGAATAATCCCTCCGGTTCGGACCTAAAGGAACTTGGTCGGGCGGATCAAGGTGCGCCACATATGGGCGACCGGGCTGTTGTCGAAGCCGAGCCTTCCTTCGGCTGCTTGAAGTTGCGGCCGATCACGTCGGTGAAGTCTTCGAGGTTGACGACGACGTCAGGATCGAATGAATAGATGTCGTGGACCGTGATCAGCCGCCCGGTCATGTACCATTTGTGATTGCGGGCGCGGTTGTACTCGTCCTCGATATAGGCGTCGGGCTTGTAGTCGGCGCCGAAATTCTTGACGTAGGATTCGGGATAGGAATAGCCGACCGACTCGTCAGCGTAAAAGCGCAGCGCCTGATGCGCGCGGATCGCCCAGGTCACCTCGGGCTCGACATAGGGCTCGACCAGTTGGGCGCCCCAATAGCCGTGATCGGCGCGGATAAAGCCGATGACGCCGATGTCGTGCAACAGGCAGGCGAGCACGATTTTCTCGTCCATGCCGGCCCTGACCGCGTGGCGCGCGCTCTGCAGCAGATGGTTTGCCGGGGCAAAGCGCAATTTGAAGAAATCGACGAGGGTCGGCTTCTCCGGCATTTTCGGCAGGCGCGGGTCGTCGCCCATGACGAATTTCTTGCCGGGGTTCTGCGCCAGCAGGGCGGCGCCGTTCGGCGTGCTCATGTCGCCGTCGGCGAGGTTGAACAGCCGCGACTTGACGTAGATCGCCTGGTCGAGCGCGTGCATCATCTTGTGCTCGAGCGCGTCGGCGCGCTCGGAGAGGCTCATCGCATCGTTCATTTGTCGGTCCTTTTCTGAGCGGGTAACGCGATCGGCCACTCTAGCAAGGCGCGAACGCCGGCTCCAGCCCGGCGTATCGATGCGCAGCCCATCGCATTGCGCAGCGGTTGCACCGGCACGATTGGCGTCATACATACCTACGGTATGAAGCATGAGGTGTGATTGTGGCCGATGCCATGCTGAAAGCGCGGCTCGGCGTGAAAGCTCAAGTGGTGCTGCCGAAGCCGGTGCGCGAGGTGCTGGGCCTCAAGCCGGGAGACGAATTCGCCTTCGTCATCCGCGACGGTGAGGTCAGAGTGGTGCGCGCCCCAGCCGAGGGAGACGATCCTTTCGCATGCTTTACCGAATGGGCGTCCGAAGCCGACAGGAAAGGCTATGCCGACCTTTAGCCGGTATGATGTCGTCTCCGTGCCGTTTCCGTACACGGACCGAGCGGCGTTCGAGCGGCGCCCGGCCCTGGTGGTTTCCGACCCGATGCTGGACAGCCGCTTTGGACTGCTCTGGGTGCTGATGATCACCGCAGCCGAGAACCGGGCGTGGGACAGCGACGTGCCGATCCCGGACCATCTTGGGGTGGGGCTGTCGATCCCGTCGATCATTCGGCCGACCAAGATTGCAACGGTCGAGGCGAGCCGCGCGCGAAAGCGCGGGCGCGTGTCGGAGGCGACGGCGGCGCTGGTTGCCGACGCGGTCAGCTCTATCATCTGCTGAGCGCGCCCGAGCGCAGCCGCGGCCTTGCCAGGGGTCGACAGGGTTGTCGGCCGCCCGCTAGCCCGGATATCTCACCGGGCGGCTGCTGATGTTGGATTTTCTGACGTATCAGGCTGCTTGTCGGGGTTTTGGGGCCGCGAGCCTGGCGTTTTGAGCCTGTCGGGGCGCGGCTGAGCGGTCGCAGGGTGAGCGACG
>DASYBC010000136.1:0-12962 GCA_036500965.1 Allostellaceae bacterium | reverse complement strand
GTCATGGCGCCGGGTGAACGCGGCGACCATCTCGTTGACCTCGGCCGCGTGCTCGCCGCGGGCGGCCGGCGTCTCGTAGCGCGGGTCGCCGATCAATTCCTCGCGCCCCAGCACCTTCAGCAAGCGGTGCCAGTGCTCGCGCGGCCGGGCGAAGACGTAGATCCAGTCGTTCGCTCCCCCCGGCGCGCACGGGAAGATGCCGCTCGGCGCAACCCCGCCGGCGAGGCTCCTGCCGCCGCCGCGGCCGGCCGGCTTTCCGGTTTGCGCCTGCACCTGGAACGGGAAGCGCATGTAGTGCAGCATGGCGTCCTGCATCGCCACCTGCAGCCGCCGCTCTTGCCCGGTCGATTTGCGCTCGTAGAGCGCGCCCAGGATGCTGATCGCCATCAGCATGCCGGTCCCGGTGTCGCCCAATGACGGGCCGGGCTTGCAAGGCGGCCCGTCGGGCTCGCCGGTGACGCTCATCGTGCCGCCGCAGGCCTGCGCGATCATGTCGAAGGCGAGGTTGTGCTCATAGGGGCTGCCTTCGCCAAAGCCCTTGACCTGGCAATAGACGATGCCGGGGTTGATGGCGCGGATCACGTCGTAGCCGAGGCCCAGGCGCTCGATCGTGCCGGGCGCCATGTTCTCGATCATGACGTCCGCCTTCTTCGCCAAGTCCTTGACCAGCGCCACGCCGCGCTCGGATTTGAGGTTGACCGTCACCGCCTTCTTGTTGGCGTTGAACTCGAAGAAATAATACGAGTCGCTGCCCGGCCGCCCGGGGAAGTTGGTCCGGCCGGGTTCGCCGCCCTGCGGGTTCTCGACCTTGACCACCTCGGCGCCGAGCCAGGCCAGCGCCTCGGTGCAGGAAGGGCCGGCCTCGAACTGGGTCAGGTCGAGCACCTTGACCCCGGCGAGGCATTTGAGAGGCGCGCCCGTTCCATCCATCGCTGTGCACTCCTGTTGCCCGAATGCGCCACGATAGCCCAGCCGGCCGCGTGGTGGAAATCGGCAACCGCTGCCAGCCCCGGCGTAAGGACAAAAGTCTTTTGCGCGGCCCCCCGGACTGCGCTAGGGGATAGCGGTGCCCGTGGGGGTTTTCTCACCGGCGTACCGGGACGAGGACATGCCGACAAACCGGCCCAGCGTGTTTATCGACGGCGAGGCGGGGACGACCGGGCTCGGCATCCGCGCCCGCCTCGAAAGCCTTCCGGAGATCGCGGTCAAAAGCCTGCCGCCGGAGCGGCGCAAGGACCCGGCCGCGCGGCGCGACATCATGGCGGCGGTCGATCTCGTCGTGCTGTGCCTGCCGGACGATGCGGCACGGGAGGCGGTGGCGATAGCTGACGGGATCGTCCCCGACGCGCCAAAGCTGCTCGACGCCAGCACCGCGCATCGCGTGCACGGAGATTGGACCTACGGTTTTGCCGAGATGGAAGACGGCCAGGCCGCGCGCATCGCCGCCGCCGACCGGGTGGCCAATCCCGGCTGTTATCCGACCGGCGCGATCGCGCTGCTGCGGCCGCTGGTCGATGCCGGCTTCGTGCCGCCAGACTATCCGGTCGCGATCAACGCGGTCAGCGGCTATTCGGGGGGCGGCAAGTCGATGATCGCGGCGCACGATGCGGCGGGCGGCCCGGCCTTCGAGCTTTACGCGCTCGGCCTCGAGCACAAGCACGTGCCCGAGACCGAACGCTATTCGGGGCTGACGCGGCGGCCGATCTTCGTGCCCTCGGTCGGCCATTTCCGCCAGGGCATGCTGGTGTCGGTGCCGCTCCACCTCGACACCTTGCCAGGGAAGCCGCGCGGCGCCGATCTCCACGAGGCGTTGGCCGCGCGCTATCGCGGTTGCGCGCTGATATCGGTGGTCGCACCTGGCGCAGACGGCAAGCTCGAACCGCAAGCGCTCAACGACACCGACAAGCTCGAGCTCTCGGTCTATGCCAACGAGGCGCGGCGCCAGGCGGTTCTGGTGGCTCGGCTCGATAATCTCGGCAAGGGCGCATCGGGCGCCGCGGTGCAAAACATCCGCTTGATGCTGGGCCTGCCCGAACTCGCCGCCCACGAACACCGCGCATTGTCTCCGTGACCAGGAGCAAGCATCCGCGGCCGAGCCGTGAGACGCGGAAGAAAAGGAGGGGCTGTGCTCGCCAATATTCCTGAGACCCAGACTGTCATCGAGATCAAGGAGCCGGGCGGGCCGGAGGTGTTGGTGCCGGCGACAAGGCCGGTGCCCGAGCCCAAGGCAGGCGAGGTATTGATCCGCATCGCCGCTTCCGGGGTCAACCGCGCCGATTGCCTGCAGCGCATGGGCCGCTATCCGATGCCGCCCGGCGCGCCCGATATTCCGGGGCTCGAATGCTCGGGCACCGTGGTCAGGACCGGCGAAGGCGTGTCGCAATGGCGCGACGGCGCCGAGGTTTGCGCGCTGATGATCGGCGACGGCTATGGCGAATACGCCGCGGTCCCGGCGGTGCAGTGCCTGCCGGTCCCGCACGGGGTGAGCCTCGTCGATGCCGGAGGGCTGATGGAAACGTTCTGCACGGTGTGGACCAACGTGTTCGAGCGCATCCATCTCGAGGCCGGCGAGGTGTTTTTGCAGCAGGGCGGGTCGAGCGGCATCGGCATCACCGCGATCCAGCTGGCCAAGGCGTTTGGCGCCAAGGTGCTGGCGACCGCCGGCTCGGACGAGAAATGCGCCGCCTGCCGCGACTATGGCGCCGATGTCGCGATCAACTACCGCACGCAGGATTTTGTCAAAGTCGGCAAGGAGTTCACCAACGGCCGCGGCGTCGATGCGATCTTCGACATGGTCGGCGGCGACTACATCCCGCGCGAGCTCGATCTGCTGGCGCCGGAGGGCCGGCTGTGCTTTGTCGCCTTGATGCACGGCGCGCGGGTCGAGGCCGATTTCGGGCTGATCCAGCGCAAGCACTTGACCGTCACCGGCTCGACCCTGCGCCCGCGCAGCGTCGCCCAGAAGGCAGCCATTGTCGCCGCTTTGAAGGAACAGGTCTGGCCATTGTGGGCGCAAGGCAAATTGCGCACCTGCACCTATCAGAAATTCCCGTTGGCCGAGGCGGCCGAGGCGCACCGGCTGATGGAATCGAGCCGGCATATCGGCAAGATCCTGCTGGTGCCATAGCGCCGGCGGTCTGCGCGGCGGGCGGGGCTGGTCTGTAGTCCTTCCAAATGGCGCTGCGGCTGCCGATTTGACGGGTCATGGATCGAGGCGGGTCGCCTCGCGAACCGGAGCATCTTCGATGATCGAACGCAGACCGTTTGCCAAGCTCGGCGGCGCCAACCACGGCTGGCTCGATACCAGGCACCATTTCTCGTTCGCCGATTACCAGGACCCGGAACGGATGAATTGGGGTCGGCTGCGGGTGTGGAACGACGATAGGATCGCGCCCGACACCGGCTTTCCACCGCACCCGCACGCCGACATGGAGATCATCACCTATGTGACTGAGGGCGCGGTGACCCACGAGGACAGCCTCGGCAATGAGGGCCGCACCGAAGCCGGCGACGTGCAGGTGATGAGCGCCGGCACCGGCATCCGCCATGCCGAATACAACCGCGAGCCCGGCACGACCAAGCTGTTCCAGATCTGGATCCTGCCGACCAGCCGCGGGCAGGCGCCGAGCTGGGGCGCCAGGCCGTTTCCGAAAGGCGACCGTTCCGGCCGGTTCGTGGCGCTGGCCAGCGGCTTCCAGGAGGACCGCGAGGCACTGCCGATCCGCACCGATGCGCGCGTGCTGGGCGCAACCTTGCGCGCCGGAGAAACCGTCGATTACCCGCTCGCCAAGGATCGTCGCGGCTACCTGGTGCCCGCCAAGGGTGCGGTCGAGGTCAACGGGGTGCGCCTCGAGGCCCGTGACGGCGCCGCCATCCATGACGAAGCGGGATTGCGGGTGCGCGCGCTCGAGGATGCCGAGCTGGTGCTGGTCGACGCAGCCTGACCTGCTTTTGGGGGAGCCCGCCGGTTGACAGCGGCGTCGCCCGCCATATAGTGCGCGCCCGCGGTCGAGGGGTCTTGTCCGCGCCTGGAAGGCGCGCTCGACAAGGCGCGGCAATTACAGCGGCAGAGATTATGTTTGCAGTGATCCGGACCGGCGGCAAGCAGTACAAGGTCGCCAAGGATGATCTCGTCACGGTCGAGAAGCTCGCCGGCGACCCCGGTGATGCGATCGACTTCGACGAGGTGCTGATGATCGGTGACGGTGCCGAGGTGACCGCCGGAACGCCAATGCTCGCCGGGGCCACGGTCAGCGCCACCGTCGTCGAGCAGAGCCGGGCGGCGAAGATCATCGTCTTTAAGAAGAAGCGGCGGCACAACTACCGGCGCAAGAAGGGGCATCGCCAGCATCAGACCGTGCTGCGCATCACCGAGATCAGGGGTGCCGCCGCCGTCGCGGCCGCAGCCGCGACAGAAGAGAGCGCCGCAGCGGGAGCCGAGGAAGGAGCAATCGATGGCGCATAAAAAGGCAGGCGGCTCATCGCGCAACGGCCGCGACAGCCGCGGGCGGCGGCTCGGCGTCAAGAAATTCGGCGGCGAGGTCGTGATCCCCGGCAACATCATCGTGCGTCAGCGCGGCACCAAGTTTCATCCGGGGCCGCATGTCGGCATCGGCCGCGACCATACTCTTTTCGCGACCGCCGGCGGTGCCGTGCGCTTTCACACCGGGCTCGCCGGGCGCACTTATGTGTCGGTGGTGCCGCCGGCCGTGCCGGCCGCGGCCGAAGCCGCGGAATAGCTGCTCCCCAAAGTCGCCGCAGCCCGAGGGGAACGGCCCGGTCGTTCCCCTTTTTCGTGGGCTCATCCGATGCAGTTTCTCGACCAGTGCAAGATCTATCTGAAGAGCGGCGATGGCGGCCGCGGCTCGGCAAGCTTTCGCCGCGAGAAGTTCATCGAGTTCGGCGGCCCTGACGGCGGCAATGGCGGCAAGGGCGGCGACATCGCTTTTGTCGCGGCCGACAACCTCAACACCCTGATCGATTATCGTTACCGGCAGCATTTCCGGGCGGCCGACGGGCGCGGCGGAGCCGGGCGCGAAAAGACCGGCGCCAATGGCGGCGATCTGGTGCTGACCGTGCCGGTCGGGACCCAGATCATGGACGAGGACAATCGCGCGGTGCTGGCCGATCTGACCCGGCCGGGCCAGCGCCTCGTCTTCCTGCGCGGCGGCGACGGCGGTTTTGGCAACGCCCATTACAAAAGCTCGACCAACCGGGCGCCGCGCCGCGCCGACCCCGGCTGGCCGGGGAAAGAGGCGTGGGTCTGGCTGCGCCTCAAGCTGATCGCCGATGTCGGGCTGGTGGGCATGCCCAACGCCGGGAAATCGACCTTTCTCGCTGCGGTGTCGCACGCCCGGCCAAAGATCGCCGACTACCCGTTCACCACACTGAAGCCGCAGCTCGGGGTCGTGCGGCTCGGTGACGAAGAGCTGGTGCTGGCCGACCTGCCCGGGCTGATCGAGGGCGCCAGCGAGGGCGTTGGGATCGGCACCCGCTTTCTTGGCCATGTCGAGCGCTGCGCGGTGATCCTCCACCTTGTCGACGGCACGATCGACGATGTCGCGGCGGCCTATCGCGCGATCCGCCTGGAGCTCGCCGCCTACGGCCATGGCCTCGCCGCCAAGCCCGAGATCGTCGGGCTCAACAAGATCGACGCGCTCGATGCCGAGACGGTTGCGGCAAAGCTGCGCCTGCTGCGGCGCGCGGCCGGACCGGGCGCGGCGGCAATGCCGTTGTCTGGAGTAGCCGGCGCCGGCGTTCCCGAGGTGCTGGGCGCGCTGCTCGCCAGGCTCGCGGCGAAGCGCGACGCCGATGATGACCAGCGAGTCGAGGCGGGGTCTCTCGCCGACGCGACATGACGCTGCTCAGCGCAGCCGAGGCGCTGGCCGGCGCGCGCCGGCTCGTCGTCAAGATCGGCTCGGCCTTGCTGGTGGCCGAGGATGGCGAGATCCGACACGGGTGGCTTGCGACCTTGGCGGATGATGTGGCGCGGTGCCGTGCGCGCGGGCAGGAGGTGATCCTCGTCTCGTCGGGCGCGATCGCGGTCGGCCGCCGGCATCTCGGCCTTGCCGGCAACCGGCTGCGGCTCGAGGAGAAGCAGGCGGCGGCGGCGACCGGGCAGATTCGGCTCGCCCATGCCTATCAAGAGGCGCTTGCCCGCCATTCGATCACCGTCGCCCAGATCCTGCTGACCCTCGAAGATACCGAGGCGCGGCGGCGGCATTTGAACGCGCGCGCCACCTTTGCCCAGCTGTTGGGGCTGGGCGCGGTGCCGGTCGTCAACGAAAACGACACGATCGCCACCGCCGAGATCCGGTTCGGCGACAACGACCGGCTCGCCGCCCGGGTCGCGCAGATGACCAGCGCCGACACGCTGGTGCTGCTGTCTGATATCGACGGGCTCTACACTGCCGACCCTCGTACAGAGCCGGCCGCGCGGCACGTCGCGACCGTGCACGAGATCGGCCCGGAAATCGAGGCGATGGCCGGCGAGGCGGCACCCGGCTACAGCTCGGGCGGGATGGTGACCAAGCTCGCCGCCGCCCGGATCGCGATGAATGCCGGCTGCCATATGCTGATCGCCCGCGGGGTGCCGGAACCGGGCGCCGGGCCGGGGCCGCTCGCGGCGGTCGAGGACGGTGGTCGGGCGACCCTGTTCGTGCGGCGCGGCGAGCCGCGCTCGGCGCGCAAGTCATGGATTGCCGGGACCGTCGAGCCGTCGGGCATTGTCGTGGTCGATGACGGTGCCGCGCTGGCGCTGCGCCGCGGCCGCAGCTTGCTGCCGGCCGGCGTCGTCGGGGTCGATGGGCTTTTTGAACGCGGCGACGCGGTGATCGTGCGCACTCGTGTGGGCGCCGAGGCCGCGCGTGGGCTCTCGGCCTATTCGAGCGCCGACATTCGCCGGATTGCCGGGCACAAGAGTGGTGAAATTGCCGGCATCCTCGGCTACCGTGGCCGCGACGAAGTGATCCACCGCGACGATCTGGTGCTGACCGAACGCCAATGAGGCCAAATGCGATGATCGGCGAGACCCCGTCCCGGCACCGAGCCGCCGCCCCCGACCCGGCCCTGGCGAGCGAAATGGCCGAGATCGGGCAGCGCGCCCGCGCCGCGGCCGCCGCCCTCGCCCAGGCCTCGGCCGAAGCCAAGACCGAGGCGCTGCGCGCCGCCGCGGCGCGCATGCGCGCCAGCGAAGCCGAAATCCTCGCCGCCAACGCCCGCGACCTCGCCGAGGCCGAAGGCGACGGGCTCGCCGCAGCGATGCGCGAGCGCCTGGCGCTCGACCCCAAGCGGGTGGAGGCGATCGCCGCCGGGCTCGAAGCCATCGCCGGACTGCCCGACCCGGTAGGCCGCAGCCTCGCGCGCTGGACCCGGCCGAACGGCCTCGATATCGAACGCGTCGCGGTGCCGCTCGGTGTCATCGGCATCATCTACGAGAGCCGGCCGAACGTGACCGCCGACGCCGGCGGGCTGGCGTTGAAGTCGGGAAATGCGGCGATCCTGCGCGGCGGCTCGGAGAGCTTTTATTCGTCGCGTGCGCTGGTTGCGGCATTGGCCGAAGGGCTGCGCGAAGCCGGCCTGCCCGAGGCCGCGATCCAGCTGGTGCCGACCCGGGACCGCGCCGCGGTCGGGCTGATGCTGAAAATGAATGGCGTCATCGACATCATCGTGCCCCGCGGCGGGCCGTCGCTGATCGAGCGGGTGCAGCGCGAGAGCCGGATCCCGGTGATCGCCCATCTCGAAGGGCTGTGCCACACTTATGTCGATGCCGCCGCCGACCCCGAGAAGGCGCGCGCGATTGTGCTCAATGCCAAGATGCGGCGCGTGTCGATCTGCGGCGCGACCGAGACGCTGCTGGTGGACCGGGCCGTCGCCGGCACGACCCTGCCGCCGATCCTCGCCGATCTGCGCGCCGCTGGCTGCGAATTGCGCGGCGATCCGGAAATCCTGGCGCTCGACCCGTCCGCGATGCCGGCGACCGAGGAGGATTGGCGCACCGAATACCTTGACGCGATCCTCGCCGTGCGCGTCGTCGGCGGCATCGGCGAGGCGATCGAACACATCAACCGCTGGGGCTCGCACCACACCGACGCGATCGTGACCGAGGACCGGGACGCGGCCGAGCGGTTTTTGCGCGAGGTCGACAGTGCCATCGTGCTAGTCAACGCCTCGACCCAGTTCGCCGATGGCGGGGAGTTCGGCATGGGTGCCGAGATCGGCATCTCGACCCAGCGATTGCCGCCGCGCGGGCCCGTCGGCGCCGAGCAATTAACCACCTACAAATACCTCGTGCGCGGCAGCGGCCAGGTGCGCCCCTGACCCTCACCCGCCTCCCCCTGGATCCTAGTCCTGGGGTCAGCACCCTCTCCGGCATTGCGGGAGAGGGGGGACCCGGCCCGAAGGGTCGGGTGGGTGAGGGCATCGTTAGCGCGTGCCATCGCCGGATCGGGCTCCTCGGCGGGTCGTTTAATCCGGCTCATCAAGGGCATCTGCATCTGAGCATCGAGGCGCTGAAGCGCCTCGATCTCGACGAGGTGTGGTGGCTGGTCTCGCCGCAAAACCCGTTGAAGCCCGAGGCCGGCATGGCCGTGTTCGCGCAACGTCTTGGCGAGGCGCGCCGGGTCGCAGCCGGGCACCGCCGCATTTGCGTTACCGATCTCGAAAACCGGGTCGGCGGCAGGCATTATACGGCCGACACGCTACAAGCGTTGCGCCGCCGCTTTCCGCGGCTGCGCTTTGTGTGGCTGATGGGCGCCGACAATCTGGTGCAGCTGCGGCATTGGCAGCGCTGGACCGAGATCGTTCGGACCATGCCGATTGCCGTCTTTGATCGCCCTTCCTACTCTCTAAAGGCGCTTAGCAGCCTCGCGGCGCACCGCTTTGCCCGGCATCGGCTGCCAGCTGCCGCCGCGCGCCGCCTGGCCGAGACGAAGCCGCCGGCCTGGGTGTTTTTTCATATGCGGCGCGATCCGAATTCGGCGACCCGAATCCGGGCCGAGCGCAAACCGGACCCATCGCAGACCGTTACGGAGCAAGGACCCGAATTGGCCACGATCACAGCGCTGCCAGCGCGCGCCCGCCCCCGGCAGACCCCGCAGGCCTCGCCGCGCGAGCTGCTCGAACTTATTCTCAACGCGCTCGATGACGGCAAGGCTGAGGACATTGTCACGATCGACCTCGCCGGAAAGACGACCATCGCCGACTTCATGGTGGTCGGGAGCGGCCGTTCGGCGCGGCAAGTGGCGGCGCTGACCGAGCACCTCGAAGCGGCACTGGCCCGCCGCGCGCGGCTCGCGATCGAGGGCAAGGCGCAGGGCGATTGGGTGCTGATCGACGCCGGCGATGTCATCGTGCATCTGTTCCGCCCCGAAATCCGCGCCTACTACAACCTCGAAAAGCTGTGGAGCGAAGCGCTCCCGGACCCGGAAGCGGCTCGCCAATAAGCGGGAGGCTTCCTGATCCGCTACCGCATCCTGGCGATCGGCAAGTCGCGTAGCGGCCCGTTCGCCGAGCTGCAGACGCTCTATGCCCGCAGGATCGTGCCGCCTCCGGCGATCGTCGAGCTCGAGCTTCGCCAGCCTCTGCCGACAGCGTTGCTGAGGGAGCGGGAGGCCGAGCTGATCCTGAAGGCGCTGCCGCCGGGGGTGCCGTTGGTAGCGCTCGACGCGCGCGGCTTGCCGTGGTCGAGCCGCGATTTCGCCGACCGGCTCGGGGAATGGCGCGACCGCGGCGTTGCTGAGCTCGCCTTCGCGATCGGCGGGGCCGAGGGGCTCGGCGCCGCGGTCCTCGACCATGCCCGCGAGATGCTGTCGCTGGGGCGAATGACCTGGCCGCACCTGTTGGTCCGCGGCATGCTGCTGGAGCAGCTTTACCGCGCCCAGCAGATCCTCGCCGGCCATCCCTATCACCGGGAGTAGCGATGTTCCGCATCGGCATCGATGTCGGCGGCACCTTTACCGATCTGGTCGCGGTCGATGATCGCGGCGGGGCGACCCTGGAAAAGGTTCCGTCAACCCCGACCGACCCTTCGGAGGGCGTGCTCGACGGGCTCGACCTGCTGGCGCGGCGGCTCGGCCGCGGACGCGCGGCGCTCTTGGCCGAAACCGAGCGCATCGTTCACGGCACCACGGTCGCAACCAATGTGCTCTTGGAGCGCAAAGGTGCGCGCGTCGGCTTGCTGACCACCGAGGGCCATCGCGACGTAATCGAGATGCGCGAGGGGCTTAAGGACGACCGCTACAATCTGCGCCTGCCGCCGCCCGAGCAGCTGGTGCCGCGCCGGCTGCGGCTCGGCGTGCGCGAGCGGCTGCGCGCCGACGGCCGGGTCGAGGTTCCGCTCGATCCGGCCTCGCTCGACCAGGCAATCGCGGCGCTGAAGAGCGCGCAGGTCGAGGCGGTGGCGGTGTGCTATCTGCACGCTTGGCGCGATCCGAGCCACGAGCGGGCGACGCGTGCGGCGATCGAGCGGGAGCTGCCCGGGGCGTATGTCTCGCTCTCCGCCGAGGTGCTGCCGCAGATCAAGGAATTCGAGCGGGTCTCGACGACGGTCGTCAACGCCTATGTCGGCCCCTCCGTAGCCCGCTATCTGAGCCGGCTCGAACAGCGCCTCGCCGACGCCGGCTATCGCGGGCCGACCCTGATCATCCAGTCGCATGGCGGGGTGGCGCCTATCGCCGAAGCCGGCCGGCTGGCGGCCCGCGCGGTGCTGTCCGGGCCGGCGGGCGGTGTCGCCGGCAGCGTCCATGCGGCACGGCTGGTCGACGAGGGCAATCTGATCCCGTTCGACATGGGCGGGACCAGCACCGACATCTCGCTGATCGTCGCCGGCCGGCCGGCCCTGTCGGCTGGGCGCAAGGTCGCCGGCCATACGATCGCGCTCCACAGCCTCGACATCGCCAGCATCGGCGCCGGCGGCGGCTCGATCGCCCGGGTCGATCCGGCCGGCATCCTGCATGTCGGGCCGAAGAGCGCCGGTGCGGTTCCGGGCCCGGCCTGCTACGGCAATGGCGGCGCCGAGGCGACGGTCACCGACGCCAATCTGGCGCTGGGCTATCTCGATCCCGAGGGGTTTCTCGGCGGCAGGCGCCGGCTCGACCGGGCGGCCGCCGAGGCGGCGGTGGATCGGGTCGCCGCGGCGCTCGGCATCGACCGGCTCGCCGCGGCCGCGGGCATTCATTGCGTTGTCAACACCAACATGGCCGAGGGCGTACGGCTGGTTTCGGTGCGGCGCGGCGTCGACCCGCGGCAGTTCGCGCTCTTGGCGTTTGGCGGCGCCTCGGGGCTGCACGCGACCGAGATCGCCCGCCAGCTCGCTCTCGCGCGGGTGATCGTGCCGCGGGCCGCCGCGGTGCTGTCGGCCTGGGGCATGCTGGCGACCGATCTGCGCTTTGAGGCGGCGCGCACCCATATCGGCGATGCGCGCACGCTCGACGGCGCCGCGGTCAAGCGGCTGTTCGACGAGCTCGAAGCCGAGGGCCGGTCGCGGCTACGCGCCGCGTTTTCCGGGCCGGTGCTGACGACGCGCTCGGTCGAGATGCGCTATGGCGAGCAGGTGTTCGAGATCGCGGTGCCGCTCGACGATGTCGATTGGACGGCACCCGACCCATTGCCGCAGATCGTCGAGCGCTTTCATCGCCGTCATGAGGAGCTCTACACCTATTCGCTGCCCGAACAGGAGGCGGTGCTGGTCAACGCCCGCGTCACCGTCGCCGGCATCCTCTCCGCCCTGCCGCGGGAGCCGGCCCTTCCCGCGGCCCCGCCAACCCCGGCGCGTTCGGAGCGCCAGATCTGGCTCGACGGCTGGATTGCCGCCCCGGTCTACGACTTCGCCACTCTCGCCCCGGGGCAAGCCATCGCCGGCCCGGCGATCATCGAAGCGGCGATGACCACGGTGCTGCTGCGCCCCGGCGACAGCGCCGCCGTCACCCTGCTCGGCTGGCTCGACATCGCCGGTCGGGGAGGAGCCTGAAGTTCGAATTGCCGTCATTCATTTTGCTAACGTCGTTTTTTACCGAAAATTAATCGCCGGGATTCTAGGTTCTATTTCGGTAACCTGTATTCGCCGTTGCGCGCACACCGCGAGCGATTGACCGCTAAGGGCAAATTTTGAGCCCGGCAGAGGAAACCTCCAGTGGGAGTTATGCCCGTGATTGGAAGTCGAGAGTTCGAGGTATGTGACGATCTGGCCGGCGCTGGAAGCAAGGTGGCCATCGACCTCGCTCGACTGCTTACAGATAACCTTGTGGAAATAAGCGCTAAATGCATGGATGCGCTCGATACTGGGGAGCACCCATTGGCTTCGCGGGAACGATCCATGTATTCTGCGCTGGCCGCTGCTGTTGATAGAATTACGCCAGCTCACCTGTCCGAGGAACCCATGGAGCGGATATCAAAGTCATTGCGAGCCAATAATCTGAATGACAGGGAAAAAATAAAGAAGGCGATGGATGACGTCCGGGGTCGCGTCGATCTCTATTGTAAGTGGCGTGATCTCGATTTCTTGATCTAGTTAAAACAGACATACATAGGACTTATGCAGACTCATAAATCCCTTGAGCTGTGCAGACGATGGAAGAATCTGCGCGAACAGGTCGACTCAGTACAACACGCGTTTTCCGGATGGGCTTATAGAGGCGCTACAATTGGCATTTTGTGCGTATGCACTTATTCTCAGGCGAGACGGGCGTCGAGCGTCACTGACTGGTCGCCGAGTATCGAAAATATCCATAATATCCTAATCGCACTGAAACCTTCGTTTCTCATGACCTGGAATCTCGAGACCGCGCGGTGGAAGAATAATATCGAGCTCAACGACAGAGAAATTATACCCACCTGAATTGATACTGACTCGCCAAAGGAATTGCATCGGAGCTGGCTGGCGAGTAGCAGATGTTGTGGTTGGGGGACGGGGGGACCGCAATGCCTGCTCTGAGGATCCGGGACGACATCAGTTCGGGGGAATT
>DASYBC010000135.1:0-36415 GCA_036500965.1 Allostellaceae bacterium | reverse complement strand
TGCGATCTGGTGTCGAGCACGGTGCTTGACGGCTTGCAGGCTGAGCTCGCGGCCTCTGGTGTCGACATCGGCGCCCGCGCAGAGGTTGCGGTCGACGACCTGCCGGACGAGACTGCCGGCGAGCTCGCGGCCGAGCCGGTCGGCGATGATGCCGTCCTGCCGGCGGCAGAGAGCGAACCGGTTGCGGCCCAGGCCTAAGCCCTTAAGGACGGTGAATTGAGCGGCTGCTCCGGCCGCAGAATTGGCGACGGAGCGGGCGACAGAAAGAGGAAAGAGACGATGGCCGAGGTGACGGCGGCGCTGGTCAAGGAGCTGCGCGACAAGACCGGCGCCGGCATGATGGATTGCAAGCGAGCGCTCGGCGACAGCGGCGGCGATATCGAGGCGGCGGTCGACTGGCTGCGCAAGAAGGGGCTGGCGGCCGCGGCCAAAAAGGCCGGGCGGGTGGCCGCCGAGGGGCTGGTGGGCGTCGCGGTGCGCGGCGCGGCTGGCGCGCTGCGCCCTGCCGGCGCCTTGCTCGAGGTCAATTCCGAGACCGATTTCGTCGCCCGCAACCAGGCGTTCCAAGCCTTTGTGCGCAGCGTCGCCGAGCTTGCGCTGGCCGGCGACGGCGCCCTCGAGGCACTGCTGCAGATGACGTATCCGGGCTCGGGGCGCACGGTCGAGGAGGAGCTGACCCATCTGGTCGCAACAATCGGCGAAAATCTGGTGCTGCGCCGCTCGACGCGTCTCGCGGTCGGCGAGGGCGGCGTCTTCTCCTATATGCACAACGCGCTCGGGCCCGGGATCGGCAAGATCGGGGTGATCGTGGCCCTCGAATCGAGCGCCGCGGCCGGCGCGCTCGCCGATCTTGGCAAGCAGCTGGCGATGCACGTCGCCGCCGCCAGCCCGCTCTATCTCGACATCGCCTCGGTGCCGCCCTCGGCGCTGGAGCGCGAACGCAACGTGTTGCGCGAGCAGGCGCGGGCCAGCGGCAAGCCCGAGGGGATCATCGAGCGGATGGTCGACGGCCGGTTGCGCAAATTCTACGAAGAGGCCGTGCTGCTCGAGCAGATCTTCGTGGTCGATCAGGAAACCCGGGTCGCCAAGGTGGTCGAAGCGGCGGCCAAGGCGGCGGGGGCGCCGATCAGGGTTACCGGCTTTGCCCGCTTCGCCCTGGGCGAGGGGATCGAGCGGCAGCGCACCGATTTCGCCGCCGAGGTCGCAGCACAGCTCCAGCACTGAGCCGCGCATCGCGGCGACCCCGGCGTGCGGCGATCGGAAAGTGAGACGGTTGGCGCATGCGACGGCGCCGCCGGTTTGGTGTATGATGGCCACACCCGCGGCGTTGGTGCGGGCAAGCGGGTGAGCTGGGCCAGATGGCAGCCGATCTGAGGTATCGCCGGGTTCTGTTGAAGGTCTCGGGCGAGGCGCTGATGGGGGCGCGCGAAGGCGGTCTCGACCCAGAAATCATCGCCCGCATCGCAGACGAAATCCAATCGGTGCATTCGCTCGGCGTCGAGATCTGCCTGGTGATCGGCGGCGGCAATATTTTCCGCGGCCTGTCGGGGGCTGCGGCCGGGATGGAGCGGTCCTCGGCCGATTACATGGGCATGCTGGCAACGGTGATAAATTCGCTCGCGGTGCAGAACGCGCTCGAGCAGCGCCGGGTCCCGACGCGGGTCCAGTCGGCGATCTCGATGCAGGCGGTGTGCGAGCCCTATATCCGCCGCCGCGCGCTGCGCCATCTGGAAAAGGGGCGGCTGGTGATCTTTGCCGCCGGCACCGGCAACCCGTTCTTCACGACCGATACCGCGGCGGCGCTGCGCGCCTCGGAGATGGGGTGCGACGCGCTCTTAAAGGCGACCAAGGTGGATGGGGTCTACGACGCCGACCCCTACCGCGTCGCCGGCGCGAGGCGGTTCGAGCGGCTCGATTATCGCGAGGTGATGGCGCGCGACCTCAAGGTGATGGACGCGTCGGCAATCGCGCTGGCGCGGGAAAACCATATCCCGATCCTGGTGTTCTCGATTGTCGAGAGCGGCGAGTTCGCCAAGGTCGTGCGCGGCCAAGGGCGTTATACGATTATCGACGGAGAGAGTTAGCCATCGACGGAGGGTCAAGCCATGTCCGAAGACTCGCTGCTCAAGGATCTCGGCCGCCGGATGGACGGCGCCCTCGACGTGCTGCGCAAGGAATTCGGCGGGTTGCGCACCGGGCGCGCCTCGGCCAGCCTGCTCGAGCCGGTGACCGTCGCCGCCTATGGCGGCACGATGCCGCTCAACCAACTGGCCAATGTCAGCGTGCCCGAGCCGCGGATGATCACGGTGCAGGTCTGGGACCGCGCCATGGTCAAGGCGGTGGACAAGGCGATCCGCGAGTCGGGGCTCGGGCTCAACCCGCAGACCGAGGGCCAGGTGATCCGGGTGCCGATCCCCGATCTGAACGAGGAGCGGCGGCGCGAACTGACCCGGGTCACCGCGAAATATGCCGAGCAGGCACGCGTGTCGGTGCGCAATGTGCGTCGCGACGGCATCGAGGTGCTGCGCCGCCAGGAGAAGGATGGCGAGATTTCGCAGGACCAGCAGCGCAAGCAGCAGCAGGAGGTTCAGCACCTGACCGATGACGCGATCCGCCGCATCGACGACACCCTGGCCCAAAAGGACCGGGAGATCCTGCAGGTCTGATGACAGAGGGGATCAATGCCGAGGGTGCCGCATCGCGTGCGCTGCCGCGGCACATCGCCATCATCATGGATGGCAACGGCCGCTGGGCGAAGGCGCGTGGGCTGCCGCGCATCGCCGGTCACCGGCGAGGCGCCGAGGCGGTGCGACGGGCCATTGTCGGCGCCTGCGAGCTCGGCATCCCCTATTTGACCCTGTTCGGGTTCTCCTCGGAAAATTGGAAGCGCCCGTCCGGCGAGATCCACGACCTGATGGGGCTGCTGCGTCACTATCTGCGCGGCGAAATCGCGGAATTGCACCAGCATGGCGTGCGTCTGCGGGTGATCGGCCAGTTCGGCCGGCTCGCTCCCGACATCGTCCGCCTGATCGAGCATGCCGAAGCGCTCACCCGCGGCAATTCCGCGGTCACCCTGACGATCGCGCTGTCGTATGGCGGGCGCGCCGAGATCGTCGCAGCGGTGCGCTCGATCGCGGCGCAAGTGGCCGGCGGCAGCCTCGCTGTCGAGGCGGTCGACGAGGAGTGCCTGGCCCGCCATTTGTTCACCGAGGGCCTGCCCGACCCCGATTTGTTGATCCGCACCAGCGGCGAGCAGCGCATCAGCAACTTTCTGCTGTGGCAGTGCGCTTACGCCGAGCTCGTCTTTACCAAGACGCTGTGGCCCGATTTCGCCAAGAGCGACCTCGAGCAGGCGATCGACGAATATTGTGGCCGCGAGCGCCGCTATGGGGCTGGGGTCGATGCCCGCTGAACCGGCCCGCGCCGATCGACCGGATGCTGTCGACCAGCCGGCAGGCCCCGGTTTCGCCGACGCCCAGCGCGGCCGGCTGCGGCTGCGGGTCTGGTCGGCTCTGATCCTGGCGCCGCTGCCGGTCGCCGCGATCTGGTTCGGGGCGCCGTTTCTGGCGCTGCTGACGGCGCTCGCCGCGGCGGTGATGGCCTGGGAATGGGGCCGGCTGTGCCACGGCAGGCGCGGCGGCGGGGCGCCCGCAGCGCCGGTCAACGCCATGCTCGTCGCGGTCGTTCTGGCGGCAGTCGCGATCGCCGCGCTGGGCGCCGCGGGGCTGGCCGTCCTTGCCGCAGGCGCCGGCGCTGCGATTGTCTTTTGGGCGGCGCGCCAAGGCGCCCGGCCCGAGCCCCAGGGGAGCGCGTCCGGATCGAGCGCGTCCGGATCGAGCGCGCCTGGATGGAGCGCGCCCGGGTGGGCCGCGCTGGGGGCGTTGTGGGTGTCGCTGCCCTGCGTTTGCCTCTTATGGCTGGCGCGCCAGGAGGCGGGCGGCCGGGCGACCCTGCTGTGGCTGTTGGCGGTGGTCTGGGCGACTGACACCGGCGCCTATGCGATCGGCCGCGCCGTTGGCGGCCCGCGCCTGGCGCCGCGGTTGAGCCCGCGCAAGACGTGGTCGGGGTTTGCCGGCGGCATCGCCTGCGCCGCCCTCGCCGGTGCGGCGACCGCGCTGGTCCTGCGCCTCGCTCCGGCTCTGCCGGTCCTGCTCAGCGCCGGCCTTGCGATTGTCGCGCAGTTCGGCGATCTTGCCGAGTCGCTGGCGAAGCGCAGGTTTGGCGTGAAAGATTCGAGCGGGCTCATTCCCGGGCATGGTGGGCTCCTCGATCGGCTCGACGGTCTGCTTGCGGTGATCCCGGCGGTGGCCCTCCTGACCCTGATCGGCGGCCGCGGCGTTCTGGCATGGCATTAGCTCGACCGGCCGGCATCGACGCCTCTGGCATCGCCGCCTTTGGCATCGCCGCCCTCGGCATTATCGCCCTTGGGGATCTCTAGCCCTTGGGGATCTCTATTCGGCGGAATGGCCCGTCGGCGCCCGGGCCCTCCGGCGCCACCAGCGGGAGTGACGGGATGCGACGCGTCACCATTCTCGGCTCGACCGGCTCGGTTGGGCAAAGCACGGTCGATCTGTTGCAGCGCAACCCCGACGCGTTCGCGGTCGAGGCGCTGACAGCAAACCGCAACCCGGTGCGCCTGGCCGAGCAGGCGCGCGCGCTCGGCGCCAAGTTCGCCGCGATCGCCGACCCGGGGCATTACCCGGCGCTGAAAGCGGCGCTCGCCGGCAGCGGGATCGAAACCGCCTGCGGCGCTGAGGCGCTGATCGAGGCGGCCGAGCGGCCGGCGGAATGGGTCATGGCTGGGATCGTCGGCGCGGCGGGGCTGGCACCGACCCTGGCGGCGATCCGGCGCGGCGGCATCGTCGCCCTCGCCAACAAGGAAGTGCTGGTCTGCGCCGGCGCGCTGTTCATGCAGGAGGTGGCCCGGTCGGGGGCCACCTTGCTGCCGGTCGACAGCGAGCACAGCGCGATCTGGCAATGTTTCGACTTCGACCGCGTCGAGGGCGTCGAAAACATCATCCTGACCTGCAGCGGCGGCCCGTTTCGCGAGCATGGGGTCGAGGAGATGCGCCGGGCGACCCCGCAGCAAGCCATCGCTCATCCCAATTGGAGCATGGGCGCCAAGATCTCGGTCGATTCGGCGACCTTGATGAACAAGGGCCTCGAAGTGATCGAGGCGCATCATCTGTTCCAAATGCCCTCCGAGCGCATCGACATCGTCGTGCACCCGCAATCGATCGTCCACAGCATGGTCAGCTATCGCGACGGCTCGGTGCTGGCCCATCTGGGCGCGCCCGACATGCGCACGCCGATCGCCTACGCGCTGGCCTGGCCCGAGCGCCTGGCGACCCCGACCAAGCGGCTCGATCTGGCGGCGATCGGGCGGCTGACCTTCGAGCCGCCAGACGGGCGGCGCTTTCCGGCGCTGCGCCTGGCCCGCGAGGCGCTGGCCCGCGGCGGCGGCGCGCCAACCGTGCTGAACGCCGCCAACGAGGTCGCGGTCCACGCTTTTCTCGAGGGCAGGATCGGATTTTTGGAGATCGCCGAGACAGTCGAGGCGACGCTCGCCGCGGTTTCGGCCGATAACCTTGTTTCGCTCGAAGACGTGTACAATTTCGATATGGCAGCGCGAGAGGTGGCGGCTCGGCTGTCGGGCCGGAATGCCCCGGCGCGCGCCGCCGCACCGATGGGTTCGCGATGATCGCCTTGCTGCACCACGGGCTGAGCTACATCGTCCCGTTTCTGTTCATCTTGACGGTGCTCGTCTTTGTCCACGAGTTCGGACATTATTTTGTCGCCCGGCGCAATGGGGTGCGGATCGACGTGTTCTCGATCGGCTTTGGCCCGGAGCTGTTCGGCTGGCACGACCGCGCCGGGACCCGCTGGAAATTCAGCGCGATCCCGCTGGGCGGCTACGTCAAGATGTTTGGCGACATGGATGCGACCTCGGGCCTGCCGGTGGCCGGAGCCGCGCGGATGACCGCGGCCGAGCGCGCGGTGTCGTTTCACGGCAAGCGGCTCGGCCAGCGGACGGCGATCGTCGCGGCCGGGCCGGCGGCGAATTTTGTGTTCGCGATCGCCGCCCTGGCGATCCTGTTCATGACCTACGGCCAACCCTTCACCCCGGCGCGGGTCGGGCAGGTGCAGCCGGGCAGCGCAGCCGCGCACGCCGGCATCAAGCCCGGCGACATGATCGTCAGCATCAACGGGGATCGGGTCGGAAGCTTCGAGGACGTCCAGCAGGAGGTGCGGCTCAACCCGGGTTCGCCGATGACGATCCTCGTCAAGCGCGACGGCCACGATCTCAGCCTGCGGGCGACGCCGGCCAAGACTGAGCTGACCGACCGCTTTGGCAACCATTACGAGATCGGGCTTTTGGGCATCTCCCGCAACGGGGTCGATTATGTCAGGCGCAACCCGGCGAGCGCGCTGTACCAGGCCGGGGCCGAGACCTGGAACCTGACCGCCTCGACGATGGAGGCGTTGTGGCAGATCGTAAAGGGCACCCGCGGCACCGATGAGCTCGGCGGGCCGCTGCGCATCGCCCAGATGTCGGGCGATGTGGCCAAGGGCGGGATTGTCCCGATCGTCTGGTTTATGGCGGTTCTGTCGATCAATCTCGGCCTGATCAACCTGTTCCCGGTCCCGGTGCTTGACGGCGGCCATTTGCTGTTTTATGCCGCCGAGGCGCTTCGCGGCCGGCCTCTGGGCCAACGCGCTCAGGAATTCGGGTTTCGCATCGGCCTCGCGCTGGTGCTGACATTGATGGTCTTCGCCACCTGGAACGACCTCGTCCATCTTCGGATCGTCGAGTTCGTAAAGCGCCTGGTGACCTGACGCGAGGGCCGTTTCGGGGGATGGGGTTCGAGCCGGGGGTGGGGGGTTTTGCGTTTCAGCAGACGGATTCGCGCTCTGTCGGCGGTCGGCGCGATGGTGGCGGCGATCGGGTTGCCGGGAAACATCAGCAACGCGCAAAGCAACGCCGGCGCTGCGGCGCAACCGGCCGCGCCCAATCTTGAAAGCGGCATGACGCCGCCCGGCCAGTCCGGCGCGGTGCCGGTGCCGCCGCCGCCGGCACAGCCGCCAGCACCGCCTCCCGCACAGCCGGCGCCGAGCCTCGAAAGCGGCATGACGCCGCCCGGCCAGACCGGCGCCGCACCGCCGGCGACCCCGCCGCCCAGCGCACCGGCGCCGGCAGCACCGCCGCCAGCACCCTCAGCGCCGAGCCTCGAGAGCGGCATGCCGCCGCCCGGCCAGACCGGCGCCGCACCGCCGGCGGCTCCGGGCGTTGCTCCGCCGGCGAGCGAGACCGGCGGCGCGCCGCCGCCGCGACCGCCGGCCCGCCGCGCGCAGCGCCCGGCCAGGGTGGCGCCGGCCGGCGCGCCGCCGCCGAGCGCGGCGCAGCCGGTCAGCACCCCGATCCCCGGAGCCGCGGTTCCAAACATGGGCAGCGGCACGGTCAGCGATATTCGAATCGAGGGCACACAGCGGATCGAGCCGGAGACGGTGCGCTCTTATCTGCAGATCCAGCCCGGCGACCCGTGGGACGCCGATAAGGTCAACGCGTCGCTCAAGGCGCTGTTCGCGACCGGGCTGTTCGCCGATGTCAGGATGACCCGGGTCGGCAACAGCCTCGTCGTCAAGGTGGTGGAAAACCCGATCATCAACCGGATCGCCTTTGAGGGGAACCATAAGCTCGACGACAAGGAGCTCTCCGCCGAGATCGAGCTGCGGCCGCGCGTCGTCTATACCCGCACCCGGGTGCAGAATGACGTCAGACGCATCCTAGAACTCTATCGCCGGCATGGCAGGTTCGGAGCCACGGTCGAGCCCAAGATCATTCAGCTCTCCGAAAACCGGGTCGATCTCGTCTTTGAGATCAACGAAGGAGAGTTCACCGGCATCCGCGCCGTAAATTTCGTCGGCAACAAAGAATTCAGCGACAGCAAGCTGCGCGGCGTGATCGCGACCAAGGAGAGCCGATGGTATCGGTTCCTGTCGACCAACGACAGCTATGATCCCGACCGGCTGACCTATGACCGCGAGCTGTTGCGCAAATTCTATCTGACCGAGGGCTATGCCGATTTTCGGGTGCTGTCGGCGGTGGCCGAGCTGACCCCCGAGCGCAATGGCTTCGTGATCACCTTCACCCTCGACGAGGGCCAGCGCTATCACTTTGGCAAGATCGCGGTCAACATCAAGCTGAAGGACTTGCCGGCCTCTGCGGTGCTGCCGCTGCTGACCGTGCATTCCGGCGACTGGTACAATGCCGAGCAAGTCGAAAAGTCTATCTCGGTGCTGACCGACACCCTCGGCGACCGCGGCTATGCCTTTGTCGAGGTCAAGCCCGACATCACCCGCAACCGCAAGACCCATACCATCGACATCACGTTTAATGTGCAGGAAGGCCCCCGGGTCTATGTCGAGCGCATCGACATCGTCGGCAATGTGCGCACCCTCGACAAGGTGATCCGCCGCGAGTTCCAGCTGGTCGAAGGCGACGCGTTCAACACCGAAAAAATGCAGCGCTCGGAGCAGCGGATCAAGAATCTGGGGTTCTTCAAAAAGGTTGAGGTGACCCATGCGCCGGGCTCGGCCCCCGACAAGACCGTGGTGACCGTCGAAGTCGAGGAGCAGTCGACCGGGTCGCTGTCGCTGGGCCTCGGCGTATCGTCATCGGACGGCCCGCTCGCCGACGTCGATATCCGCGAGCGCAACTTTCTCGGCCGCGGCCAGGATGTCCGCATCGGCACCGTAGTGTCGTTCCGCTCGCAGCAGGTCGATCTCAGCTTTACCGAGCCATATTTTCTCGACAAGAATATCGCCGCCGGGTTCGACCTTTTTGAGATCAAGACGAGCCCGACCGCCGATTTCTTCACCGGCCTGATCCCGCCATACCAGCAATTCTCTTACGGCGGGGCATTGCGCGCCGGCTACCAGCTTACCGACAATCTGCGGCAGACCTTGAAATATACAGCCCGGTCCGACACCATCGAGGATATCCAGAGCGACGCGTCATTGTTTATCGCGCTGCAGGCGGGCACCCACACGACCTCGTCGGTCGGACAGGTCCTGCTCTACGATCGCCGCGACGACCGCCTCGATCCGACGTCAGGCTATTTCGTTTCGCTCGGCAACGACTTTGCCGGCGTCGGCTTTGGCGTCGATTACTTCCGCTCGAAAGTCAATTTCGGATATTATTATTCGGTCGCGCCCGAATGGGTGTTGAGTCTTACCGGGGAGGCCGGCGACATCTCGGGCTGGGGTGGCCAGCAGGTGCTGCTGCAGGACCGTTTCTTTGTCGGCGGCGACAATTTGCGCGGGTTCCAGGATGGCGGCATCGGGCCGCGCGATTCGGTCAGCGATGATTCCCTCGGCGGTCAAAAATACTGGGTCGGCTCGGTGAGCCTCGGGGTGCCGCTCGGCCTGCCCAAGGAGCTCGGCCTCAGCGGGCGCGTGTTCAGTGATTTCGGCACGCTCTATCATCTCGAGCCGACGCAGCTCAATTTGACGCCAGCGCAGCTGGCCACGACCGGCGGCATCCAGCCGATGGTCGAGCAGACGCCGTTGATCCGGCTCAGCGCCGGGGTCGGCGTCTCGTGGAAGTCGCCGGTCGGCCCGATCCGGCTCGATCTCGCGGTGCCGATCAGAAAAGCATCGTTCGACCAGACCCAGTTCTTCCGAGTCAGCTTCGGGACAAGATTCTGATGTGGATATCGTCTGTCCGCAGCGCGACGCTGCTGCTGCCGTTGCTGTGCGGTTTTGCCGTCGGCGCGTACGCACAAAAGCCGCCGGCGGCTCCGGCCCCGCCCCCAACCGCACCGGCCCCGCCGGCCATGCCGCCGGCAGCCTTGCCGGCGCCGCCCGGTCTCAACGTGCTGGTGGTCGATGTGCAATCGCTGTTGCAGAACTCGAAGGCCGCCAAGATGGTGCATGGCCAAATCGAGCAGAAGCGCATCGAGTACACCAAGGAAATCTCGCGTGATGAGGAGGTCCTGCGCAGCGAACGCGACGCGTTGCAGCGGCAGGAAGCGACATTGTCGCCGGAAGCCCTGAACAAAAAAGGGCGGGAGTTTCAGCAAAAGGTCAACGATCTCGACCGCAGCGTGCAGGCTAAGCGCCAGGCCCTCGAAAAATCCAACAACGACGCCCTCTCCAAGATTCAACAGGCGATGCTCAGGATCATTGCCGATATCGCTAAGCAGCGGCGCGCCAATTTGGTATTCCAACGCACCGACCTGGTGCTGTTCGACCGTTCGTTCGATGTCACGGACGAAGTCATGCAGAAGCTGGACGAGGAATTGCCGGTGGTCACCGTCAACTTTGTCGCGCCAATGCCGGCCGTTGCCGGCTCGCCGCCGGCGGCCGCCGCTGCCGCCGCTCCCACCGCCAAGGCCAGCGTAAAGGCGAAGCGGCGGTAGGCGGGCGCCCCTGGAGCGACCGATGGCGGACCAACGCTTTTTCGACCGTGCCGGTCCGTTTGCGCTGGCCGAGCTGGCCCGGCTGAGCGGTGCGGAACTGCGGCGGGCGGCAGATCAAGCCAAGCTGGTCCGCGACGTGGCGCCGCTCGAAACCGCTGCCCCGGATGAAGCGAGCTTTCTCGAAAATCGAAAATATCTCGATGCCTTCCGGCAGTCGCGCGCCGGTGCCGCGTTTATCGACGAGCACGCGGCCGAGGCGGCGCCGCCGGGCATGGCGCTGCTCGTCAGCCCCGAGCCCTACAAGGCTTATGCGCGCGCGGCGCAGGCGTTTTATCCGGCGCCGGCTCTCGCCCCCGGCCGCGCGCCTTCGGCCCTGATCGACCCGACCGCGGTGGTGCCGCAGGATTGCCAGATTGGCCCCTACACGATCATCGAGGCCGGTGTGCGGCTTGGCCGGCGCTGCCGGATCGGCGCTCACAGCGTGATCGGCACCGGGGTCGAGATCGGCGAGGATTGCCGGATCGCCGCCAGCGTCACGATCAGCCACGCGCTGATCGGCGCTCGCGTGGTGCTGCATCCTGGGGTGCGCATCGGCCAGGCCGGGTTCGGCTTTGCCCCGGACCCGGCGGGTCCGGTCAAGATCCCGCAATTGGGGCGGGTGATCATCGGCGACGATGTCGATATCGGCGCCAACAGCACGATCGACCGCGGCTCGGGTCACGATACCGTGATCGGCTCCGGCTCGATGATTGATAATCTGGTGCAGATCGGACACAACGTCGTGCTCGGCCGGTGCTGCATTCTTGCTGGCCAGGTCGGTATTTCGGGCAGCACGCGGCTCGGCGATTTTGTCATGGTCGGGGGACAAGGAGGGCTCGCCGGCCATTTGCATATTGGCAGCGGGGCGCGCGTCGCCGCCAAGAGCGGGCTGATGCGCGACGTGCCCGCGGGGGCGACGGTATCGGGCATTCCGGCGGTGCCGATCGCCGAGTTCATGCGGCAGACCGTGGCGTTGCAGCGGCTGGCGACAAAAAGGGACGGAAAATGATCGATCCGGCCTGCGCCGAGGGCGAAACCACCCAGATCGACATCCAGCGGATCATGGAGATGATCCCGCACCGCCACCCGTTTTTGATGATCGACAAGGTCGTTGACGTGGTCGCCAACGCGCGGGCCACCGGGATCAAAAACGTCTCGATCAACGAGAATTATTTCCAGGGGCATTTTCCGGCCCGGCCGGTGATGCCGGGAGTGCTGATCATCGAGGCGATGGCGCAGACCGCGGCGGTCCTAGTGGTTCACACCCTCGGCCCGGGCGCGGAGGGCAAGCTCGTTTATTTCATGAGCGTCGACAATGCGCGGTTCCGCCGCCCGGTGTTTCCCGGCGACACGCTCTGCGTCCACGTCGTCAAGCAGCGCAACCGCGGTAATGTGTGGAAGTTCGAGGGCCGGGCCAAGGTCGGCGGCAATCTGGTGGCCGAGGCCGTCTACGCCGCGATGATCCTCGACGCGTAGCCGAAGCGCGATGGCAGAGATCCACCCCACCGCCATCGTCGCGCCGGGGGCGGTTTTGGCGCGGGATGTCGTGATCGGCCCCTATTGCGTGATCGGCGAGCACGTAGCGCTCGGTCGCGCGGTGGTGCTGGCCGCGCATGTCGTGGTCGATGGACATACGACGATCGGCGCCGGAACGCGCATCTTCCCATTCGCCTCGATTGGGCTCGAGCCGCAGGATCTCAAATATCGCGGCGAGGCATCGTCGCTGGTCATCGGCTGCGGCAACACGATCCGCGAATATGTGACGATGAACCCGGGCACGACCGGGGGCGGCATGGTCAGCCGCGTTGGCGATGGCTGCCTGTTCATGGTCGGCGCCCACATCGCGCATGATTGCCAGATCGCCGACCATGTGATCATGGCCAACAACGCCACCCTCGCCGGCCACGTCGTCGTTGGCGAGCACGCATTTCTCGGCGGGTTATGCGCGGTCCACCAATTCGTCCGCATCGGCAAGCACGCGATGATCGGCGGCATGTCGGGGGTCGAGCGCGACGTGATCCCCTATGGCCAGGTGATCGGCAACCGCGCCCGGCTGAGCGGGCTCAACATCATCGGCATGCAGCGCCGCGGTTTCAGCCGCGACGACATCCAGAGCCTGCGCGCCGCCTACCAGCTGCTGTTTCACGCGCCGGGCACGTTGAGCGACCGGGTCGGCGAAACCGCCGAACGCTTTGCCGGCATCGGTCCGGTTGAAGACATCATCGAGTTCATCCGCGCCGATTCGAGCCGCGCCATCTGCCAGCCGGTGGAGGCGAATGGCGGGTAATTCAGGGGCGAGACGGCCGATAGCGGAGAAGCTGGGCATTGTCGCCGGCGCCGGCGGGCTGCCGCGGCGACTGGTCGAGGCATGCCGGGCGGCCGGGCGCGACGTCTTTGTCCTCGCCCTCGAAGGGGCGGCCGAGCCGGCAACGGTCGAAGGGGTGGCCCATGCCTGGTGCCCGATCGGTGCCGCTGGCCGCGGCCTTTCGCTGCTGCGGGAGAACCATGTCGCCGAATTGGTGCTGGCCGGCGGCGTGCGGCGGCCGTCCCTTGCCGCGTTGCGCCCGGATTGGCGGGCCGCCAAATTCTTTGCCCGCGTCGGCTATCGCGCACTTGGCGATGACGGGCTCCTGTCTGCCGTCGTCGCCGAATTGGAGCGCGAGGGGTTTCGCGTGATCGGTGCCGATCAGCTGCTCGCGGCGGGCCTGGCGCCCGAAGGCGTGCTGGGCCAGGCCCAGCCGGATGTGCAGGCGATAGCCGATATCGAGCACGGGCGGCGCATCGCCCGGGCGCTCGGTGCGCTCGACGTGGGCCAGGCGGTGGTCGTCCAGCAAGGCCTGGTGCTCGGCGTCGAGGCGATCGAGGGCACCGACGCGCTGTTGCGCCGCTGCGCCGGGCTGCGCCGCGACGGGCCGGGCGGCGTCTTGGTCAAGGTCGAGAAGCCCGGGCAGGAGCAGCGCGCCGACCGGCCGACAATCGGGCCGCGGACCGTGGCGCTCGCCGCCGCAGCCGGGCTGCGCGGCATCGCCGTCGAGGCCGGGGCGACGATCGTGCTCGACCGCGCCGAGGTGATCGGCGCCGCCGACCGCGCCGGCCTCTTCGTCATCGGCATTCGAGCACCCGAATAAATCGACGACAGCCGATCATGGAGGGACTGCATCGCCATCCAGCGTGCTTCGAGACGCGCCTTCGGCGCTCCTCAGCATGAGGTATGGTAATGACGGCATCGCGAATTCCTCATCCTGAGGAAGCCGCGGAACGGCCGTCTCGAAGGACGCCGAGGACGCAGCGGGCCGGTCCAGCGCGCCTTCACGCCCTCCACCCGTTCGGCTGCCAAGCGTGACGAGCGAGCCGCCGTTTATCTTCATCGTCGCCGGCGAGCCGTCGGGCGACGCGCTCGGCGCCAGCCTGATCGCGGCATTGCGAGAGCGCACCAGCGGCCGGCTGCGGGTCGCCGGGGTCGGCGGCGAGCGCATGCGCGACGAGGGTCTGGCGAGCCTCGTCCCGCTCGCCGACCTCGCGGTGATCGGCGTCGCCGAGGTGTTGCCGCGGGCGCCGCTGATCCTGCGCCGGGTGCGCCAGACGGTGGCCGCGATCCGCGCCCAGCGGCCGGACGCCGTGGTGACGATCGACAGCTCCGGGTTCAGCTGGCGGATCGCGCAGCGGCTGCGCCGCAGGGGCGAGCGCCTGCCGCTCATTCATTATGTGGCGCCGATGGTGTGGGCGTGGCGGGCCGGAAGGGCGCGGCGGATGGCGCGCTGGTACGACCATTTGCTGGCCCTGTTGCCGTTCGAGCCGCCTTATTTCGAGCGAGTCGGTCTCGCCTGCTCCTATGTCGGCCACCCGGTGCTCGACAGCGGCGCCGACCGTGGCGACGCCGCTCGCTTCCGTGCCGCGCACGGCATTGGCCCGAACGAAACGTTGATCTCGGTGCTGCCGGGCAGTCGCGGCGGCGAGGTGCGGCGCCTGCTGCCGGTCTTCGGTACCGCGCTCGGGCGTTTGCAACAGCTGGTCGGGCCGTTTCGCGTCGCGGTGCCGACGGTCGCGACAGTCGCGGCCACGGTCGCCGAGGCGGCTCGCGGCTGGCCCGGGGCGCCGATCATCGTGCGCCACCCGCAGGACAAGTACGACGGCTTTGCGGCGAGCCGGGCCGCGCTCGCCGCCTCGGGCTCGGTAGCGCTCGAATTGGCGATGGCGCGGCTGCCGATGGTTGTCGGCTACCGGCTGAACCCGCTGACCGAGGCGCTGCTCGACCGGGTGCTGAAGGTACGCCAGGTCAATCTGATCAATCTGCTGCTCGAACGCCCGCTCGTCCCCGAACTGCTGGGCGGCCAATGCACGCCCGAGCGGATCGCCGCCGAGATGGCGGCGCTGGTGCGCGACGAGCCGGTTCGCACCGCGCATCTGGCGGGGTATGATCAGGCGATGCGGCGCCTCGGGGCGGGCGAGCGGTCGCCGAGCCTGCGGGCCGCCGACCAAATCCTCGCCATCGTCGCCGCGCGCCGGTGCGGCGCCCCCGCATCGGCGGCAGCATCCGATCAATCCATAAGGAGGAATTGACGATGACAGCAGCCGAAATCACCACTGCCGGCAAGCCCGCGGCCGAGACCGACAAGTACCGTTATCTGCACACGATGATCCGGGTCCGCGACCTCGACAAATCGCTGAAGTTCTACACCGAAGAGCTCGGCATGAAATTGCTGCGCAAGCGCGACTACCCGACCGGCAAGTTCACCCTCGCCTTTGTCGGCTATGGCGACGAGGCCGACCATACGGTACTCGAGCTGACCCACAATTGGGAGCAGGCCGAGCCCTATGCTTTGGGCAGCGCGTTCGGGCATTTGGCGCTCGGCGTGCCCGACGTCTACAAGGCGTGCGAGCGGCTCGGTGCGGCCGGCGTCAAGATCCCGCGCCCGGCCGGCCCGATGGCGCATGGCGGCTCCGTCATCGCCTTTATCGAAGACCCCGACGGCTACCGCATCGAGCTGGTCCAGCGAGCTTAGCGGGAGAAGGCCCTAACCTGTCCTTCCGCTCGGGCGCGCTCTCCTGCAATGCATTGCGGGAGAGGGCGACCCGGCACGTCAGCGACGGAGGGGTGAGGGTCTTCTAAAACCGAGAGACGGGGGGCTCAGGGCAGCCTGTCTTCCATCCGTAGGCAATGAGCTCGACGGAAACGAACACTGTACGACCATTCCGGAAAAAACGTGCCTTCGGCAGCGCCAAGGCCGCTAGTTCGGGACATCCTTGAGACCGTAGCGATGCTCGTGCGGGATGCCCGAGCTGAGCATGTCTTCGATCTCGTCGTCCAACATGTCGTCGAGCCGCATCACCCGACGATCGATTTCGAAGCGGGTCAATTCCCGCTCAGCACTTTCGAGCATGGGCGGACTTCCTCTACGCCGAAAGATCATTCAGCGCCGAGGCCACGACTTTCGGCTGCGTGAACATTGCATAATGTCCGCCGCCGATCTCACGGCAAGACCAACCTGCCACCCGCGCTCGGTTGCTGAGGCGGTCGTAGAGTTTCGATTGCGTGGTCTGAATAAACGCTCGCGGCAACTCGGCTGCTTCGGGCGAGCGAAGCTGCACCGGCTCACCAAACGGGCGCAGAGGGTGAGGCGTCAACCGTGCCCCCACCCATGCACGCAAGCAATGATCGGACAGCCGTCCTACAACATACGGAGCTGGCGGCACTCGCCAGCCCTCGCCGTCCACAGCCGCCGATGCGCCAAGTTGTGCCGCCATCGTCGGGCCTATGACGTCGTCGTTGGACTCTCCATCCCGCGGCACGGACGCATCCAAGTAAACCAGGCGGCAGATGCGGTCCGGGACCCGCTCGGCGACTGCCGTTATGACCATTCCACCATAGCTGTGGCCGACCAAAATCACCTCATGCAGGTCTCGGTGATGAAAAAGACCGACGATGTCCGAAACATGAGTTGTCAGGTCGATTGCCCGACTCAGCAGATGCGCACGTTCGCCAAGGCCTGTCAGGGTCGCTGGGATCACCGTATGACCGGCGGTTCGAAGATCGGCTGCGACGTAACGCCAACACCATCCACCGAGCCAAGCGCCCGGGACGAGCAAGAAGGTCGCCATTTTTTTGGGAGGCCTCCTCGAATTTAGTAGCCTTTAAACGAATGAGGGCGAGTAGTCGGTCAGCAGGAGAACCCGGTCCTCGATAGCGCCGACGAGGCTGCCACGATTACGTGTGCTCTTCTTGATATCTTCCCATTCTTGATCAGCCATGAACGCCGTCCAAGCATTGATCTTCGTCTGTTCGTCCGGCCAACGTAGCAGATATACGAACTCGGTTCTTGCTTCTGTCTTGGCCTCCCACATCGCGATGATGTCAAAGCCGTGGTGCTCCATGATGCGGGCGGCATGGTCCCGGAAGCGCTCGTGGAAGACGGCTTTGTTCGCCTCGAAAATCTCGTAAATTCGGAGTTGATGGATCATGGTGATGGCCTCGCTGAGCGATCTCGCCAATCGGGCAATTGATGCGAACCCGCGAAAGACACCTCTACACCGAATCCGCCGCGAAAGCGCGGATCACGTGGCACGACGATAGGAAGTGGGATCCCGCTCTTCGCCGCGCTACGGTCGGGATGACGATTTAGGGACCGCCTCCCGCGTTGCAATCCGGGAGAGGGGGATCCAGCCCCCACCCTGACCTCCCCCGCGTGCGGGGGAGGGAATGGGAGGGGGATGGGTAGGTGAGGGCCCTCCGGTCAGGCGTGGTTGGCGTGGTAGTAGGTGTTGCGCAGCACGCGGCCGGGCAATGCGCCGGTGTGCTGGCCCTCGCTGTACAGCACCTGGCCGTTGACGACCGTAGCGAAGACGCCCTCGGCCGGCTCCTTGATGCGCCAGGCGCCCTTCGGGAAGTCGCGGACGACGACCTCGTGGCCGCATTTGACCGTCGCCGGGTCGAAGACCACGACATCGGCGGCCATGCCGGGGCGCAGGAGGCCGCGGTCGTAAAGCCCGAAGGTCGAGGCCGAGTCGAAGGTCAGCCGCCGTACCGCCTGCTCCAGGGTCATGACCTGCTTCTCGCGCACCCATTCGCCGAGGAGCTTGGTCAGATAGCCGTAGCCACCGTGGAACTGGACATGCGCGCCGCCGTCGCCGAGCCCGATCACCGCGTTCGGATGGGTCAGGATCTTGGTCAATGCCGCGTCGTCGACATTGTTCTCGGCCTGCAGAAAGCGGGTTTCGAGCTTCTCCTCGACGACGAGATCGAGAAAGGCGTCGATCACCCGCTTATTCTGCTTTTCGGCGATCTGGCCGATCGACTTGAACTGCATCCACTTGTTTTTTTCGAGCACCGGCTCGTTGACCCACATGTAGTTCCACCAAGTCTTTGAAAAGCCGACCGCGGTATCGGGCTTGTTGGCCACCGCCTCCTCGTGCAATTTGGCGCGGATCTCGGGATCGGCATAGGCCTTCATCTTCTCTTGATCCGAAGAGAGCAGGATCGGATGCCAAGTCGGCAGCCCGCGGAACACCTGGCAGTTCTTCATCGTGAAGTCCTGCGTGACCCGGTTCGGGCTGCACATCGGGTAGGCGCGGATGCCGAGGGCCGCGGTCTCCTCGACCCGCTTCATATGCACCTTCCACTCGTCGGGCTTGCGCATCGTCTGTGACAGGCTGTTGTAGACGACGGTGCGCCCGGTGGCCTCGGCGAGACGCCGGATCATGCCGTCCTTCAGCTCGACATACTGGCCGCCGCCGGCCTGGATCGTGCCGGTGCTCATCTCGCGCAACACGTCGCCGAGCGCGAAAATCTCTTTTTCGTCGGCCCACAGCGCCGGAATGTGGCAGCCCTGCGGATCATAGTGGCCCTGCTCACGCGACACCGAGAGGCCGAGCGCCCCGGCCTTCATCCCGTCACGGACGACATCCTGCATCGCCTTGATCTGGTTGTCGGAGGCGCCCGGCTTCTGGCAATCGTCGCCCATCACGTAATGGCGAACCGCGGTATGGCCGATCAAATTGCCGACATTGACGCCGAGGCATTTGTCGAGATGGTCCATGTATTGGCCGGTCGTCTCCCAATCGAAATTGACCGTGCGCAGCACCTCCATCGGGATCGCTTCGACGTAGGACAGGAATTCGGCGAGCCGCTCCTCGGTGCCTTTGCGCACCGGCGCCAGCGATAAGGAGCAATTGCCGAAAATCACGGTGGTGGCGCCGTGCTCGGGCGAAAAGGTGCACAGCGGGTCCCAGGTGACCTGGGCGTCATAATGGCAATGGTTGTCGATAAAGCCGGGAGCGACGGCGCGGCCCTCGGCGTCGATCGTTTGCGAAGCCGCACCGCTCAACTTGCCGATTTCGACGATCTTGCCGTTTTTGATGCCGACATCGCCGCGATACGCCGGCATTCCCGAGCCGTCGACAACGAGCCCATTTTTGATCAGCAGATCAAAGGCCATCGGTTTCTTCCTTTCCGCGAGGAATGGGCCGCGTCGCGACCCGAAGCTCGGTGCCGAGTGTACGCGCTCTATCCGCGCAGACAACGCCGCAGGGCCAGCAAGGCGGCGTCGAGCCATGTCCCGGGCGCGGGGGTGCCTATCGCAAATGCACGCGGCCGGCGAGCCGGGCCAAGTGCCCGCGGCATCGGCTTTGTGCTAAAGCCTGTATCCCGCCTTGCCGTGCCGGCACCGATTTTCGACGGAGCGTCCCAGAACATGACCTTATCCAGCGAGGAATATCGCGAGCATCTGAAATCCACCTCGGTTCGCGCCGGGTTCAGCTTTGACGAGGTGGCGTTGCCGGCCGAGCGCGACGTCAACGTCGGCGGGCTGCGCTTTCGCTATCTCGACTGGGGCGGCGACGGGCTGCGGCCGATTTTGTTTCTGCATGGCGGCGCGCTGACCGCGCATACTTGGGATCTGTGCTGTCTCGCCTTGCGCGACGCGTTTCACTGCATGGCGCTCGACCAGCGCGGCCATGGCGACAGCGACTGGGCGCCCGATGCCGATTACTCGATCGCGGCGCAGCGCGAGGACGTCAGAGGTTTTGCCGAGGCGGTCGGGCTCGACGATTTCGTGCTGGTCGGCATGTCGATGGGCGCGATCAATGGGCTCGCCTATGCGATCGAATACCCCGAAACCCTGTCGGCGCTGGTGCTGATTGATGCCGGTCCGCAGGTTAGGCGCCCGGGATCGACCCGCATCCGCGATTTCGTCAACGGCGGGGCCGAGCCGGAACCCTTGGATGCAATCATCGCCCGCGCGCTCGCCTTCAACCCGCGGCGCGATCCGTTAGTCCTGCGGCGCAGCCTGATGCACAATCTTCGCCAGGGAGCCGACGGCAATTGGACCTGGAAATACGACCGGCGGCGGTTTCAGTCGATGGGCGGCGAGCGCCATGCCGACGAACGCCGCAGCCTCGCCAACGGACTGGCCCGGATCACCTGCCCGGCCCTGGTCGTGCGCGGTGCGGAGAGCGACGTGTTCCACGACGAGGACGCCGAGCGTTTGGCGGCCGGCCTGCCCGACGGGCGCTGGCTCAAGATCGCCAAGGCCGGTCACACGGTGCAGGGCGACAACCCGAAAGACCTGGCGGCGGCGCTGCGCGAGTTCTTGGGCTGCTAGCGATCGGTGCTCGCGTCCACCCCTCGCCCGGCCGTATTCCAACGCCGCGAGCCCGGTGTCGTTGGCGTCTAGCCGATGGGCACGAGCCCGCTGGCGACGAGCGCGTGCAGCAGGCCGCGCAATTCAGCCGCGCGCTCCGGGCCGAACCCGGTCTCGAACTCGCGCTGCGCCGCGACCCAGGCGTGGCGGGCCTCCTCGAGCCGGGCATTGCCGGCCTCGGTCAGACGCAATTCCTTGACGCGGCGGTCGCTGCCGCTGCGGCTGATCGTGATCAACCCGTCGCGTTCGAGCGGGCGCAAATTGCGGCCGAGCGTCGTGCGGTCGACCACCAGCTCGGCGGCCAGCGCGTTGATCGGCATCGGCCCCCATCGCTTCAATTGGGCGAGGATGCCGTACTGGCCGGTGCGCAGCCCCGATGCTGCCAGATGCCGGTCGTAGAGCTGGGTTGCATAGCGCGCCGCCTGACGCACCGCGAGGCAGTTGCAATCCGTAAGATTTGGCTGACGCTCTTCGGTCAACGCAAAATTCCAAGGAAAAGATTTAGCTGATAAGCGCGCTTCGATCGCATCAGCTCCAGCCGGCCTGGTGCCGCCTGCCGGTTGACCGCATAACGATATCTTTATATGTTTCTATCATCAAGCATCAAACCGGCAGACCAGCGCCAACATATCCCGGCTGCGATAACCCCAATAGGAGAGCCCATCGATGCCCGCCTTCACCGACTACAAGGTCGCCGACATTGCGCTTGCCGATTGGGGGCGGCGCGAGATCGCGATCGCCGAGACCGAGATGCCGGGCTTGATGGCGCTGCGCGACGAGTTCGGCGCGGCGCAGCCGCTCGCCGGCGCGCGCGTCGTCGGCTGCCTGCACATGACGATCCAGACGGCGGTGCTGATCGAAACCCTGATCCATCTCGGCGCCACGGTGCGCTGGAGCTCGTGCAACATCTTTTCGACCCAGGACCACGCCGCCGCCGCGATCGCCGCAAGCGGGGTTCCGGTGTTCGCCTGGAAAGGCGAGAGCGAGGCGGAATACGAATGGTGCATCGAGCAGACCCTGCGCGGGCCGGCCGGAAGCCCCTTGGGCGATTGGGCGCCGAACATGGTGCTCGACGACGGCGGCGACGCGACCAAGGTGCTGCACGACAAACACCCGGATCTGCTGCGCGATATCCGCGGCATCTCGGAAGAGACCACGACCGGGGTCAACCGGCTCTACGAGATGATGCGCAACGGGTCGCTTAAAGCGCCGGCGATCAACGTCAACGACAGTGTGACCAAATCGAAATTCGACAATCTCTACGGCTGCCGCGAAAGCCTGGTCGATGGCATCAAGCGGGCGACCGACGTGATGCTCGCCGGCAAGCTCGCGGTGGTGTGCGGCTTTGGCAATGTCGGCAAGGGCTCGGCGGCGAGCCTCAGAAGCCAGGGCGCCAGGGTCATGGTCACCGAAATCGACCCGATCTGCGCGCTGCAGGCGGCGATGGAAGGCTATCAGGTGACGACGATGGAGGAGGCGGCCGCCCATGGCGATATCTTCGTCACCGCCACCGGCGACATCGACGTGATCACGATCGACCACATGCGCCAGATGAAAGACCGCGCGATCGTCTGCAACATCGGCCATTTCGACAGCGAAATCCAGATCGAGGCGCTGCGCAACTATCCCTGGGAGGAGGTCAAGCCGCAGGTCGACGAGGTCGTCTTTCCCGACGGCAAGCGGCTGATCGTTTTGGCCAAGGGCCGGCTCGTCAACCTCGGCTGCGCCACCGGCCATCCGAGCTTTGTGATGAGCGCATCCTTCACCAACCAGGTGCTGGCCCAGATCGAGCTGTGGGCCAACCCCGGCAAATACCAGAACCAGGTTTACGTGCTGCCGAAGCACCTCGACGAAAAGGTCGCCGCCCTGCATCTTGCCAAGCTCGGGGTCAAGCTGACCCAGCTCAGCCCGGCCCAGGCCGGCTATCTCGGTCTCGACCGCGGCGGGCCGTACAAGCCCGAGCACTACCGATACTGATCGCATTTGGGAAAAATTAGCGACTTTTAGGAGACAAACCGGAAACATTTCCTTTTCTTCAACGGAACTCGGCCCTATAATACCCGCATAAAGGGGGCGACAACACGTCTCCCAACCATCGGATGCGCGGGGTGCCGCATGATCGGTGCAGCAGCGGCGGTAGGTGCGGTGATCCTCGCGATCGGCTTTGGCGCGCTCTGGCGGAGCGCCGAGCGCCGATTGCGCGGCGGCCTGCGGCGGATGGCGGAGATCGACGGCAATCGCGCGCAGGCGGCGGCAGCTGTGCAACATGCGAAGGACGAGGCTGCAAGGCTGCGCGAAATCCTCGATGCGTTGCCGATAGCGGTGTGGCGCTGTCGTGACCACACCCTCGTCGATTGCAACCGAAGCTACGCCGCGGCCCTCGGCATCAGCCGCGAAACCGTGCTGGCCGAAGGACGCGCTCTGGTTCCGACCGGTCGGGAGGAGCCTCGTGCCCACGCCAGCTCGACCGTTCCTCCGGTCGAAATGCACGTCGTGATTGGCGGCCAGCGCCGGCTGCTCGAGCTCCACGAGGCATCGAGCGCAGATGGCGAGACGATCGGGTATGCGATCGATCGCAGCGATGTCGAGAGCGCGCAGTCGCAGCTATGGCGTCACCTCGACGCCCATGCCGACGTGCTCGAAAGCGTCTCTGCGGCGATCGCCATCTTTGGCCCGGACCGAAGGCTGACCTTTTTTAATACCGCCTTTGCCGCGTTGAGCGGGATCGAGGACGCCTGGCTGGCCGCCGAGCCCACGCTCGGCGAGATTCTCGAGCGCCAGCGCGAATCCCGCCGCCTGCCGGAATTCGCCGATTTCCGTGCCTTCAAGCGCGAGCGCTGCGCGATGTTCACCTCGCTGATCGAGCCGCGGCACGAGCTGATGCACCTGCCCGATGGGCGCACCTGGCAAGTGACGGTGTCGCCACATCCGTTCGGCGGGCTGACCTTTGTCTATGAAGACGTCAGCGACCGGCTAGCTCTCGAATGCTCGTACAACACGCTGATCCAGGTGCAGCGTGCGACCCTCGATCACCTGTTTGAGGGGATCGCGGTTTATGGCAGCGACGGCCGGCTCAAGCTGCACAACCCGGCTTTTCGCGCGATGTGGGGATTATCGAGTGAGGATGTCGCAGGCGACCCGCATATCGGCGAGATCGTCGAGAAGATCCGGGCGTTTATCGACGATTGCGGAGACTGGCCGCGGGTCAGGGAGGGGATCGTCGCCAAGGTGACGGCGCAGACTTCGTCGAGCGGCCCGCTCTACCGCCGCGACGGCTCGATGCTGCAGGTGGCGAGCGTGCCGCTGCCCGACGGCGAGGTGCTGCTGACCTATCTCGATGTCAGCGACACGGCCCGGGTGGAACGGGCGCTGCGCCAGCGCAACGAGGCGCTCGAAACCGCCGATCGGCTCAAAAGCGAGTTTATCGCCAGCGTCTCGCACGAGCTGCGCACACCGCTCAACACGGTCATCGGCTTTGCCGAAATTCTGAACAACCAATATTTCGGAACGCTCAATCCGAGCCAGGCGGAATATTGCCGCGGGGTGCTCGACAGCGCGCACCAGCTGATGAGCGCGATCAACGACATCCTCGATCTGGCGACGATCGAAGCCGGCTATATGGTGCTGGAGCGCGGCCCGGTGGACCTGCCGGATGTGCTGCAGGCGGTCGTCGGCTTGGCGCTCGAGCGCGCGCGCGCTCGCGGGCTTGATCTCAGCCTGAGCTGCCCGGCGTCGATCGAGCCGATCGAGGCTGACGAACGGCGGCTCAAGCAGGCGCTGTTCAACCTGATCTCAAACGCCGTCAAATTTACCCCGCCCGGCGGCGCGATCGAGGTCGCGGCGGCGCGTCGCGGCGACGAGCTGCTGTTGACCGTCACCGACACGTGGCCGCCCCTTGCTCCCTCGGACGAGGCCCCGGCGTTCTCCAAGCCCGCGCTGGGCGAGCGCCAGACGGGCTCGGGACTCGGGCTGTCGCTGGTCAAAAACCTGGTCGGGCTGCACGGCGGAACCGTCGATATTCGCGCGGCACGAGGGCGCGGCACCCGGGTCGCGTGCCGGCTGCCGGCGGGGCGGGATTACCGGCTACGAGGCGCGGCCCGGAGCGAGTTGGCGGTCGCCTCGCGCCCGAGCGACGGCTTAGAAATCGCGTCCGGCCCAGCGGCGGCGGTCGGGGTGTGCAGCCACAACCTGCCGGACGGGCATCCGAGCCGCAGGCCGGTGCCGGCATGAGCGACGCTTCCCGCCTGCCGCCGCGCTCGCGTTGGCCAGCGCCGCTCGATTCGCCAGCGTTGTGGGCCCGGCGGGCGTCAGGGTTCGCTCGCCGCCGCCGCGCCGCCTCGCCGGATGGCGCATAACCAGCCGGGCAGCGGCACCGAGCGGGACGTCGATCACGGACGCCCCGCCGATCTTGCGGGTAAATCAGGCAACGATATACAACGCGCAGGCGATGCTGACCTTTGACCCGCCCCCGGTCTTTGACTTGCCGCATGAAGCCGCGACCGCAGCGCTTGCCGCCCGCATTGCGGGTCAGGCCCGGCCCGGCGACGTTATCGCGCTGCGCGGCGATCTTGGCGCCGGCAAGACCAGCTTCGCCCGCGCCTTTATCCGGGCGCGCGGCGACGCCGATGAGGACGTGCCGAGCCCGACCTTCACCCTCGTTCAAACCTACCAGGCCGGCACCGTGGCGATCTGGCATTTCGATCTGTATCGCCTCGGCGCTGCCGAGGAGGCCTGGGAGCTCGGCATCGAAGAGGCCTTTGCCGCGGGCATCTCGCTGATTGAGTGGCCGGAGCGGCTGGGCGCGCTGATGCCGCCGCGCCGACTCGAAATTGCCCTGAGTTTCGGCGAGCGGTCACAGGCGCGGCGCGCCACCTGCACGGGCGGCGCCGATTGGCCGGAGCGCCTGGCCGGGATCGCGACCAGTGCCTGAGCCCAGCGCGGCGGGCCTGCTCGGCGGCCCAGCCGGCCGCGTGCCCAGCCCGGCGCCGGCGAGCATTCCCTCCTCCCGGCGAGACATGACGGCGTTCCTCGAAGCGAGCGGCTGGGGCCGCGCGGCGCCGGCGGCGCTCGCCGCCGATGCATCGTTTCGGCGCTATTACCGGCTGCGCCGCGGTCGCGACAGCGTCATTCTGATGGACGCGCCGCCGCCGCAAGAAGACGTTCGCCCCTTTGTCACGGTCGCGGCGATGCTGCGCCGGCTCGGCCTCAGCGCTCCCGAGGTGCTGGCCGAGGACCGCGCCAACGGGTTTCTGCTGATCGAGGATTTCGGCGACGACACCTACACCCGGCTGCTCGAGCGCGGCGCCGACGAACCGGCCCTCTACGCTCTCGCTGTCGACACCCTGGCGGCTTTGCAGCACGCCGTCGCCGCCGGCGGCGCGGCGCCCAGCCTGCCAGATTACGACACCACCCGCCTGCTGGACGAAGCGGCGCTGCTCGTGGACTGGTATCTGCCGGCCGTGCTCGGAGCACCGATCGCGGCGTCGCTGCGCGCGGAATATCTGGCGCTGTGGCGCGCGGCGCTGGCGCAGGCAATCGGGTCCGGCGCCCCGACCCTGGTGCTGCGCGACTTTCACGTGGACAATCTGATGCTGTTGCCCGACCGCCGCGGCGTGCGGCGCTGCGGCCTCATCGATTTTCAGGACGCGGTCTGCGGGCCACCCGGCTACGACCTCGTCTCGCTCATCGAGGATGCCCGGCGCGATGTTCCACCGGAGCTGCGCCGGGCGATGACCGAGCGCTATCTCGCCGCCTTCCCGGTGCTCGACCGGCTCGCCTTTGCGCGCTCCGCCGCGATCCTTGCCGCGCAGCGCAACTGCAAGATCCTCGGCGTCTTTACCCGGCTGTGGAAGCGCGACGGCAAGCCCGGCTATCTCGCCCATGTCCCGCGGCTGTGGCGGCTGCTCGAGGCCGAGCTGCGCGAGCCGGCGCTGGCCGGGATCGCCCGCTGGCTCGACCGCCATTTGCCGCCGTTCGCCAGGCGCACGCCCGACCTCGACGGTGCCGCGTGAAGGTCCCGCCGCGGCGGGCGATGGTGCTGGCGGCGGGGCGCGGAACCCGGCTGCGCCCGCTGACTTCCACGCTGCCCAAACCGCTCGTCGAGCTCAACGGCCGCACCTTGCTCGACCACGCGATCGATCGATTGGCGCTGGCCGGCGTCGAGCATGTCGTCGTCAACACCCACCATCTGGCGGCGATGATCGCGGCGCGACTGGCCGGCCGGGACCAGCCCTGCATCGAAATTTCCGACGAAGCCGAGCTGCTCGACACCGGCGGCGGGGTGGCCCGCGCCCTGCCCTCGCTCGGCGATGCTTTTTTTGTCGTCAATGCCGACGTCCTCTGGCTTGATGGCAAGGATCCGGCACTGCTGCGGCTGGTCCGCGCCTTCGATCCCGGCTCAACCGACGCGATGCTGCTGCTGCAGCCCACGGTGACGGCGGTGGGCTACGACGGCAGCGGCGACTATCTGCTCGACCAGTCGGGGCGTCCGCGCCGCCGCCGCGAGCGCGAGATCGCCCCCTATCTGTTTGCCGGCGTCCAGCTGCTGCACCGCCGTTTGTTCGACGGTGTGAGCGACCGGGTCTTTTCGCTGGTTCGCCTGTTCGACCGCGCCGAGGCGGCAGGCCGTCTGCGGGCGATCGTACACGACGGCGAATGGTTCCACATCGGCACGCCAGCGGGGCTTGAGGCCACCCGCGCGCGGCTCGCCTCGCACCGCGTCGAGCGTTAGCGGCCGGGGTGCCAGAGGTGGCGGCGCCGCCCAGGCTTTATACGATCGCTCCCGACCGCCCGTTTTTGGCCAGCCTGGCAGAGGGTCTGCTCGCCACCGCTGGCGATGATCCGCTGGCGCTGTCGCGGGTCACCGTTCTACTGCCGACGCGGCGCGCGGTGCGGAGCTTGCGCGAAGCGTTTTTGCGCGCGGCGCCGGGCGGCAGACCGGCGGGAAGGCCGCTGCTGCTGCCGCGAATGCGGCCGATCGGCGATCTCGATGCGGACGAGCTGTCGCTGATCGAGGGCGCCGCGGACGAGGGCGGCTTGGCGGCGCCGCCGGCGATCCCCGAGCTCCGGCGTCGATTGCTGTTGACCCGGCTGGTGCTCGAATGGGGCAGGCGGCGCGGCCGCGACCCGCTGCTGCCGGGCCAGGCCGCAGCACTCGCCGCCAGCCTCGCGCGGTTTCTCGATACCGTCGCTACCGAGGGTGCGAGCTTCGCGCGGCTCGCCGATCTGGCGCCGGCCGAGCTCGCCGAGCACTGGCAGATCGTCCTCACCTTTCTCGAGATTCTGCCGCGGCATTGGCCCCAGATGCTCGCCGCCGAAGGGGCGCTCGATCCAGCCGAGCGGCGCAACCGGCTGCTGGGGCAGCAGGCGGCGCAATGGCGCCGGTCGCCACCCGGCCACCCGGTCATCGCCGCCGGGCTCGTCGGCGGCATCCCGGCGCTGACCGAGCTGATCGCGGTGGTCGCCGCTCTCGATCAGGGCGCCGTGATCCTGCCCGGGCTCGACCAAAGCTGCGATACGGCGCAATGGGCGGCGATCGAAGCCGACGAGGCCCATCCGCAACACCTGATGGCGGCGCTGCTGACGGCGCTCGGCCTGGTACCGGGCGATGTCCGCGACTGGGATGGGGCGCCCCTCACCCACCCAGCCCCCTCCCTTCCCTCCCCCGCTCGCGGGGGAGGGTTAGGGTGGGGGGCCGGGTCTCCCCTCTCCCGCACCGCGGAAGAGGGTGCCGGCCCCCGGACTACGATCCGGGGGGAGGCGCGTGAGGGTCGTTCGCCGACGCCGCCCGGGTCTTGGCGGGTGCGGCTGATCGGCGAGGCGATGCGGCCGGCGGCGACGACCGACGCCTGGCGCAGCCTCGCCCCGCTGCCCGCCGAGACGCTCGCCGGCCTCACCCGCTACGATTGCGCCGGCACGCATCAGGAGGCGCTCACCGTCGCGCTGCTGCTGCGGCGCAAGCTCGAAACCCCCGGGGCCACCGCGGCGCTCGTCACCCCCGATCGCGAGCTCGCCCGCCGGGTCGCGGCCGAGCTGCGCCGCTGGGGTATCGAGATCGACGATTCGGCGGGCATGCCGCTGAACCGCACCCCGCCCGGCGTGTTCTTGCGCCTGCTGCTCGATCTCGCCGCCAGCGAATTGGCGCCGGTGCCGCTGCTGGCGGCGCTGAAGCACCCGCTCGCCGCCGGCGGGCTCGCCCCCGTAGCCTTTCGCGAGCTGACCCGGGCGCTCGAGGCGGCGATCCTGGGGCCGCGTCCGGCCCCGGGCATTGCCGGTCTCAAAGCCGCGCTGGCCGGCGCCGCCCCGCGGTTGCGCCGCTTCGCCGACCGGCTCGCATCCTGCCTCGGCAGCCTGCCGGATCTGCTCGCGGCGGGGGCGGTGCCGCTCGCCCGCCTGGTCACGGCGCATGTCGAGGCGGCGGAGCGGCTGGCGGCGACCGACCGCGAGCCCGGCAGCGTGCGGCTATGGCGCGAAGCAGCGGGCGAGACCGCGGCGCGCTTCTGCCATGAGCTGATCGATGCGGCCGGCGATTTTCCACCGCTGCCCGGCCATTACTACCCGGCACTGTTCGAGGCGTTGGCCGCCGGCGCCGTCGTGCGGCCGGCCTTCGGCCGTCACCCGCGGCTGGCGATCTGGGGCCTCGTCGAGGCGCGGCTGCAGCAGGCCGACCTCGTCGTCCTCGGCGGGTTGAACGAGGGCACCTGGCCGGGACCCGCCGCGCAGGATCCGTGGATGTCGCGGCAGATGCGTCGCGCCTTTGAGATCGCCGCGCCCGAGCGGGCGATCGGCATCGCCGCGCATGATTTCGCCCAGGCGATCGCGGCGCCGGAGGTGGCGTTGACCCGCGCCGCGCGCAGCGAAGGGGCGCCGACGGTGCCATCGCGCTGGCTCTTGCGGCTCGACACGGTGCTGCGCGCGGTCGGGCCCGACGGCATGCTCGGGCCCGATGCCGAGGTCGAGGCCGCCGCCCGCCTGCTCGACGCAGCGCCCTATCAGCCGCTGCCGCCGCCCGAGCCGCGCCCGCCGCTCGCGGTCCGGCCGCGCCGTCTGTCGGTCACCCAGGTCGAGACCTGGCTCGCCGATCCCTATGCGATCTATGCCCGCCACATCCTGCAGCTGAACGCGCTGGCGGAGCTCGACGCCGACCCCGGCCGCGCCGACCTCGGCACCTGCATCCATGCGGCGCTGGCCGAATTCGCCCGCCGGTTTCCGCGCGAATTGCCCGAGGACGCCGGTCTCCTGCTGTTGGCGATCGGGCGCGCCAGCTTTGGGCCGGTGCTGTCGCGGCCCGGCGCCTGGGCGTTCTGGTGGCCGCGTTTCGAGCGCATCGTGCGCTGGCTGATCGCCGAGGAGACCACTCATCGCGTCGAGGTCGTCGAAAGCTGGAGCGAGCGCTCCGGCGTGCTGACCTTGTTCGGGCCCGGCGGACCGTTCGAATTGACCGCCAAGGCGGACCGGATCGATCGCCTCGCCGAGGGCGGGTTTCTGCTGGTCGACTACAAGACCGGGGCGGTGCCGACCAAGAAAAAAATCGAGGCCGGGTTCGCGCCGCAATTGCCGCTGGAAGGTGCGATCCTGCGCGGCGGCAGCTTTGGCGCAGTCAGCGGCATGCCGACGGCGCTCCAATACTGGCGGCTCGGCGGCGGCCATCCGGCTGGTGAGCGGCGCGCGATCGACGATGGCGATCCCGGCGCCCTGATCGACCGCGCGATCTCCCGGCTGCAGGCGCTCATCGATCGGTTTGACGATCCGGCCACCCCCTATCTGGCGATGCCGATGCGCGAGTGGGAACCGCGCTATTCCGATTACCGGCATCTCGAGCGGGTGAACCAGAACGAGGCCGAGGAATGACCGCCGCGGGTGCCGCCGCCGCGCGGCGCGAGGCCGGACCGCACAGCTCAGTCTGGGTGTCGGCATCGGCCGGCACCGGCAAGACCACGGTGCTGACCCAGCGCCTGCTGCGGCTGATGCTCGACGGCACCGACCCGGCTCGCGTGCTGTGCCTGACCTTTACCCGCGCCGCCGCGGCCGAGATGGCCAACCGGCTCGATGCCCGACTGGCCGAGTGGGCGACGATGCCGCCCGGAGCGCTGGCGCAAGCCCTGCGGGATCTTACCGGGGCATTCCCCGGCGAGGAAACGATCGCCCGGGCGCGCCGGCTGTTCGCGCTGGTGCTCGATGCGCCGGGCGGGATCAAGATCGCGACGATCCACGCCTTTTGCCAGACCTTGCTGCGCCGCTTTCCGCTAGAGGCGGGAGTGTCGCCGGAATTCGCCGTGGTCGAGGAGCGCGGGGCCGGCGAGGCGCTGGCTGAGGCCGCCCAGAAGGTGATCCTCGCCGCGCGCGACGGGCGCAACCCCGAGCTCGCCGAGGCGCTCGCCATCGTTGCCGGTCATGCCGCCGAGGAGCGGTTCGCCGAGCTGATGCAGGCGCTCGCGCAGGAACGCGGCAAGCTGCGCCGGGCGTTGGCCGACGGCCATTCAGCACTGCGGCAAAAGCTGTCGGCGGCGCTGTCGGTGCCCGTGGAAGCGGACGCCGAGAGCCTGGTCGAGGCGTTTTGCGCCGCAGATGCCGGCGACGAGGCCGGGCTGCGCGCGGTCGCCGCCGCGCTCGCCGCCGGGTCGTCGGCCGACAGCAAGCGCGGCGCGGTCATCGCCGAGTGGTGCACGGCGCCGCAGCGGCGGCGCGAGATGCTGGCCGCCTATGAATGCATCTACCTGACTGAAAAGGGCGAGATCCGCGAAAAGCTGATCACCCAGCCCGCCGCCCGCAAAGCCGCCGGCGACGCCGAGGCGATCCTCGCGATCGAGGCACAGCGGCTACGGCAGCTGCGCGAGGCCCGCGCCGGGACGGTTCTGCGCGATGCGACCTGCGCGCTGGCCCGGCTCGGCGAGGCGCTGCTGCGCAGTTATGACGAGGGAAAGCGGCTCGCCGGCGTGCTCGATTTCGACGATCTGGTGGAGACCGCGCGCGACCTGTTGCGCCGGCCCGGGGTGGCCCCCTGGGTGCTGTTCAAGCTCGATGGCGGGCTCGACCATATCCTGATCGACGAGGCGCAGGACACCAACCCCGAGCAATGGGAAATCGTCGCCGCGCTGGCCGAAGAATTCTTTGCCGGAGAGGGCGCCGAGGACCGTGTTCGCACGGTCTTTGCCGTCGGCGACGCCAAACAGTCGATCTACAGTTTTCAGCGCGCCGACCCCCAAGAATTTCTGCGCATGCGGCAGCATTTTCAGGAACAGGTCAGCAACGCCAACCGGGATTGGAAGATCCTGCCGCTCGAGGTTTCGTTTCGCTCGACCGAGCCGGTGCTGCGCGCGGTCGACGCGATCTTTCGCCAGCCGGAGGCGCGGGACGGGGTCGCCCTCGATGGCGGCGAAATCCGCCATTTTGCCGCGCGCGCCGGTCACGCCGGACGGGTCGAGCTGTGGCCGGCGGTGCCGGCGCCGCGGGACGAGCCCCTCGCCGAGACATTGCCGATCGCCCACCAGCGGACGGTCGAGCCGTGGGCCCGGCTGGCGCGCGCCATCGCCGCGACCGTCGGGCAGTGGCTCGAGACCGGCGAGCGGCTGGAGGCGCGCGGCCGGCCGCTGCGGCCCGGCGACATCATGGTGCTGGTGCGCCGGCGCAACGAATTCGTCGGCGAATTGCTGCGCGCGCTGAAAGGGCGCGGCATCCCGGTCGCCGGCGCCGACCGGCTGGTGCTGACCGAGCAGCTGGCGGTGCAGGATTTGGTGGCGCTGGGTCGCTTTCTGCTGTTCCCCGAGGACGATCTGACGCTCGCCACGGTGCTGAAGGGGCCGCTCTTCGACCTCGACGAGGACACCTTGTTCGAGCTGTGCCATGGCCGCGGTGACGACAGGCTATGGGCCCGGCTGCGCGCCGGCGCGCATTCGAGCGCCAAGCTGCGCCCGGTCGCCGAGCGGCTCGCGGCCTGGCTCGCCCGCGCCGATTTTGCGCCGCCTTACGAGCTCTATGGCGAAATCCTCGGCGCCGAGCGCGGCCGGCATGCGCTGCTCCGTCGCCTCGGTCCCGAGGCCGACGATCCGGTTGAGGAATTTCTCGGGCTGGCGCTCGCCTATGAGCGCGAGCATGCTCCGTCGCTGCAAGGATTTCTGCGTTGGCTCGTCGCCGGCGACACCGAGGTCAAGCGCGATTTCGCCGCCCGCCGCCGCGATGAGGTGCGGGTTCTGACGGTGCACGGGGCCAAGGGCCTCGAGGCGCCGGTCGTCTTTGTGCCCGACACGATGGCGCTGCCCGATCAGAAGACGACCCTGATGTGGGCCGGACCCGGCGAACTGCCGCTGTGGAAACCGCCGGGCGACCATGTTGCCCCGTTCTACCGCGCGGAAAAGGAGGCGTGGCGCCGCCGCCAGCTGCAGGAATACCGCCGCCTGCTCTATGTCGGGCTGACCCGGGCGCAGGATCGGCTCTACATTTGCGGCTGGCAAACCCGCCGACAGCAGCAGGCCGAAATCTGTTGGCACGCGCTGTGCCGGGCCGGGCTTGCAGGGCATGCCCAGACCTTCGATTTCGACGCGGCCGCGCTGATCGGCGACGACGGCTGGTCGGGCGAAGGATTGCGGCTGGACTGCGCGCAGACCGCACGCCCGGCGCACGAAGCGATGGCACCGACCGCGAGGGCGGCGGTGCTGCCCGATTGGGCGAGCGCGCCGCCACCGGTCGAGCCCGACCCGCCGCGGCCGCTGTTTCCATCGCGGCCGAGCGGCGAAGAGCCGCCGGCGACCTCGCCGCTGGCGCTCGGCGGCCGCGACCGGTTCAAGCGCGGGCTGTTGGTTCACCGGCTGCTGCAGAGCCTGCCCGAGTTGCCGGAGGGCGAGCGGGACCCGGCCGCCCGGCGCTTTCTGGCGCTGCCGACCCATGGCCTCGCGGCCGCGGAGCAAGACGAGATTCGCCAAGAGACGCTGGCGGTGCTCGGCGATCCCGAATTCGTGGCGCTGTTTGGCCCGGGCTCCCAGGCCGAGGTGCCGCTGGTCGGGCTCGTCGATGGCCACGCGCTCTCCGGGCAGATCGACCGCCTGATCGTCGCCGCGGACCGGGTGCTGATCGTAGACTATAAGACCATGCGCCCGGTGCCGGCGAGCGAGGCTGAGGTTGCGCCGATTTACCTGCGCCAGCTGGCGATCTATCGCGCCGCGCTCGCTCGCATCTATCCGGGCCGCGACATCCGCTGCGCGCTGTTATGGACGCAGGGGCCGCTGTTGATGCCGATCAGCCCCGAGAGGCTCGCAGGGCACGCGTCTTGAAGATGGTTTTTCGCCACCCCTAATGTGACCGAGGTTTTCCGAGGAGAGGCTAGCGATGAAGCCGACCGCCGTCACCGACAGCAGCTTTGAACAAGACGTGCTTCGCGCCGAGGGGCCGGTTCTGGTCGATTTTTGGGCCGAATGGTGCGGCCCGTGCAAGATGATCGGGCCGTTTTTGGAAGACCTCGCCGCCGACAAGGCCGGCAAGCTGACCGTGGCCAAGGTCAATATCGACGAAAACCCGCAATCTCCGACGAAATACGGGGTGCGCGGCATCCCGACCATGATCCTGTTCAAAGGCGGCAAGGTCGCCGCCACCAAGATCGGGGCCCTGCCCAAAACCAAGCTCTACGAGTGGGTCGACTCGGTCTTGTAACTGCCTTGCAGCCCGCCCGAAAACTATCCGGCCGGTCCCGGTTACCCGGTCGGGGCAACGGCTTTTCATGCTGTCATTGCGAGGCGCCCGCAGAGCCTACCCCAGGCGCGCCCGCCCGGGCGGGCGTGCGGAGGGGGCGATGTAGCAATCTCGTGCTGCTTCAGCGACACCGGGCGCCATGTTGCGTCGCTGCGCTCGCAATCGCATCTCTTCTGGCGCTGCCTAGAGCAGGATCGCATGAAATGGAAACAGAGCTTCCATTTCATGCATGAATCCTGCTCTCGCTTCCAAGGATGAGACCATGATTCACGTCTCGGATCGGAGCGCCATGCGCTTCGATCCGAGACGATCATGGTCTAGAATTCGCCGCTGCGGTAGGCGTCGTTCAGGCGTCGCGCATCGTCACCGGTCGGCTCTTCCCAGGCGTCGCCGCGGCGGCGCAGCGCGCCGGTGAAGTCGGGCGGGCGCTTTTCGTTGAAGGCGCGGCGGCCTTCCTCGCCATCGGTCGTGGTCTGGATCAGGAGCGAGTTGATCAGCGTTTGGATGTGCCAGGCCTGGTCGGTCGGCAGGTCGCCAAAACGGACAACGAATTCCTTCATCATCCGCACCGCGACCGGCGGCAGCGTGACGATACGGCGGGCGATCTGTTCCGCGCGGGCCATCAGCTCGGCATGCGGCACGATCTCGTTGACAAGGCCGATGCGCAGCGCCTCGACGGCGTCGAACGGCTCGTCGGTCAGCAGGATCTTCATTGCGTCGACATAGCGGAGCTGACGGGCGAGCAAGGTGGCGCCGGGTCCGTGACCGAGCCAGCCCTGGGTCGTCAATGCGAATTTGAAGCGAGCGTGCTCGCGGCTGGCGATGCGGATGTCGGTCGAGGACAAGAGGATGTAGAGCCCGGCGCCAGCGGCCCAGCCGTTGACCGCGGCGATGACCGGCTTCCACACCCGCGGGTAATGGTCGCCCATGCGGCCGTCGACCCCGGTCTTCTGGCCGTGCACAGTGCCGGCGAGCGGCCAGAAGATGCGCTGAGTGCGCAGATATTCGCGTTCTTCCTCGGTGACGTTCTCGCGCGGCGCCAAATTATGCCCGCCGCAGAAATGGCGGTCGCCGGCGCCGGTCAGGATCGCGCAGCGGATGTCGCGATCTTCCCACAAATCGATCCAGGCCTGCGAGATCGCATCCGAAGTCGGCTTGTCGAGGATGTTCGCTTTTTGCGGATTGTTGAGCGTGATGTACGCAACCCCGTCGCGTTTTTTATAGTCGATCGGCAAATCGGCCTCCTTTGTCCAATGCGGCGATCCGGTGCAGGCTGTGGGGTGACGATATCGGCACTTCACCGAGATCAGTCTATCGGTGGTTCATCGCTCCGTCCCGCAAACAACTGGACAAACTCCATATTCGCCCGCCCTGGCACTGGAATCTCCGATCGGCTTTTTTGGTAGACCGACGATATCGCTGCACTGATCGACGCCACCGAGAGCGAGCGTAAGAAAACATGGGTCTACAAGCCGCCTCAGCCGGCTCAAGCCTTTCAAAGTGACCTCATTACCCCTGATCTTGAACGCCGTGGCGCTGGCGCCGCTGCCTGCACCGATCTACATTCGACTTGTGGTTTAAGGGCGGACAAGGACATGGCCGCACAGGTTCGCACGGTGGCGTTTCACGGGATCGAGGTCATCGAGGTCGAAACCCAGGTGACGATCGCCTCCGGCCTCCCGGTCTTTACCGTTGTCGGCCTGCCCGACAAGGCGGTCGCCGAATCGCGCGAGCGGGTGCGCTCGGCATTGAATTCGCTCGGCTTGGCCCTGCCGCCAAAGCGCATCACGGTCAACCTCGCGCCCGCCGACGTGCTGAAGGAGGGGAGCCATTTCGACCTGCCGATAGCACTCGCATTGCTGGTCGCGATGGAGGCGTTGCCGGCCGACGAAATCGCGACCTACACCGCACTCGGCGAATTGTCGCTCGACGGCTCGGTCACCAGCGTCGCCGGGGTGCTGATCGCCGGCCTCTTCGCCGCCAGCCACGAGAGCGGCATCATCTGCCCCGCGGCATGCGGCGGCGAGGCGGCGTGGGCCGGTGAAATCGAAATCGTCGCAGCACCGAGCCTGTTGGCGATCGTCAATCATTTCAAGGGGACCCAGCTGTTGCCGGCGCCCGAGCCGCGGCTGGTGGCCTCGGCCACCGCCGGGCTCGACCTCGTCGACGTCAAGGGCCAGGAAAGCGCCAAGCGGGCGATCGAGATCGCCGCCGCCGGCGGTCACAATCTGCTGATGGTCGGCCCGCCCGGATCGGGCAAGTCGATGCTGGCGGCCCGGCTCCCTGCACTGCTGCCGCCGCTCGAACCGGCCGAGGCGCTCGAGCTCGGCATGATCCAGTCGGTCGCGGGCGGGCTGCGCGGCAGCGGCTTGACGCGCGAGCGGCCGTTTCGCGAACCGCACCATTCGGCCTCGTTGCCGGCATTGGTCGGCGGCGGCATGCGGGCGCGTCCGGGCGAAATCTCGCTCGCCCACCAGGGTGTCTTGTTTCTCGACGAATTGCCCGAGTTCAACCGCGCAGCCCTCGAAGCATTGCGCCAGCCGCTTGAAACCGGCCGGGTCAGCATCGCGCGCGCCAACGGCCACGTCACCTACCCGGCGCGCTTTCAGCTGATCGCGGCGATGAACCCGTGCCGTTGCG
>DASYBC010000134.1:0-61881 GCA_036500965.1 Allostellaceae bacterium | reverse complement strand
CGGGTGCAAAAAGCATCGTCGCCGGACTACACTCTGTCGGCATCGGGGACCTCCTCTGCAACCGGATAAGCCTTTGTCGCAGAAGAATTATCCCTCTTTCAGAACCCCGATGCACTCATCCCGGTGAGATATCCGGGTTAGAGCGGCGGCTGGCCGAGGCCGCGGCGGCGCTGGCCACCATGGACGAAGTCGGCGGTGAGGCAGATCAGTCGCTCGTCGAGCGTGACGGCGCGATCCTGCGGCTGATCTACAGCTTCGAAGCGATATGGAAGGCTTGCCGGCAACTCCTCACCGAGCGCGAGGGCGTCGAGGTTGCCTCCCCAAACGGCACGATCCGCGCCGCACGGCGGCTCGGCTGGCTGTCCGATGAGGATGCCCAGGCGGCGATCCAAGTCGGCCGCGACCGCAATCTCGCGGTCCGTATGTACCGCGGGCGAGATCGGCGCGGAAATCGCGCAACGCCTCGCTGCCCATGCCGCCCTGCTGCGCCGCTGGCTCGAAGCGCTGCAGCAGCGGGTGGCGAACGGCGACTGACGCCGCCCGTATTGGCGCGCTTTCCGTCCTATTGAACTCGTCGTTCCCGCGAAAGCAGGAAGGGATCGGCTTACCTCTCCCCTTTGGCCGGGCTTGGCCGGGCCATTCACGCCTCGACCGCCAAAGAAAGACGTGGGTGCGCGGGACAAGCCCGCGCAAAGCGGCTGCAAATCGCTGACTGAGGGTGATGCACGTCGATCTTGCCGGCACAGTTTCCCCGGACAGCGCCGCTTGCGCGGGGGCGGCGACGGCGGGTGTTACCCACCGGATAATGCGCCTTAGCGGGGTGCGGAAAAACCGACTTCTCGTCGCTTGCCCATCCTTCGAGACGCTGCGCTCAGGATGAGGTCTTTTATATCAAACGCCTGCCTCACCCTGAGGAGGCCCGAAGGGCCGTCTCGAAGGGCGTTTGGCTGAGGAAACCACATTTTTCCGCAGCCTGTTAGCCCGGATTTCTCACACAGGATAGGTGCATCGGGGCCGCGAATCTGAGAAAGTTGTTTTACCAGAACGACTTGGCCAGCTTCAGCGGGGATCCCCGATGCCGACAGAGTGTAACCCGGATTTGTTTGGTTTTGCACGTGTTGATGGGCGTGCGGTGGTGGCCTCGTTCGATGGCGGGACGATCACGAGCGATGCTGGTGGCTTGCTGCTGGGGGCGACGGACCGTGCGATCAGGCTGGTCGATCGCTTCGCCGCCTGCTTCACGGATGCGCGGGCCGAGGTGTTGATCGAGCATGAGGTCGCGACGCTGGTAGGTCAGCGCGTCTTCGGGATTGCGCTGGGATACGAGGATCTGATCGACCACGACGCGCTGCGGCACGACCCGATCATGGCAGTACTGGCCGGCAAGCTCGCGGCCCGGCGCCGGGACTGTGCGCCGGTCGCCGGCAAATCGACGCTCAACCGGCTGGAGCTGAGCCGGCCGCAGGCGTCGCGCTATCACAAGATCAGCCATGACCCGGCAGCGATCGAGGAGCTGTTCGTCGAGTTCTTTCTCGATGCGCATGCCAAGGCGCCCAGGCAGATCATCCTCGATCTCGACGCGACGGATGATCCGCTGCACGGCCACCAGGAGGGGCGGTTTTTCCACGGCTATTACGATTGCTACTGCTATCTGCCGCTCTACGTGTTCTGCGGCCGGCACCTGTTGGCGGCCAAGCTGAGGCGCTCGAACATCGATGCGGCCGCGGGCTCGGTCGAGGAGATGGCCCGGATCATCGGCCAGATCCGCTCCCGCTGGCCCAGGGTGCGTATCCTGCTCCGCGCGGATTCCGGCTTCTGCCGGGAAAATCTCATGGTGTGGTGCGAGGCGAACAAGGTCGATTTCCTGTTCGGTCTGGCGCGCAACGACCGCCTCGTGGCCGAGATCGAGGCCGAACTGGCGGAGGCCCAGGCCGAAGCCCAGCGGACCGGCAAACCAGCCCGGCGTTTCAAGGACTTCACCTGGTCCACGCGGGAGAGCTGGAGTCGGCCACGGCGGGTCGTCGGCAAGGCCGAATGGACCGGCGGCGAGGCCAATCCCCGCTTCGTCGTCACATCGCTCCGCCGCAAGGAAGCCGAGCAAAAGCATCTCTACGAGAAGATCTACTGCGCGCGGGGCGAGATGGAGAACCGGATCAAGAGCCTGCCCTCGCGAAAGCGGGGGAGTGCCAGCTCGATTTGTTCGCCGACCGGACCTCCGCCCATCCGATGCGCGCCAATCAGCTCCGCCTGTGGTTCGCATCCATGGCCTACGTTCTACTGACCCGCGCTGCGCCGCCTTGCGCTCAGGCATACCCAGTTCGCCGACGCCACCTGCGGCACCATCCGGCTCAGGCTCTTGAAGATCGGCGCGCTCGTCAAAACCAGCGTACGCCGGATCAAGATCGCCATGGCCTCGGGCTGCCCCTATGCCCACGAGTTTGGGCTCGCCCACGCCTTGCTTGCCAATGCCATGCGCTGACGAACCAGACACCGCACAGCCGACAGAGCAGGCAAAACGCCGCCGAAGCGCGGTCGCCGAAAACTATGTTCGGAATCATGGTCTATGCCCCCAAAACCCGCATTCGACGGCCAATCCGTCCCAAAAGCCGGTTCGGCGGACGCAAACCGGGCGCGATCAAGGCGCGGGGTGAGAAATCCGGGTTAGGCGAGCCCAGCTTGGGCGAGGTACTTTTTCATCATGTTGATCACGTAGTCGGTGACCGAGCCTTGCGCGGCGTGGGCGGCAATCCAGCCCAGGACCGCGCGCAATGGGCTGCCGGACAGCTCGGTTTCCGATATCGCGCGAAACCGCTGCTCGATCGGCGCGCGATAATGTTCGGGGTCGAGCTTGCCCTTGGGCCACGGGTCGAGCGTCTCCGCCACCGCGCACGGCCCCATCAACGGCACGATCGGCAGAAATCCGGCCCCGGCGGCGGGCCCGAACGCCGCCCGCTGCGCCGCGCTCCAGCCTTCGAACAGCGGATTGTCGTCGGCCAGCACGAAATCCTGGCGCAGCAGGTCCTGGCAGTTCTTGCGCCCGAGCAAATAGTCGTAACGCATGAAATCCGGACAGGCGAAGCCGATGAAGGCGCCGAGCCCGGCGCTGGCGATTGCGTTTTCGCCCAAGCTCGTGCCCCGCTGCGGGGTCAGCATGAACCGGCTGAACACCCGCGGGTCGGCGGCCAGCGCCAAATCGCTCGAATCGTATCGCGTCTGCTGGACGACGGCGTTGGCCACCGCCCCGATCGTGTGAGCAAACGTCGTCAGCCCCTGCGGGCCGAGCGCGGTGCGGCCGGCGAACGGATCAATCAGCAAGACGGCCCGGTTCGCCCGATGCGGGTCCTGCGGGTTGGAGCCGGCGATGCCGCACAGCGCGGTGCGGGCCAATTCGATCGGCTCGTTGTCGGTGACGCCGCCATCGACCGCGAGGAAATGGTAGTCGTCCGGCACATCGCCGGCCCCGTCCGGGATCAGCGCCGCCCAATCGGGCGTGAGCACGGTATAGGACAGCGCTCCGCTCGTTGCGGCCATCGCCGCCGCGGCCTCGAGCGGGGCGCTCAGAATCACCCGATAGCGGTATTGCGCTGTCGGCCGCGAGAGCGCCCGCGGCGGAAACCCGATCGGAAAGGCCGCGGTGGCGCGGGCGAACCTGCTGAAGTCGTCCCAGCTGGCGGCTTGCGGCAGACGCTCGCCGGAAAACGCCAGGGTCAGCTCGTCCGGCCGCAGCTCGCCGAGCGACTGGCCGGGGTAATGCAGCGCGAAGCGGATGAAGTCGGCGTGATCGACATAGCTCTCGCTGCGACCCTGGCCGAAACCGAGCCTAAACGGGACGCCGCGAAGATTGGTCAGGGTCAGGATCACCCGCAGCGGTGCGGCGACCCAGGAGCGCGCCCGGCCGCCCGTGCCGGTAAAATCGATGATGGTTTGCGCGCCGGCGTCGATGGCGGCGCCGTTCAACAGCGAGACGACCTCCTCGCCGATGTCGCCGGTGTCGAGAAACCGGTCGAGCGTCAAGGTTTTGACCCAGATGTCGTAGAACGGGTTGCCGGTCGGGCCCGGGCCAACCGGGGTGCCGCGCGACACCGGATCGAAGGCGAAATTCAGCGCCCGCGCGGCGATCGCGGCGCACACCCCGCCGCCCGAGGTGCCGGTGATGACCCGCAACACGACGTTGTGCCGGGGGGCGGCCGCGTCGCCGGCGTCGCGCTGCCGGGTCCAGGCGTCGAGCGCCTCGATCAGGAAATCCAACGCGCCGGCGGTGTAGGCGCCGGCCGAGACCGTGCCGCCGAGGACGAGGGCGAGCTCAAAGGTGCGGGGCGGCACCGCCGGGTTGGCGAGAAACCATTTGTCGATCTCCGCGGCGCTCGGCGGCTCTCGGTCGAACATCGGCCGCAAGCGATCAGTCGAGCTGCTTTTCCAGGAAGGTCGTCATGCGCTCCCAGGCGAGATTGGCGCAGGCTACGTCATAGGCGGCGCTGCGCTCGTTGGCGAAGGCGTGGGCGGCGTCGTAGCGGTAGATTTCGTGCTTGACGCCGGCCGCCTTCAGCGTGCGTTCGAGATCGTCGACCGCGGCGGGGGTGCACCAATCGTCCCGGTTGGCAAAATGGCCCTGAAACGGCACCCGGATCTTGGCCGGGTCGGCGAACTCCTTTGGCGGAATGCCGTAAAAGCACACCGCGGCCTCGACCTCATGGACATGCACCGCGGCGGCGATCGTCAATGCCCCGCCCATACAGAAGCCCATCACCGCGATCTTGCCGCTGTGCTCGCCGAGCTGCAGCGCCGCACCCCGCAAATCCTGGTGCGTCGCGTCGGCAAAATCGAGCCCGGTCATCAGATGGTTGGCCTCGTCCGGCATGGTGGTCACCTTGCCCTGGTAGAGATCGGGCGCCAGCGCGTTCCAGCCGGCGCGGGCGAAACGGTCGGCCACGCCGCAGATCTGGTCGTTGAGGCCCCACCATTCCTGAATCACGATGATCCCGGGCCGGCCGCGGCCGGCGGTCGCCAGATAACCCTTGGCGGCCTTGCCGTCGGGGCGGGCAAAGTCGGTCATGATCCCCATCGGTACTCCTCCTCGTCAGGCGGCGGCGAAAGCCGGCATCACCTCGTTGGTGAACAGCTCGACCGAGCGCATGGCCTCGCCGTGGCTGATATTGCCAAAGGCAAAATCGCAGACGTAGTAATTGACCCCGGTCGCCTCGATCTCGCCGGCGATGTAATCGCGCACCTGGGCGGGCGTGCCGGCGATCGCGTCGCCATGCCGCTGCAAAACAGCCCAATCCTCCGGCAGCGCCGCTTCGAGCGGAAACGGCACGTTGTACTTGTGCCACAACTGGCCCATGTGGTGGCGCCACGCCGGATAGCCGCGGCGGGCGGTGTCGAGCGCCTCGGCCTCGGTCTCGGCGACGATGATGTGGCGGTTCACGCCCAACAGCGGCAATTCGGCTTCGGCGCGGCCGAGCTTCTTCCACTCGGCCCGATAGCTGTCGGTGATCGCGCGGACCTGCTCCGGCGGCCGTCGCGTCACCGTGTTGGCGGCGTTTGCCGCGGCCCAAGCGACGCTCGCCGGGTTGCCGAGCCCGTACCACAGCTGCGGATACGGCTGCTGGAACGGCTTCATCGCGATCGGCACGTGATCGAAATCGTAGAATTCGCCGTGAAAGGTCAGTTCGTCCTCGGTCAGGCCGATACGGATCGCCTCGAAGGCTTCGCGGAACTGTGCGGCGCCGGTGGCGAAATCGATGCCGTAAAACCCGACCTCGACCGGCGAGATGCCGCGCCCGACACCATACATGAAGCGCCCGCCGCTGATCTGGTCGAGCATGCAGATTTCGTCGATCAGCCGCAGCGGATGGTAGAGCGGCAGCAGATAGACCATCGGGCCGAAGCGCAATTGCCGGGTGCGCTGCGCCACCGCCGCCAGGAAAATGCCCGGCGACGGCGCGTAGCCCAACGGCGTGTTGTGATGCTCGGCCAGGTGATAGCCGTAGAACCCGGCTTGGTCATAGGCCTCGACCAGCCGGAGCCGCTCCTCGAAATGCTGGACGAGCGGCTGCCCGCTGTCGTCGAGATGGTCGAAAATCCCAAACCGCATTTGCCGCCTCCGAATCCTATTATCAGCGCCCGTAACTCGTCATCCCGCCGAAAGCGGGGACCCGGGGGCCGCTTTTCCTAAGCCAGATCATCATAAAGGTCACGCCAGAGCGGATTTCGGCGCTCGACCAAGTCCAGCTTCCAGGCACGTCGCCATTTCTTGATGCGTTTCTCGCGAACGACCGCCTCGTGCATCGTCTCGTGGAACCCGGCAGAGACTACACGACAGGCCCCATTTTTCCGAACGAATCCGGCGATCGCTTCAGCCCGGCCCTTCAGCCCGGTGTTGCCGCACCGAGCGGCTCGGTTGTCCGTCACCCCGACGAAGCACCGTTGCGTCGGCTTGCGGAAATGTGGCCGCAGCGACGTCGCTGCTTTGCACCGCTTGACCGCCGGCCGTTGTCAGCCGACCGCAGCGCTTGATGCCCAAGCGTTTTGTGGGTCGGTTGACCAGGATTAGTACGTCACTGGCGATCCGGCCAAGGATGAGGATCAACCGGTGGTTCGGCCGCTGCTCCCCGCTTTGGCGGCGCCTCGGGGGAATGACGGCTCAACATGCTCGGAGAGCGCTTTAGTAGCGGGCGGCTAGGTTGAGCACGGTCGGCCGGACTACAAAGCATTCGATCCTTTTCTTGTGCAGCTGGGCGCAGGCGGTCTCGGCTTCGCGCGGCGTGAAGTCCAGGAGACGTGCGCGGTAGACCCGGGATTTCGCCGCCCTGCCGGGATCGACGATCTGCAGCGGCTTGCCCCTGGCGACCGGCAGGCTCTCGGCGATCCGCCCAACCCTCTCGGCGGCCTCCCGGGCGCGAAACGCCCCGAGCTGAATGCCCCAGCGATCGGCGACCAAGGGCTGGCGCGGCAGCACCGCCGCCTCGGCCTTGCCGACCGGCGAGAGATGCGCCGCGAGCCGCGCCGCAGCCGTGCGTAGGAGCCCCGGCTTGGGCCGCGCCGGCTCGTGCAGCGGCTCAGCCGCGGCAAGCGCGGCGCTGACCGAGACCGGCAGCGGCAGCGTTGGCGCCGGGTGTGCCGATGGCGGCGGCATCACGCGGCGGGCGACCGCTACCGGCGCCACTCCGACCTCGGCAAACCCCTGGTCGAGCTGCGCCGCCATCTCGCGATCGCGCGCGCTCGCTGAATGTCCGCCAAGGACGACGCCGATCAGCCGATGCCCGTTGCGCAGCGCAGAGGTCGCGAGATTGAAGCCGGAAGCATCGATAAACCCGGTCTTGATGCCGTCAGCGCCCGGATACCAGTCGAGCAGATGATCGTGGCCGCGGATCATCGTGCCGCGAAAGTCGAACTCTCGGGTTGAAAAGTAACGGTATTCGCGCGGGTAGTCGTGGTACAGCGCCAGCGCCAGCTGGGCGGTGTCGCGCGCGGTCGTGTGCTGCGCCGGATCGGGCAATCCCGAGGCATTGTCATAATACGTGCCGCGCATCCCGAGCTGCTGGGCCTTGCGGTTCATCAGCTCGGCAAAGGCGGGCTCGCTGCCGGCGATGCCCTCCGCCAGCACCGCGGCGGCGTCGTTCGCCGATCGCGTCACGATGCCGAGGATCAGATCCTGCACATCGACCGAATCGCCCGCCCGCAGGCCGAGCTTGGTCGGCTGTTTGCTGGCCGCGTTGACGCTGACCGGAAGCAATTGATCGAGCCGCAGCCGACCGGTGTTCAACGCCTCGAAGGTCAGATAGAGCGTCATCATCTTGGTCAGCGACGCCGGATAGGTCTGCGCGTCGGCGTTGGCTTCGCTCAGCACCCGCCCGGTATCGGCGTCGAGCACGATCGACGCCGCCACCGGAACCGGGGCAAACCCGACCGCGGCCAGCCGAAGATGATGATGCGGATGCCGGGCGGCCTCGGCGTTCCCCGCGCCGAGCCCGGCCAGGCCCGCAGCAAGAATGGCGACGGCGATAATACCTGGAGCACGGGACCCGCCCCCGCGGCTCCCGCGTGCGTTGCGCGTTGCGATGGTCACGACACCCCCCAACTCCCCTGGACCGGGCGGCGCCTGCGGCCCCGCTCAGCCTTCCCAGAGAACAGTATGAAGAAGCGGCGGCCCTGTCCAGTTTTCGTGCTGCTCCTTTGCCAAATTCGCCAAATGCGGCAATCCGGGCCGGGGTGGGCCGGACGGTTGTGCGTCGCACAATTTTAGTTGCGGCGCCGGTTGCCGCCGGCTTAGATTGCCCGCACGACGCCCGTAAGGATGCTGTTCAGGGGAGAGGATCAGCGGATGGAAACCAAGGGCAGGCGCGCTTCCCGCCCAGTCGGGCCGCCAATCGCCGAGCCGCCAATCGCCGAGCCGCCAATCGCCGAGCCCGGGGCGGCCGAGCCGCCAATGGCCGGCCCGGTCGAGAAGCCGATATCGGTAGCCGAACCGATCGAGCGCTCGAGCGCGATCCCGCAAGAAACGGCAGCGAAGGTGCCGGATATGACAGCGCCGGCGCCGGTCGATCAGGCTCCGGCGGATGATCCCGAGGCGCTGGTCCCGCCGCCGGTGCTGGCGGCGCCCCCGAGGCTCGCAGCGCCGCAGCATGCGGTCGCCCATCCTGGCGGCGAGGCCATGGCTGCCTTTGCCGAGGCGCGCAGGGCGCTGGCTGACGGGGTCGAAGCGTTGAGCGAGGAAGTGGCCGGGCTCGCGCGCCGCAGCATCGAGACGGCAGCACGCACCGCGATCGAGATGCTGGCGGTCCGAACCGTTGCCGACGCGCTCGCGGTCAATGCCGGCTTCGCCCGCGCCAATCTCGGGAATTGGGTCGGCAGCTCGGCCAAATTCTCCGAGCTCGGCATCAGGCTTGCCGCCGAATCGGCGCGCCCGTTTTCCGAGCGGCTCGCTAAGGGCCAGACCGCGACGTACCGCGCCGGCACTTGAGCCCCCCGAGCGCCCGCTCGGCCGCGAACTCCCGACCGGCGGCGGGCCGGGGCGCTATTGCGCCGTCGATTTTGGCGTTGGCACGATGCGGGTTACGACCATAGCGCTGCGGTCGAGACATTCGGGCACGCGCGGCGCGATTTTGGTCTTCCAGTAATCGCTCTCATAGACGGCCTGATAGAGCCTTTGGCGCTCGGCCTCGCTCTCGAAGCGGCGCATCCAGACATAGACGGATCCGTCGGTCTCGCCGCGATAGCTGCCGGTGATGACCATGCCTTTCGACACCTGGAAGGGGATGATTTCCTCCTCCATGATCTTGACCCATTCATCGATCTTGCCCGGCAGAACCTTGTATTGGCGCAGCTCGTAAAAGGCCATGTCGCTCCTCGCTGTCGGCTCGGTGGCACCGCGCGCCAGCATAGCGGCCGCCTATGGCCGGCGAAAGCGGCTGCGCGCCCGCGCCGCCCGATGCCGGCGCTTCTGACCGGCGGCGTTTCCCGCTAGTCTGCCGCAATGGCAAGCTGATCCCGAGGGGAGGAATGTAATGGCGAACGACATTGCCGCGGCAGATGTCGGCTCGGTGCCGCTGGCCGACACGGCCTCGGGCAAATTGCGCGGCGCGCACGAGGCCGGGGTCTATTCGTTCAAGGGCGTGCCCTACGGCGCCTCGACCGCCGGCCGCAACCGCTTTCTGGCGCCGCAGCCGCCCGCTGCATGGAGCGGGGTGCGCGACGCGCTCGGCTATGGCGGCCGCGCGTGGCAATTGCCCAATCGGCCACAGCGCCGCGCCGCGCTGGAGACCTTGCTCGGCCCGGCCGACACGACGCCCGAGGGCGAAGACTGCCTGAACCTGAACATATGGACGCCCGGTCTTGGCGACGCCGGCCGGCGGCCGGTCATGGTGTGGCTGCATGGCGGCGCCTTCGCCTATGGCTCGGGCAACCGCCTCGTTACCGACGGCGCCAATCTGGCACGGCGCGGCGACGTCGTCGTGGTCAATGTCAACCATCGCCTCAACATTTTCGGCTTTCTGCATTTGGCCGATATTGGCGGCGCCCCATGGGCGCATTCGGGTAATGCCGGAATGCTCGACATCGTCGCGGCGCTGCGCTGGGTGCGCGACAACATCGCCGCGTTTGGCGGCGACCCCGGCAAGGTGACAATCTTTGGCGAGTCGGGCGGCGGCGGCAAGGTCAGCGTGTTGCTGGCGATGCCGCAGGCGCGCGGGCTGTTCCACCGCGCGATCATCCAAAGTGGTGCGGCGATCCGGGTGTCAACGCGCGAGCGGGCGAATGCGCTGGCCGAAGCGGCGCTGAAAGAGCTCGGCTTGCGCGCCGGCGACTGCGCGCAGCTGCAGACCCTGCCGGCCGAACGAGTGCTGGCGGCGATCGCCCCGGCTGCGCGCGCGGTTGGCCGGTCGCGCTGGCCATTGCTCGACCGCTACGATTTCGGCCCGGTCGTCGATGGCGCCGATCTGCCGCGGCACCCGGCCGAGCCCGATGCACCGGCAATCGCCGACGACATCCCGCTGATGGTCGGCGGCACCCGCGAGGAAAGCGCCTTCTTCCTCGCCGACGACGACGCGGTGTGGAACCGAACCGTGACCGAGGCGCAGTTGCGTGACCGCGTGGCAGCCGTGGCCGGCGGCGAGACCGATGCGCTCATCGCCGCCTATCGCGCCGCGATGCCGCAGGCGAGCCCCGCCGACCGGCTGATCGCGGCGCTGACCGGCTCGAATTTCTGGGTGCGCACGGTGCTGTTGGCCGAGCGCTATGCGGCGCGCCGGCGCGCGCCCGTCTACATGTATTCGCTGGAGTGGCAGAGCCCCGCGCATGACCGCCGCATGAAGGCGCACCACGCGATGGACCTGCCCTTTGTCTTCGACAACCCCGAGGTGCCGGACACCACCGCCGGCGCGCCTGGCGCCCGCGAACTGGCCGCGCGGATTTCCGCGACCTGGATCGCCTTTGCCCGCAATGGCAGCCCGGACAACCCGTCCTGGCCCGCCTATACGACCGCCCAACGCGCGACGATGATCCTCGACAATGACTGCCGCCTCGCCCACGACCCCGACCGCGACGCGCGCCAATTGTGGACCCGCGTCGTCACCAATCGGGATTGAGCAGCCGACCCGCCGACCCGCGCCACGAGAGCGCTAAAAATAGCACAGGTCGGCGACTGGTTATTTGGGGCTGCCCAGAGAAGTAAACCAGGAACCCGTTTCCGGCCGTCCCGCCTCGAGCGCTTGGGCGAGGGCGCAGAATTGGGCGATTGTGAGGTCTTCGGCGCGGGCGGTCGGGGGGACGCCGGCGGGGGCGAGCAGCCTTTCGGGGGGGAGGCCGAGGGTAGCGAGGCTGGAGCGCAGCATTTTGCGGCGCTGGCCAAAGGCGGCGGCGGCGACCTGCTCGAGAGCGGGCTTGGCGGCCGGGGCCAATGGCTGCGGGCGGGGCGTGATCTGGACCACGCTCGAGACGATTTTGGGCGGCGGGGTGAAGGCGCGAGGCGGCACGTCGAACAGGATGCGCGGCACGGCCAGCCATTGGGTCAGCACCGATAGGCGGCCATAGGCCTTCGTGCCGGGCACGGCGACGAGACGGAGCGCCACCTCGCGCTGGAACATCAGGGTCAAATCGTCGAATTCGCCGATCCGGTCGAGCCAGCCGAGCAGCAGCGCGGTGGCGATGTTGTAGGGCAGGTTGGCGACGATCTTGCGCGGCGGTGCGGCGAGGGGGACCGGGTCCAGCGCCAGCGCGTCACCCGATATTATTTCGAGACGGCCAGGATAAGCCGCGGCGAGCTCGGCGAGGGCGGCGAGGCAGCGCGGGTCGCGCTCGATTGCGACGACGTGAGCCGCACCTTCGGCGAGGAGCGCGCGGGTCAGGCCGCCGGGGCCGGCGCCGATCTCGATCACCGTCACCCGACCGAGCGGCCCCGCGGCCCGGGCGATCCGGCCGGTCAAGTTGAGGTCGAGCAGGAAATTCTGGCCGAGCCGGCGGCGTGCCGCGATGCCGTGCCGGGCGATGACCTCGCGCAGCGGCGGCAGCGCAGCCTCGGCCGGTTCGACCGATGGGCGCAGCTGGCTCAGACCGGGTTGCGCCGCCTCGCCGCCATCTCGGCCGCGAGCCGCAGCGCCGCGACCAGGCTGCCCTCGCGGGCGACGCCCTGCCCGGCGATCGCGAAGGCGGTGCCGTGGTCGGGCGAGGTGCGCACAAACGGCAGCCCTAGGGTCACATTGACACCGCCGTCGAAATCGATCGTCTTGATCGGGATCAAGGCTTGGTCGTGATACATACAGAGGGCCGCATCGTAGGAGCGGCGCGCCTCGGCGTGGAACATCGTATCCGCCGCCAACGGGCCGCGCGCGTCGATCCCAAGACGGCAGAGCTCGGCGATCGCCGGAGCGACGATGTCGATCTCCTCACGGCCGAGGGCACCTGCCTCGCCGGCATGAGGGTTGAGCCCGGCGACCGCGAGAACCGGGTCGGCGACGCCAAAATCCCGCCGCAGCGCCGCCTCGGCCACCCGGCCGGCTGCGACGATCGCGGCCGCGCTCAGGGTTTCGACCGCCCGCCGCAGCGCCAGGTGGATCGTGACCGGGACGACCCGCAGCTGCATCGAGACCAGCATCATCACCGGGGTGGCATCGCCGCCGGCAAGCTCGGCCAGGTATTCGGTGTGCCCGGGATGGCGAAAACCGGCGCGGTAAAGGCTCTCCTTGTGGATCGGGTTGGTGACCAGCGCCGCGGCGCGGCCGCTGCGGACATCGGCAACCGCGGCATCGATCGCGCCGATGATGGTCGGGGCGTCGGCCGGGTCGGGATGGCCCGGCCGGCCGCGCGGCGCCGCGTTGATCGGCGCCACCGGCAGCGCCTCGGCAAAGATTTCGGGCGCCTCGGCGGGTGTCGCGATCGGCCGGACCGGCACCGGCCAGCCGAGGCGCGCCGCCAACGACGCGAGGCGATCGGGATCATCGATCGCATAAAAGACCGGCCCCCCCGGAGCGCGGCCGAGCCAGGCCTTCAAGGTGATTTCGCCGCCGATCCCGGCGGGCTCGCCCATGGTCAGGGCTAGCGGCGGCAGCACCGGGTCAAACCCTGACATCGACATAGGCGGCGCGCCGCAAATCCTCCATATAGCGCCGGGCGAGCATGTCGAGGCGCTGGCGCATCAGGCTCTCCGCGACCTCCTCGCGCGTCGGGACGACCGGCTTGGGAGTAGCTTTGTCGCAGACCATGATGACGCCGACGCCGTTCTTTTGCAGGATCGGCTGCGAGGGATGCCCAACGCCCAACGCCAGCACCGCGCTGCGCATTGTCGGCGCGATCTGGCTGAGCCGCAGATCGCCCTCGCTCGACAGCTGCGAGGCCTGTGCCTTGCCGATCCGCATCATGTCCTGGCAGCTGCTTGCCTCGGCTTTGACCGACTGCGCGGCCGCGAACGCCGCACGTCGAGCTTGCTCGCCCGCCTGCGGGCTCAGCGGGAACACCACCTGGGCGATGCGCAGCACGGTATCGTCCTCGTCGGCCGAGCCGCCGGCACCGCGCCGGTCGAGAACCAGCATCAGGTAATAGCCGCCGGCGGTGCGGATCGGCGGCGACAGCTCGCCCGGGCGCAGCTGCGCCACCGCCTTTGCCAGCGGCGGGCTGAGCTCGTCCGGGTGAATCCAGCCGAGATCGCCGCCCACGGCCGCGGTCGGCGATTGCGAGAATTGCCTGGCAACGGCGGCAAACCGCGCCCCCTGCCTCATCTCCGCGGTCAGCCGTTCAGCGAGCGCGCGCACCTGGTCATCCTGCTGGGGGTTATCGACCGCTAGGAAAATTTCCGCGACCCGGCTCTCGGGTTGGTTTTGGTTTTGCTTGAGACGCTTTAAGGTTTCGTCGATCTCCTCGTCGGACACCGGGTCGGTATCCGCAGCGATCTGCCGCACCAGCTTGGCCCACACGATCGACGCTTTGACCTGGTCCACCAGCGCGCTGCTGTCGATGCCGTTTGCTTTGAGGACGGCGTCGAGCTGACCGGGCTTCATGTTGTTCTGCTGCTCGATCGAGGTGATCGCCTTCTGAATTTCGGCGTCGGTGGCGACGATGTTCTTGCGCTTGGCCTCCTCCATCTGCAGCTTCTCATCGATCAGAGTGCGCAGAACCTGAGCGGCCAGGCGCTGGCGCGCTTCCGGCGTGTCGGGGATGCTGGTCGACAGCATCACCATGCGAATCCGCGAAGCCAGATCGGCGACCGAGATGACCTGGTCGTTAACGACCGCGGCAATGCTGATTTCGGGATAGGCTCCGGCCGGCGGCGATGCCGGCCGCGGCGCCGCCGCCGGAGCGGCAGCCGCTGGCGCGCCAGCGACAAGCAACAGCAGCACGGCAAGCCGACGAATTCCGGTCATCGATTCCCCCGCCTCCCGCCTTGGCTCGAGACGTCTACACTACGCCGTCGCCGCGGCTTTGTCGCCGGGGTGCCGGGTCCCGGACCGGTTTGCCGCTCTCGCCGACATGTCGGTGCGCTGGTCATGGTAGCGAGCCGCCGGCGATCGAGGCAACCGTGCCGCCGATCTCGCCGAGGTTTTTGAACACCACGCTGAACTGCACCGAGACCCCCGGGGTGACGGCGCCGTTGCGGATGCCGGATTGGGTCAGCGAGCCGATAAATGCCATGCATTCATCCTGGTAGACCGCCGCGAGCGTTCCATAGAGGCTGCTGCTGCTCGATTCCGGTGTGGCGACGCCATTGACCAGGTTTGAGCTACCGGTCAGGTTGATCGTCTCGCTGCCTTGCAGCGACCAATAGCGCGTCAGCTTTGCCGTCAGCGCGAAGGACAGCTGCTCCTGCTTGCCGTATAGCACGTTCTGGCCGGTGACCGGATTGGTCACCACCTCGCTCGGCAGCTGTTGCGGAATCAGCACGTAGTTGGCGCTGACCCTGAGATTCTGCGGCCCGGTGACGATCGCCGCCTGCTGCTCGCGATAGGCGAGGTCGCTGGCGGCAAGGCGAAAGCGATAAATCAGGTCGAGATAGGAACTCGGCGACAGCACCACCCGGCCGACGACATCGGAGAGCCGGTTTTCCGCCCCCGAGCCCGGCGGCAGAAACGGGTTGGTTTCGGCCCGGTAGCTTTGGCCGAGCAGGACCCGATAGCTGCCGCCGGTGTTGTCGTAGAGCCCGAGCTTGGCGCCGTAATCGACCCGCTGGCCGGTATCCAGAATGTCATAGCCAGCCAACCGGTCGGGCCGGAACAGATCGGTGTCGTCATAATTGAAGGACAGGCTGTCCTCATCCGGGATCTTGCGCTGGTTGCCGCCATTGGGCGCGGCGTAGACGGCAACGATCGGCTCGATCAGCGGCGTCAATGTCGCGCCGGGGTGGATCAGCGGATAATCCCATTTGAGCCCGACCTGGGGAAACGCGCGACCGGTCAGAAAGTTGGTGGCGATCGGCTCGGCCGCCGGCTTGCCGTCGATCGGAAAATATGCCGAGGGCAGATCCGGGTTGGAAACCGGGCTCAGATCGTTGACCGAATAGGCGTCGCCGCGCAGGCTCGCGGTAAACAGGTATTGGCCGCCGATGCCGTCCTTAAAGCTGCGCTCCCATTCCGAGCCGAGCGAGACGCGCCGGGTCTGGGTCCCGACCTCGCGGACAATGTCGAGAAGGTTGGCGTTGAGGTTCCAGCGTCCGCCGAGCGCATCGGGCTCGCTTTGCCAGTTGCGGTTGATCACCGGCAGCACGATCGGCTGGGTCGAATCGCCGAGGCCCGGAAGCAGCGGCTGAAACATGTAGGTATCGACGTCGGTCGCACCGCGCGGGTCGAACCCCTGCAGGTAGCCGTGGCTGATTTCGGCGTTTAAGAGCGGGTTGCCGTAGCCGAACTCCAGCAAATAGCTCTGATCGGAGACGCGCTGCACGTCGAGGCCGGTCCGCCACGTGTCGTTGAGGTCGAACAGGCTGTGCTCGTTGATGTTGCCGCGCACGATCTTGCCGGTGTCCTCGGTGCCCTCGGGGTTGCTGTAATTGAGGCTGCCGTCGGCCTCGAGCTCGCCATTGTCAAAGCGTTCGCGGTACTCGGCGCCGAGGACCGGGCCCGCCTTGGTGGTCAAGCGTGGCTCCAAGGTGATGTCCTTGTCCGGCCCAAGGACCAGGAAATAGGGGATCGTGATGTGCGCGCCGATCGTGTTCGAGCTGCCGAAGGACGGGGCGAGAAACCCGCTCGCCCGCTTGACCGACGGCTCCGGCACAGACATGTAGGGGGTGTAAAAGACCGGCCACCCATAGAGGTCCATCGTGGCGTCGCGAAACTCGACCACTTTGAGCCTCTGGTCGTCGACGATCTGGCGCGCCTCGAGCTGCCATTCCGGCGGCGCGCTCGGGTCCTTCCGACATAGGTCGCACGGCGAATAGACGGCGCGGCGCAGCTCGAGCCGGTTGCCGTTGGTGCGCCGCGCGGTGTTGGCCGCCAGCCGCGAGCGGTCGGCGAGCAGCATGCGCACATCCTTGGCAAAGCCCTCATTCATCGCATCGCGCAGCTCCATGTAGTTGGCGAACAAGATCTCGCCGGTTGGCTGCGACAGGCTGACATTGCCCGATGCGGTGATCGTGTCGGTGCGCTGGTTGTAGGTGACGGTATCGGCGAGCAGGACCTCGCCGTTCTGCGAGATCTCGACATGCCCACGGGCGATCATCAGGGCGAGGTCCTCGTCGTATTCGATCTGGTCGGCGCGCAGCGCGATCGGGGCGTTGGGGTTTTGCCTCTGGCCGCCGCTGAGACCAATCTGGGCCGCGGCCGGAGGTATCGAGATGGCGATCGCGAAGAGGAGGCACAGCAGGGCGCCGAGCACGCGCCGCACCGGCATCGGGGCGCCCTGGCGGCGGCCAGCGTGGGCTCGATCGCCCATCAGCCATCCTCCAGATGCAGCAGCATCGAGGCGCCAAAGATCAAGCTGACCCCGGTCGGGGTCCAAGCGGCGAGGGCCACCGGAACCTTGGCGGAAAGCCCGAGGGCAAAGACGATGTCCGAGAGCACGTAGAGCGCGAACCCGCTGGCCACGCCGCCGATGATCATCAAGGTAGCGCCGCCGCGCCGCTGCATGCGCAGGCTGAAGATCGCGGCGATCAGCACCATTGCGCACAACAGAAACGGGCGCGCGAGCAGCACGTTGAAATGGAGCTGATGACGCTGCGCCGGAAAGCCCGACCGTTCGAGGAGGTCGATGAAGCCGGGCAGCTCCCAAAACGACATCGTGTCGGGGGAGGCAAAGCTTTCTTCGATCTTGCGTGGGCTCAGCTGGGTCTTGAGGCGCCACCGCGCGAAGGCCAGGGGCGGCCTGCTGGGCCGCCAGCGAACCCCGTTCTCGACCAGCCACTCGCCGGTTTCGAGCCGCGCGGTTCGGGCGTCGATGCGCGAGGTGAACTCGGTCTGGGAATTAAAGAAGAACAGCGTGACGTCGCTGAGGACGAGACCAGGCCCGGCCAGCTTGCCGGCATGAATGATGACCTGGTTGCCGGCCTCGTCGCTCTGCCGCAGCCACATCCCTGCGCTCGACAGCAGCAGATCGTCCGATCCTTCGCGCAAGACGCTGCTGTTCAGCCTTTCGTAGTTCGCCTCCGCCACCGAGGCGAGCGGGTTGAACACGGTCACGGCAAAGATGCCGATCAGCAGAGCGACCAGCATCGCCGGCGTCAAAAACTGCCAGACCGAGACCCCCGCGGCCCGCGCCACCACCAGCTCGTTGCTGCGCGTCAGTCGCCAGAACGCGAGCATCGTGCCGAACAGCACCGCAAACGGCAGCACCTCCTGCGCTGTCTGCGGCAGCTGCAGCGCCGCCATCTCGAACAAGACCCCGAGCGTTGCCTCGACCTTCGATCCGCCGCGGCGGATCAGCTCGATGTAGTCGAGCAGAAAAGTGACGACCGCCATCGCCGCGAAGACGCCGCAGAACCATCCGAAGAACTGGCGCGCGATATAGGCCGAAAGGGTCTTTGCGAGCTGCACCAGCGAGCCTTTGGGGCGCGGGCGGGGCGGCGCCGCGGTTAGCGCGCATGGCCGGCGGCGAGCGCCGACCGTCGAAAATCCAGCCTTCCCCCTTGGAGCAGGATGCCCAGGCTGAGGGCAGCCGGCAACAACACGATCACATAGCTGAGCGGGATCACGAAGGCAAAGCGCGCTACCAGATCGTTTATGCCGAAGCCGATCAATTCAAAAGCGAACGCCGCGCCGACCGCCAGCATGACCCGCCTCAGCTGCCCCCTGCGGTCGAAGTCGCCCGGCAGCAGAAAGGCGAGTGGGATCAGCGCAAAGCTGATGACCGAGAGAGGGATCAGGATGCGCTGGTTCGCCTCGATGATAAAGCTGTGGCGGAGCACCGGGTCGAGCCCTGGCGACGGAAACAGCAGCTCGCCGAGAAACCGTTCCTGAGCCTCGCGGAAGCGGACCACCGGGGCATCCTGCAACGTGCCAAGGTCGAGCGTATAGCGTGAGAAGGTCAAGACCGAGAGCTTTTTCGTCTGCGGGTCGAATTGCTGACGGTCGCCGTTGATCATGACAATGCGCGAGCCGGCCGGGGTATCGACAAAGGCAGCGCGCTCGGCAAGGATCGTGACCGGGCGCTGCGGATCGCGGCTGTCGTTGATCATCAGCCCGACGACATCGCCATGGTCGTCGCGGTTGCGGATGTAAAAGGTGAGCTTGTCCGAGACCGTGGTGAAGGTACCCTCCTGGATCAGGCTCGACACGAATCGGTTGCGGATTTCGAATTGGAGGTCCTTGAACGCGCGGTTCGCGACCGGCAGGAAATACAGCGACAAGCTCATCAGAACGGCAAAAGCAATCCCGGCCAGGATCAGGACCGGCTTGGCCAGCGCCATCGGGCTCAACCCAGCTGCGCGCATGACGACCAGCTCGCTCTCGGCGGTCATCCGATTAAAGGTGTAGAGCACTGCGATGAAGACGCCGATCGGCAGCACTATGTCGAGAAACCGCGGCAGGATTAGCGCCGCCAGATAGAGGAAGACTTCGATCGAGAGCCCCCGGTTGACGATCAAGTCGACCAGGCGCAACGACTGCGCCAGCCAAACCGCAGCGCTGAGAGCCGCGGTAACAAAAATCATGACGCCGAAGCACTGTCGCAGGATGTAGCGGGTGAGGCTCGTCATCGGCGCGCGATCATAGGGAGCCGCTCGGCGGCCGGCCAGCGGCATTTCGGCCGGCTCGCTCCGTGGCCTCTATACCGAATCGGCCGAAGCGGCGGCGGGGATCGGGTTGGCGGTGACGATCGGCGCCGCAGCGTCTGGCGCCGGCCGCCGCCGCTGATATATTGATTCATTCAAGCCGAGAGCGGCCGGCTGGCCCTCTGCGGCGCTATCGTTCGAGGTTGCACGATGAAGATCAGCTTTGCTGAGCCGGACCTGCCGCTTTCCGGAGCCGCGGTGGCGGGGATATGGGAGGAGCGGGTTTTGACCCCCGCCGCCCGCCGGCTCGACGAGATGAGCGACGGCGCGGTCGTCCGCGCGCTTGCCTCCGCCGCCCGTTTCAGCGGCAAAAAGGGCGAGCTGCTGCCGATCGTGGCGCCGGCAAACCTGGCGCTGAGCCGAATCGTCCTCGCCGGTCTCGGCAAGCCCGAAGACGCCGGCGCCCGCATGTTCGAGGATCTCGGCGGCGCTATTGCCGCGCACTTGAACGGCGCCGGGGAGACCGAAGCGACGGTTGCCGTCGAGGTCGCCGACACCGCGCCGATCGAAGGAGCCGAGGCCGCGGCGGCGCTCGCCTTTGGCGCGCAGCTGCGCTCCTATCGCTTTGACAAGTACAAGACCAAAGAGAAGCCCGAGCAGAAGCCGTCGCTCTCCCGCCTGACCGTCTCGACCGCGGCGCCCGGCACGGCAAAGCGCGCCTGGCAGCCGCTCGAAAAGGCCGCCGAGGCAGTGTTCTTTACCCGCGATTTGGTGTCCGAGCCGGCCAACGTGATTTATCCCGAGAGCCTCGCCGAGCAGGCCAGGACGCTCGAGGAACACGGCGTCAAGGTCGAAATCCTCGACGAGAAGGCGATGCGCAAGCTCGGCATGGGCGCGCTGCTCGGCGTCGCCCAGGGCAGCGCTCGCCCGCCGCGCCTCGTGGTCATGGAATGGCACGGCGGCGACGCCGGTAAAGAGAGCCCGCCGCTCGCCTTTATCGGCAAGGGGGTCACCTTCGACACCGGCGGCATCTCGATCAAGCCCGCCGCCGGCATGGGCGACATGAAATGGGACATGGCCGGCTCGGCCGTGGTGATCGGCCTGATGCGGCTCCTGGCCGCGCGCAAGGCCAAGGTCAACGCCGTCGGCGTCGTCGGTCTGGTCGAGAACATGCCGTCCGGAACCGCGCAGCGGCCGGGCGACATCGTCACCTCGATGTCGGGCCAGACGATCGAGGTGCTGAACACCGACGCCGAAGGCCGGCTCGTTCTCGCCGACGCGATGTGGTACTGCCAGGACCGCTTCAAGCCGCGGCTGATGATCGATTTGGCCACCCTGACCGGCGCCGTCATCGTCGCCCTCGGCCATCACCGCGCCGGACTCTTCGCCAATGACGACGAGCTGGCGGAGCGGCTGACCGCGGCCGGCAAGGCGGTCGGCGAGGAGGTCTGGCGCCTGCCGCTCGCCGACAGCTACGACCGCGAGATGGACAGCGACGCCGCCGACGTCAAGAACATCGGCGGCGGGCGCGCCGCCGGCAGCATCACCGCCGCGCAGTTCCTGCAGCGCTTTGTCAACAAGGTGCGGTGGGCGCATCTCGACATCGCCGGCATGGCGTGGTCGAGCAAGGACGCCCCAACCGTGCCCAAGGGGGCGACCGCCTTCGGGGTACGCCTGCTCGACCGCTTCGTCGCCGCCCATTACGAGGATACCTGAGCGAGGTTTGGAACGGCGCGTGGCCGAGATCGGCTTTTACCACCTGCTGGCGACGCCGCTCGAACGGGCGTTGCCGAGGCTCCTCGAACGGGCACGCGCGCAAGGTCACAGGATTGTCGTTCGGGCCGGCTCGGCCGAGCGCGTGGCGCAGCTCGACGCGATCCTGTGGACTTACGAGGAAGCGAGCTTTCTGCCGCACGGCTCGGCTCGCGACGGCAATGCCGCGGCGCAGCCGATCTTGCTGACCGACAAGGACGAAAACCCGAACGAAGCGTCGATGGCGGTGCTGGTCGATAGTGTCGAGGCCGGCGATCTGTCGGCTTACGCGCGCTGCGCCGACATGTTCGACGGCAATGACCCTGATGCGGTCGAGGCCGCCCGCGAGCGCTGGCGGCGCGCCCGCGAGAAGGGCCATGCGCTGACCTATTGGCAGCAGACCGCATCGGGTTGGGAGCGCCGGTCCTAGCGGCGCATAGTGGCGGCGCCGATTGCCGGCAGCGCGGGCGGGAGCTATAAACCGGGCCGCCACCCCCAAACCAAAGCTGCCGATGACCATCGAACGGACATTGTCGATCCTCAAGCCCGATGCCACGCGGCGCAATCTGACCGGAGCGATCAACGAGCGCTTTGAGCGGCGGGGGCTGCGCATCGTCGCCCAGAAGCGGATCCAGCTCAGCGCCGCGCAGGCCGAGCGGTTTTACGCGGTTCACGCCGAGCGCCCGTTCTATCGGGGGCTGGTCGCCTTTATGAGCTCCGGGCCAGTCGTGGTTCAGGTGCTCGAAGGACCCGACGCGGTGGCGCTCAGCCGCGAGATCATGGGCGCCACCGACCCGGCGAACGCGGCACCCGGCACCATCCGCAAGGATTTCGCCGAGTCGATCGAGGCCAACTCGGTGCACGGCTCCGATTCGCCCGAGAATGCCGCGCAGGAGATCGCGTTTTTCTTTTCCGCGATCGAAATCCTCTCTTAGGCTCGGCGCGGCCGGTGCGGCGGGCAGGCGGATTTTTCGCGGCGACGGTCGGTGCCCGGCGCGCTGACGGGCTCGACGCGCCGCTGACCGCGCGACGGTTGGCGAGCGGGTTTGAGGCTGGTCTCGACTCCGCGGCGCTGCTGTTCTTTCCGCTCCTCGTGCTGGTGCCGCGGGGGATCGCGCCGTTGGCCTCGGTCGCGGGATTGTTCGCCGCCGGGCTGGTGTTGTCAGCCGGGCGGCCCGTCTGGCGTCCCGGCCTTGCCGCTCCAGCGTGGCTTGCTGCCGCTCTCGTGGTCTGGGGTTGCGTCTCGACCCTGTGGTCGATCGGCCCGCTTCGCTCGCTCGACATGACCGCCCGGCTCGCCGGCCTGTTCGCGGCCGGCATGGCGATGGCGATGGCGGCCGATTGGGTTTCGGCGCCGCGGCGGCTCAGCTCGTTTCTACTTGGCGGCTTTATCCTCGGGATTGCGATGGCGGCGATCGATCTCGCCAGCCACGGCGCGCTCAGCAAGCCATTTTCCGACCGGTTTTATCAGCCCTCGTGGCTGAACCAGGCCTCGGTGGCGTTTGCGATCCTGCTGCTGCCGGCGAGTGCAGCACTCCTGGCGCGCGGCCGTAAAACCGCTGCCCTGCTGTTCGCGCTCGCCGCCGCGGCGACGATCTGCGCGCTCTCGGGGACCGCGGCCAAGGTGGCGCTTGTTGCCGGGCTGGCGATGGCGCTCCTCTGCTATTGGCGGCGGCCCGGCGCGGCACGGCTGGCGGCGCTCGCCGCGATCCTCGTCATCATCACGGCGCCGTTGACCTTTAGCCGGCTCGAACGCGGAGCGGATTTGGTCGAGACGGCGGATGCGATCAAGCTGTCGGCCGGGCACCGGCTGTTGATCTGGTCGTTTGTCGGCGACCGGATCGCCGAGCATCCGCTCACCGGCTGGGGGCTCGATTCGTCGCGAGCGATCCCCGGCGGCAAGGACCCGATCCAACCGGGCGAGACTTGGCTGCCGCTGCATCCGCACAACGCCGCGCTGCAGCTGTGGCTCGAGCTCGGGGCGCCAGGGGCGGTCTTCTTCGCGCTGCTGGTCGGCGGCCTGTGGCGAGCGTTGGCGGCGGCCGCATGGCCGCGCCTATTCGCCGCGGCGGCAGGCGGCAGCCTCGCCTCCGCGTTTGTCGCCACCTTCGCCACCTACGGCATCTGGGAGGAATGGTGGCAGGGAACCCTGTGGTTCTCGCTGTTCATGGTGCTGGTCATGGCGCGGGCCGCCGCCGGCCCCGCGGAGGCGACCTGATGCGTGTGTTCGCGGCCCTGCCCGCCGGGCGCTGGCGCGACGCCGGCCCGTTCGCGGCGGCGGCCGAAGCAGCCGGGTTTGACGCGGTGACGACCGTTGAGCTCGGCCACGACCCATTCGCCCCGCTCGCCTTTGCCGCTCTCGCCACGTCCCGCATCGAGCTGACGACATCGGTCGCCGTCGCCTTCCCGCGCAGCCCAACCGTGATCGCCAGCCAGGCCTGGGATTTGCAGGCGAACTCAGGCGGCCGGTTCGTGCTAGGGCTCGGCAGCCAGGTCAAAGGCCACAACGAGCGCCGCTTCGGCATTGCCTGGAGCTCGCCGGCGCCGCGGCTGCGCGATTATGTCGGCGCGTTGCGCGCGATCTGGCGCTGCTGGGAAACCGGCAAGACGCTCGATTATCAGGGCGAGCACTACCGGCTCAACCTGATGCCGCCCGATTTCTCGCCGGAGCCGACCGGATTGCCGCCAGCGCCGGTGGCGGTCGCGGCGGTTGGGCCGGCAATGCTGCGCGTCGCCGGCGAGGTCGCCGACGGGGTGCGCCTGCACCCGCTGTGCTCGCGCCGCTATCTCGACGAGGTCTGCCTGCCGCGGGTCTGCGAGGGGCTGCGGCGCAGCGGGCGCAGCCGGGCGCATTTCGATGTGCATGGCGGCGGGTTTGTCGCGACCGGCGCGGACGAGGCGGAGCTGGCCATGGCGATCGAGCGGGTGCGCCAACGCATCGCTTTTTACGCCTCGACCCGCAGCTATCTGCCGATCCTGTCCTTGCATGGGCTCGACGATCTCGGGCAGAAGCTGCACCGCCTCTCGGTCGAAGGGCGCTGGAACGAGATGGCTGGCGAGGTTTCCGACGAAATTGTGCGCCTGTTCGCCGCGTGCGGCACCTATCGCGAGCTTGCCGGCACGATCGAGGTGCGCTTCGGCGGCCTCGCCGATTCGATCGATCTGAGCTTTCCGGCATCTGCTTCCGCCGGGCTGCAGCGCGAGCTCTTATCCGACATCCGCCGCATTCCGCACCGCTTCACCGGATTTGCCGCAGCTTGACGTGCGGATTCCTATAATCCGGCGGCGGCGGTCAGCGCGGCGAGAACGCGGTCGGCGGCGAAATGCTCGCAGGCAAGCGCGCGTGCGGCGCGGCTGTGGGCCGGATAATCGGCGGCAATCGCGTCGATCGCGGCCAGCGCCTCCGCCTCGCTCGTGTAGTCGAACAGGCCGCTTCCGACGGGGTAGAATTTGTCGAACCCGGTGCGCATCGTCACCACCGGCCGCCCGGCGGCCAGATAGCAGACGCTGCGATCGCTGAACCAGCCGCTGTTCGGCCGGACATAGATGTCCTTGGCGACGGTAAACTCGCCGCGCGAGCCGGCGATAAAGTCCCGATAGGGCGCCATTCCGGCCGAAATCGGCCCGGGATCGACGAGGCTCCAGCCGCTGCCGGCGACCTTGTCGCGCACCTTGGCGTCCGGCGGATCCATCGCCAGCGTAAAGCCGGTCTCGGGCCGGCGCCGCGGCATATCCAAAAACCGCAAGAAGTTCATGTGCTTCGACCAGAGATAGCGCGACCCGGCGAACTCGATGTCCTTGCCCTTGTTCTCCCAGGTGGCGATCGTTGTGAAAGAGCGCGGAGCATCGCCGGCCCGCGGCCACAGCGCCGGCATCACCGGCGGCCGGGTCGGGCGCCAGTCGATCCCCGACAGCGGCACCGGGCAGTCGGGTGCGCCCAAATTTTCGCCGTAGCTGAAAAAATGCGTGTGGGCGTCGAGATAGGCGCGCGCCGCGCGGTCGGCCTTGGCGTATTTGATCTGCTCGTACACCGGGTCGGTGTCGATCATGATGCGTACCGGGCAGGCCAGGTGCTCGTCACGCAGCCGGGTGGCGCCGCACAGATTGATCAGCCCGTCCGCTTCGGCGTAAAGCCGGTGCACCCGCTCGCGTGCCAGCCCATGCCAGACATCGTTGATCGCGTCCCAGTAAGCCCATCGGCCGCCGAGCCCGTGGCTTTCCATCGCGCGGCGCAGATAGGCGACGTTGTAATCGCACTCCATCATGACGCTGGCGGCGCGCGGGTCGTAGGGGTTGGCCCCGCCATCCTCGACATACCACACCTCGTACCCGAGCTGCCGCAACCCGAGCAGGTAGTGCATCGCCTGCCAGGCGATCCCGGCAAGCGGCATCTGGCCGATAAAGTGGAGAACGAGGATCGTGCCGCGTTTTGCCAAAGACCGCATCCGCTATTACCTGCGCCGCCACAACGGCTGGTGCGGCGATTCATTTCCGTTGCCACGGCAGCTGGATTGCCGCGCGCGATCGGAGGCCTGCCGGCAAGAGACCATATGCCGGGTGGGGTTGATGCCGGGTGGGGTTGCCCCTGCGGCGCCTTGCATGCTAGGCACGGAGCCATGATCGAGAGCATTATCGGGTGGCTGACCGGGGCTCCCCCGGACGGCACGGCGGGAGGGCAGAACGAGCTAGAGCTCGCCCTCGCGGCACTTCTCGTCGAGGCCGCGCACAGCGACCACAGCTTCGACGAAGCGGAGCGCGCGGTCGTCGCGCGGCTGCTCGAGCGCCGCTTCCGCCTGTCGCACGCCGACGCGCGTGCGCTGCTCGCCGCGGGCGAACGCGAGGCGAGCCGGTCAGCCGAGCTGTTTCACCTGACCCGGATCATCAACGAGCGGCTGTCGTTTGAGCAACGGGTCGAGCTGATCGAAATGCTGTGGGAAGTCGCGTATGCGGATGGGGTGCTCGACCAGTATGAGGACAGCCTGCTGCGTCAGGTCGGTGGACTGATCTATGTGCCCGACCACGATCGCGGCGCAGCACGCCAGCGCGTGCTAAAGCGGCTGGGGCTCGACGAGACGACCTGACGCCGCGCCGGCCGATCGGTCCTCCAAGTCTCAGGAGAGAAAGCATTGCCATGACCTACGTCGTTACCGAAGCCTGCATTCGCTGCAAATACATGGACTGCGTCGAGGTGTGCCCGGTCGATTGTTTCTACGAGGGCGAGAACATGCTGGTCATCCACCCCGACGAGTGCATCGACTGCGGGGTGTGCGAGCCCGAATGTCCGGTCGACGCGATTATCCCCGACAGCGAGACCGAAGCCGAGCGCTGGGTTGAGCTGAACCGCAAATATTCGGCGAGCTGGCCCAACATCACCCGCAAAAAGCCCCCTCCCGAAGATGCCGACGAATGGAAGGACACACCCGACAAATACGAAAAGGAGTTCAGCCCCAAGCCCGGCGGCAGCTGAGCCGCTGGGCGCGGCGCGACGGGGTATGTGCCCAAAGCATATGTGACCCGCTGGCTTTGGAGGGCGTTCGATGCTATCTTCTCTTCGGTGGTAACGACGCTAACGACGCATTTCGTCCCGGTTCCGCGCTCTTCGCCGAGTAGTGGGCGGTCGCCGTCGCTGCGTTGCAGCAACGGCCTGAAGCGTCCCGGCATATTCACTCGGCTTGATGGTGAGACACGGACATGACGTCGGAAAAGCCTCCATTTGCCACGGGTGATCTCGTCGTCTATCCGACGCATGGCGTGGGTAAGATCGTCGGCATCGAGACCCAGGAGATCGCCGGATACACGCTAAGCGTGTTTGTGGTCGCTTTCGACAAGGACCGGATGACCCTGCGGGTGCCGTTGGCCAAAGCCAAGGTGTCGGGGCTGCGCCGGCTGTCGAGCCGCAAGGAGATGGATGCGGCGCTGGCCAAGCTGCGCGGGCGGTCGCGCGCGAAGCGCACGATGTGGAGCCGGCGCGCGCAGGAATACCAGGCCAAGATTGCCTCCGGTGATCCCGCCTCGATCGCCGAGGTGGTCCGCGATCTTTATCGCAACTCCGGTCAGCCGGAGCAGTCCTATAGCGAGCGCCAGATCTATCAGGCGGCGCTCGATCGCTTTGTGCGCGAGTTCGCTGCCGTCGAACGCATCGACGAAAACACCGCGACCCAGCGAGTCGAGCAGCTGCTGACCGCCTGAAAACACCAGGCTTGCTGGATTCCCGTGTTTCGGCGGCCGCGATCTTTCCTATGGATCGCTTGTACACTCCCCGGGCTTGCCCCAGCCGCCCCTCTTTCTTGACGAGGCCATCTCGGCTGCCAAGACGTGGATGCCCGGATCAAGTCCGGGCAAAGCGTCCTTTACGCTGCTCGATCCTGATACGACGCAACATTGGGTCGAGGCGTGACCGGACGCTTGAAGGTTGTGATCAGATGGCGGTGTAGCCGCCGTCGACCAGAAGGTCGCTGCCGGTCACAAAGCTCGCGCCGTCGCCGGCAAGGAACACCGCGGCCGCCGCGATTTCATGCGGCTGGCCGAGCCGCCCTTGCAGGTGCTTCGGGCCGATCGCGGCGCGCGCGGCGGCGAAGCTGCCGTAGCGGCGCACGATCCGCTCGGTCTCAACGGCTCCCGGCGACAGCGTGTTGACGCGGATGTTCTGAGTGGCATGGTCGATCGCCATGACTTTGGCGAGCTGGATCAGGGCGCCCTTGGTTGCGCAATAGGCGGCGCGTCCGGCGCTGCCGACGCGCCCGAGCTGCGAGGCGATCAGGATGATCGATCCACCGCCACCGGCGATCATCAGCGGCAGCACTGCGCGGCAGAGCAGAAACGAGCCGGTCAGATTGACCGCCAGCACCCGCTGCCACTCGCCGGGGTCGGTATCCAGGATCGTGCCGCCGACATCGTGCGGGGCGGCGCCGCTGACTAGGATATCGAGCCGGCCAAACGCGCTCTGCGCCGCGGCGGCAGCGGTGCGAGTGTCGTTTTCGACCGAGACGTCGCAATGTTGGGCCAGCGCGCGACCCCCGGCCGCTTCGACGAGCCTGGCGGTTTCGGTCGCGCCGGCCAAATCGATGTCGCAGCAGGCAACCGCCGCTCCAGCCTCGGCGTAGGCCACCGAAATTGCCCGGCCAATGCCGCCCGCAGCGCCGCTGACGAGCGCCGCTTTGCTCCTCAAGCTCATCGCGCGCAGCGCCCGGCCGCGCCCCTCAGACCACCAGCTCGGTGCGCGGATCGATCAGGTGCATCTGGTTGAGGTCGGCAACCAGCGGCATGGGCTCGCCGGGGACGCCGGCGGCGGCGGGGTTGACGCGGCCGCACACCTCGACCCCGTCCACGGTGAAATAGACCATCGTCTCCATGCCCATCGGCTCGACGACATCGAGCCGCGCCGAGAACGGCACGATGCCCGGCATAGATTCGCCGCGCGCCTCGGTGATGTGCTCGGGGCGCAGCCCGAACAGCAGCTGGTCGCCGATACGTGCACGGTAGTGCGCCTCCCGCAATGGCGGCACCGGAAAGGAGAGCCAATCCGATAGGCGAACCGTCAACCCGCTGCCGTTTTCGACAACCCGGCAAGGCAGCAAATTCATCGTCGGCGAGCCGATAAAGCCGGCGACAAACCGGGTCCTCGGCGTGTGGTAGACTTCATGCGGCGTGCCGATCTGGTCGATGCGACCGGCGTTCATGACGACCACCCGGTCGGCCAGCGTCATCGCCTCAATCTGGTCATGGGTGACGTAGACGGTCGTCGTTGTCACCTTTTGGTGGACCTTTTTGATTTCGGTGCGCATCTGCACGCGCAGCTTAGCGTCGAGGTTCGACAGCGGCTCGTCAAACAGAAAGACCTTGGGGTTGCGGACGATCGCCCGCCCCATCGCGACCCGCTGGCGTTGCCCGCCGGAGAGCGCTTTTGGCCGGCGCTCAAGCAGAGCGGTGATATCGAGGATGCGGGCCGCGGCCTCGACTCGCTCCTTGATTTCGGCCTTGGGGAATTTTTTCAACCGCAGCCCGAATGACATGTTCTCGAACACGGTCATGTGCGGATAGAGGGCATAGTTCTGGAACACCATGGCGATGTCCCGGTCCTTTGGCGGCACGTCATTGACCAGCTGGTCGCCGATGTAAATTTCGCCCGAGGTGCATTCCTCGAGCCCGGCGATCATGCGCAACGTCGTGCTTTTGCCGCAACCCGAAGGACCGACCAGGACGATGAACTCGCGGTCGGCGATGTCCAGATCGATGCCTTGAACCGCCGGGGTTTTGTCGAAGGTCTTGACGATGTTCCGAAGCGCGACCTGCGCCATGCTGCTCAGCCTTTCGTCGTGCCGGCAGTGAGGCCGGCGATGGAAGATTTCCGACTGCGGCTCGGGTCGCTGTGCTCCTGCTCGCGCGCCCCGCCGCCAGCTTGCAGCATGCTTACGACCCCGATCGCCGGAGTGCTGCGCGTATTGTAGCGCAGGCATGCGAAATTGCGCCATCTATTTGTTGTCACGGCGGCCGGGCAGCGGCGGCCGGCCGAACCGGCAAATGGCCGCGGCATCGGTCGACTTTGCGCGTACCGGCTATTTTTGCCCCGGCTGCTTGTTCCCGGGCGGCGACGATGGCACCGTGTCGCCGGCGGCCGGGCTGAAGATGCCGGCGTCGTCTTGTCGTGCGCCACGGTGGCGTTCGAGTTCGTGCGCGTAGCGGCGCAACGCGTAGGCCTCGCTCAGATAGCCGAGCACGCGCCGTCCGTCGGGATTGTCGATGACCGGCAAGGTCTCCTGCGCCGCCTCGCTGAAGCGATCGAGCGCGGCGCGCAGATTGTCGCCCGGCAGCAAAAACGCGGCCGGCTCGGTGACCAGGTCGCCGACCGTCGTGGCCTCGCCGGCGCGCTCGGCGCCGTTGGCCTCGGTCGGGTCGATGATCCCGGACAGGCGGCCCTCGCCATCGACGACAAAGACCTGCTTGGCGCTGCCGACTGGAAAGCGGCGGTGCAGCTCGTCAAGCGACAGGTCGGCGGCGATGACCGCCGGGTCGCGCCGCATCATCGGGCCGATCAACAGCTCGTTGATCCAGCCGATGTCCTCGGGGCTGCGGATCGCCAGCCCGCGCAGATGGAAACGCCACGTGGCGAACGAATAACCGAACCAATGGCGCACCGCGATCGCCGCGGTCACCACCCCGACCATGACCCCCATCGTCGCCGAAAAATCGCCGGTGGTTTCGAGCACCAGCATAATCATCGTCATCGGCGCGCCGACGATCGCGGCGGCGACAGCACCCATGCCGACCAGCGCGTAGATCAGCGGGTCGGCCGACAGCCCCGGCCCGAGCCGCACCAGCAGCCCGCCGATCAGGCTGCCGAATAGGCTGCCGAGAAACAGCGACGAGCTGAACAGGCCGCCGCGAAACCCCGAGCCGATCGACACCGCCGAGGCGATGATCTTGGCGACCACCAGCCCGGCGAGAAACGGCAGGTCGAAGCCCGAATGCAGCACCTGCAGGATGCCGCCATGACCGCTGCCGAGAATTTGCGGGAAGGCCAGCGCCATCAGGCCGATCAACAGGCCGCCCAGGGCCGGGCGCGCCCAGCGCGGAACCGCTTGCGTGCGAAACAGGGTTTCGGTCGAGGTCACCCCCTTCATGGTCAATATGCCGAGCCCGGCCGAGGCCAGCCCGACCCCGAAAAAGGCTAAATAATCCGAGCCCGAGAGAGCAATGTCGTGCCACACGACAAAGATCGGGTTGGAGCCGACCAACCCGCGCACGACCAGCACCGCGGTCAACGCAGCGATGCCGACCGGCGCCAGGGCCTGCAGGGTGTAGCTGCCGATGATCAGCTCGAAGGCATAGAAGGCGCCAGTCAACGGCGCGTTGAACGCCGCAGCGATGGCTCCGGCGGCGCCGCACCCGACCAGGGTGCGCATATCGTCGCGGCGCAGGCCGACGCTGCGCCCGAGCCGCGAGGCCAATGCCGCGCCAAGCTGAGTGTACGCGGCTTCGAGCCCGACCGACGCGCCAAACCCGCCGGAGAGGATCGTCACCCAGACGAGGCCGAGACTGTCGCCGAGCGACATCCGCCCGCCGAACAACGCGTTCGCCTCGATCGCGTCAACCACCTCGCGCGGGCGCCAGCGGCGCAGCAGGAGCGAGCTGAGGCCGACCAGCAGGCCGCCAACAACCGGCGCCGCCACCAGGCGGGCCGGCCCGAGGACGGCGGCGCTGCTGAGATGCCCGCCAAACGGCGTCGCGAAGGCAAAGTGCCGGGCCAGGTCGAGCAGCAGATCGATGGCGACGACGCCGAGACCGGCGGCGATCCCGGCGCCGAGCGCGAGCACCAGCAAAAACAGCTCGCTGTCGCGCAGCCGCGCCTCGGCGCGGCGGGTTCCGGCGGCTGCGGACTCGGCCTCTTCTCTGCCGGCGGCGGATGCGATCTCGGCCACGCGCCTGCGATAGGCGACTTCGACGCCCTTCGCAAGGGGGCCCCGCAAGGGGGGCTCGCGACCCGCCCCGTCCGAGACCTCCGGGGTGCGGCTAATGGCGCACGAAATAGACCCGGTAGAGCTGGTCGCGGAAGCTCGCGCTCGCCGCGATCGCCGACTGGAAATCGGTCTTGCCCAGAACAAAGGTGTCGAGCGGCTCGGTTGCCATGACCGTCGCGTTGCGCGGCTCGCCGCTGATCAGCGCGACCTCGCCAAAGAAATCGCCACGGCCGAGCCGCGCCACCTCGTGGTCGGCGCGCATCACATCGACCTCGCCATCGGAAATCAGGTAGAATTCCTCACCCGGCTCGCCCTCGCGAACGATCGTCTCGCCAGTGCCGAAGTGGCGCGGCGTCATCTTTTCGGCGATGTCGGTCAGCTGGGTCGGGGTCAACGATCGGAACAGATCGACCGCACGTAGGAACTCGCAGATCCGCAGCGCGTCGTGCAGCACCACATCGGACACGATCCGGCCATCGACCATATGCACCAGGCGGTCGGCGGATTCGATGATGCGGTAATCATGGGTGACCATGATGACCGCGGAGTCGTTCTCGGCTGTCGTCTCCTTGAGCAGATCGATCACCTTGCGCGCCGAGTCGCGGTCGAGCGCGGCGGTCGGCTCGTCGGCGAGGACGAGGCGCGGCGCGTTGACCAGCGCGCGGGCGATGGCCACCCGCTGGCGCTCGCCGCCCGACAGCAATCTCGGCTTGTAGTCGACCCGGTGACCGAGCCCGAGCCGCTCGAGGATGGCGACGCCGCGCCGCCGCATCTCGCTCGCCGGCTCGTGGCCGAGCTGCATCGCCATCTTGACGTTTTCATAGGCGGTCAGCGCGTCAAACAGATTATGCATCTGAAAGACGAAGCCGATCTCGCGCCGGACCGCGACCAGATCGCGCGCATGCAGATGCGAGAGATCGCGGCCTAGTATCTCGATCCGCCCGTCCTGGACCGAGCGCAGTGCGCCGACCAAGGTCAGCAAGGTGGTCTTGCCGGCGCCAGACGGCCCGGTCATGACCACCAGTTGGCCCCGCGGGATCTCGATGCAATTGTCGAACAGCACCTGATTGCGCGCCGCACCCTCACCGTAAAAGTGATTCAGGCCCCCGACCGCGACCACGGCCGGCGCTGCCGCGGCTGGTTCGGCTGGCGGCGGCGGCGCCAGCGGCTCGGCAACTAACGCAGAACACATCAGAACACCTCCGCCGGGTCCGCCGCGACCACGCGGCGCACCGCGATCACAGCCGATATCAGGCACATGCCGAGGGTGAGGCCAAAGCTCACCGCGGTAATCTCGAGGGTCATCCGCAGCGGCAGCAGCGCCACTTCGCCGACGACATGATAGAGCACGATGCTTAGGAGCCAGGCCGGGACCCAGCCGGCGAGCGCGTTCAACCCCGCCTGCCCGAGCACCACCCGCAGCAGATAGCGCGTCGGATAGCCGATCGCCTTCAAAGTCGCGTATTGCGGCAGCTGATCGGCGACGTCGGCATAGGTGATCTGGTACGAGATCAGCATGCCGACGACAAAGCCAACGATGGTGCCGATCGCAAAAATCGGCCCGGCCGAGGACACGTCGGCCTGATAGGCGTGCTCGAAGGCGATCAGCTGGGCCTTGGTCAGGACCGTGGTTGTCGGCGGCAGCGCCTTGGCGAGCGCCGTCTGCACGCTGGCCGGGTTGGCGCCGGCGGCGAGCTTGAGCACTCCGGCCTCCATGCCCGGCGGGGTGCCGGCGACGCCGCGCATCAGCTGGGCAAAGGTGCGGTCGCCCATCAGCACCGTGCCGTCGCTGCCAAAATCGGGGCCGAGGGCAAAGCTGCCGACAATGGCGACCTTGGCGCCATTCAACTCGGATTGGCTGGCCGCCCCGTTCATGCCGAGAAAGCGCCGCGAGCGGCGGTCGACCAGGACCGAGCCGGGAGCGTTCAGGCGCTGGCGCTCGGCGTTGATTTGCGGAAAAGTAAACACTGGCTGGTCGGGGATGAAGGCTAGGGCGCGAACCAGAAATCGCTTGCCGTCGTAGGGGTTTGTCCAGAACAGATCGTACCAGTCGGCATAGAGCGGCCGGGCGCTGGCAATTCCGGGCACGCTCCGCGCGGTCGCCAGCTCGGCGACCGGAATCGGGTCCTGCGTGGCGAACTGGTATTTGTGCGCGCTCTGCAAAAACATGTCGCCGTCGAGACCGCGGATCACTTGCAGCGAGCTGTCGAAGAAGCCCTGCTCGAAGCCGAGCTGCATCAGCATCAGCAGCACCGCGAAACCGATGCCGGCGCTCGAGCGCAGCAGCCGCCGCCTGTTCGACATTAGGCTGCGCCACGCGAGCGGCACCGGCCGCGGACGCAAACCTGCTTGGCCGAAAAGGGAGGAGGCTAGCGACAAATCCAAAGCCTCCCGCTTCAAAACACGTCGGCTGGATCGGCGCGCCGCAACCCGCCGAGCGCCAGCAGCGCCGAGACGGTTGCCATGACCAGCGCGGCGCCCAGCACGGCGGCGACATGGGCCGCGGTCATCGTCACCGGCAGCAAGGTCGCTTCGCGGATCAGGCGATAAACCCAAACGCCAACGGCCAGCGCCGGAGCGAAACCGGCGACGACGATCAGCAGCGACATCGTTGAGACGGTGACGGCGAGCGCGCCGTCGCCATAGCCGATCGCCTTTAAGGTCGCAAATTGCGGCAGCTGCCGGCCGATTTGCGTCGAGACGATCTGGTAGAGGACCATGATCCCGACCACCACCGCGATCAGCAGCCCCGAGCCGAAGATCAGCCCGACCGAGGTGCGCGTCGTCCAATAGGAGGCTTCGCGGCGGCCGAGCTCGGTGCGGGTGAAGATTTCAGTGCCCGGGCCGGCGAGCGCGCGCAGCTGCGTTGCGGCCAGGATCGGATTGACCCCTGGCTTCAGCCGGATCAGCCCAAGATTAGCCTGGCCAAGACCGCGACCGGGGAACAGGCGGGTGAAATTCGCGGTGCTCGCGAGGGCCACGCCGAGCCCCATAAAGCCGGTGCCGAGCCGGTATCGGCCGCCGATCGTCACCGCGCTGTCGCCGATCTCGACCACCCGGCCGGGGGTGAGCGGACCGAACATCGAGCGGGTGGTGCTGTCGACCAGGACCGTGTCCGGCCGTTGCAGCGCCGCGATCTGCCGGTTGATGCTGTGCGGCCGGAAAATGCCGCTCCTCGGCTCGAAGCCGATCACAAAGAGGTCGGGCCATACCCCGCCCACGCCGTGCTTCCACTTCGCCACCCCGAAATAGAGCGGCGTCGCCGTCGCAACCTCGGGCGATGCGCGCACCCGATCGAGCCGGCTCAGCGCGAACACCCCCGGCTGCGCCTGATATTCGTACTGGTCGGAGACCAGGAGCAGGTCGAAGCGGAGATTGTCGTAGAGCAGCATGCCACCCTGCGGCACCGCATAGAACAGGCCGAGCTGAATAAACACCAGCAGGATCGCCATGAAGATCCCGACCAGCGCCAGCGCTGTGCGGCCCTTTTGATGGGTCAGGATCCGCCAGGCGAGCGAGGCCGTCACGTCCGATTGAACCCCTGGCAATACCGCGGCTGGAGCACCAGATCCTCCCCACTGTCGCGGCGATGGCCGGCGCCGCTTCGGAATGCTGAGCATAGCTTGGCCGATGCCGCGCCGGCTCGAATAATCGCCGATTATCGGCCGGTCGCGTCAATCAGATCGTCTTGCTTCGCGCCTGCGCAATCGGCGAGATCTGATCGATCGAGATTGCTTCGTCGCCCCGCGCCTCGCAATGACAAGCCTTTGAGGTGTCAGGCAGGCCTTTGAGGTGTCAGGCAGGCCTTTGAGGTGTCATTGCGGGCAAAACGAAGCGATCTCAGGCTCGTACCGCCAGCTACCGGTCTCCACCATCGTTTCCCGCCGGGAGACTGGGGATATCGGCGCGAATCGCGGCGATTGTGTAATGCTTCACCTCGGGCGTCCACGGCGAGTCGATCGCCGGCTCGGGCACACCGGCGTAAGGCAGATACAATGCCAAGTTCGACACGTAGAGAAGCTTTCCGTCGGGGCTGAACGCCGGGCTTGCCGGGAACAACAATCCCTCGATCGACCCGTTCGGGCTGATGCCGTCGAAGTCGCCGCGCTTGGCGACGATCTTGGCCGCGGTGTGGCGGAACGCGTCGACGGCGTTCGGATCGACCACGTCGATCTCATCCTCCTGATTGGCGACGACCCACAGATCGTCGCGCCGGTCGATGGCGATGCCGTCGGGCGCGTTGATGCCGGTGGTCAGCACCGTCGCCGGCCCCTTGACTGAGACCGAGCCGTCACTGTTCGGGGTCAGCGGCACCTCGACGATCGAATGGTAGGCGGTGTTGGCGACATACATCTCGGTGTATTCGTTGTTGAACTCGATCCCATTGGCGCCGAACGGCGGGACCAGGATCACCCCCGAGGCAGCCTGCGGCGACAAGGTCTGGGAGCTGACAAAAATCGTCGGGGTCCCGCCATTGGGGCCGGTCTTCCAGACGACGCCCTGGAACGAGTCCGACACATAGACATTCCCGGCCTTGTCGACGGTCAGCCCGTTGAGGCCGGAGGCCGATCCCAGCCCGGTATTCATAAACACGCTCGATTTGCCCGTGGTCGGATCGGCCCGCCACACCATCCCCTGATTGAGGTCGCAAATCAGCAAGGTCTTTGAGGAGGCCTGAAACACCAGCCCCAAAAGGATGGTGCTGGGCTGTGGCGCCGGGACCGGAACCGGATTGACCAGCGCGACATTGTTGAGCAGTCGGCCGTTCGGCCTGAACGAGAACAGATGCGGCGGACCAGCGACCGGGCCGTTGCGGTTGACGCCGAAGGACGGGGTATAGACCGTGCCGTCCGGGCCGACCGTCAGCCCCTCGATATTGACCGGCACGTTGCCGGGAAGGTTCGGCACGACCGCGAATGTCTGCGTCTGGCCGCGATCCCACGCGCTGGCCGGGGCAGCGGCAAGGAATGGGAGCAGCACCACGGCAGCTTGAACGAGCGAAGCTCGGCGCATCCTGTCCTCCCATCAGTTATGGTTAAGTCTTCTTTGGCATCGAGAACAAAGCTCTCGATCAGCGCAAGCAATCCTGGTCTCGGCAAGCCTGTCAAGCGCGCACCGCCGCTTACGTGCCGTGGGTAATTTGTCGGCTGCGCGGGCGTCGCGCCCGACGGCGGGATGCGGTGGAACTCCGATGCCTACATATTGTTGCGCCAATGGCCGGTGCATCGGCGGAAGGAGCCCAGAGGGTTGCGGCGAGGACAGGCGATCGCTCTTACCCTCGCTGTTACGCTAGCGGCGGGATTGGTCTGCTGGAAGATTGTCGATCTCGCCTCCGCCCGCCCTCCTGCCCCGGCCGCGCCAGCCGCCATTCCGGTCACGGCAGCCAAGGTCGAAGCCCAGGATGTGCCGGCCATCCTGCCTGCGCTCGGAACTGTGCTGTCGCAGGACACGGTCAACGTGACGCCGCGGGTCAACGGCCGGATCATGCAGATCTATTTCAAGCAGGGGGACGAGGTAAAAGCGGGGCAGCCGCTATTTCTGATCGATCCGCGCCCTTATCAGGCGGCGCTCAAGCAGGCCCAGGGACAGCTCGTCCATGATCAGGCGGTGCTGGCCGAGGCCAAGATGGATCTCGCCCGCTATCAGCGGCTCGAGGCGCAAAACTCGATCGCGACCCAGACCGAGCAGGATCAGGTCTTTGTCGTCGGGCAAGACCAGGGGACAGTGACGCTCGACGAGGCCAATGTCGCGACCGCCGAGCTCAACCTCGGCTACTGCCATATCGACGCGCCGGTTGGCGGTCGGACCGGCGCGCTTCAGGTCGATCTCGGCAATTATGTGCAGCCGGCGAGCAGCGCCCAATCGTCGGGCGGCACGCCGTCATCGAGCGGCACCCAGCCCTCGACCGCCGGCACGAGCGTTTCGGCAGGCGTCACGCCGTTGGTGACGATCACTCGCATGCGACCGATCTACGTCAGCTTCAGCGTGCCCGCGACCGAGCTCGACACGATCCTCGAAAACCAAGCGAAAGGCGCTCTCACCGTCGAGGCCTATTCGCAGGCCGGCAAGCTGCTGGCAGCGGGCAAGCTGACCCTGATCGACAACCAGGTCGCTACGACGACCGGCACGATCATGCTCGAAGGCACCTTTGCCAACCGCAACGAGCGGCTGTGGCCGGGCGAATTCGTCGCAATGCGCCTGATCGAGTTCATGCGGCGCAACGCGATGACGGTGCCGGCCGAGGCGGTCATGACCGGTCCGAACGGCGCCTATGTGTACGTCATCGGCGCCGCCAACAAGGTGAGCCGCGTCAATGTGCAGGTGGTGGCGACCCAGCAAAACATCGCGGTCATCGGCAAGGGCCTGAAGGCGGGCGAGCAGGTCGTCACCAACGGCCAGTACCGGCTCGACAACGGGGTCGAGGTCAGCGTCCAAGCGCCCAAGGTCGCGGTGGCCGGCTGATCCGGTCATGACCATATCGGAACCCTTTATCCGGCGGCCGATCGCGACGGCGCTGTTGATGGCGGCGCTGCTCGGGTTCGGCCTGATCTGCTACGAGCTGCTGCCGGTCTCGGCGCTGCCCAACGTGCAATTTCCGACGATCTCGGTGTCGGCGCAGCTGCCGGGGGCGAGCCCCGCGACGATGGCCGATACCGTGGCGACGCCGCTCGAGGAAGAATTCACCGCGATCCCCGGCCTGTCCTTCATGTCGTCGACCAGCGGGCTCGGCTCGACCTCGATCACCTTGCAATTCAATCTGAACAGCAACATCAGCGCCGACGCGCAATTCGTGCAGACCGCGATCAACGAGGCCGGGGGCTTGCTGCCAAAGGACCTGCCGAGCCCGCCGACCTACCGCGAGACCAATCCGGCAGAAAGGCCGGTGCTAATCTACGCGATCTATTCCGGGGCAATGCCGCTCTATCAAATCGACCAGTACGCGAACGTGATGCTCGCCGAGCAGCTCTCGACGGTCAGCGGGGTCGGACAGGTGATCATCGCCGGGCAGCAGCAGCCGGCGGTGCACATCGAGGTCAACCCGCAGGCGCTCGCCGCGCGCGGCATCAGCCTCAGCCAGGTCGGCACCGCGCTGACGAATGCGACGCTCGACGCGGCAAAGGGCAATCTCGAAGGCCCTCGCATGCAATACCCGCTCGATGCCAACGACCAGCTGTTCGACGCGAGGCAGTTCCAGCATGTGATCGTCGCCTACAGCAACGGCGCGCCGGTCGAGCTGAAGGACATTGCCCGGGTGATCAACTCATCGGTCAACCCGCGAACCGGCAGCTGGTTCGGCACCACGCCCTGCGAGCTGCTGCTGATCGAGCTGCAGCCCGGCGCGAACACGATCCAGGTTGTCGATCAGATCGAGGCGATGCTGCCGCGGCTCGAAGCATCGATTCCGCGGGCGGTAAAAGTCGACCTGGTTTCCGACCGCTCCGTCAACATCCGGGCATCGGTTTCGGATGTCGAGTTCACCTTGGTGCTGACCGTCGGGCTGGTCGTCCTGGTGATCTTCGCATTTCTGCGCAAGCTGTGGGCGACGATCATCCCCAGCATCACTTTGCCGCTGGTCATTATCGCGACGTTCAGCGGCATGTACTTCCTCGGCTACAGCATCGACAATTTGTCGCTGATGGCGCTGACCATCTCGGTCGGTTTTCTCGTCGATGACGCGATCGTGATGATCGAAAACATCGTCCGCTACATCGAGGCGGGCGATCCGCCGCTCGAGGCGGCGCTCAAGGGCGCCGGACAGATCGGCTTCACGATCGTCTCGATGACATTGTCGCTGATCGCGGTGTTCATCCCGCTGCTGTTCATGTCGGGGGTGGTGGGGCTGCTGTTCCACGAATTCGCGATGACGGTGACCTTGACGCTGCTTTGTTCGGCGCTGGTGTCGCTGACCCTGACCCCGATGATGTGCGCGCTGTTTCTGTCGCGCGAGGACCAGCCTGAAAAGCGCCGGCACAGCCGGTTCGAGCGCGGCTTCGAGCGGCTGCGTAACGGTTATGACCGCGGCCTGCAATGGACTTTCCGCCACCGCTTGCTGATGCTGCTGCTGACGCTCGCCCTGATGGTGCTGACTGGCGTGCTCTACGTGATGATCCCCAAGGGGTTTCTGCCCGAGCAGGACACCGGGTTCATCTTTGCCGCGGTGCAGGCACGTCAGGACGCGTCGTTCGCGGCGATCGCCAAGATCGAAAACGAGTGCGCGGATATCTTTATGCACGATCCGGCGGTTTCGGGGGTGGTCGGCTTTGCCGGCGCTACCGGCTCCAATCCGAGCGAAAGCACTGCGCGGGTCTTTATCCAGCTAAAGCCGTTCAATCAGCGCCCGCCGGTGCAGCAGGTGATGGCACGCCTGCGCCCCCGCCTTGCCACAGTCATCGGCGCCAAAATCTTCATGCAGGCCGGGCAGGACATCAATATCGGCGGCCGGCTCGAGCAAGCGCAATATCAATACACCTTGACCGACGCCAACTCGACCGAGCTCGACCATTGGGCGCCGATCCTGCTCACCGATATGCAAAAACTTAAAATCCTGACCGACGTGGCCTCCGATCTGCAGGTCGCCGCACCGAATGTTGCGGTCGAGGTCGACCGCAACACCGCCTCAGAGCTCGGGCTGTCGATGTCGGCGGTCGACACGACCTTGGGCGACGCGTTCGGCCAGACGCAGGTTACGACGATCTACTCGCCGACCTACCAGTCGAAGGTGATCTTAGAAGTCGAGCCGCGGTTTCTGTCGGGGCCGGCGGAGTTGTCGGATGTGTACGTTCAGAGCAGCACCGGCGCCGAGGTGCCGCTGTCGGCGGTGGCGCATTTCGTCACCCGGGCCGAGCCGGTGACGGTCAATCATCAGGGGTTGTTTCCCGCGGTGACCTTGTCGTTCGACCTGGCGCCGGGCGCGGCGTTGAGCCAGGCGGTCGCCGCGATCGACGCGCTGCGGGCGCAGATCGGCGCCCCGGCATCGTTGAACGGAGCATTTGAAGGCACCGCCCAGGCCTATCAGCAATCCTTGGTCACGATCCCGCTCTTAATCCTCGCCGCGATCGCTGCGATCTATGTGATCATGGGCGTGCTGTACGAAAGCTTTGTGCACCCGATCACCATATTGTCATCGCTGCCGGCGGCCGGGGTCGGCGCCTTGGCGATCCTGATGCTGTTCGGCTACGAGCTGACCCTGATCGCGATCATCGGCATCATCCTGTTGATGGGCATCGTCAAAAAGAACGCGATCATGATGATCGACTTCGCGATCGAGGCCGAGCGGACCGAAGGCAAGAGCGCGCAAGAAGCGATCCACCAGGCCTGTTTGTTGCGGTTCCGCCCGATCCTGATGACAACCGTATGCGCTCTCGTCGCCGGCCTGCCGCTGGCGCTCGAATCGGGCGCCGGATCGGAATTGCGCCGGCCGCTCGGCGTGGCGATCGTCGGCGGGCTCCTCGTTTCGCAATGGCTGACCTTGTACACGACCCCAGTCGTCTACCTCTACCTCGACGGCCTGGCGGAGCGGTTCGGGCGCCGTCGCCGGGCGGTCCGTGCCATGCCGGGCGAGCGCCGCATTTAGAACGCGCCTCGCCGGCCCGGCATGCCGGGCGAATGAGCCGGCATCGACCGCCTCGCAACGCGTCGGAAGGCTTCCGCGGAGCGGAATTTCCGGCCCTCGGCTCGCGAAAGCTCAGGGCCAGGGCGGCAGGCGGCACTCGTGGATCGGCGGAACCCGCCCGTAAAGCTCGCGGGTCAGCAGCCGGGGCACGCCGGTCGGCGCGCCGACATAGATCGTGGCGCCGGTATTGGTGTTGGCGACGGCCTTTTTGCAGTTCGCGAAAAACGAGCGTTGGCAAGGGTATGGGCCGGTAATCTGATAACCCGCCGGCGAGTTCTGCGCGGTGGCGACGGTCACCGGACAGGAGCAGATGACCTGGTTTTTCGCCAGCGGCTTGGCAAACCCCGGGAATGACTGGCCCTTGCTGCTGGTAAAGCACACGCCGCCGTCGCATTGCGCGTAGGCGCCGTTCGAGGTGCCGGCCGGGCAGTCGTAGAGCGCCTGGTCACCCTCGGGCGCCACGACCGAGGGCGGCAGGCTGTAGGTGCTCACCATATAACCGTTTTTCTTGCCCTCGGCGTTGACCGTGCAGACATTCTGGTTGCGGTCGAAGTTGAACGGCAGGCTGATGCTGTCACCCTCTTTCACGTCACATTGGCAATAGGAAAGGCCATTGAGCACGAAGCAGCTGGCGACGGCGCACAGCGCGTAAGTCTGATCGGTGCAGATTTTGAACACCCGTGGCGCGGTCGCAACCAGCGCGCTCGCCGGGTCGGCGGCCTGGGCGGCCCCGGCTGCGAGCACCACCGCGCCAAACAACACCCCCAGCAACTGTGATCTCATAGAACCTGTCTCCCTTGCGAAGCCGCGGGACGTTGCCGGAGATGCCGTCAGCGAAACGTCCGCGGCCGCCGACCTGTGGCTCGTCGAATATTCGTGCGGAAACTGTGTAGATTGCGTTACCCAGCGGAACCCGGCGACGGCCCAGGGCCGGGCGTTGACAAGGCGGGGGCGTTGACAGGGCGGGGCGTTGACAATCCGCGGTCCGGACGGTCTGATCGGGGCGGAATTCGATCAGATCGGGAGGGGATGTTGGCCAAGTTCAGGATTGCCACGCCGGCCGGTGCGAGCTTTACCGTCGCCGGCGGCGGCTATGGCTACGAGATGGAGGCGCTGACCCCGATCGACGCCGAGATCTATGAGATACCGGCGGGCTCCGAGGAGGAATTCGTCAGCGCCGCGCGCGGCGCCGACGCGCTCTACGCCAAGGGCCGGCGGATCACCAAAAAAATGATCGACGGGCTGGAGCGCTGCAAAATCATCTCGCTCGGCAGCGTCGGCGTCGACACGGTCGATGTCGAGGCGGCCACGGCCAAGGGCATCCCGGTCACCAATTGCCCCGACACGTTTATCGAGGAAGTCGCCGACCATGCGATGACCTTGATCCTCGCCAGCCATCGCCGGCTGATCGAGCAGGATCGCATGGTCCGCGACGGACGCTGGGCCGAGGGCCGGCCGGCCTTGCTCAAGATCCCGCGGCTGCGGGGCATGACCCTCGGGCTGATCGCCTTTGGCCACGTCGCGCGCGCGGTCGCCGAGCGGGCCAAGCCGTTCGGCCTGCACATCATCGCCTATGACCCCTATATCGAGGAGATGGCGATGATCGAGCGCGGGGTCGACCCAGTCAGCCTGCCCGAGCTGCTCGCCCGCGCCGACATCATCTCGATGCACACGCCGGCGACCGAAAGCGCCAACCGGCTGATCCGCGAAGAGCATTTCCGGCAGATGAAAAAGACCGCGATCTATGTCTCGACCGGGCGCGGGCCGACCACCGACGAGGCGGCGCTGATCAAGGCGCTTGACGACGGGCTGATCGCCGGCGCCGGGCTCGACGTGCTCGAGCAGGAGCCGCCGGGCGGCAACAACCCGCTGCTGCGCATGGACAAGGTGATCCTGACCGCGCACGTCGCCTCGGCCACCGCTCGGTTCGACCCGGCGCGCCGGCGCCGGGTTGGGCTCGAATTATCACTGGCACTCACCGGCAAATGGCCGATGTCTTGCGTCAACCCATCGGTGCTGGCGAATAGCGGTCTCAAGCGGTGGCAGCCGGTATCGATGGAGCGCGGCCCGAATTCGTAAAGGCGGGTGGTTGTCATTCCGGGGCGCCGCATTGCGGCGAGCCCGGAACCCATATTCCAGAGGCCCGTGTTCATGGGTCCCGGGCTACCAGCCTTCGGCCGGTCCCCGGGATGACATTCAGTTCAGGGGGGAAGAAATGCCCGACCAACCGGTCCGCTATCCTGATCCCGGCATCAAAATCCTCGATCCGCGCTTCTCGGCGCTGGTGCTCGGCAATGCCGCGATCGAGCGGATCGCCGGGGGCTTCCGCTTTACCGAGGGGCCGGTGTGGTTCGGCGACGGAAAATTCCTGTTGTGGAGCGACATCCCGAACGACCGCATCATGAAATGGGAGGAGGAAACCGGGACGGTCAGCCTCTTCCGCAAGCCGTCGCATTACGCCAACGGCAACACCCGCGACCGCCATGGCCGCCTCGTGACCTGCGAGATGGATGCACAGCGGCTGACCCGCACCGAATATGACGGCACGATCACGGTTCTGGCCGAGGCTTTCGACGGCAAAAAGCTGACCGGGCCGAACGATGTCGTCGTCAAATCCGACGGCTCGATCTGGTTCAGCGACAACGGCGCGGGCATCCGCGGCAATTATCTCGGCCACAAGGCGACGGCCGAGCTACCCTACCGGGTCTACCGCATCGATCCACGCAGCGGGGCGATTACCATCGCGGTCGGCGATATGGAACGCCCGAACGGCCTCGCCTTCTCGCCAGACGAGAGGCTGCTTTACGTGATCGACACGCCGGGCCCGGGGCGGCGCTCGATCCAGGCCTACGACGTTGTCGACGACGGCGCCCGGGCGGTCAACCGGCGGCAGTTCAATGCTGCGGAGCCCGGCGGCAGCGACGGCATGCGGGTCGACATTCACGGCAATCTATGGTGCGCCTGGTCCGGCGGCGAGGGCGAGGATGGAGTCGCCGTCTTCGCCCCCGATAGGACCCTGATCGGCCGCATTCTGTTGCCCGAGCGCTGCGCCAATGTCTGCTTCGGCGGGTTGAAGCGTAACCGGCTGTTCATGGCGGCGAGCCAGTCGGTCTATTCGCTCTTTGTCGAAAGCCAGGGTGCTGTCGGCGGGTGACCCCGAACCCAATCTCGCTGGCGATCGTCGTGGTGGTCGCCGCGCTCGGTGCGCTGGCGATCCTGGCCGGGGAGATCGTGCTCGGTGCCGTGCTGATCGCCGCGGCTGTCATCGTGCTCACCGCGGTCAAGATGGCGCAGCAATGGGAACGCGCGGTCATCCTGCGGGCCGGGAAGTTCGCCGCGGTCAAGGGCCCGGGGCTGTTCTGCATCGTGCCGATCCTCGACAACGTCACGGCGATCGTCGACACCAGGCTGCGCACGACGCAATTCGTCGCCGAGCAGACCTTGACCCGCGACACCGTCCCGGTCGATGTCGATGCGATCATCTTTTGGCTTGTGACCGATGCGCGACGCGCGGCACTCGATGTCGTCAGCTACGGCGAGGCGATCGCCTGGGCGGCGCAGACCTCGCTGCGCGAGATGATCGGAGCCTCCGACCTCGCCATGCTGCTGTCGAACCGCAAGGCGATGGATGAGGAGCTGCGCAACACGATCCATGCCAAGACCGCCGCGTGGGGGATCGACGTCCGATCGGTCGAGATCCGTGACGTGCGGATCCCGGTGGCCCTGCAGGATGCGATGAGCCGGCAGGCCCAGGCCGAGCGCGAGCGGCAGGCCCGGGTCATCCTCGGCACCGCCGAGGCGGAGATCGCCCACAGTTTTGTCGAGGCGGCGCAGACCTACGCCGACAATCCGGGCGCCATGCATCTGCGCGGCATGAACATGCTTTACGAGAGCGTCAAGGAGCGCGGCAGCACGATCATCGTGCCGAGCAGCGCAATCGACAGCATGAACCTCGGCGGCATCTCCGGCATCACCGCGCTGGCGCAGACCACCGCCCCGGTCGAGGGCTCCGAGACCCCGCCGGGACCGTGGTCGCCATCACCGCCCGCACGGCGCTAGAGCAGGATCGCATGAAATGGAAACAGAGCTTCCATTTCATGCGTGAATCCTGCTCTCGCTTCCAAGGATGAGACCATGATTCACGTCTCGGATCGGAGCGCCATGCGCTTCGATCCGATACGATCATGGTCTAGGCACCAATCAGGCTGCCCGGCCGAGAAAATCGAGAAAGCCTTGCAGGATGTAGGCGGCGGCGACCCGATCGACGATCTCGGCGCGGCGCTGGCGCGTCATGTCGGCGGCGATCATCTCGCGGGTGACCGCGGCGGTGGAGAGCCGCTCGTCCCACAACGCCACCGGCAGATCGCGCAGGGCCAAGAGGTTGCGGGCAAACTGCCGCACCCCTTGGGTGCGCGGCCCGTCGACGCCAGCGAGGGTCAATGGCAGCCCGATCACCAGGCCGCCCGCGCCATGCATATCGACCAGCACGAAGAGCCGCGCCATGTCGTCGCGAAACCGGCGTCGGCGGATGGTTTCGAGCGGTGTAGCGATGATGCGCCGGGTATCGGAGAGCGCGAGGCCGATCGTCTTGGTGCCGACATCGAGCCCGATCAGCCGCATGCCGGCCGGGACGGCATCGCGCAGCGCCACAGGGTCGGCTAGAATCATCGCCGACCATACCCTATTTTACGTGTCCTGGTGGTCCGATCATGGCGGTAGAGAGAGCATGGCGCTAGACGGAGCCGCGGTGGCGCATATCGCCGCCTTGGCGCGGATCAGGCTGGCCGAGGCCGAGCTCGAGCCGCTCGCCGGTGAACTGTCGCAGATCCTGAGCTGGGTCGAGCAGCTGAACGAGGTCGACACCAGCGCGGTGCCGCCGATGGCCAGCGTCGCGGCGAGCGGGCTGCCGATGCGCGAGGACCGGGTGACCGACGGCGATTGCCGCGAGGCGATCCTCGGCAACGCCCCGCGCTCGTCACCCGCGGCCGCCGAACGAGGGTTCTTCGCAGTGCCAAAGGTGGTCGAGTGAGCGCGTCGCTGACCGCGCTGACCCTCGCCGAGGCGCGCGACGGGCTGGCCCGCAAGTCCTTTACCGCGCGCGAATTGACCGAAAGCCACATCGCCGCGGTCGAGGCGGCGCGGCCACTCAATGCCTTTATCACGGAGACGCCGGAGCAGGCGCTGGCGATGGCCGAGGCCGCCGACATCAGGCTGGCGCGCGGCGAGGCACGGCCGCTCGACGGCATCCCGATCGCGGTCAAGGACCTCTATTGCACCAAGGGTGTCTTGACGACCGCGGCCTCTCACATCCTCGACGGGTTTCGCCCGCCCTACGAATCGACCGTGACCGAGAAGCTGTGGCAGGCGGGTGCGGTCATGCTCGGCAAGGCCAACCTCGACGAGTTCGCGATGGGCTCGTCGAGCACCACGAGCTTTTACGGGCCGGTCGAGAACCCGTGGCGAAAATCTGGAGACAACCGGCCGCTGGTGGCGGGCGGCTCGTCGGGTGGGTCGGCGGCGGCGGTGGCGGCGCGCGCCGCCTTGGCCGCGACCGGCACCGACACCGGTGGCTCGATCCGCCAGCCGGCGAGCTTTTGCGGCATCGTCGGGCTGAAGCCCTCCTATGGCCGCTGCTCGCGCTGGGGTGTCGTCGCCTTCGCCTCCTCGCTCGACCAGCCGGGGCCAATGACGCGCACGGTGCGCGACGCGGCAATCATGCTGCGCGCGATGGCCGGGCACGACCCGCGCGACTCGACCTCGGCGCCATTGCCGGTGCCGGATTACGAGGCGGCGCTGACCGGCGATATCCGCGGATTGCGCGTCGGCATCCCGCGCGAATACCGCGCCGACGGCATGCCGGCCGAGATCGAGGCCTTGTGGCAACAGGGCGCCCAGTGGCTGCGCGACGCCGGGGCCGAGCCGGTCGAGATCAGCCTGCCGCACACCAGATACGCATTGGCGGCCTACTACATCATCGCCCCGGCCGAGGCGTCCTCGAACCTCGCGCGCTATGACGGGGTGCGCTTTGGCCTCAGGGTCGACGGCGACAGCCTCGACGAGATGTACGAATTGACCCGCGCCGCCGGGTTTGGCGCCGAAGTCCGCCGCCGCGTGCTGATCGGCACCTATGTGCTGTCGGCCGGCTATTACGACGCCTATTACTTGAAGGCGCAGCGGGTGCGCGCGCTGGTGGCACAGGATTTCGCCGCCGCGTTCGAACGGGTCGATTGCATCCTGGCGCCGACCGCGCCCTCGGCCGCCTTTGCCATTGGCGACAACACCGACGACCCGATCGCGATGTACCTGAACGACCTGTTCACCGTGCCGGCGTCCCTCGCCGGGCTGCCGGCGATCTCGGTCCCGGCCGGGCTCTCGGCCGAGGGGCTGCCGCTCGGCCTGCAGGTGATCGGCCGCGCCTTCGATGAGGGAGGCGTGTTGCGCGCCGGCGCGGTGCTGGAGCGCGCGGCGCAATTCCACCACCTGCCGGGCTTCATCGTCGGGGCGCGGGAACCATATTAACCGGCGGCGGCTATCGGTGATTAACTTGCCTGAACTTTGATTTCTCGATGCTTGCCTCAGATAACTCTGCACGGACTGCCAGAGATGCGAGCCGGTCGGTAGCTAAACCGGCTAAGCCTGCTCATGATGCACCTGTAACTGCAGGGCTGATGCCGATGATAATATGCCCGGGAACCTGAAGCCGAGCTTAGCCCTGTTCGCCTTCGCCGCAGTTACGGCCGCTGATTGCGAGATAGCAGCAAAGCAAGGCAAACGGGACGCGACCAGAAATCTCGGCATGAAGCCCAAGCATGTTAAGTGTCGGTGTACTGGTTAGAATGGAGGAGTGTGTTACGATGCCTGATCCGGAGCCCGGCACTCTCGTAATCCTCAACAGCGCACCGTCCTCGCTGCTGCGAGGATTACCAAAAGAAGACCAAAAGGCAATACGATCCATCGTCGGAAAGCCGATCGTGTTGGCAGGATTTAGTTATGGTCAAGCGGAGCTAGAGTTCACAGACAGCCAAGGTGACGACCACACAATTTGGGTTGCAAAAAATTTGATAAGGCCAGCCCGACAGGAGCTTCCGTGACACCTTTGATCCAAGGGCGCACCGGAGCGTGGGAGACGGTGATTGGGCTCGAAGTCCATGCCCAAATCGTCTCCAAGGCGAAATTGTTTTCAGGCGCTGCGACCGCGTTCGGCGCCGAGCCGAACACCCAGGTCTCGCCGGTCGATGCGGCGTTTCCGGGCATGCTGCCGGTGATCAACCGGCATTGCGTCGAGCAGGCGGTCAGGACCGGGCTCGGCCTCGACGCCGAAATCAATCTGACCAGTGTGTTCGACCGCAAGAACTATTTCTACCCCGACCTGCCCGCCGGCTACCAGATCTCGCAATATCTGCAGCCCGTCGTCGGCCATGGCCGGGTCGTGCTCGATATGCCCGATGGGCGGGCGCGCGCGATCGGCATCACCCGGCTGCATCTCGAGCAGGACGCGGGCAAGAGCCTGCACGACCAGCATCCGAGCCTCACTTATGTCGATCTGAACCGGGCCGGGATCGGGCTGATGGAGATCGTCTCCGAGCCCGATCTGCGCAGCGCCGAGGAGGCCGGGATCTATCTGCGCAAATTGCGCTCGATCCTGCGCTATCTGGGCACCTGCGACGGCAATATGGACGAGGGCTCGCTGCGCTGCGACGCCAACGTGTCGGTGCGCCGCCCGGGTGAGCCCTACGGCACGCGCTGCGAGATCAAGAACGTCAACTCGGTGCGCTATGTAATGCAGGCGATCGACTACGAGGCGCGCCGCCAGATCGAATTGCTCGAGGAGGGCGGCACCGTCGCGCAGCAGACTCGCCTCTTTGATGTCGCGCGCGGCATCACCCGGCCGATGCGCTCGAAAGAGGACGCGCACGACTACCGCTACTTCCCCGACCCGGACCTTTTGCCATTGGTCCTCGACCCCGCCTGGGTCGAAGAGCTGCGGGCCGAACTGCCGGAACTGCCCGACGCGAAAAAGGCGCGGTTCGTCTCGGCCCTCGGGCTCACGCGCGAGGATGCCGAAGTTCTGGTCGCCGAACGGGCGGCGGCGCTCTTCTTCGAGCGCGTCGCCGAGGGCCGCAATCCGAAGGTGGCGGCCAACTGGGTCAGCGGCGACCTGTTCGGCGCACTGAACCGGCTCGGCGTCGGCGTTGAGCAATCGCCGGTATCGCCCGCGCAATTGGGCGCGCTGATCGACCTGATCGCCGACGGCACGATTTCCGGCCGGCTCGCCAAGGATGTGTTCGCCGAGATGGTCGCGACCGGCGCCGACCCCGCCGCGATCGTCGAAGCGAAAGGGCTGCGCCAAGTGACCGACGAGGGTGCCATCGCCGCGGCGATCGATGCGGTGCTGGCTGCGCAGCCCGACAAGCTCGCCGAATACCGCGCGGGCCGCGACAAGCTTTACGGCTTCTTCGTCGGCCAAGTGATGCGGGCCACTCAAGGCAAAGCCAACCCCGGCTTGGTCAACGAATTATTGAAGAAGAAGCTGGCAGGTTAGCGTCGCCCGTCAAGCTTGGAATGGCGAAGGGCGGTGTTGCCGGCTTGACGCGGACGCGGTTGGTCGGCAGGCTCGCTGCCGAGGGAAGAATTTTCGAACGGGAGGCCCTGGGGAGCGGGCGCGGCGTCCAGCGCAGGCGGTTTGGTGGCGCCCACCGCTTTGTCCTACGCCGATGAGCGATCGCACGCCTGGTCCGAAGCTGCTCGAAATCCGCGATGTCGTGGTGCGGTTTGGCGGCATCGTGGCGCTCGACGGCGTCTCGTTCGATCTCGAGGCGGGCCAGATCCTCGGGCTGATCGGCCCCAATGGCGCGGGCAAGACGACCCTGTTCAATTGCCTCAGCCGACTTTACACCCCGGTCAGCGGCGACATCCGCTTCGCCGGCCGCTCCTTGCTCGCCCGGCCCGCGCACCGCATCGCCGAGATCGGCATCTCCCGCACCTTTCAGAACCTGGCGCTGTTCCCGCAGCAGTCGGTGCTCGACAATTTGCGGATCGGCGGGCACGCCACGGGCCGCGGCGATTTTCTCAGCGACGCGCTCAATCTGCCGTGGGTGCGGCGCCGCGACCGGGCTCTCGACCGGAGCGTGTGGCGGCTGATCGACCTGCTCGATCTGCGCCCCGTCGCGCGCGAGCTGCCCGGTGGCCTGCCGCTCGGCACCCGCAAGCGGGTCGAGCTCGCCCGCGCGCTCGCCGCCCGGCCTAGGCTATTGCTGCTCGACGAGCCGGCGGGCGGACTCAATCACGAGGAAGTCGCCGAGCTCGGCGCGCTGATCCGCCGGCTGCGCGACGAAGAGCGGGTAACGGTGCTGCTGGTCGAGCATCATATGAGCCTCGTCATGTCGGTGTCCGACCGGGTCGTCGCCCTCGATTTCGGCCGCAAGATCGCCGAAGGGACCCCGGCGGAGGTGCAGCACAACGAGGCGGTGATCCGCGCCTATCTTGGCAATCCGAAAGAAATTGCGGCCTGACCGGGATGGCCGCATGACGCAGGCACCGTTTGCCCTGATGATCCGGCCCGTTTTACCCAACAAATCCGTCTTGGCCGGGCTCGTCCCGGCCATCACGTCTTGCCGCCGCGAAGAGATGCGCGGATCGCCGGGCCGAGCCCGGTGATGTCGAGGAAGGACAGAGCCGCCGGGATCAGCCTGCCGCCGTCGGGACCTGAATGATGATGCTCGAGGTTCGCGGCCTGTGCGCGTTCTATGGGCAGAGCCAGGCGCTGCACGGGCTCGACTTCGCTCTTGCCGAGGGCGGCATCGTCACCCTGCTGGGCGCCAATGGCGCGGGCAAGACGACGACCTTGCGCGCGCTCTGCGGCATGGTCCGGATGACCGGCGAGATCAGCTTTGACGGCAAGCCGATCGCCGGCCGCGCCACCGAGGACATTGTGCGGCTGGGGGTCGCCCATGTGCCCGAGGGGCGCGGCACCTTTACCCGGATGACGGTCGAGGAGAACCTGCAGCTGGGGGCGATGGCGCGCGGCGACCGGGCGGCGATCGCCGCCGACCTCGAGGAGGTCTACGGTGAGTTCCCCCAGCTCAAAAAGCGGCGGCGACAGCAGGCCGGCACCCTGAGCGGCGGCGAGCAGCAGATGCTGGCGGTCGGCCGCGCGCTGATGCTGCGGCCGCGGCTGATGCTGCTCGACGAGCCCTCCTTTGGCCTCGCCCCGCTGATCGTCGCCGAGCTGTTCGGCATTCTGCGCCGGCTCAATCAGCGCCGCCGGGTCGCGATGCTGATCGTCGAGCAGAATGCGGCCCTTGCGCTCGACCTCGCCGAGCACGCTTATCTGATCGAAACCGGGCGGATCGTCATGGGCGGCCCGGCGCCGGAAATCGCCAAGGACGAAGCAGTTCGGCGCTCCTATCTGGGATATTGAGGGGCGATGCAGCTATTGCTTCAGCAAGTCGTCGCCGGGATCGCGACCGGCGCCATTTATGCGATGATGGCGCTCGGCGTGGTGATGATCTATCTGGCGATCGACCATCTCAATTTCGCGCAAGGCGAGATGGCAACGTTTTCGACCTTCCTCGCCTGGCAGATGATCCAGTGGGGCTGGCCATACTGGGCCGCCTTTGTCGCCACCGTCGCGATCTCGTTTGTCGGCGGGATCGGGGTCGAGCGGATCCTGTTCCGGCCGATCCGCAACGCCCCGATCTTGAGCCAAGTCGTTGCCTTTATCGCGCTCTTCAGCATTCTCAACAGCTCCGACGGGGAAATCTGGAACTTTACGATCAAATCGTTTCCGACCCCGTTCGGCACCAAGCCGCTGTTCTGCATCGGCCTGGTCAGCACCCATCAGGCCGGGATGGTCGCGGTGACGGTGGTGATATTGGCGCTGCTCTATCTGTTCTTCCGCGGCTCGCGGCTCGGGCTGGCGATGCGCGCCGCCGCCGCTAACCCGGAATCGGCGCGGCTGGTCGGCATCCGCGTCGGCTGGATGGTGGCGCTCGGCTGGGGGCTGTCGACGGCGATCGGCGCGGTGGCCGGCATGCTGATCGCGCCGGTGGTGTTTCTCGACCCGAACATGATGGTCGGGGTGCTGATTTATGGCTTTGCCGGCGCCATCCTCGGCGGAATGTCGAGCCCCGGCGGTGCGGTGATCGGCGGCTTCATGGTCGGCGTCATCGAAAATCTCGCCGGCACGTTCATCCCTTATGTCGGACAGGAGTTGAAGCTCACGGTTGCTCTCGTGGTGATCGTCGCAGTGCTGATGGTGCGCCCGGCCGGGATTTTCGGGCGCGTTTCGGTGAGCCGGGTATAAACATGCCCGAGCCCGAGGCGATCGCTGTCGAAGCCGCCGCGGCACCTGCGGCCGAGGCATCGTCGTCTGCCGGCCCGGCAACCTCGTGGCGGAGCCGGCGCCGGCTGGCGATCGGCGCGGTGGTGATCCTGGGGCTCTTGGCCCCGCTTGTCGTGCAGAACTTCACGATCTTTCAGCTGACGATGGTGATGATTTATGGGCTGGCGATCCTCGGGCTCAATCTGCTGACCGGGTTCAATGGCCAGTTCTCGCTGGGGCACAGCGCCTTTTACGGAATCGGCGCCTACACCACGGCGATCCTGATGAGCCAGAACATCGCTTATTACTGGACATTGCCCGGCGCCGGCGTGGTGTGCCTTGTCGTCGGGGTGTTGTTTGGGCTGCCGGCGCTGCGGTTGCAGGGGCTTTATCTGGCGCTGGCGACCTTTGCGCTCGCCGTGGCGATGCCGCAGCTGTTGAAATCGCATCTGCTCGAAGCGCTGACCGGCGGTGTCCAGGGCATCGTCATCGACAAGCCTGACCCACCGCCCGGGGTGCCGTTCAACGCCGACCAGTGGCTCTATTATTTCACTCTCGCCGTCGTGCTGGTGATGTTCGCCGGCGCTGCGTCCTTGGTCCGCAGCCGCACCGGGCGGGCGATCATGGCGATCCGCGACCATCCGACCGCGGCGGCGGCGATGGGGATCAACACCGCGCTCTACAAGACCCTGACCTTTGGCGTCAGCGCGCTCTACACCGGTGTCGCCGGGGCGCTGGGCGCGATCGTCGTCCAGTTTGTGGCTCCTGACAGCTTCAGCTTTTTTCTGTCGATCTCCTTTCTTGTCGGGCTCGTCGTCGGCGGGGTCGGCTCGATCCCGGGGAGCCTCTTCGGCGGCGTCTTTGTGCTGTTTGTGCCCAATATCGCCGAGCGCGTCTCGACCGGGCTGTCCGGGGCGATTTACGGGGTTATCCTGCTGCTGGTGATCTTTATCATGCCGACCGGTGCGGCCGGTGTCTTGCGCCGCGCTGGCGGGTGGCTGACCGATGCCTGGCGATTTTTAGAGACCCAATCGAAAGGGAGGAGAACGTCATGAGGAATCTCACCCGCCGGTCGATTCTCGCGGCGGCGCCGGCGGCGATGGCGTTCGCTGCGCTGCCGGCCCGCGCGGCCAAGAAATACGGCTCAGGCGTCACCGACACCGAGATAAAAGTCGGCAACACCTGCTTTTACAGCGGGCCGGCCTCATCCTATGGCACGATCGGCAAGTCGGAGGCCGCGTATTTCAAGATGGTCAACGACCAGGGCGGGGTGAACAGACGCAAGATCGATTTTATCTCGCTCGACGATGCCTATTCGCCGCCAAAAACCGTCGAGCAGACCCGCAAGCTGGTCGAAGAAGACGGGGTGTTGCTCGACTTGAACCCGCTCGGCACCCCGACTAACAGCGCCATTCAGCATTATCTGAACTCGGAAAAGGTGCCGCAGCTGTTTGTCGCCACCGGGGCCAGCAAATGGGACAACCCGAAAAAGTTTCCGTGGACCATGGGTTGGCAGCCGAGCTATCGCAGCGAAGGCCATGCGTACGCGGTCCATATCCTCGCGCACCAGCCAAATGGCAAGGTCGCGGTGCTCTATCAGAATGACGATTTCGGCAAGGATTATCTGAATGGCGTGAAGCAAGGGCTTGGCGACAAGGCCAACTCGATGCTCGTTGCCGTCGCTTCCTATGAGACCACCGACCCGACCGTCGATTCGCAAATAATCGATATGAAATCCAAGGGGGCTGACGTCTTTGTCAACTGCGCCATTCCAAAATGCGCCGCGCAGGCCATCCGCAAGGCGGCAGAGCTCGGATGGAAGCCGCTGCACATCCTGTCCAGCATCGGCAATTCCGTCGCCGTCACCCTGAAGCCTGCCGGGCTGGAAAACTCAAAGGGGATCATCTCCGACTTTTACCTGAAGGATCCGACCGATCCCCAGTGGAAAAACGACGCGGCTTATCTTCAGTGGGTCGCTTTCATGGACAAATACTATCCCGATGGCGACAAGACCGACATCAACAACGTCATCGGCCCGTCCTATGCCCAGACGTTCATTCAGGTGCTGAAGCAATGCGGCGACGATCTGACCCGTGCCAGCATCATGCGGCAGGCGGCGAGCCTGCACAATTTCCGGGTGCCGATGCTGCTGCCCGGGATCACGATCAACACCAGCCCGACCGACTTCGCGCCGATCAAGCAAATCCAGATGGGACGGTTTGACGGCCAGCGCTGGCAGTTGTTCGGCCCCCTGATCGCCGGTCAGCTGCCCGCCTGAGGCCGGAGCAGCTGTTGATCGGGCCGCGGCGCGGCAGATTGACCCGGCTGCGATCTGCCGGTGACGCCGCATGGTCACCGCGGCGGTGGGTGCTGCGAGGCGTGGCCGGCGCCGGCGCCGGAGCCGCCCTCGTTATGGCCGCCGGTCTTGTGTGGTTCGCAATCCCGCCAGCGCCGGAGAACCGGGCGGCGCCGACCGACGCGATCGTCGTCCTGACGGGCGGCAGCCTGCGGCTGCCGAGCGGCGTCGATCTGATGCGCGAAGGCAAAGGGCGGGCGATGCTCGTCTCCGGCGTCAACCGGCGGGTCGATCTCGACGAGTTGCTGCGGGTATCCGGAGACGCCCCGAATTGGCTCTCCTGCTGCGTTGCGATCGGCTACCAGGCCGAAAACACCGCGGGGAATGCGCAGGAAACCGCGCGCTGGATGCGAGAGCGCGGCTTTCACAGCCTGCGTCTGGTCACCGCCTGGTACCACATGCCGCGCAGCTTGCTCGAATTCGAGCGGGCGATGCCGGATGTCGAGATCGTGCCGCATCCGGTCTTTCCCGAGCCGGCCAAGGATCAGCGCTGGTGGGCCTGGCATGGCACCGGGCCGCTGCTGCTTAGTGAATACGTAAAATACTTGGCGACCCTTCTCTGCCCGCTGTTCGTGCCGGCGCGACCGCTGGGCTCCGAGCTGATCGAGGCGGCGGTCCATCCATGAGCTCGGTGCGAGCTGTCGCCTTCAATGTCGCGTTCGTTGCCTGGACCTTGGTGCTCGGCACGATCGCGCTGCCGTTGCTGCTGGCGCCGCGGGCCTCGGCAATGGGGTTTGGCCGGTTCTGGGCGCAAGGCGTGCTGTTCCTGCTCAAGCTTGCGGTCGGGCTCGATCACCGCATCGACGGGCTCGAGCGCGTTCCCGCCGGCGGCTGCATCATCGCGATGAAGCATCAATCGGCCTGGGACGCTTTGATCCTGCCGATCGTGCTCGGCGATCCTGCCGTCGTCGTCAAGCGCGAGCTGCTGTTCCTGCCGTTCTACGGCTGGTACGCGTCGCGCGCCGGCTCGATCGGGATCGACCGCAAGGGCGGCGCAGGCGCCTTGCGCCGGATCGTCGCGGCGGCGCGGCCAGTGGTCGCCGAGGGCCGACCGGTGGTGATCTTCCCGCAAGGGACGCGGGTCGCGCCGGGGCAATCGGTGCCCTATCAGCCGGGAGTGGCGGCGCTCTACCAGGCGCTGGGATTGCCGCTGGTTCCGGCGGCGGTCAATTCCGGCCTGTTCTGGGGGAGGCGCGCCTTTGTCAAGCGCTCCGGGCGAATTGTGCTGGAGTTTCTCGAACCGATCCCGCCCGGCTGGCCGCGCCGCCGGCTGATGGCCGAACTCGAGCAGCGGATCGAAACCGCGACCGCGGCGCTGGAGCACCAGGCCGAAGCGACGCGCGAGACGTGCCGGTGAGAGCCGTGCTCAGCAGCCCGGTTGGCGGGGCGGAGGGAACCAGTCCTCGCCATCGCCGCTGATGATCTGCTCGAGCGAATAAGGGCATGCCTGCGGCAGGCGACGCGTCAGTCCAGGGACATCGCGTTCGAGCCGGCGCACCAGCCTCAGCGCGGTTCGATAGAGAGAGGGTAAGTCGAGCTTTGCCTCGATGCTGCGTGTCAGAATCTGCGCCAGCTGAAGGCGCCATTCGACGATCCTGTCGCGCCAATGATCGGCGGGCTCCTCAAGGCCGGAAAATTCGAGCTTCAGGAAGTGCTCGACGATTTGCTGGCAGAGCGACCGCGCCGCGCGGAGATCGCTGCGTCCCAAACTTTCGATCTCCTCGGCGATGTTTTCGAGGTCGAGCTCGTTGCCGACCGCGGGCAGACGCCGAAGCAGCTCCGCCTGCTGTTGGGTCCAGGCGTAGAAATCTTCCTCGTAGAGCGTGTCGGGCGTCGCTGTCATCCTGCGGAATATAGCGCCGCCGGCGCCGCGCGGAAAGTCCGGGAGAAACGAATCCGGAACTGTGATAGTCTGCGGCCGGTAGGAGGAAATTGCGACCATGGCTCTCGTCGGTGCGATCTCGCAGCGGATCTGGGACATGAAGTATCGCCTGCGCGCACCCGCCAATGGCGAGATGCCGGGCGAGCCGGTCGACAAGACGATCGAGGACACCTGGCGCCGGGTGGCGAGTGCGCTGGCCGCGCCGGAGCGCGACGCTCCGCGCTGGGCCGAGCAATTCTACCAGGCGATGACGGATTTCAAGTTCCTGCCGGCCGGGCGGGTCGTCGCCGGCGCCGGCAGCAGCCGCTCGGTCACCTTGTTCAACTGCTTTGTGATGGGGACGATCCCCGACGACATGGGCGGCATCTTCGCCCATCTGCGCGAGGCGGCGCTGACGATGCAGCAGGGCGGCGGCATCGGCTACGATTTCTCGTCGCTCAGGCCGCGTGGAGCCCCGGTCAAAGGGGTGGGCGCCGACGCCTCCGGGCCATTGTCGTTCATGGATGTGTGGGACGCGATGTGCCGCACGATCATGAGCGCCGGCTATCGCCGCGGCGCGATGATGGCGACCCTGCGCTGCGACCATCCCGACATCGAAGCCTTTATCGAGGCCAAGCGCGAGCCCGGCCGGCTGCGCATGTTCAACCTGTCGGTGCTCGTTACGGACGCGTTTATGCAGGCGGTCGCGGAAAATGCGCCGTGGGAGCTCTCGTTCGCCGGCGCCGTCGCCCGGGTGCTGCCGGCGCGCGAATTGTGGGACAAGATCATGCGGGCGACCTACGCCTATGCCGAGCCCGGCGTGATCTTTATCGACCGGATCAACCGCAAAAACAATCTCTGGTATTGCGAGACCATCCACGCCACTAATCCTTGTGGCGAGCAGCCTTTGCCGCCTTATGGCGCGTGCCTCTTGGGCTCGATCAATCTGGCGCGGCTGGTTGCGGCCCCCTTCACCCCCCAGGCGCGGCTCGACCTCGACCGGCTGCGGGCATTGGTGCCCGATTGCGTGCGGATGATGGACAACATCGTCGACATCTCGCAATTTCCGCTTTCCGAGCAGAGGCACGAGGCGGCGGCCAAGCGCCGGATCGGGCTCGGCGTCACCGGGCTGGCCGACGCGCTGATCCTGTGCGGGCTGCGCTACGGCTCGGCGGCGGCGGTCGCGGCCGCCGAGGAGTGGCTCGGCGCCATCGAGCGCGAGGCCTACCTGTCCTCGGCGGCGCTGGCGGCGGAAAAGGGCGCGTTCCCGCTGTTCGACCGCGATCGTTATCTCGAGGGCGAGACCGTCGCCGCGCTTGATCGGGATGTGCGCGATGCGATCGCCCGGCACGGCATCCGCAACGCGCTTCTGACCTCGGTCGCGCCTACCGGGACGATTTCGTTGTTCGCCGACAACGTGTCGTCCGGCATCGAGCCGGTCTTCAGCTTTCGCCATAGCCGCAACCTGCTGATGCCCGACGGCAGCCGCCGCGAGGAGGAGGTCGAGGACTACGCCCATCGCGTGTTTCGCCGGATCCGGGGCGAGGCGGCCCCGCTCCCCGATTATTTTGTCGACGCTCAGGTGCTGACGCCGGAGGACCACCTCGTCATGCAGGCGGCGGTGCAAAAGCACGTCGACAGCTCGATTTCGAAGACGATCAACCTCCCGGCCGACATCCCGTTCGAGCGCTTCAAGGAAGTCTATCGGGAGGCTTATGCGCTGGGCTGCAAGGGCTGCACGACCTATCGCCCGAACGAGGTGACCGGCGCCGTGCTCGCCGCCGCGCCCGAGACGGCATCCGGCAGCGAAACCCGCCCCGCGCCGCAGCAGCCGGAGCTGCCGTTGCCGCCGCCGGCCGCCTCGCCAAAACCCGCCGACGTCTACGACGCAGGCGGCGTCGTCTACATGACGCAGCCCCTCAGCCGCCCCGAGGCGCTTCCGGGCCAGACGTATAAATTGCGCTGGCCTGACAGCGAGCACGCGCTCTACATCACCTTGAACGATATCGTGCAGGACGGCAGGCGGCGGCCCTTCGAGGTGTTCATCAACTCGAAGAACATGGAGCACTACGCCTGGACCGTGGCGTTGACGCGGATGATCAGCGCCGTGTTCCGCCGCGGCGGCGACGTGTCGTTTGTCGTCGAGGAGATGAAGGCGGTGTTCGACCCGCGCGGCGGCGCCTGGATGGACGGCAAATACGTGCCCTCGCTGCTGGCGGCGATCGGCGACGTGATCGAGCGCCACATGATCGAGATCGGCTTTCTGCCGCGCCCAGGCATGGACCGCGCGATCAGCGCCAAAATCCTCAATTTGCCCGCGGCCGAGCGCTCCGGCGGCTCCGGCTCGCAGACGCTGCCGCGCCCGGCGCAATGCCCGAAATGCGGCGAGGCGGCGCTGCTCCGCAGCGAAGGCTGCGACCAATGCACCAGCTGCGATTATTCAAAATGCGGGTGAGATGCCCGATATGGTGGCGGCCCGCGGCGGCGATGCCGCTCACCGGGCCGGCTGCGTCGGATCCGCGCCTGCTGCCATCCCGCGCTCAATGCGACGCGTAGATCGCCTGACTCTACGCAAACGCCAAAAGCGGGCGGGGTCGAGCGCAATCGACAGTCAAAATGATTTTTTGAAGCGCGGTGTCGCCTGCATTTCCGCGGCTGGGGCCCCGGCCGGCCGCCGGGCCGGCGCGGCGACGCTTGCCCCGGCATCGCCGACAGCTGATATAGTGCGGCGGGAGCCCGGCGGCGGGCAGGCCTCTCGCCAACCCGGTCAGGTCCGGAAGGAAGCAGCCGTAACGAGTTGCGGCCTGGGTCGCCGATCCGGTCTCCCACCGCGATCCGGGGTTCTTGCCACCCTTGGCTGACAGACCATGAGCGATCCGGCCATGAGCGATCCGGCCATGAGCGATCCGGCGAACGCCTATCGCGTTCTCGCCCGCAAATACCGGCCGCAGACCTTCGCCGAGCTGATCGGCCAGGAGGCGGTTGTGCGCACCCTCGCGAATGCGATCGCGACCGGGCGCATCGCGCACGCCTTTATCCTGACCGGGGTGCGCGGTGTCGGCAAGACGACGACCGCGCGCATCATCGCCCGCGCGCTGAACTGCGTCGGCCCCGAGGGGACGGGCGGCCCGACCGCCGAACCCTGCGGCGAATGCGCCCATTGCCGCTCGATCGCCGAGGACCGCCACGTCGACGTGATCGAGATGGACGCCGCGTCGCGCACCGGGGTTGACGACATCCGCGAATTGACCGACGGGGTGCGCTACCGCCCGGTCTCGGCGCGCTACAAGGTCTACATCATCGACGAAGTCCACATGCTCTCGAAAAACGCCTTCAACGCTTTGTTGAAGACGCTCGAAGAGCCGCCGCCGGCCGTCGTCTTTGTCTTCGCGACGACCGAGATCCACAAGGTGCCGGTCACGGTGTTGTCGCGCTGCCAGCGTTTTTCGCTGCGCCGGGTGCCGGCCGCGATGCTCGCCGAGCATTATCGCCGGGTTGCCGAGGCCGAAGCGGTCGCGGCCGAACCCGCGGCATTGGCGCTGATCGCGCGCGCCGCCGACGGCTCGGTGCGCGACGGGCTGTCGCTGCTCGACCAGGCGATCGCATTGTCGGGCGGGCGGGTCGGCGAAGACGCGGTGCGCGAGATGCTCGGCGCCGCCGATCGCGGGCTGGTCTTCGATCTGCTCGAAGCCGTGCTGCGCGGCGACGCGGCGGCGGCCTTGGCGCAATTCGACCGGCTTTACCAATCCGGCGCCGATCCGCTGCTGGTCTTGCAGGATCTGCTCGACCTCTCGCATTTCCTGACCCGGCTCAAGCTCGCTCCCGAGGCCGGCGCCGGCGACCCGATCGCCGAGGGTGACCGCGAGCGTGCCCGCCCGCTCGCCGACAAATTGACGATGCCGGCCCTGGCGCGGGTGTGGCAGATGCTGCTCAAGGGGCTGGGCGAGGTGCAGGAGGCGCCCTTGCCGATCCAGGCGGCCGAGATGGTGCTGGTGCGGCTCGCCTATGTCGCCGATTTGCCGGTGCCGGCCGAACTTGTGCGCTCGCTGCAAGACGCGCCCGCACCCGCGCGCAACGAGCCCGCGGGTCCGGCCCCGGCCCCGGCGCCGCGCCGCGAGCCCGCGGCAGCGGTTGCGCCGCCGCCGCGGCCCCCGGCCGGAGGCTTGCGCCGCGCGCCGGCCGAGCGGGCCGAAGCGGCCGTCGAAGCTGCGCCGGACCCGCCAACGCCGCCCCCGGTCGCGGCGTTGGAGCCGATACCGCAAAGCTTCGACGAGGTCGTGGCATTGTTCGACAGGCGGCGCGAGCCGGTGCTCCGCTCCCATCTCGCCGCCCATCTGCATCTGGTGCATTTCGAGCCGGGGCGGATCGAATTCCGCCCTGCCGCCGGCGCCCCGCGCGACCTCGCCAACCGCCTCGGCCAGCTGCTCGGCGAATGGACTGGGGCGCGCTGGCTGGTCGCGGTCTCCGAGGCGGCGGGCGAGCCGACCCTGCGCCAGCGCCAGGAGCATCATGAGGCCGAGTTGCGGAACGGGGTCGCCACGCACCCGTTGGTGCAGGCGGTGCTGGAGACCTTTCCGGGGGCGACGATCGCGGCGGTGCGCGAGCGCTTTGCCGCCGCCGAACCGGAGGGGGCTGACGGCGGCGAGCAGCCGGGCCTGGGCGAGGGCGAAACGGACGACAGCGACACAGGAGAGGACCGGGCATGAAGAACATCGGCCAGCTGATGAAGCAGGCGCAGGCGATGCAGGAAAAGATGGCCGAGATGCAGGCCCAGCTCGAAGCCGTCGAGATGACCGGCGTCGCCGGTGCCGGCATGGTCGAGCTGACCCTCAACGGCAAAAGCGACATGAAAAGCATCAAGATCGACAAATCCCTGCTCGATCCCGCCGAGGGCGAGGTGCTGGAGGATCTGATCATCGCCGCCTTCGCCGATGCCCGCCGCAAGGTTTCCGCCCATACCGAAGAGGAAATGCAGAAATTGACCGGCGGCCTGCCCTTGCCCGGCGGCATGAAATTGCCGTTCTGAAAACAGCGCCGGCACCGCTTTGTGCCGGATCACTCCTGGGTATTTCGAGCTGGCGCGGGCTCTCCGGCAAAAATGCTCCTACGTAAAGATGTCATCGTGGTTCGCCGGAGACAACATGACGCCGTCTTGCGCGGGCTTGTCCCGCGTATCCACGTCTTCGTTTTAGGCGCCCGAAATCGTGGACGGCCGGGTCAAGCCCGGCCAAGGCGAAGCGAGCGAACCCGCCCGCGCGTTAAGCATGTTGCGCGCTGCACGCGAACTCGCGGGTGCAAGTGGCCTTGGAGCCCGCTTTCCCGCTTCGATGTTTCGCCGCTTGCGTGACGTCACCCTTGCGTACCTAGCACCCTTGTCCGAACTCGACACCCTGATC
>DASYBC010000133.1:0-33793 GCA_036500965.1 Allostellaceae bacterium | reverse complement strand
TCAGAAGCGCGCGGCCTACGACCGGTTCGGCCATGCGGCGTTCGAGAATGGCGGCGGCCGCGGCGGCGGCGGGGCCGGGTTCGCCACCGGCGGTTTCGATTTCACCGACATCTTCGACGAGATGTTCGGCGAGTTCATGGGCGGGCGGCGCGGGCAGGGCGGCAACACGCGCGGCAACGACCTGCGCTACAACCTCGAGATCACGCTCGAAGAGGCCTTCAAGGGCAATCAGACGACGGTGCGCGTGCCGACGCTCGGCGCGTGCGAAGCCTGCGCCGGCACCGGCGCCGCTTCCGGCTCGAAGCCGATCAACTGCCCGACCTGCTATGGCGCCGGCCGGGTGCGGGCGCAGCAGGGTTTTTTCACGGTCGAGCGCACCTGTCCGTCATGCCACGGCGCCGGCCGCATCGTCGAGGATCCGTGCCGGCAATGCGGCGGTCAGGGTCGCTCGCGCAAGGAGAAGACGCTCGCCGTCAACATTCCCGCCGGCGTCGAGGATGGCACGCGTATCCGCGTGGCGGGCGAGGGCGAGGCCGGTTTGCGCGGCAGCGCGGCCGGCGATCTCTACATCTTTCTCGCCGTCAAGCCGCACCGCATCTTTCAACGCGACAGCGCCAACATCCATTGCCGCGTGCCGATCGCGATGGCGACGGCGGCGCTCGGCGGTGCGGTCGAAGTGCCGACCATCGATGGCGGCCGCGCCCGGGTGAACGTGCCCGCCGGCACGCAAAGCGGGCATCAGTTCCGCCTCAAGAACAAGGGCATGACGGTGCTGCGCTCGCCGGCGCGCGGCGACATGTATGTGCAGGTGGTGGTCGAAACGCCGGTCAATCTCACCAAGCGCCAGCAGGAATTGCTGCGCGAGTTCGAGAAAGAGGGCGCTGGCCACCGCACCAGTCCGGAAAGCGAAGGCTTCTTCGCCCGGGTGCGCGAGTTCTTCGAAGACCTGCGCGAATAGCGGATCGTCCGGCCGTTCGGATCGCGGCCCGCGTCTATTGCGCGGCGACCTGCTTGGCGCGTGAGCGGCGGCTGCCGGTCGTGCTGTCGGTCGGGCCGGCGAACACGCCGGCGAGACGCTCGCGGATATCCTTGAGCTTGCGCTCGTGCTCGACCTTGTGGCCGAACAGATCCTTCACATAGAAGACGTCGACGACCTTCTCGCCGTAAGTCGAGATCTTGGCGTTGAAGATCTGCAGATTGAGCGCCGTCAACGCCCGCGTCAGCTCGAACAGCAGGCCCGGCCGGTCGCGCCCGTTCACCTCGATCACCGTGTGGGTCTGGCTCGCCTTGTTGTCGATGAGCACGCGCGGCGGCACGATGAAAACGCGGGTGCGGCTCGGGATGGCGTCGGGCGAGGACAGCTCGACATGCGGTTTGATCTTGCCCGACAGCACATTCTCGAACAGCACCGCGAGCTTGGCGAGCTTGTCGGGCCGGTCGAAGGCGCCGCCACTCTGGTCTTGAACCCAGAAGGTGTCGAGCGCCATGCCGTTCGACAGCGTGAGGATCTTGGCGTCGACGATGTTGGCGCCGGCCAGCGCCAGCGCGCCGGCGATGCGCGAGAACAGTCCGGCATGGTCGGCGGTGTAGAGCGTGACTTCGGTGACGGCGCGGCGCAGATCGACGCGCGTGTCGACGGTGAGCGGCGCGCCGCTGCGCTCGGCCTCGCGTGTGAGGCGCGCATGGCGCGCATGCGTCGCGGCATCGAAGGAAAGCCAGTAGGACGGATAGCCCTTGGCGACGAAGCTCCCCATCTCCTCGGCGGTGAAATCGGGCAGGAGCTGACGTGCCGCGCTTTGCGCCGCGGCGATGCGCGCGTCGCGGCTGTCGGCGACCAGCCCGCCTGACATCTCCTCGACGGTGCGGTGGTAAAGCTCGCGCAGCAGCGTCGCCTTCCAGCCGTTCCACACCTTCGGTCCGACGGCGCGGATATCCGCCGCCGTCAAGATGAGCAGCAGCTTCAACCGCTCGGGCGATTGCACGCGCGCGGCGAAGTCGCGGATGGTTTGGGGATCGTCGATGTCGCGCTTGAACGAGGTGTTGCTCATGAGCAGGTGGAAGCGCACCAGCCATGCCACCGTCTCGGTCTCCTCGGCGGTAAGGCCGACACGCGGTCCGAGCCGCTCGGCCACTTGCGCGCCCAACTCCGAATGGTCGCCGCCGCGGCCCTTGGCGATGTCGTGTAGCAAGACCGCGACATAGAGCGCGCGGCGCGAGACGATCGTCGCCGCCAAGGCAGTCGCCAGCGGCAGCTCGTCTTCGAGCAGCCCGACCTCGATCTGGTGCAGGATGCCGACCGCGAACAGCGTGTGCTCGTCCACCGTGTAATGATGGTACATGTCGTACTGCATCTGGGCGACGACCCGCCCGAAATCGGGGATGAAGCGGCCAAACACGCCGGCCTCGTTGATCCGCCGCAGCGCCGTTTCCGGGTCCTTGCGCGAGGTCAGGATTTCGAGGAACAGGCGGTTGGCCTCCGGGTCCTCGCGCAGCCGCCGGTCGATCAGCCGCAGCGACTGGCTTGCCCGGCGCAGGGCGCGCGGATGAATGTCGAGCCCGCTCTGCTGGGAGACGTGAAACAGGCGCAGCAGTGCGGTCGGGTCGTTCTCGAAGAAATCTTCGGACGGGATCGTCAGCCGCTCGCCGTCGAGCACAAAGCCGTCGAGCCCGCGCCGGCCGATGCCCCAGCGGACCCACGGAAGGCGTCGCTTGCGTTGTTGATCGGCTTCGAGGATCGCGCAAAAGATCCGGGTCAGATCGCCGACATCCTTGGCGACCAGAAAATAATGCTTCATGAAACGCTCGACCCCGCGGCTGCCCGCGTGGTCGGTGTAGCCCATGCGGCGGCCGATCTCGCTCTGCAGATCGAAGGTCAGCCGCTCCTCGGCGCGCCCGGCGAGGAAATGCAGATGACAGCGCACCGTCCATAAAAAGCTCTGGGCGCGGGCAAAACGCTGCGACTCCTCGGCCGACAGCACGCCGAGCTCGACCAGCTTGGCGACGTCGTCGATGCGGTAGATGTATTTGGCGAGCCAGAACAGGGTGTGGAGATCTCTAAGGCCGCCCTTGCCCTCCTTGATGTTCGGCTCGAGCTGGTAGCGGCTGTCACCGACGCGACGGTGCCGCTCGTCGCGCTCGGCGAGCTTGGCGTCGACGAACTGGGCCGCGCTGCCGCGCTGGATTTCGCTGTCGAAGCGCTTTTTGAGCTCGTGAAACAGCGCCTCCTCGCCCCACAGATAGCGCGCTTCGAGCAGACCGGTGCGGATCGTCAGATCGGACTTCGCCTGGCGCAGGCAATCCTCGACCGAGCGCGTCGCATGCCCGATCTTGAGCCGCAGATCCCACAGCACATAGAGCAGCAATTCGATCACCTGCTCGGTGTGGGGGGTCTGCTTGTAGGGCAGCAGAAACAACAGGTCGATGTCGGAATAGGGCGCCATCTCGCCGCGCCCATAGCCGCCGACCGCGACCAGCGCCAGCCGCTCGCCCGAAGTCGGGTTGGCGAGCGGATAGACCTCGCCGGTGACCACATCAAACAGCGCGCGGATCAGCTGATCGGTCAAAAAGCACTGCTCGCGCACCACTGCGGCGCCATCGCCGCTGATTTCGAAGCGGCGGCGGATTTCGGTCCGTCCGGCAATGAGCGCCGCCCGCAGGGCCGCCACCAGTGGGGCGCGGTCGAGGCCTGCGGATTTGACCGAGCCCGCGGCCGTCGACAACTCCTCGGCCAGCACCCGACGATCGATGATCTCGCGTTGCCGCGCGATGCTCCCCATGGCGCCCCTCCCCGGCCGTGCTTTGAACACGGCTGCGGCGGGCTTGGTTCCTGGTTCGGCGATCGCGAGCGCCGCCGACGGGGGCTGGGCGCGCCGCCCGAGATTGAGCCGGCCCCATTTGCGCAACGCGGCCATTACAAGTGGCGCCCCGCATCAACGGTGATGATCGATCCGGTCGTGTGAGTTAAATGGGTGATGCTGGCCATGACCGCCAGCGCCACGTCATGCGCCTCGATCGCCCGCTTTAGCGGCGTTGCCGCCGCCGCCTTGGCCATCGTCTCCTCGGTGCGCCCGGGGACAAAGCCGGTATGGACCATCCCCGGCGCCACGACGACGACGCGGATCTCGGGGCCGAGAACGCGGGCCAACGCCATGCTCATCGTGTTGAGCGCGGCTTTCGAGGCACCGTAGATGATCGAGCTGCCGGTGCCGTGCTGGGCCGCCCCGGAGGAGATGTTGACGATCACCCCGTCGCCCGATCGGCGCAGCAGTGGAACAAAGGCGCGGATCGTCGCGAATGGCCCGCGCACATTGGCGGTCAGCACCGCATCGATCAGCGCGTCGTCGAGCGCTTCGAGATCGTGGTGCGGCACCATGCGGGTAAACCCCGCCGAATTTACCAGGATGTCGGTGCGGCCGAACTCGTCTTCGACCGCGGCGGCGACCTTGCGGATCTGAGCGGTGTCCTCGAGCGGCAGGTGCATCGCCCGGTGGCCCTGGCCGGGCAATTCGCCGATCACGGCTTGCGCCCGGTCGACCCCCTTGTTGTAGCCGACGACCACCCGCGCCCCGGCCGCCGCCAAGAGCCGCACGCTCGCCGCGCCGATGCCGCTCGACCCGCCCGTCACCACCGCCACCTTGCCGGCGAGCGCGCCGCCATTCTCCAGCCCCATATTCAGCACCTTTTCCCGGGTCGGCCGCGTGCCGATCGCCATGCCGATCTCGCTATCTTACCCGGATATTCGGCAGCAGCCATTGGCAAAGTCGCCGATCGGCGCCGCAGAGCTGCCGCCGAGCCGTTGCGCCCGGAGCCTGATCCACCTGTTTTTTGCAGGCTGATATCAGGTGGCGGACACCAGACCCGAAGACGACCTTTCCCTCCCTCACTGCGGGCGATAGCGAGGATAGAACGAGATTGTGGCAATCGAGCGCCGATCGGAAACCGCCACCTCACGGCAACACCTGTGTTGCGTTGCTGCTTGGAGTTGGCCGGGTGTCGTAAATGGCGCTCTCGAATATACCCCGAGCCGTAGCACGTATGGCGGCGGCTTCAGCCCGTAAGCCCTTTGCCGTGGCTCGCGAGGTCTCTAGCGCTTGTATGAGCACGCCCTGATCTTCCAGTGGAGGAAGTGGAAACGTAAGGGAAAGGAGAATGGGTTTGGACACGTTCTTCATCATGCCGGATTGAGTAGAAAATTCTCGAATGATCTGAGAGCGCACAGAATGAGCACGGAGTACGATGGACAGAAATTGCGGATCAAGTACCGGATCATTCCGGAAAATTACCCTGAACAATTTGTCGCATAAGAGAAGCTTGCTGCGCGTGTCTCCAACATAGGCGGAAATACCGACCAAATTGGCGACACCGCTAGCGCGAGTAATCAGGACATCGCCAGCATGAACTTCAAGCCTCGGCCGGGGCGCCACCGATCCTGGCAGCGCCTTATGTTCGTCTTCGCGGTACACGCTTGCTGAGGCCGCGCTTACTTTCAAAACGCCCCATTCTTCGGCTTCAGCGGGTCGATCAAGGCATTTTGGGCTCCAACCATTTTCAAGGTCTGCAATGACTTCCCGAAGCTCGACCATCGGCCAGTCAGTCGCAGCGGTTGCCTCTCCGATCGTACGGCGAAGCACGGCTTCGTGGCTCCAGCGGTCGAAGTCTTTGAAGGAGGCGACGAAGATAGGGCGATCGGGCAGCGGAACCGGCGGTGCAAAGCCGAGCGCCGCTTCGAAATCGGCCATCGCCTTGGCTTCGGTTTCGTCGGCGGTGCGCTCCTTCGCTGCCGCCTCAGCCATCGCGGCATCGAAGGCCGCAACGATGGCTCGCTGTTCATCTAGCGACGGCAGCGGGACGCGCAGATCAAGAAACGCTTCCGGAGTGATCCGCTTGCGCCCGCTGGTGCCCGTCGCCTTGGATCGCAGCGCCGCGAGAAAACCGCCTGTGCGGAGCACCCGTTGAACAAAGCCACTGTCCAGCTTTTCCGGGATGCCGACAAAGACCGGGAACTCTGTCGTGACGGCGGCTTTCGCGATGGTTGGCGGCAGCATGCCGATTGCGCCGCTGCGCGCATCGATTTTCGAAAACACGATGTCACCGGGATACGCTGCGAACATCCCTCCTTGGTACGGTGTGGACCGCGCGCGAATGGAGATTTCGCCATCCAAATGCACGGTGATCGGGAACCAGTCGCCGAACCCGCTGCCATTGATCGAAACGGCCTCGCGGCGCGCGACCACAACATCCCGAAGTGGCGTCAAGGCATGGTGCGAGGCCCGGAACTCGGCGTCGTCATCGGCGATCCAAGGCTCGAAGGCCCTCCACTGCCGGATCAAGCAGCGGAGGGCAGGAGAAAATCCGGTAGGTCCTGCGGGTCGGCTCCCGATGCCGCCCATTGGCGGAAGTGGTGGTAGGCGTCGAGAAGCGCCGGCAGATCGTTCGGCACATTCTCGCCGGTTTCGCCGGTGGAGGTGATGCCCACTGCTTTCGGCGCAGCAACGAAGATCGGGTAGTCGAAAGCCGCCCGTACATGCGTCCACAGCGCCGCGTTATGCCGTTCGTCCACAGCCCGCAAGGCGGCCTGCAACTCGCGGGTCAGTGCATTGGCTGTCGCTGTAACGTTGTCTGTGAACGCCGCGTTGTACGATTCGCGCAGCGCCCTCGCCTGCTTACGATCCGCCGCGTCGTCATGCCATGCGGCCTTCCGCAAGCGGGTCGCGCCGATCCCCTTCGGGTAGGGCGGCGGATCGGCTGAGTACCATTTCGGCGGGATCCGGGTAACGTCGATGGCTGCCAGCTCAGCGACAATGCGGGCAGCCTCGTTGTCGTCACCCGACACGATCCGCGGCCCGTAAGTCGCGCACAGCGCATCCCGCTCGGCATCGAAGGCGGCGTCGTGTTCGGCCTTCGCCGCAATCCAGGCGGCTTCCCATGCCGTCTGCTCGTCATCGGTGAACCGGCGCAGGAATACCAGCGACGCCTTGACCGTGGCGTCGGCGGAGCGGAACGTCTCTTCCGGCAGGCTGATGACGGCGAGGATTTTTGCTTTCCCTTCGCACCAGCGGCGTAGCCACGTCAGCGAAGGGTTATTCAAGTTGCCATCCGGCAAGACGATGCCGAGCCGGCCGCCCGGCTTCAGCAGCTCAAGACAGCGCTCCACAAACACGATTTCGGTGGCGCGGTTGGCCTTGCCGCGGCCGATTTCAAATAGGTCGAGGATCTTCGTCTTCGCGGCAGCGGCGGCTACCATCCGCGTATGGTTTTCGCGCCATGTCTCGCCATAGCGCTTTTCGCAGTGGTCGCGATAGGCGATATCGTCTCGCACGCGCGTTTCGTCGCTGCCGCCGACCTTCTGATCATTCCCGACATTGGAGCCGAACGGCGGATTGGTGACCACAACATCGAAGCGGTTCGGGAAAATGCCATTAATGTCCACAAGCCCGTCGTGGTAGTGGATGCCGCCGTGCCCGTCGCCGTGCATGATCATGTTCATCTTGGCGGTCCGCGCGGCGCGCGGTTCGGCATCGCAGCCGAAGATGCATTGCCACGCGAGCCGGCCGACTCGGGTTTCGGCGGGCTTATTGTTGTCGTCCGACGGCAGCAGTTCCTTTCGCCGCGTGCCTGGTCCTTCTTGGCTTGGATGGCCTCCCCGATCTGTGCGCGCACATGCTCAAAGGCACGAATTAGGAACCCGCCGGATCCGGCGGCGGGGTCGCAGATCAGCTCCCCTTCTCGCGGGTCGAGCAGGTCGATCATAAAATTGACTAGCGGCCGCGGAGTGAAGAACTGCCCCAGTTCCCCACGGAACGTGTTGCCAAGGAACCGCTCGAAAGCCAGCCCCTTGATATCGTCGCCGGTCTTGGAAAGGTCGAAACGCTCAAGCTCCTTCACGATCCGGCGGAACGTCTCCTCCGAGATTTCGAGCCGATCGTTGGCCGTAAAAATGTCGTCCGCCCGATAGTAGTTCTTCGTCTGATCGAAAAGCCCGTCGTGCACCAACGGATCGGTCGGCAAGCGGATCGCAGCGCGTCGGTCGAGATAATCTACGGTGAAGGTGCCGTGCAGCCCCGACCGCTCCACGTACATTTTGACGAAGAGGATTTTTGAAATCGTGTCGAAAGCGCGCCCCGGCTCCATCTTATGAACGTCGCGCAAGATGGAGTGGCACTTGAACAGCAGGTCTTGGAATTCGCGGCGGTTGAAAGCACGGAGCTTGTTCTTGATTTCCTCTATGCGCTTGGCGTCGCCCCAATCGGTAGCCTTCGGGATTTCGTTAATCTGAACAAAGTCCCCCGGCACAGCCGGGATCAGCCTAAAGATGGCCGTAAAGCGGGCGTTATGGGCGATGAAGAACTCGCAGCCGACAGCGCGCGTGTAGCTCTCGCCTTGGTAGTAGTCGTTTAGATTGATATCGACGCTTTCGGCCTTGGTTTCGATTACGAGAACCGGTGTATGTCCCTTTGCCTTCGCGTCCGCCGTCTCCCAAATTACGATGTCGGCGCGCGGGCTTCGATGCCCGTGCATTACGCGGCGCTCTTGGTCCATTTGAACCAGGCCGTAGCCGTAATGATCAATCAGGTGACGAATAAAGGTCTGGCGAACGACCTCCTCCGGCTTCGCTGACACGTCGCGCCACTCGCCACGCAACGGTATCCACAGCCAATTTTCACTTCGGTGTAGCATGCCGGCGGCCGACGGCAACGGGGTCGGTGGGTTTACCCTTGGTTTCCTCGATGCGGAATTCGGCATTCTTCTAACTCTGGCCACTTCAGGTTGAAACTATAATGGACCGCCCGCCGTGGCCTGTCCTGCATAAAGCATGCGCTAAAGATTTCGCACCAAGGTGTAAAGCAACCGTTAGGAGAGCGGTCGGCTCGGGTTATTGTAATGGCCAGCGCCTTCAGGCTAGCCGTGACCCACCGCCCTCTTCGCCATTGGGGACCGTCAGAGGTGGAGCGTTCCCGCCGATCTTTACTCGAATCGCCGGCGCGCGATCTCGGCGAGGAGCGGGTTGAACTTCTCGGCCGCCTCGTACTGCACCCAGTGCCCGGCGCCGTCGATGATCTCAAACCTCGCTTCGGGCTGAAACGACCGCAGGGTTTGCGCGCGCTCGTCGAGATGCGGATAGGCGGTGGCGTCAAGCCCGCCCCAGATGCCGTCGAGCCGCGCCGTGATCAGCGGCAGGGCCTGCGCCAAGGTGTCGGCGCGCGAGAAGCGGCGGCTCCGGACCCGGGCGCGCGGGGCGTTTTCAGACTGCAGATAGACCGCGAGCTCGTCGATCTTCGCCGGATCGGCGATCAGCATGGCGGCGAGATTGTGCCGGTGAACCGCGAGCGCCTCTGCGGTCGAGGCGCCCGGCGGCACCCGCCGCAGATCGGTCGGCTGGCGCACCAGGCCGAGCCCGTTCGAGCCGACGACAGTGAAGGCGCGCACCCGTTCGCCGAGTTGGGCCACGACGTGGCCGCCCAGCACCCCGCCAAACGAGAAGCCGGCGACGTGCATGCGCTCGCTCCGGGGCAGCACGATGTCGAGACCGTCGACGACGATGCGCGCCAAGCCCTCGGCGGTGTGCGGCTCCGGTGGCGTGGCCGACGCGCCGAGCCCGGGCAGATCGGGGGCGACCACGGTGAATGCGCGCGACAGCGGCAGCACGTTGCGCACCCAGTGGGTCCACGAGCCGTAGCCGCCATGCAGCAAAACCAGCGGCGGACCGCTGCCCCAGATGCGCCAGACCATATTGCCGTCGCCGCACGGGGTCTCGACGCGCTGCGCTTCGGCGGCGATGCCGGCGACAAATGCCTTGGTTTCTTCGCGGATCCCGCTCACCGGTCGCTCCTTGCAAGCCGCTTCGCACAGGCTGATAGCCGGTTTCCCGCCGCGAGCCTAGCCCTGCATCGCATCCCGGGCGCTCCACCGGCGGCGCAGGCCAGCCAAATGCGCGGCTCGCCCTCCCCGAGCGTGCCAGCGTCACTATATCACCCCGAGTAGGCGTCGTCGGCAGCCGCCCGGCGGGGCCGCCCCGTTCGGAGCCGATCATGCCGGAACGACAGCTCGAAGCGTTGATGTGGGCAAAAGCCTGCGAGGCGATGGAACGCGCGGAGCGCCTGCACCGTCAATTCTTTCATCGAGGCCCGGCGACGCCCCACTGGGAAGCGCCGTGCGACATCTTCGAAACCGACGACACGCTGACCATTCTGGTCGCTCTACCGGGGGTCGATAGCGAGCACATCTCGGTGACGATGAGCGCGGGGGTGCTGATGGTCAGCGGCGAGCGCCCACTGCCGCGTGAGTTCGCCCGGGCCAAAATTCATCGCTTGGAGCTGCCGCACGGACATTTCGAGCGGCGGATCGAGTTGCCGCCAGCCCGCTTCGAGATCTCCGGCCGGCATCTCGCCAATGGCTGCCTGATGGTTCAGCTGCACAAGCTGTGATGCCCAGGCACCCGCGATTTCGACTTTGAAGGATTTTGCAGATGCCCCTGGAAGAACATGAATTGCGCACCGCGGAGCCTGCCGCATCCCCGCCGTCCAGCAGCATCGAGAGCGCGCTTGCCGGGATCCCGGCGCTGCCGGCCGATGCGCTGATCCTGGTCCCGACCCGCAACCTGGTGCTGTTCCCCGGCACCGTGCTGCCGGTCACCTTGGGCCGGCAGCGCTCGATCACCGCAGCGCAGGCCGCGATCCGGCTGAACCGGCCGGTCGGCCTCGTCTTGCAGCGCGATCCGGCGACCGAGGACCCGATCCCGGTCGATCTTCACCGCATGGGCACCGAGGCCAACATCCTGCGCTATGTGACCAGCCCCGATGGCCAGCATCACGTGATCAGCCAGGGCGAGCGGCGCTTTCGCATCCTCGATTTTCTCGATGGCTACCCGTTCCTGGTGGCGCGCATCGAACGCCTGCCGGAAACGGAGACCACCAGCAAGGACATCGAGGCGCGGACGCTCAATCTGCGCAATCAGGCGATCGAGGTGTTGCAGCTGCTGCCGCAGACCCCGGTCGAGCTGGTCAACGCAGTGCAATCCGCGACCTCGCCGGCGGCGCTCGCCGATCTGATCGCCGGGTTTATGGACATCACCCCGGCCGAAAAGCAGGAAATCCTCGAAACCGTCGATATCGAGAGCCGGCTGCAACGGGTGTCGACAATGCTGGCCTACCGCACCGAGGTATTGCGGCTGTCGCGCCAGATCAGCGAGCAGACCAAGGAAAAGATCGACGACCGCCAGCGCGAGTTTCTGCTGCGCGAGCAGATGCGGACGATCCAGAAGGAATTAGGCGAGGGCGAAGACGCCAAGAGCCAGGAAATCGCCGAGCTTGCGAAAAAGATCGCCGAAGCCAAGATGCCGGCCGAGGTCGAGGAGCACGCCAAGCGCGAACTCGCCCGGCTCGAGCGGATGCCCGAAGCGGCCGGCGAATATTCGATGGCGCGCACCTATCTCGAATGGCTGATCGAATTGCCGTGGTCGGTCGAATCGGGCAAGCCGATCGACATCGCCGAGGCGCGCCGCACCCTCGACGCCGACCATTTCGGGCTTGCCAAGGTCAAGCGGCGGATTCTCGAAAACCTGGCGATCCACCAGCTCAACCCCGAGGGCCGCAGCCCGATCCTGTGCTTTGTCGGCCCGCCGGGCGTCGGCAAGACCTCGCTCGGACAGAGCATCGCCCGTGCCACCGGCCGGAAATTCGTGCGCGTCAGTCTCGGCGGGACCCACGACGAAGCCGAGATCCGCGGCCACCGCCGCACCTATATCGGGGCCCTGCCGGGCAACATTATCCAGGGCATCCGCCGCGCCGGCGCGCGCGACTGCGTGATGATGCTCGACGAGATCGACAAGCTCGGCCGCGGCATTCAGGGCGACCCGGCCTCCGCCTTGCTCGAAGTGCTCGACCCCGAGCAGAACTCGACCTTTCGCGACAATTATCTGGGGGTGCCGTTCGACCTGTCGCGGGTCATGTTCATTACCACCGCCAATGTGCTCGACACCGTCCCCGGCCCACTGCGCGACCGCATGGAGGTGATCGACCTGCCCGGCTATGTCGAGGACGAAAAGTTCGAGATCGCCCGGCGCTACCTGGTCGCCCGCCAGCTCAAGGCCAACGGGTTGACCGCCGAGCAGGCCGAGCTCAGTGACGACGCGATCCGCGCGATCATCCGCGACTACACCCGTGAAGCCGGCGTGCGCCAGCTCGAGCGCGAGATCGGTGCCACCTTGCGCAGCGCGGCGATGCGCATCGCCGAAAAAACCGCGCAGCACGTCAGCATCGAGCCCAAGGAGCTCCCTGAAATCCTCGGGCCGCCGCGCTTCGAGGGCGAGGTGGCGATGCGCACCAGCGTGCCCGGCGTCGCCACCGGGCTCGCCTGGACCCCGGTCGGCGGCGACATTCTGTTTATCGAGGCGGCGCGCAGCCCGGGCAACGGCCGGCTGATCCTGACCGGCCAATTGGGCGAGGTCATGCGCGAGAGCGCGCAGGCGGCGCTGACCCTGGTCAAGGCACGGGCGTCCTCGCTCGGCCTCGATCCTGCGATATTCGAGAAGAATGACATCCACATTCACGTGCCCGCGGGCGCCATCCCCAAGGACGGGCCGTCGGCCGGGGTGGCGATGTACACCGCCCTCGTCTCGCTGTTGACCGAGCACACGGTCAGAAGCGACACCGCGATGACCGGCGAGATCAGCCTGCGCGGCCTCGTGCTGCCAGTCGGCGGCATCAAGGAAAAGGTCGTCGCCGCGGCGCGGGCCGGGCTCGCCACCGTGATCCTGCCAGCGCGCAACCGCAAGGATTACGACGACATCCCGGAGAGCGCCCGCAACAGCCTGCGCTTCCTGTGGGCCGAGCGCGCCGAGCAGGTGACCGAAGCCGCCCTCGAACGCTAGCGCCGGTCGCCAAAGGTCGTGCCGCGAGCCGTTGCCGCGCCGCCGCCTTGATCATGGCCGCACCTTTTTCGGCGATCGTGGTGGGGCCCGGCAGCTTGGGCACGCGGATCCCGCCTGACGGCTAGAGACGAGCTGCGCCGGGGTGGCCCCGGGCGTGATCACGCTGCTCTGGGCGAGGTCGCGGACTTTTGGCGAGTTACGGCAAACCGCAGCGGATGACCGGCGCGCGGATCGTAAACCAGATGCAGCTTCAGCCCGCGGCAACGGGCCTCGGCCACGCCCAGCCACAGCGCTGGTCCGCAGGTTGATCGGCGGGGCGTCGAGCAGGCGGAGACGGCTTGGCTGGCCTGCCGCCGGGCGCGCCCGCTCGATCTCGCGCACGATTGCGTCGATGTCGGCCGCCTGATCGATCCGGGATAGGCTGAGTGAGGGTCACTCCATCGCTTTGACGATTTCTTCGGACATTTTTTTGGCGTCGCCGAATAGCATCATCGTGTTGTCGCGGTAGAACAATTCGTTTTCGACGCCGGCGTAGCCCGAAGCCATCGAGCGCTTGACGAACAATACGGTCTTGGCGCGCTCGACATCGAGGATCGGCATGCCGTAGATCGGCGAGGACGGATCGGTCTTGGCCGCCGGGTTGGTCACGTCGTTGGCGCCGATCACAAAGGCGACGTCGGTCGAGGGGAACTCGCGGTTGATCTCGTCGAGCTCGAAGACCTCGTCATAGGGGACGTTGGCCTCGGCCAGCAGCACATTCATGTGGCCCGGCATGCGCCCGGCGACCGGATGGATCGCATAGCGCACGTTGACCCCGTCTTTTTTCAACAGATCGGCCATCTCGTGCAGCGCGTGCTGCGCCTGCGCCACGGCCATGCCGTAGCCCGGCACGATGATCACCGAGCCGGCATTCTTCAGGATAAAGGCGGCGTCCTCGGCGCTGCCTGATTTGACCATGCGGTCGCCGGGCCCGGCACCGGCGGCGGCAACCGCACCCTCGCCGCCGAACCCGCCGAGGATCACCGCGACGATCGAGCGGTTCATCCCCTTGCACATGATGTAGCTGAGGATCGCACCCGACGAGCCGACCAGCCCGCCGGTGATGATCAAAGCGCTGTTCGACAGGGTGAAGCCGATGCCGCACGCGGCCCACCCCGAATAGGAGTTCAGCATCGAGATCACGACCGGCATGTCGGCGCCGCCGATCGGCACGATCAACAACAAGCCGAGCGCCAGGGACAACAGCAGAATGAGCGCGAACGCAACCGCCGACTGGGTTATCACAAAGGCGACGATCAACAGGACCATCAGCACGCCGAGCGCGGCGTTCAGCGGGTGCTGGCCGGGAAACACCAATGGCCGCCCGGTGACCAGCCCCTGCAATTTGGCGAAGGCGACGACGGCGCCGGTGAAGGTGACCGCACCGATCGCCATGCCGATCGACATCTCGACGAGGCTGGCGCGCTCGATCGCCCCCGGGATGCCGATCCCGTACTCGGTCGGAGCGGCGAAGGCGGCGATCGCGACGCATACCGCGGAAAGGCCGACCAGGCTGTGAAACGCCGCCACCAGCTGCGGAAGCGCCGTCATGTGGATGCGCAGCGCGATGTAGGTGCCGATGGCGCCGCCGATCACGATGCCGATGACGATCAGCCAGAAGCTGACCACATGCGGGGTGAGGAGGGTGGTGACGACGGCGATCACCATGCCAGCGATGCCGTAGAGATTGCCGCCGCGCGCAGTCTGCGGCGAGGACAGGCCGCGAAGCGCCAGGATGAAGCAGATCGAGGCGATCAGGTAGAAAAAGGCCGCAAGATTCTCGCTCACCGCCGCCCCGCTATTTTTTGCGCTGGAACATCTGCAGCATGCGCTGGGTCACGATAAAGCCGCCGAAGATGTTGACCGCGGCGAGGGTCACCGCGACAAACCCCATGATCTTGGCGAAGCTCAAGCCGTGGGGGCCGGCGGCAATCAGCGCGCCGACGACGATCACGCTCGAGATCGCGTTGGTGACGCTCATCAGCGGCGAGTGCAGCGCCGGGGTCACCCGCCACACCACATGGTAGCCGACAAAGACCGCCAGCACGAAGATCGTCAGCTCGAAGACGAACGGCGTGCCGCCAACCGCCGCGGCCGGCGCGTGCGTCACCGACTGCCGGGCCAGGGCTTCGAGGTTGTGGGCGAGGGTGCCGGCATCGCCGGCGAGCTCCCTGGCGCGCTCGGCCAGAGAGGCGGGATCTGCCATTCGCGGTCTCCGTCAGATGTTCGGCAGCGACGCTGAAATCGCGGCGGCCGGGGGTGGCGCTGCCGCCGGCGCCGGCGGCAGCAAGGCCGGGTTGACCACTGCGCCGTCGCGGGTCAACAGCGTCGCCTTGACGATCTCGTCGCCCTCGTCGATCGCCAGCCCGCCGGTTTTGTCGACGAGCAGGGTCAGAAAGGACAGCACGTTGCGGGCGTAGAGCTGGCTCGCATCGGCGGCGATCCGCGACGGCATGTTGAGATGGCCGATGATCTTGACGCCGGTCGCGGTAGTCACGATCTCGCCCGGCCGGCTGCCCTCGACATTGCCGCCGGCCTCGACCGCCAGATCGACGACCACCGAGCCGGGGGCGAGCTCGGCCAGCATCGCCTCGGTGAGCAGCACCGGCGCCTGGCGCCCGGGAACGAGGGCGGTGCAGATCACGACGTCGATGCGCTTCAGCGCCTGGGTGATCTTGTCGCGCTGGCGGCGCTGATAGTCCTCGCTCATCTCGCGGGCATAGCCCTGCGCGGTCTCGGCCGAGCGCGCGGCGTCGTCGTCGACGCTCAGAAACGCGGCGCCGAGGCTCTCGACCTGCTCCTTGGCGGCGGCGCGCACGTCGGTCGCCTGGACAATGGCGCCGAGCCGGCGCGCGGTGGCGATCGCCTGCAAGCCGGCCACACCGGCGCCCATCACCAGCACGCGGGCCGCCTTGATCGTGCCGGCCGCGGTCATCATCATCGGGAAGGCGCGGCCAAACTCGTCGGCGGCGTCGAGCACCGCCTTGTAGCCGGCGAGGTTTGCCTGCGAGGAGAGCACATCCATCGCCTGCGCCCGGGTGATCCGCGGCAACAGCTCCAAGGCAAAGGCGGTGATCCCGGCGCTCGCATAGGCTTCGATCCCGTCGCGGTGCCGCAGCGGCTGCAGCAAGCCGATCAACACCGCGCCGCGCTTCAGCGATTTGAGCTCGTCGATTGGCGCTTCGCCGGAGCGGAGCGGGCGCTGCACCTTGAGCACGATGTCGGCATCGCCCAGCATCGCCGCCGGATCTGCGGCGAGCGTGGCGCCGGCCGCGGCAAAGGCCGCGTCGGTCAGCCCGGCCCCTTCGCCGGCGTCATGCTCGACAACCACCTCGAGGCCCATCGCCGCCATCCGCTTGACGGTGTCGGGCGAAGCCGCGACGCGACGCTCATGCGCCCGCCTTTCCTTGACGACGGCAACCTTCATCGAGCGGCAGTTCCTGAATGGGCAGGCCGGCAGGGCCGCACAATGCCGCGAACGCCACGCTTTGTGAAGAGCCAACCCCACCGCGAGGACACCGCCGCCGGCTCCGCCGCCAGCGCGGGCACCCGCTCGCGAGCCCGGCAACCGAGACAATTTCGTCATGCTTTCGCCCCATTTCGCCGCCGTGGTAGCGTGCCGCTGCCGCAACGCGAGACGGCGGCGGGGGCGCCGAGCACCGGGATGCTCCGGCGCGCAAAGCCAAAAGCCTCGCCGCGCCGGCAGGGCAACATCATCGGGAATAACCCTTCAGGAGGGGCGTTGTCGCCTGAGCAGAGATCGGCGGGGTCGCCGGCGCGTCTCGTCATCGACCAGGATCGGGCCGAGGAACGGTTCGGCGACCAGCTGATCGCGGTATTGCCGCGATTGCGGCGGTTCGCACGCGGGCTTACCGGCTCGGCGGTCGAGGCCGACGATCTGGTTCAAGCGGCCTGCGAGCGGGCGCTCGCCCGCCGGCATCAGTTTCAGGAGGGCACCCGGTTCGACAGCTGGATGTTTCGCATCGTGCAGACCATCTGGATCGATCAAATCCGCGCGCGCCAGGTGCGCAAGGAGGACGGCGACATCGCCGAGGAGCGGTTTGGATCGGATGAGCCGGTGCGCCGTGTCGAGGCGCGCTTGGCATTGAGCGAGGTGCGCCGCGCGGTCGAGCGCCTGCCGCCCGACCAGCGGGCGGTGCTGGTGCTGGTGACCGTCGATGGGCTCAGCTACAAGGAGGCCGCCGAGGTGGTGCAGGTTCCAGTCGGGACGATCATGAGCCGCCTTGCTCGCGCTCGGATAGCACTTCAGCTGCAGCTCGAGGCGGGCGGCGCCGTGCGCAGGAGTAGGAAGGATGCAGAGGCGCAGTGACGACCGCCTTGTCGCCTATCTCGATGGCGAGCTCGAGGCGGCGGAGCGGCGCGAGATCGACGCCTGGCTCGACAGCGACCCGGCGGCGCGCCAGCAATTGGCGGCGCTCGCCGAATCGGCGGAGCTGGTGCGCCGCGCCTTCGACGAGGTGCTGCACGAGCCGGTGCCGCAGCGGCTGATCGCCGCCGCCCGCGGCGAGCCGGCACCGGGCGGGGTGAGCGCCGCGGCGACCGGGCCGCAGCCCGTGCCCTCCGGGCGTCGGCCGCCCGTCCGCCGGCCGGTTCCGCGGCGGCGCTGGCTGGGATTGCCGATCGCCGCCTCGCTTGCCGGGCTGCTGATCGGCGGCGGCGCCTCCTATTTTGGTGTGGCCAGGCTTGCCTCCGGCGGTATTGCCGACGCTGGCGGCCAGCCGGCGATGCAGGCGGCGCTCGCCAACAATCTGTGGCTCGACAACGCCGCCGGGTACTTCAAATTGTTTGTCAGCGGCGGCGACAACGTGCTTGCCGACGTTCCGGCCGGCGCCGACCCGCGCGCGGCCCTGCAAAAGATCAGCCAGAGCCTGCCGCAGCAGGTTCGCCTGCCCGACCTCAAACCGTGGGGCCTCAATTTCCGCAACGCCCGGCTGATCGTCGTCGATGGCCGTCCCGCGGCGCAGCTCGTCTATACAACCGACAACAAGGCGATCGGCCCGCTGTCGCTGATTATCGGATCCTCGAAGCAGCCCGACATCCCGCCGACCTTCGATCATCGCCAGGACGTCAACCTGATCTACTGGCGCCATCAGGGGCGCGCTTATGCCCTCGTCGGCCAGGCAAATATCGGCTATCTTTGGGGGATCGGCAACGACGTTGCTTGGCAGCTCGACGCGATCTGACGCGGGGCCGGGGATCGGAACAAGGTGAGGGGCGGCGCCCGGCGGTGTCGCCGCAGCGCGTCGGAGACACGAAAACGGGTCGCCGGTCAGACCGCGGCATCGCGTCCCGGCGATCATCGGCCCGGGTCCGCATGGGTTGATCAAGAGCGGCCGCGCTCGACAGGAAGACCCGATGCGATTGCTGCTCATTGAGGATAACGAGCGCTTCGCCGAGCTCTTGAAGCGCGGTCTGACCGCGGCCGGTTTTGTCGTGGATGTCTTGGCCACCGCGGCCGACGCCAACGCTGCTTTGCGCGCGAGCCGGTTTGAGATCGTCGTGCTCGATCTCGGGCTGCCCGATGCCGACGGGCTCGAAGTGCTGGGCGAGATGCGCCGCCGCCGTGACGCGACGCCAGTGTTGATCCTGACTGCCCGCGGCAGCCTCAAGGACCGCGTCAGCGGCCTGGGCAGCGGCGCCGACGATTATCTGGTCAAGCCGTTTGCCCTCGAGGAGCTGGTGGCCCGTCTGCGCGCGCTCCTGCGCCGGCCGGGCAATCTGCTGGGCGTCCCGCTCGAGCTCGGGAACCTGACCCTCGACACCGCCGCCCGCCAGGTCTTTGTCGGCGAGGAGCCGATCTTCTTTTCGCCGCGCGAGATCGCCGTGCTCGAGCATCTGTTGCGCCGCAGCGGCCGCGTGGTCGGCAAGACCCTGCTCGAAAACAACCTTTACGGGATGTCGCAGGAAATCGGGTCGAACGCAGTCGAAGTTTATGTTCACCGGCTGCGCAAGCGCCTGGCCGAAGTCGACGCTTCGGTGCAGATCCACACTTTGCGCGGCGTCGGCTATCTGATCGCCGAAAGAAAATGAGGTGATCCGGTTCCGCTCGGTTGTCTCGCGCATCGCGGCGCTGCATCTGCTGGCGATCATCGCCACCGCGATCTGCATGCCGCTGGCGTTGTTCCTGATGCTGAGCTTTGCCGCGCAAGGGCTGCACCAGCGCGCGCTGTGCGACCAGGCGGTGGAGATTATGCGTTACCTTGGCAAGGGCCCAGACGGGTCGGTGCGGCTGTCGCTGCCGCCCGGCCTTGCCGCGTTCTATTCCGAGGCCTATGGCCGGGCCGCTTTTGCCGTGCTCGATGGAGACGGCCGGGCAATGTTCTCTTCGCGACGCGACCATCAGCCGATTACATCCAAGCGGCCGACCCGGCAACCGTTCCAGTTCTTCTCGCAGCACCGCAATGGCGATCAATATTACGGAGTGACAGTGACCACCGATTTCGCCGGTCGGCCGCTCTTGGTCCAGGTCGAGGAGGATCTCGCCCAACGCGACGTGCTGATCGACGATATCGTCGCCGAGTTCTTTACCCGTGTCGGCTGGATCACGATCCCGATTTTGCTGCTGCTGCTGGTCATCGATGTCGCCATCTTCCGGCGCGCGGTGCGGCCGATCATCGCCGCCTCGGCGCTGGCCGAGGAAATCGGGCCGGACCGCACCGAGCTCAGATTGCCCGAGACCGGGATGCCGCGCGAGGTGCAGCCGCTGGTTTGCGCCATCAATCACGCGCTCGATCGGCTCGATGCGGGGTTCCGCGCCCAGCGCGAGTTCACCGCCGATGCCGCCCATGAGCTGCGCACGCCGCTCGCCATCCTGCGCACCCAGATCGACATGATCGAGGACCGCGAGGTGGCTGGGCCGCTGCGCCAGGACGTCGAGAGCATGAGCCGGCTGGTCAACCAGCTGCTGGAAATGTCGGAGCTCGAGACTTTTGTCATCGCCGAGGATGACGTTGCCGACCTGGTCGCGATCGCGACCGAAACGGCCGCCTTTCTTGCTCCGCTCACGTTGTCGCAGCGCAAGAGCGTGGCGGTGACCGGCGCCCGGCTCCCGGTGCGGGTGCACGGCAACAGCGATGCGCTTGACCGTGCGGTTCGCAACCTTGTCGAAAACGCGCTCGCCCATACCCCGCCAGGGACCAGCGTTGAAATCGCAGTGACACGCGACGGCGCAGTTTGCGTCATGGATCGCGGGCCTGGCGTGCCGCGGACCGAGCGCGAGCAGATCTTTAAGCGGTTCTGGCGCCGTGACCGGCGGCTTGGCGGCAATGCCGGCCTCGGGCTGGCGATCGTCGCGCGCATCGCCGAGATGCATGACGCGGTCGTCGAGATCGACGAGCGGCCCGGTGGCGGTGCCATCTTCGCGATCCGCTTTCCGACGGTGCTGCCGTCCAACGCCGCGGCGGTCCGGCGGTTGGAGGCCGCCGGCTGAGCGGTGCTCCGCGGCCGGCGGCCGGCTCGCAAAGGCAAGATTTCCTGGACGGTTTCGGCCGTATCGGGCATCATCGCCGCGGGTTGTTGGACCGGAAATTCTCGGATTGATTTCCGGCTTCCTTGTGTCTGGTGTAGACGAGATCATACTCGGGCTGATGCCTTGAAGTATCGACAAGAAAGGTTTGACGATGGTTTCTATTGAATCGACCCCGGAAATGGCGGCCGGCGTCTACGCGACTATGGCGCGCAATCTTGCGGTGGTCCGCCGCCGGCTCGGCAAGCCATTGACCTTGGCGGACAAGGTCCTGCTCGGCCATCTCGACGACCCGGAGCACCAGGAGATCGAGCCCGGCCGGAGCTATCTGCTGCTGCGGCCGGACCGGGTCGTGTTTCAGGACGTGCTGGGCCAGACCGGGTTGTTGCAGTTCATGCAGACGCGGCGCGACCGGGTCGCGGTCGCGGCGACGATCCATTGCGACCACCTGATCCAGGCGCGGGTCGAGGGGTCTGCCGACCTCCGCGAATCATTGGCCGAGAACAAGGAGGTCTATGATTTCCTGCGCTCGGCGGCGGCCAAATACGGGCTTGGGTTCTGGGGCCCGGGCGCCGGCATCATCCATCAGGTGGTGCTGGAGAATTACGCCTTTCCCGGCGAGCTGATCATCGGCACCGACTCGCACACGCCCAATGCCGGCGGGCTCGGCACCTGCGCGGTCGGGGTCGGCGGCGCCGACGCGGTCGAGGTCATCGCCGGCCTCCCGTGGGAGGTGCTCTATCCGCGGCACATCGCCGTCTATCTGACTGGCCAGCTCGGCGGCTGGACGGCGCCGAAAGATGTAATCCTCTACGTCGCCGGGGCGCTGACCGTATCGGGCGCCACCAACGCGATCGTCGAATACATCGGCCCCGGCGCGCGCACGATCAGCGCCACCGGCAAGGCGACGATCACCAACATGGGCGCCGAGCTCGGCGCCACCACCTCGATGTTCCCAGCCGACGAGCACATGGCGCGCTATCTGCGCGCGACCGGTAAGCCGGGCCTGGTGCCGCTGTTTCAGCAGCATCAGGAGCTGCTGCAGCCGGACAAGGAGGTCGAGGCCGACCCGGCAAAGTTCTACGAGCGCGTCGTCGAGCTCGATCTGTCGAAGCTCGAACCCTATATCGTCGGCCCGCACTCGCCGGACCGGGCGCGGCCCATTTCCAAGCTCGCCGCTGAGGTCGCCGATAAAAAGAACGGGTTCATCGACCAGATTTCAACGGCGCTGATCGGCAGCTGCACCAATTCCTCCTACGAGGATATGAGCCGTTCGGCCGATATCGCCGAGCAGGCCAAGGCGCACGGGGTCAAGGCCGGTGTGCCGTTCCTGGTGACGCCCGGGTCGGAGGCGGTGCGCGCGACGATCGAGCGCGACGGCCAGATGCAGTCCTTGAAGGACATTGACGGCACGGTCTTGGCCAATGCCTGCGGACCGTGCATCGGTCAGTGGCGCCGTTCGACCGCCGAGGGTGCGGTGCCGAACACGATCGTCACCTCGTACAACCGCAATTTCCCTCGCCGCAACGACGGCCAGCCGACGACGATGAACTTTATCGGCAGCCCCGAGATCGTGACCGCGATGGCGCTCTCCGGACGGCTCTCGTTCAACCCCTTGACCGACAGCCTGACCGATGCGCAGGGGAAAGAGTTCCGGCTCGATCCGCCGAAGCCGGCGCCCGAGGTGCCGGCGCACGGCTTCGACGCCGGGCACGCCACCTACATCACTCCGCCCGAGGACGGCAGCAAGATCACCCTGGCGGTCGATCCCAAGAGCGAGCGGCTGCAATTAATGGAGCCGTGGTCGGCCTGGGACCACAAGGACTTCGTCGATTGCCCGGTGCTGATCAAGACCGAGGGCAAGACCACGACCGATCATATCTCGCCGGCCGGCCCGTGGTTGCGCTATCGCGGCCATCTCGACAAATTCTCCGACAACATGTTCATGGGCGCCACCAACGCCTTTACCGGCGAGGCCGGGACCGGGATCGATGTGCTGAGCGGCGAAAAGGGGCTCGCGGTCGCCAAGATTGCCCGCGATTACAAGGCGCACGGGATCAAGTGGGTCGCCGTCGGCGACGACAATTACGGCGAAGGCTCGAGCCGCGAGCATGCGGCATTGTCGCCGCGGCTGTTGGGCGGCTGCGCGGTGATTGCCCGCAGCTTTGCCCGCATCCACGAGTCGAATTTGAAGAAGCAGGGCCTCCTGGCGCTGACCTTCCAGGACCGGGCCGATTACGACCGGATCCGCGCCGACGATCGCCTGAGCCTCGTCGGGTTGGAGGAGATGGCGCCGGGGCAACCCGTCGAATGCCGTATCAAGCACGCCGACGGCTCGACCGAGACGTTGCGCCTCAACCACACCTTCAGCACCTCGCAGCTCGAATGGTTCCGCAAAGGCTCCGCCCTCAACCTGTTCCACGACTGACGGCAGCGGCGCTTGGTGGGATGCTTATGGCGGCTCGTGGCGTGGCCGCAGCAGGAACGGCGGTGGGTGGTCGGGCTGGGTGGTGACGACGGCGCGCGGGGCGACCGGAGTGTCGTCGGCGCGCTCGACATGGAACGTTTGGATCATCGTCGCCAGCACCAGGGTGGCTTCGGTCAGCGCGAACTGGGCGCCGATGCACACCCGCGGGCCAATGCCGAACGGCAGGTAGGCGAAGCGGCCGGGCGGCGGCGCCGGCGGCAGAAACCGCGACGGGTCGAAGGTTTCGGGCTCGGTCCACAACAGGCGGTGGCGATGCAGCACCCAAGGCGAGATCAGCACGGTCGTGCGCGCCGGGATCGGGATGCCGCCGGCGGCGTCGGCGCCAATCGCCTGGCGCGCCAAGGTGAAGGCTGGCGGATAGAGGCGCAGAGCCTCGTGCACGACGGCCCGGGTGTAGGCGAGCCTCGGCACGATCGCGGCGGCATTATCGGGACCGAGGTCGAGGTGAGCGACTTCGGCGGCGATCCGCTGCTGGGCTGCCGGCGCCGTGGCCAATAGATAGAGCGACCAGAACAGCGCGACCGCGGTCGTCTCGTGGCCGGCGACGATCATCGTCGCCACCTGGTCGGCGAGGCGCTTCGGCGGGAACAGCGCGCCGCTCTCCGGGTCGCGCGCGGTCGATAAAAGGTCGAACAGGTCGCGCGGCGCGCCGGCGGACCCCTGCTCGCGGCGGGCGGCGATAATCCGCCTGATCAGGCCGAGCCAGCGGCGGCGAAAGCACCAGCGCGCCACGTCGCGCGGGCTCGGCAGCGACGGCGGCAGCAGAAAATCGAGGAGGCTCGGGCGGCCGAGGTGGCCGGCGTAGGCCTTGATCAGGCCACGCAACTCGACGCCGTAGCGCTCCATCTCCAGCGAGAACATCGAGGCGCCGGCGATCTCCAGCGCCAGAAACTGCATCGCCGCCAAGAGGTCGACCGGAGCCGCGCAGCACTCCTCGATACGGACGGCGGCGGCGCCGGCGGCGCGCGCGACATGGGCCGCCAGGATCGGCATCGTGCGCGGCGCGAAAGCCGGCGCCAGGGTGCGGCGCTGATGGCGCCAATCTTCGCCGGTGGAGAGCAGCAGCCCGCGGCCCAGCAGCGGGCGCAGGATGCGAATGCCGGCGGCGGTGCGGCGGTAGTTTTCTGGGTTGTCGACGAGGATGTGCTCGATTGCGGCCGGCCGGCTAATGATGATCTGTCGGCGGCCGAAGAGCTTGCGGAAAACGACGTCCTGCTCGAAGGCTTCCGGCGGGAAGATGCTGATCGCATTGGTGCGCATCGACCGGGTGAAACCGCGCGACGACGGGGTGTCTGTTGCGGCGCCGGGCGCCGGGCCGACGAGAGGCTGTGCTTCGATCATCTGTCGTCTCCGCATCCGACGCTGCCGCCGCCCCGAAGATCAGCATTCCGGCGCCGAATTCCAATCTCGCCTGCAGGCTCGCTGCGCCGCGGCGCGCGCAAAAGCGGCAACAGCATCAGGGAGAGCAGGATCAGGCCGCCGATCCAGAGCCAGGCGTCGTTGAAGGCGGCAACCAGCCCGGCGCGCTCGACCAAGGGCTCGACAAAGGCGCGGGTTGCGGGGTCGACCGGGCCGATCGGCACGCCGGTGAACCGGGCGGTCGGCAAGCCGACGAGCCGGGCGGCCGTGGGGTCGCCAGCCTGGAGGCGGGCAACCAAGGCGGCAACATGCGCGGGCGTGCGCTGCTCGAGCACGGTGTCGATCGCCGCCAGCCCGATCGCGCCGCCGAGATTGCGCATCAGGTTGAAGAGGCCGCTCGCATTGGCGACATGACCGGCCTCAAAGCCGCCGAGGGCCAAGGTGGTGGTCGGCAGCAGGCACAGCATGACCGCGGCGCCGCGGGCGATCTGCTGCCAGAACAACCCCCAGAAATCGGTCTCGAAAGTCATAAAGCCGTTGCCGAGCCAGCCGGCCGCGAGCAGCAAATAACCCAGGCCGATCAAGAGCCGCACCTTGGTGCGGCGTTCTAGCGTGGTGGCGATCGGCGCCATCACCAGCTGTGCCGCGCCGGTGACCATCATGATCGCGCCGATCGGCAGCGCGTCGTAATTCCGCACGAGGCCGAGAAACACCGGCAGCAGGTAGGTGGCGCCATAGAGGCCGACACCGAGAACAAAGCTGAACCAGCAGCCGATCGCGAAGCCGCGGTTGCGGAATGCGGCGAGGTCGATCAGCGGGTGGGGGTGATTGAGCGAGCGCCGGATCAGGCCGCCGCCGCTCGCGAGGCAGAGACCGGCCAGCAGCAGCATCGCGGCGCTGCCCCAGCCGCGCTTTGGCGCCTCCTTCAGCAACACTTCCAGGCCGGCGAGAAAGATCACCAGCAGCGGCAATGCCCAGAGATCGACCGAGCCGAAGCGGCGCCGGTCCGCGCGGTCGATATCGACAGCCCAGGCAACCAGCAGAGCCACGACGATCCCCGGCGGCACGTTGATCAAAAACAGCCAGTGCCATGACAGCCGGTCTGTGACAAAGCCGCCGATGCCGGGGCCGAGGGTCGGCGCCAACATCGCCAGCAATCCGGCGACCAATGTCGCCCGGTGGCGCGCCGGCCAGTCGAACATCAGAAAGATCGCCGAAAAGACCAGCGGGATCAGCGCCCCACCGCAGAAACCCTGAACCAGCCGGGCCGGGATCAGCGTCCAGAACCCGGCCGAGCTGGCGCAGGCGAGGCTCGCCGCGGTGAAGCCGCAAATGCAGGCGACAAAGGCGCCGCGTGTCGACAGCATCCGGGTCAGCCAGCCGGTCAGCGGGATCGCGACGATCTCGGCCATCAGATAGGCGGTCTGCACCCAGCTCAACTGATCGAGGGCGAGGCCGAGCCCGGCCTGGATTTCCGGCAGCGAGCTGGCGACGATCTGGATGTCGAGGATCGCCATGAACATGCCGACGGCCATCGCGGTAAAGCCGATCCAGGTCTTGGCCGCGATCGCGGCGGCCGGCTCGACCGCGATGTTCGCCTCTGGGATCACAGATTGCGGCGCGGCGCCAAGGCGCGGTCTTCGATGCCGATGCGCCTTCTGATCAGCAGCAGGTTCAGCGCCGAAAATATTGCCGCGACCGCGACCGCGCCAAAGGCGAGCGGCAGCACCGCGATCTCGGCAATCACCAACAGGTAATTCGGGTGGCGTAGCCAGCGGAACGGGCCGGTGCGCACCAGCGGGGCGCCGGGCAGGGTGAGGATGCGGGTGGTCCAGTAGCGGCCGAGGCTCAGGATGACGCAGAGCCGGCCGAGCTGGAGCAGCGCAAAAAAGCCGAGGAGCGGCCAAAATGGCCGGGTCGCGGCCGGCACCGAGAGGCCGAGCGTGGCGAGCCAGCCGGCATGCAGCAAGACGAAGAGCGGGTAGCCCCCGGCATCCGCTTCGACCGCGCCCTGCCGGCGCAGCCGGGCGCTGTTGCGGTGCGCCCAGAAGAGCTCGACGAGCCGCTGCGCCGCGACGATGCAAAGGGTCCAGTAAAGTGCCGTCACCGGCGGTCGAGCACCAGAAATCCCGCGGTGAAGCCGGGGCCGAGCGCGTTCATCAGCGCCCGGCGCCACGGCTGCGGATCGGCGAGGATGCGTTCGAGCACGAACATCACGGTCGCGGCCGACATGTTGCCATAGTCGCGCAAGACGCCGCGCGCGTCGGCGAGCGCGCCGTGATCGAGGCCAAACGCCTCTTCGAGCGCGGTCAGCACCTTGGCGCCGCCGGGGTGGCAGATGAAGCGGTCGATGTCGTCGATGGAGAGCCCGTGGCGGGCGAGGAGCTGGTCGGCAGCCGGTCGCAGCCGGGTTGTGACGAGCTGCGGAATGTCGCGCGAAAAAACGGCACTGAGCCCGTCATCCGCAACTTCCCAGCCCATCACCTCGAGGCTATGCGGCCAAGTGTGCTCGCCGGCGGCGATGACGGCCGGCCCGATCCCTTCGGTCGACAGCAATGCCCCGGCAGCGCCGTCGCCGAACAGCGCGGTGGCGACGATGTTGCTCTTCGAGAAATCGTCGCGGCGAAACGACAATGCGCACAATTCGACGACCAGAAACAGCACGGTTTCGCCGGGCGCCGCGACCGCCTGACTCGCGGCGCGGGCGAGGCCGAGGACGCCGCCGGCGCAGCCGAGGCCAAAGATCGGCAACCGGCGCACCATGGCGCGCAGCCCCATCCGCTCGATCAACAGAGCGTCGAGGCTGGGGGTGGCGATGCCGGTGGTCGAGACGACGACGATCGCATCGATGTCGGCCTTGGCGAGGCCGGCGCGGTCGAGCAGCTGGACAGTCGTGGTTTCGAGCAGGTCGAGTGCTGCGGCGAGATAGATATGGTTGCGCTCGGCCCAGCCATGGCGGCGGTCGTACCACTCGATTGGCACGCAGGAATAGCGCCGCTGGATGCCGGTGTTGGTGAAGACCGGCAGCAGGCGGTCGAGCGCCTCGGCGCCGCCGAACAACAGCTTGACCCGCTCGGTCACGTCGTCCTGGTCGAGCGGATATGGCGGCACCGCGGTGGCGACGCTCAACAGACGCGGGGCTGAAATCATCAAAGCTCACCATCTTCATGCAAGGCCGCATCGGCTGAACCAGCCCGCCGCCGCCACTTTCGTCGCACCTCGCAGGCGGCGATCTATGGCACAAATGGCTGCCCGGCCCCAGCGTTTCTCCGACTGGGCAGACGCCGGCCGGTATGGCCGGGTTGACGCGGAAAGCGGGATCGGCTCTGTCGGCAGCAATCGAACCGATGGCGGCTCCTCTCGAGATCACCCCCGAATCTCCCGCCGCGAGACGGCTGCGCGCGGCGACGGCGTGGGCCAGAACGCCGGCGGGCGGGCTTACCTTGCTGATTTTGGGCACGTTGCTGGCGCGCCTGCTGTTCGCCGCCTCGCTCGGCCTCGGCATCGACGAAAGCTACATGGTGGCGTCCGGGCGCGAGCTTCGCCTCGGCTATTTCGATCATCCGCCGATCGCCTGGTGGCTGGCCTGGGTAGCGACGCGCGTTGCCGGCAGCGACAGCGCGTTCGTCGTGCGGCTGCCCTTTGTCGCGCTGTTCGCGCTGACGACCTGGCTGATGTACCGGCTCACCTCTGTGCTGTTCGGCGCGCGGGCCGGGCTGTGGGCGGCGGTCGTGGCGAATCTGTGCCCGGATATCGGCGTCACCGCCGGCACCTGGGTGCTGCCCGATGGCCCGCTGTTCGCCGGCTTGCTGGGCGCCGCTTCTTGCCTGGTCGAAGCGCTGCCGGCCGGGGGTGGAGCGGCCTGGGGCTGGTGGCTCGGCACCGGGATCTGCGCCGGCCTGGCGCTGTCGTCGAAATACTCGGCGGGTCTGACCATCGTTGGCGCTCTTGGCTTTTTGCTGAGCGAGCGCGAGAGCCGTCGCTGGCTGTTGCGGCCGCACCCCTATGTCGCCGGGCTCGCCGCCCTCGTCGTGTTCACGCCGGTCCTGGTGTGGAACGCCGGGCATGGCTGGGTATCGTTTCTGTTTCAGGGCGGCCGGGCGGAGGGCCATCTCGATTTCTTCGGGCCAATCCGCAGCCTCACCGGCGGCGCGCTGTTTCTTCTGCCCTGGCTGTGGCTGGCGCTGATGCTGTGCGCATTCGCCGCGCTGCGCCGGGGTCCCTCCGACCGGGGGCGCTGGCTGCTGCTGTGCCTGGCGGCACCGCCGGTCGTTTTCTTTACGGTGGTGGCACTGTGGAGCCGCGTGCTGTTTCATTGGCCGGCGCCCGGCTATCTGATGCTGGTGCCGTTACTCGGCGACGCCATTGCCCAGCGCCGGGCGGATCGCCGCCGCGTCGGAGCGTGGCTGGCGGCGACCGCGGCATTCGTGGTCTTTGCCGCCGGTGTTGTCGCGACCGACGTGCGGTTCGACTGGCTGCCGGCGATCGTCCGGCTCGCCCAGGATCCGGCGCTCGCCGCGGTCGATTGGATCTCGCTGCGTCAGCAGCTTATCGAGCGCGGCCTGATTGGCCGGCCGGGGCTGGTGGTCGCGGCGACCCGCTGGCTCGACGCCGGCAAGATCGATTATGCGCTGCGCGGCCGGGCGACGGTCATCTGTCTCGGCGACGATCCGCGGGAATACGGGATTATCGCCCCGCTCGCCGATTACGCCGGCGCCGATGTGCTGATCGCAGCGCCACACGTCTCGCCGGCGCAGATTGCCGCCCGCTATGGCCGGCTGTTCGAGCGGATCGATACCTTGCCGCCGGCGACGGTGCTGCATGACGGGCGCCCGGCGCTGAGCGTGCCGCTTTACCTCGGGCACCACCTGCGGCCGCCCGGCCCGGCCCGGCCCGCTAGGGCTGCCGCCGATACTGCGGGTAGCCCTTGAAGTCGTAGGCGAGATAAAGCGCGTAGCGGCGGGTCTCGCCCGGGCCGACCGGGATCGCGATGCCCGGGAGCGGGTCCATCGCGGCAAAGCTCGGCCGCATCTCGCGGGCGAGGCGCTGGACCGATACCAACAGGAAGTTCTGGCCGCGATATTTCCTCATGTTGTTGGTCAGGTCCCACTGGTCCTTGACCCGATTCATCAGCTCCCATTTGACCGCGCCAAACGGGTGGGGGTGGACGTAATAGATCAGCGCCGCCAGCAATTCGCGGTCATCGGCAAAGAGGGTAAATCCCGGGTGGCGGGCGAGCACGGCCCCGACATGTTGACCGAGCTCGCGCCAGCCGCGCAGCCGGTCGAGCGGGTCGTAGCGGGCCGGCACCTCGATACCGGCCGCGGCCAAGGTCTGATAGCCAGTGAACAGCACGAGTGCCGCGACGAGATTTAGCGCGATCGACCACGAGACAAAGCGGCGGCGGCCGAGCCGCAAGGCCCGGGCAACCACCAGCACCGTCGCCGAGAGATAAGCCGGCGCGGCCCAGTTGGGCTCGGCCCGCGACAGAAGGCTGACCACCAGCATCATCGCCAATGTCGGCAGCGCGAAAGCGGCGAGGAGCCGTGCGCCGGGCTCGCGCAGCGCCCGCGGGGTCGCCGCGACGATTAGCAGCGCGGCGAAAAACAGCGGCCCGAATACCGCGAATTGCGAGCCGAAAAATCGCAGCGCCGCGACCGGATGGAGCAGCGGCCCAGCCAGATCGGCGTCGTCGCGGGTATGCAGGTAGCTGACGAAGCCGTTGCTCCAGTTCCACCATAAATTCGGCGAATAGAACAAGAAGGCTAGAGCGGTGGCCGCGAGCAGCGCCGGCAGATGGCGGCGCTCGGCGCGCAGCAGCATCACAAAGCCCAGCGCCGACAGCAGCCAATAGGCCATCGCATATTTGGCCAAGAGGCCGAGCCCGGCCGCGACCCCGACGCCGAGCCACCAGCCCCAGCCGCCCTCGGAGCGCGCCCGGATAAAGGCATAGAGTGCAGCGGCCCAGCACAGCAGCAGCGGGGCGTCGGTCGACATGATGAAGGCCGAGACCGAGACGCCGGGCAGGGTCGCATAGGCGAGCGCCGACCACAGCCCAACCCGCCGGTCGTAGAGCCGCGCGCCGATCGCATAGACAAAGATCGCGGTCGCGGCGTGCAGCAACGGCGCCGACAGCCGGATCGCGAACTCGCTGTTGCCGAAGAGGCCGGTGGTCAGCGCGATCAGCCAGGCGACGAGCGGCGGCTTCGAATAATAACCAAAGGCCAGGTGCTGGGCCCAGAACCAGTATTGCGCCTCGTCCGGGTAGAGGTCGAAGGGCTGCAGCCACAGCCACAACACCCGGAGCGCGGTGATCGCCGCCACCAAGGCGAGCATCGCTGCGGCCGGCGAGCGGGCAAATGAAACGACGCGCGCCGGGCGACGGGCGGCGGCGGCCGAGGGGGGCCGGCCGACGGTCGACAAGCCGCCTAGACGCATAGGCTCGCGCCCTTCAACCCGCTCGCCGCAGCATCACGCAATCCCGCCGCCGGTCATTCCTGCAATTCGCCGACCTGCGCCGGGGTCAGATAGCGGGTCTTGGCGCCGCGCAGCAGCAGGTAAAGCTTCGCGGTTTCCTCGAGCTCCTCGATCGCGTTGACCGCGGCGTCGAGGCTCGATCCGGCGACGACGGGGCCGTGATTGGCCAGCAGGACCGCGTGGTGTCGGCCGGCGAAGCCGCGCACCGCCTCGGCCAGCGCCATGTCGCCAGGGCGGAAATAGGGAACCAGCGGCAATCTGCCGACCCGCATCACGTAATAGGCGGTGATCGCCGGCAAGACATCGGCGGGGTCGATCTCGGCGAGGCACGACACGGCGACCGAATGCGTCGAATGCAGATGGACGACCGCACCCGTTTTTGCGCGCTCCTCGTACATGACGCGATGCAGAAAGCTCTCCTTGGTCGGCGGGTCGCCGGAGAGGAGCCGCCCGTCATCGCCGAGCTGCGACAGCCGCGCCGGGTCGAGCCGGCCGAGCGAGGCGTTGGTCGGGGTCATCAGCCAGCCGTCGCCGGTCTTGACGCTGATGTTGCCCGAGGAGCCGGCGGTCAGGCCGCGGGCAAAAATCGAGGCACCGATGGTGCAGATCGCCTCGCGCGCTTTGGCGTCGCTCATCGCAAGCTCCGTCCGTGCGACGGCACCCTCACCCCGACCCTCTCCCGCAATGCGGGCGAGGGGGGACCCAGCCCGCAGAGATGGGTGGGTGAGGGCGACGCCAATGCCGGGTGGTTCATCCTTGCTCTCCGGAGAGGACTGAAAAGGCGCGCAGGAAAAAGTCGGGGGCGCCGAAATTGCCGGATTTGAGGGCCAGCGCCAAGGGCGGCTCGCCGCTTCTGCCGGGGAGGCTTACGGTCCACGGCACGCCGGGGTCGATCTGGCGGCCGATGCGCAAGCCCTCGACGCCGAGCGCCTGCACCACCGCCCCGGCGGTCTCGCCGCCGGCGACGACCAGCCGCCGCACCCCCGCGGCGACGAGGCCGCGGGCGATGTCGGCGAGGATCCGTTCGACCAGCGCGCCGGCTTGCTCGCGGCCGAGGCGCTGCTGCACCTCGGCGACCCGATCGGGGGGTGCGGTCGCGCTAATCAGGACCGGCTTATCGCCGAGCTTCGGTGTTGCCCAGGCGAGCGCCTGCTGCGCCGTGTCGGCACCCTCGGCCGCGGCGATCGGATCGATCGTAAAGGCCGGCGCGCGCTCCTCCATATGGGCCACCTGCGCCAGCGTCGCTCCGGAGCACGAGCCGGACAACACCGCGGCGGCGCCCGAAATCGGCGGCAGAGTGTCGGCGGCGGTGTTGTCGCCGAGCAGGCCGCGGCGGCGGAAATTCCCCGGCAATCCGAGTGCTATGCCGGAGCCGCCGGTGATCAGCGGGAAATCGGCGGCGGCTTCGCCGATCGCCTCGAGATCGCGGTCCTCGATCGCATCGACGATCGCATGGGCAAAACCGTCTTGGTGCAGCGAGGCAAAGTTGTCGCGGATCGCCGCGGCACCGCGGGCAACGGCGGCCTGCGCCACCAGCCCGACCCGGAAGCGGGTCTGGCGCTGCAGCACCCGCACCAGCGAGGGGTCGCGCATCGGCGTCAGCGGGTGATCGCGCATGCCTGATTCCGACAGCAAGACGTCGCCGACGAACAGATAGCCCTTGTAGATCGTGCGGCCCGCTTCGGGAAACGCCGGGCAGAACAAGGTGAAATCGGTGCCGAGCGCTTGCATCAGCGCCTCAGCGACCGGGCCGATATTGCCGGCATCGGTCGAATCGAAGGTCGAGCAGTATTTGAACAGGATCTGCCGCGCCCCGGCGCGTTGCAGCCAGGCGAGCGCGGCGAGGCTTTTGTCGATCGCCTCGGCGGCCGGAACCGTGCGCGTCTTCAGCGCCACGACGACCGCCTCGGCATCGGGAATGGGCGCCGCCGGCCCCGGCACCCCGATCAACTGCACGCTGCGCATGCCGCGCCGCACCAGGGTGTTGCACAAATCGGTGGCGCCGGTGAAATCGTCGGCGATCGCTCCCAGCAGCACAACCACCAGCGGCCTCCCTTGCGTTCGCACTCGGGCGGGGAAAGACTAACTGTCTGCCGCGCCGGCCGCAAACGGGCCGGCCGATTGTCGCTCGATGCCGCTCCGAGGAGGACCGACCCGTGCCGAAATTCGCCGCCAATCTGAGCTTCATCTTTCAGGAGGTCGGGTTTCTCGACCGCTTCGCCGCCGCGGCCCAATGCGGCTTCAAGGCGGTCGAGTATCTCGGCGCTTACGACCAGCGCCCCGAGACCGTAGCCGAGGCGCTGACCGGCAACGGGCTGACGCAGGCGTTGTTCAACATGCCGCCCGGCGATTGGGCCGCCGGCGAGCGCGGGCTGGCGGCATTGCCTGGCCGCGAGCAGGAATTCCGCGCCGGCGTCGATCTGGCGCTGACCTATGCCAAGGCCACGGGCTGCCGGCTGCTGCACGCGATGGCCGGGCTGTGGCCCGAGGGGCGCGACCGCGCCGAGGCCCGCCGGGCCTATGTCGCCAATATGCGCTATGCCGCCGACCGGCTCGCCCCCGAAGGCATTACCGTGATCATCGAGCCGATCAACACCCGCGACATCCCCGGCTATTTCCTCAACACCACGAGCCAGGCGATGGCGGTCATCAACGAGGTCGGACGGCCCAATCTGCAGCTCCAGCTCGACCTCTACCACGTGCAGATCATGGAGGGCGATCTGGCCCACCGGATCCGAGCCTTGGCCGGCCGCTATCCGCATATCCAGATCGCCGGCAACCCCGGCCGCCACGAGCCCGATGTCGGCGAGATCAACTATCCCTATCTGTTCGACCTGTTGGACGAGATCGGCTATGCCGGCTGGATCGGCTGCGAATACCGGCCCAAGGGCGAGACCAGGGCCGGGCTCGGCTGGGCCGCAGAATGGGGCATCCTGGGCTAGCCCGGATATCTCACCGGGCGGCTGCTGATGTTGGATTTTCTGACGTATCAGGCTGCTTGTCGGGGTTTTGGGGCCGCGAGCCTGGCGTTTTGAGCCTGTCGGGGCGCGGCTGAGCGGTCGCAGGGTGAGCGACG
>DASYBC010000132.1:0-9838 GCA_036500965.1 Allostellaceae bacterium | reverse complement strand
CGGGTGCAAAAAGCATCGTCGCCGGACTACACTCTGTCGGCATCGGGGACCTCCTCTGCAACCGGATAAGCCTTTGTCGCAGAAGAATTATCCCTCTTTCAGAACCCCGATGCACTCATCCCGGTGAGATATCCGGGTTAGTTAAGGCTTGGTCCGGCGGCGTGCGCCGTGGCGTACACGCAGAATCCGTACATGGTCGGCCGCGACGCGGTAGCGGATGATGTAAGGATAAGCGAGGGTTGTTTCCCGCAACTACGCGCCCGGCACGGCCCGCCCGCGAAAGGGGAAGCTCTCAGGCTGTCGCCCGCCGCCAAGATCTCCTCGACCATCTGCTCGGCGGCACGCGGATTGAATTGCGCGACGTAACGGTAGATGTGATCGATCTCGCGAAGCGCCGCTGGCGACCAGATTACTTGCACGGGAGCGGAGCAATCTCACCTTTCGCAAGCTTCAAGAGCCACTTCCTCACTTTGGCGTGCACCCTTGCCTGCATCGATCTCGGCCTCGGCCGCGGCAATCGCGCGGGCCTCGATGGCGGCATCGAGTCCGCCCACGCCTCCAACGGAGGGATCTGGTCTGCGCGTCAAACCAGGGCCTTCTGCATGTCGAGGTCGTCTTCGACAAAGGCACGCACCGCATCGTCGATGCCGGCGTCGGCGGTGAAGCCAAGCGCCTCGGCGCGCGCGGCGGCGAGCGCCTGCGGCCAGCCGGCGACGATCGCCTCGATTTGCGAGTCGCGCTGCCACTTGATGCGGGCATGGGCGGCAGGGCCGCCGGCGCGGCGCACCGCCAGTGCCATGTCGCCGACCGCGACCGAAAAGCCCGGCAGTTGCAGCGAGCGATTGGCGCCGAACGCTTCGCCCGGCAATTCATGGGCCCGGTGCAGCGCGGCGACCACCCGGCGCGGCGAGGCCAGCGCCATGACGAGGTCGGGCGCGACCGGGCAGACCGCGTCTCTGCCGGCCAATGGCTCGCGGATGATCGAGGAGGCAAAGCTCGAGGCGGCGCGGTTCGGCCGGCCCGGCCGCACCACCACCGTCGGCAGTCTGAGCGCTCGGCCGTCGATGAACCCCTTGCGGCTGTAGTCGTTGACCAGCAATTCGCCGATCGCCTTCTGCGTGCCGTAGGAGGATTGCGGCGTCAGCGGCGTATCGTCGCCGACCGAAGGCGGCAGCGCCCCGCCATAGACCGCGAGCGAGCTGGCGAACACGACCCGCGGGCAGCTGCCGAGCGCGCGGCAGGCGTCGAGCACCGCGCGGGTGCCGTCGAGATTGACCCGGTAGCCAAGATCGGTGTCGGACTCGGCCTCTGCGCTGACCACGGCGGCGAGGTGAAACACCGCTGCGGCACCGGGCGCCACCAGCGCATGCACGGTTGCGCGATCGGCGATATCGCCGGTGACCAGGAGCAGCCGGCGATCCTCCGGCAGCGGCAATGCCGGCGCCGCGCTGTCGAACAAGGCCAGTTCGTCGATCGGCCCGAGGCTGCTGCCCCGCTCGAGCAACAGCATCGCCAATCGCCGGCCGAGAAAGCCGCAGCCGCCGGTGATCACGATCCGCATTCGCTCGCCCCTTTTCTGAAGAACACGATCGCGAAAACCAGGAGCCGCGCCGCTGGGACCGTGGGCCGCCGCTCAGCGCGACGGGCGCAGCAGGCGCAGCGGATTGGGCAGATGCTGGAGCGTGCTTTCGAGAGCGCGGCGGATCCGCCCGATCCGGGCGGCGCCCGCGAGGCGGCGCTCGACAAAGGCGCGGGTCTCGACAAAGCCCTCGGAGCGGTCGTCGAGCCAATAGAGCACCGTGGCGCCGTAGATCGCCGCCAGGGTCAACCGTTTCGTATAAAAGCTGAAATCGGTGGCGGTGTCGCCGGCGGCATACCAGACCGCATCGACCGTCTCGTAGAGGAGGCGCATCGACAGCGGCGCATGCTGCGGCAATGAGAGGATGGTCAAGGAGCGGCGCACCGCCTCGCGCCACGGCTCGACGATTTCGAGGCGAGCGCCGATCGCCAGCGCGATGCGCTCGGACCCCCGCAGCTGATCGAGCGGCGAGGCTTCGAGCCGGTCGAGCATCTGCCGGTTGACCCAGCGGCTGAACCCGGCGACCAGATCGGCGGCCCCGCCCGGGAACAAGGCGAGCGCCTCGCCGGCCGGCATGCCGAGCCGCCGAGCCGCCGCGCGCAAGGCCGCCCGCGACCAGCCGTCGAACGCGACATCGGGCAGCATCGCCTCGATCAGCGCGTCGCGCTCGGATTCGGCGAGCGGGCTTCTCATCTCGCCGGCGCCTCGGCCAGCAATTCGGCGAGCTCGACCGGGTGGCGCTGCAATTCCTCGACATAGAACAGGTGCCGCAGATCGGCCATGCGCTGCGGGTAGAGGATGCCGTCGAGGTGGTCGCATTCGTGCTGCACGACGCGGGCGTGAAACCCTTCAGCCTCGCGCTCGATCGGCTCGCCGTCGAGCCCCAAGGCGCGGTAGCGGATGCGCAAATGGCGCGGCACGACGCCGCGCATCCCCGGCACCGACAGGCAGCCCTCCCAGCCGAACGCCCGCTCGCAGCCGACGAGCTCGACCACCGGGTTCACCAGCACGGTCAGGTCCTGGGCGGTGTCGCCCGGCATATCGGTCAGCCGCTCGCCGGAGACGAAAAAGACGATGATCCGCGATGGCTGGTGCACCTGGGGTGCCGCAAGGCCGGTGCCGCCGGCATCCGCCATCGTCTCGATCATGTCCTCGGCGAGGCGGCGCACCCAGGAGGCGCGCGGATCCTCGACCGCGGCCGCCAGCCGGCGTAGGACAGGGTTGCCCATCTGGGCGATCTTCAAGAGAGCCATGCCGCAAATATGTGGCCGCTGGCGATCGGGGTAAAGCAGCTGGCGAGCCGCTCGCGCTCATCCGGCTTCACAGCGGGCGCCCGAGGTGCTAGATAAGCGTCGGATTGCCGCAGCCAACCGCGGCCGATAACCCTTGGAATGGAGCAGAGGCCCCGTGCAAGTCCTCGTCCGCGACAACAACGTCGATCAGGCCCTGCGGGCCTTGAAAAAGAAAATGCAGCGTGAGGGCGTGTTTCGGGAAATGAAATTGCGGCGCAGCTACGAAAAGCCGTCGGAGCGCCGCGCCCGCGAACGAGCCGAAGCCGTCCGCCGCTACCGCAAGCTCCTGCGCAAACGCATGGAACGCGAAGGCTACTGAGCCGCAGGCGACGGGCGGCGACGCAGCCTTACGCCGCGGCCTTTCTTCGACCGTCCCGATCTAGTCCCCGCCCGGCCGGTGCAAGTCCAATCTCACGATCGGAGCATCGGCGCTGCCGCGCACCGCGTGCTCGATCTGATCGAGCCGGCGGATCAAGGCCTTGCCCTGCTGCCGGGCGCGCTCGCTCAACCGGCCGATGATCCCGTTGGCGGGGTCGCGAAACACCGCTGCCGTACGCGCCGCCAAGGCCTCGCTCAACGTCGCTCGTTTGGCCGGGGTCCGTTTGGCCGGGCGCAAGCCGGGTGATGCAGCGCGCCGGGCCATGCCGCGCTCGCCGGCTCGATCTCGCCCGAAAAGGCGGCGGAGAGGATGGGGAAAGGAGAGCACATGAAGGCGGATTACGTCATCGTCGGCGCCGGCTCGGCCGGGTGCGTCTTGGCCAATCGGTTGAGCGAGGATCCCGGCACTCGCGTCGTCCTGATCGAGGCCGGCGGGCGCGACCGCAACCCGCTGATCCATATTCCGGCCGGCTATATGAAATTGCTCGACCACCCGACCATCACCTGGGGCTACAAGGCTGAGGCCGACCCCGGCACCAACGGCCGCGCCATCCCCTATCCGCGCGGGCGGGTGCTGGGCGGCTCGTCATCGATCAACGGCATGATCTATGTGCGCGGCCAGCCCGAGGATTTCGACCATTGGGGCCAGCTCGGCAACCGCGGATGGTCGTGGGACGATGTGCTTCCCTACTTCAAAAAGGCCGAGAGCTGGGAGCGCGGAGAGGATGCTTTCCACGGGCATAGCGGCCCGCTGTTGACCTCGCACGCTTCGGACAAGCCGGTGCTGTGCCACACGATGATCGAGGCCGGGCAACAGATCGGCCTTGCCTACCGCGAGGACGTCAACCATCTGCCGCCCGGCGCCGGCGACAATATCGGCTGGGTCCAGCAGACCCGCCGCGGCCGGCGCCGGCAGAGTGCCGCGCGCACCTATCTGCGGGCGGCGAAAAAGCGGCCCAACCTGCAGATCGTCACCGGGGCGCAGGTGCATCGCGTCCTATTCGACGGCGCACGCGCCACCGGGGTCGAATTCGCCCGCAACGGCTCAGGCAGCTCGATCGAGCGGGCGGATGCGGCGCGCGAGGTGATCCTGTCGGCCGGCGCCATCGGCTCGCCGCATATCCTGCAATTGTCGGGCGTCGGCGATCCCGACCATCTCGGCCGAGTCGGCATCCCGGTGCGGCATGCGCTGCCAGGCGTGGGCAAAAATTTCCAGGACCACTACATTGCCCGGGTCGCCTGCGCTGTCGCCGGCGCCAAGACCTTGAATGAGAAATCGCGCGGCCTGCCGCTGGCCGGCGAGGTCATGCGCTACCTGTTCACCGGGACCGGCATGCTGACCTATGCCTCATCCCTGGTTTGTGCCTCGGTCAAGGTCTTGGGGGAGTCGGCGACCCCCGACGTCCAATGCCTGTTTTCGCCGGGCAGCTTTGCCCCGGGGCCGGTGCGCCGGCTCGACGACACGCCCGGCATGACCATCGGCATGTGGCAGATGCGCCCGCTGTCGCGCGGCTATGTCGAAGCGAAATCGCCAAACCCGGCCGAGCAGCCGGCGATCAACCCGCGCTATCTCTCCGAGGACACCGACCGGCGCTGCGTCGTCGGCGGGCTCAAGCTGGCGCGGCGGCTGTTCGGCGCACCGGCGATCAAGAAATACGTCGTCGCCGAGACCCTGCCCGGCAAAGACTTTCGCACCGACGACGAGCTGCTCGACTATGCCCGCCAATACGGCTCGACCGTGTTTCACGCGACCTGCAGCTGCAAGATGGGCGGCGACCAGCTGGCCGTTGTCGACGACCATCTGCGGGTGCATGGCCTCGACCGGCTGCGGGTGGTTGACGCCTCGGTGATGCCGGCGGTGACCTCGACCAACACCAACGCGCCGACCATCATGATCGCCGAAAAGGGGGCGGCGATGATCCGCCAAGACGCCCGCAGCTGACCGCGGCCCGCAGCTGACCGCCGCCGGCAGCTGACGCCGGCCATGCGCCGCATCAGACCCGCCGCGCGGCGGTGTAGCGCTCATTGCTGGCCCGGGTTGGCTACCTGTGCTCGTACCGGCGCTGATAGACGTGTCTTGCCCGTTCCGGCGGCCTATGGATCGCGCGGATCAGGCGGCGGTTCAGCTGCTCGATGGCGGTCTGGTTCAGCTCGAGACCGACCCATCCATAGCCGGGGTGAAGGATTGCCAGATCGATGCCGGCGCCGTCCGGCTGCACCCACCACCGGCCGGTGGTCGCGACATTGATTGTGGTCCCCGGCGCCGGATCGCCGATCGGCCGCGGCGGCTTCATCGCCGCGCGCAGCTGCGCCAGTTCGGCGATCATCTTGTCAACCTGGGCCGCGTCCAGGGTCAGCGTCGCCGGCGGGACGGTCGGAAACTTCGCGACAACTGTGGTTTTCTGCTCATTCAGCGTCCATGCCGGCTCAGATGCCGTCTGCGCGGCGGAACGGGAATGCCGGGCATAGATGGTAAACAGGGCGAGCGAGACCGCCATCGCCGCGCCGATGCTGGAAGCTTTCATCAGGGCCTCTCCGCAATCTGCAATATTGCCCATGTATCGCGCCGGGCGGATATACTACGCGACGAAGCAAGCTGAACATCCGCAGAAATCGGCGCCGCACGCCACCCTGCCCTCAGCGGTGCAAGCTCGACCGATCCCCGCGCCAGCAACAAACATGATCGCCGTAGCGATTGCGGCGATGATCGTGGCTGAGGCTCCGGAGAAATGGCGGCATCCCAGCGTCTGGTGTGATCGCGAGCCCACGGGTCGGCACGAAGCGCCGCCCAACGACAGGCTCCGCGAAGCAATCTCGCGCGGACTGCGCCCAAGCCAGACGAGATTGCCTCGCCGCTGCGCTCCTCGCAATGGCACCCGGGGGAGGGACGAGCATGCAGGCAGATTGCGTGATTGTCGGCGCCGGCTCGGCCTGATGCGTGTTGGCCAACCGGCTGACCGAGGACCCGGCGACGCGGGTGGTGCCGATCGCAGCCAGCGGGCGCAACCGCAATCCGCTGATCCATGTGCCGGTCGGGTTTATGAAATTGCCCGGCCATCCCGACCTTGACGTGGGACTACAAGGCTGAGCCGACCCCGGCACCAACGGGCGCGCGGATCCCCTATCTGCGCGGGCCGGTGCTGGGCGGCCTCGATCAACGGGCTCATTTACATCCGCGGCCAGACCGAGGATTTTGATTATTGGGCACAGCTCGGCAACCGCAGCTTCCGCGCGAATGACGAGGAAGGGGAGAGCGGGAATCCTCTGCCGGCGTAGCCCCACTAGCGGTGCGATGCTTTTTAGCCACGATCGGCACTGCGATGGTCGACCGAAACCCGCCGCGACGGCATAACTGGCACGATCGCGCGGCATGGCTAATGACATTGCGACTTGCTCGCAACCACGGTATATGCAGGAGGGTAATAGTCGATAGGGGCGCGAATGTACGTGTGTCTCTGCAACGCGATCACCGATCGCGACTTTCGCGCCCATGCCGAATGCCACGGCTGCACCGTTTCGGCTGTCTACCGCGCGCTCGGCACCAAGCCGCAATGCGGCAAGTGCGTCCCGTTTGTCCGGGACATGCTGCGTCGGGTTGTCGAGTTTTCCGGCCCGGAACCGGTCGGCGCCGATTGATCGTCGCAGCGTCGGTCTTGCCGCTGGGCGAGGCCATTCCAAGATAATCTCAAGGCCAAGTCCCATTGGAGGCACCCCGTGCGCGGTGATGCGACCGTCCTGCAGCATTTGAATGCGGTGCTGAAAAACGAGCTGACCGCGATCAACCAGTATTTCTTGCACGCCCGCATGCTGCGCCACTGGGGCGTGACCAAGCTCGGCGCCTACGAGTATTCCGAATCGATCGACGAAATGAAGCACGCCGACAAGCTGATCGAGCGGATTCTATTTCTCGATGGGCTGCCCAATTTACAGGATCTCGACAAGCTTCTGGTCGGCGAAAGCGTGCAGGAGATCCTCGAATGCGATCTTCGGCTGGAGCAGAACGCGTTGCCCGCCTTGCGCGAGGGGATCGTGCATTGCGAAAGCGTGCGCGATTTCGTGACCCGCGATCTGTTCAGCGAGATCCTCGACGGCGAAGAGGACCATGTCGATTTCATCGAGACCCAGCTCGACCTGATCCCCAAGATCGGCATCCAAAACTACATCCAGCTCCAATCCGGCCCGGCCGAGTAGGCTCAGGGCCACGAACCCGCGCCGAGCCAATCGAGCGTCTGCTCGCGCTCCAGCTGCATTAGCCGTTCGAAGAGCTGCCCCGAGCGCTCGCCGAGCGCGGCCCGGGTCAGGCGAGCGAACTTGTCGGCGAGATCCCCCGGCACCAGCGTGCCGTCCTCGGCGGTGGCGGTGAAATGCCGGCCGCCTTTCAGAGCGACCATGACCGTTGTTCCGGCGGCGCTATGGCCCGCTTGGCGTGAGGGCGCTTGCATCGTCACCCGGCGGGTGAGCGAGCGGATCTCCGGGTCGTCAAGTGCGCCCTCGGCAAAGGATTCGGGGTTGCGCGGGTCGCGATAGAGCGCCAATGCCGCGCAAAACGGCACGCTATATTGCGCCAGCATCAGATCGGTCGGCTCGGGGATGTTGTGCAGGGTGGCCATCCGCTCGCTGCCCGAAATCGTGACCGCCTCGACCTCGCCGCCCTTGAAGCCGTGCTCGGCCTGCAATTGCGACAATGCCTTGACCGCGGCATGCGCATTGATGTGGCACGGATAGCGCTTCAAGGCGATGCTCCTCGTCTCCCAGTATTCGTCGAGGCCCCGGGTCAGCTCGGCGGTATTCCATTCGCGGCAGAACACCGCCAAGAACCCGAACCGGCCTTCGAGCACCGTGTCCGGTGCCGTGAAGCCGCCATGCGCGAGGCTTGCGGCCAACACGCCGCCCTCGCAGGCGCGCCCGAGATGCAGCCGCTTGACCATGCCGCCATTGCCGGCATGGGCGAATTCGAGGAGCCCCGAGGCGAGCGAGCCGGCGATGCCGAGCGCATTCGCCATCGACCGCTCGTCGAGCCCCAGCAGATGCCCGCCGGCGACGGCGCCGCCAAACGGCCCGGTGTTGCCCGGCGCATGAAAGCCGCGCTCCTCATTGGTGTGACCGGTGGCGCGGCCGATCCGCACCATCACCTCGCAGCCGGCGACGAAGGCGGCGATCAACGCCCGCCCGCCAAGCCCCTGCTGCTGGGCGATCGCCAAGGCCGGGGGCAGCAGGGTCGCGCCCGGGTGGACGCCCGCTCCCGGCCGAGTCAGGCTGTCGAGCTCGAAGGCATGGGCGAGGGCGCCGTTGGCGAGCGCCGCCGCGGGCGCGGTCACCGCCGGCCCGCCGCTGCCGAGAATATGGCAGCCGCCGCCGGGCCCGGTGCGCTCGGCATAGCCGATGACGATCCGGCTCCACGGCAGTGCGGCGCCGCAGATGATCGCCGCCACCGTGTCGGCGATGCACTCCTTTGCCCGCCGGACGATATCCGCCGGGATGTCCTCATAGCGGAGCGCCGCCGCGTATCGAGCCGACCGAACGGTTTCCTGCGCCATGTCGTCGTCCTCTCCCAACGCTGCTGTCGCGGCGGAAATCCCCTCCCCCGCTGCCCGCTGCCCCGGGAAATTCGGGAGGGGGCTGCCGTCAGTAGCTCGGCTTCGACGCAAACGGCGTCAGCTGCAGCTCATGGGTCCAGCACGAAGGGTCCTGGGTGTGCAGGTACCAGTACGCTTCGGCGATCTTGACCGGGTTGATGATCAGATCCCGTCGGTTCTGGTTCCGCGGCAATGCCCGGCTGCCGGGCGAGTCGATCGAGCCGTCGATCACGATGTTGGCGACGTGCACGCCGTGCTCCGAATATTCCTCGGTCAGCACCTGCGCCAGGGTGCGCATGATGACCCGCGGATAATAGAGCGATTGCCCGGTCATGCGCTTCTTGCCGCGCAGCGAGCTCGAATTGTTCGAGAATAAGAACGAGCCTTCGCCCTTCTTGCGCATCGCCGGCAGCACTTCCTTGGCGACCAGGAACGGGCCGCGGATCGCGACGTGGATCGCGGTGTCGAGGATCGACACCGGCACGTGCTCGAGCAGCTCCTTGTCTTCCGGCAGCTCGCGGCCGTCCGAGTAGCCGGCATTGTAGACCACCACCTCGGGCTCGCCGGCCTCGGCGCGAATGGTCTTGAAGGCGTTGGCGATCGAATCCTCCGACGACAGGTCGAGCTCGACGATCGCGCAGTCGCCGCCATGCTCGCGGATCGCGGCGGCCAGCCCGGTCGCATTGCTCTCGGTGCGGGACGTCACCACGGTGAAGAAACCCTCGGCTGCGAATTTCTGCGCGACCGCGCCGCCAACCCCCCAGCGTACGCCGACCGGCACGATGGTGGGGTCGACGTCGTGGCCGTGCAGCATGTTGGTCATCTTGCCGTCGGACTGCCATTTCGAGGTGGCGCCGATCACCACCGCGACCTTTTTCCCCTTGGTGTTCTGCATCGTGCGATGTCCTTCTCAGTTGGGTGTTTTCGGCCGGTCCCAGCCCCACCAGGCGCAAAGCGCGTCGCCCATGACCAGGCTTTTATCCGCTTCGTCGAGCCAGGGCAGCTCTTCGGTG
>DASYBC010000131.1:0-2685 GCA_036500965.1 Allostellaceae bacterium | reverse complement strand
CTCGGCGCCGGCCAGCTCGGACGGCCGGCCCGTGGTGTACGGCGTGCGGCCCGAACATTTCACCATCGCCGACGACGGCGCCGAGGCCGAGATCGTGGTGGTGGAACCGACCGGCTCGGAAACCCAGGTGTTCGCCAAGCTCGGCGGCGAGCAGGTGGTGGCCGTGTTCCGCGAGCGTCATCAATTCAGTCCGGGCGACAAGGTCCGGCTGAAGCCGAACCCGTCGCTCGTTCATCTGTTCGACGAGACGACCGGCAAGCGACTGAATGCCTGACAAACCAAGAAACCATTGGGAGGATAGACCATGCATCACTTTACCCGCCGCACCCTGCTTCAGGGCGGCACCGCGCTTGCCGCCACCGGTGCGCTGACCGGACCCGCGCTGCTTGATTTCGCCAAGGCGTGGGCGCAGACGGCCCCGTGGAAACCGGAGCCGGGCGCCAAACTCACCCTGATGCGCTGGAAGCGCTTTGTGCCGGCGGAGGACGACGCCTTCAACGTCATTGTCGCGGCGTTCCAGACCGCCACCGGCACCCAGATGAATGTGTTCAGCGAGTCGTTCGAGGACGTGCAGCCAAAGGCCTCGGTCGCCGCCAACACCGGCTCCGGCCTCGACATGGCGTGGGGCCTGCACACGTTGCCGCAACTGTTCCCGACCAAAGTGCTGAAGATGAACGACGTTGCCGACTATCTCGGCAAGAAATATGGCGGATGGACCGCGGCCGCCGCCGCGACCTGCAAGAAGGGCAACGACTGGCTCGGCATCCCCGTCGCGACCGTCGGCGGCTACATGACCTATCGCAAATCGGCGGTGGAGAAGGCGGGCTTCAAGGCGTTCCCGACCGACTTCCCCGGCTTCCTCGAAATGTGCAAGGGATTGAAGAAGAACAACACGCCGGCCGGCTTCGCGCTGGGGCATGCGACCGGCGACGCCAATGCGTGGCTGCACTGGATTCTGTGGGGCCACGGCGCCTACACCGTCGACAAGAATGACAAGGTCATCATCAATTCGCCGGAGACGGTGAAGGCGCTGGAATACGCCAAGGCGGTGTCCGACAACTTCATCCCCGGCTGCGCGTCCTGGAATGACGGCTCCAACAACAAGGCGTTCCTGTCGGGCGAACTGTACTGCACGGCCAACGGTATTTCGATTTACGTGGCCGAAAAAGACGATCCGAAGATGAAGGATTTGGCGGAAGACACCTATCACGCGCTGTGGCCGGTCGGGCCGGTCGGCCATCCGACCGAACTGCAGCTCGCGGTTCCGATCCTGGCCTTCAACTTCACCAAATATCCGAACGCCGCCAAGGCCTTCATCGCCTTTATGCTGGAAAAGGATCAGTTCGAGAAGTGGCTTTCGGGCGCGCGGGGTTATCTCACCCACACCCTCAATGCCTACGATTCGGCCCCGGTCTGGACCGCGGACCCGAAGAACGCGGTGTTCGCGCAGGCCAGCAAGCGGGCGCTGCCGGCGTCCGGCATCGGCACCCCCGGCGAGAAGGCGGCAACCGCGATCGCCGATTTCCTGGTCGTCGACATGTTCGCCAACTACTGCACCGGGGCCAAGGACGCCAAGAGCTCGATTGCCGAAACCGAGCGGCAATTGAAGCGAATTTATCGCTGATCAAGCCTGGGGCGGGCGGTGCGCGACCGCCGCCCGCCCCATTAAATACCAGCGCAAGGCGCCGGACGACGCGGTTCGGCGCATCGGGAACAGGCGGCACATGCAGTTTGCATTAATACGGAACATCGCCCATGGCTGACATCGCACTCTCGCCGCAGCGCGCCAAACCGCAGATCCGCGAAGCCACCGCCTGGGACCAGCTCAGGACCAACCGCGACTGGCTGGGTTTCTGGTTCATGCTGCCGGCGATGGGGTTCCTGATTTTCTTCCTGGCCTATCCCCTGGGCCTCGGGATCTGGATTTCATTCACCGATGCCAAGATCGGCCAGCCCGGCGAATATATCGGGCTCGAAAACTACGAGTGGCTGTGGGGCGACGACATCTTCTGGCTGTCGGTATTCAATACGGTGTTCTACACGCTGATCGCGAGCAGCATCAAATTCGCGATCGGGCTTTACCTCGCGCTGCTGCTCAACGAAAACATGCCGTTCAAGGCCATGCTGCGCGCGCTGGTGCTGATCCCCTTCATCGTGCCGACCGTGCTGTCGGCGCTGGCGTTCTGGTGGATCTTCGATTCGCAATTCTCGATCATCTCATGGTCGCTGAAGCATCTCGGACTGATCACCCACAACATCAACTTTCTCGGCGATCCGACCTGGGCGCGGGCCTGCGTGATCTTCGCCAATATCTGGCGCGGCGTTCCCTTTGTCGCGATCACGCTGCTGGCCGGGCTGCAGACCGTGCAGCCCTCGCTCTACGAGGCGGCGACGCTCGATGGCGCCAGCCGCTGGGAAATGTTCCGCTACATCACCTATCCGCTGCTGACCCCGATCATCGCCGTGGTGATGACGTTCTCGGTGCTGTTCACCTTCACCGATTTCCAGTTGATCTGGGCGATGACCCGTGGCGGCCCGGTCAACGCCACCCACCTGATGGCGACCTTGTCGTATCAGCGCGCCATCATCGCCGGCCAGCTCGGCGAGGGCGCGGCGATTTCCAGCGCCATGATTCCGTTCCTGCTCGCCGCGATCATGGTGTCCTGGTTCGGGCTGCAGCGCCGC
>DASYBC010000130.1:0-34872 GCA_036500965.1 Allostellaceae bacterium | reverse complement strand
GCCGTCGCTCACCCTGCGACCGCTCAGCCGCGCCCCGACAGGCTCAAAACGCCAGGCTCGCGGCCCCAAAACCCCGACAAGCAGCCTGATACGTCAGAAAATCCAACATCAGCAGCCGCCCGGTGAGATATCCGGGTTAGGTCCCGTCGTCGGGCTGACCAAGACCGCGGCGATCGAATATGCCGATGCCGGGATTCGGGTGAACGCCATCTGCCCCGGCTATGTCAAGACGCGGATGACCGAGGAGGTGATGACCAGGCGCGGGGCCGCGATCCTGGCCCAGACGCCGCTCCGCCGCATGGGCACGCCCGAAGAGATCGCCGAGCTCGTGGTGTGGCTCAGCTCTGACCGCGCCAGCTATGTGACCGGGGCCGCCTATAACGTCGATGGCGGCTGGATGGCAATGTGACGCGCCAGAAAATGTGACGCGCCAGAAGCGGGCATGGCGGGTGAGGCCGCTCCCTCACCCGCCTCACTGCGCTCGGCACCCTCTCCCGCATTGCGGGAGGGGGGGACCCAGCCGACAGGCTGGGGAGGGTGAGGGCTCGTGTGGTAACCCCCGTCTGAGCTTATTCGGCCGCTTCAGCCGGCTCGCGCTTGACCGGGAGCGGCTCGGTGCCGGTCCAGGGGTGCTCGGCCACATCGAACAGGATGCCTTCCGGGCCGTAGAATTTAACCTCGAAGCCGCCCACCCGCTCGGCGTTGCTCTGGTCCATGTAATGCCGGCCGCCGAGGGTCTCGAGCTTTTGGCCGGCCTCTTCGACATCCTCGACCAGGACGCCAAAATGGTGCAGCCCAGTATAGTCGAGGCCTCGGCCCAGCTGGTCGGTCTTGAACCGCAAGATCGCCAGATCGATCGTGCCATCGCTCAGATGATGGCCATAAGCAAGGGGTCCGTCATTCGAGCGCACGATCTTGAAGTCAAACGCCTTCACATAGAATTCCGCCATCGCATCGGGATCTTTCGCGGCGATCGCGATGTGTCGCAGCTTGGCCATGCCCATCTCCTTTATTGCTGTTGTGAAGCAGCGCCCTCACCCAGCTCCCCCCGGATCGCAGTCCGGGGGTTGGCACCCTCTTCCGCAGTGCGGGAGAGTGGGGACCCGGCCCGCGGGCCGGGTGGGTGAGGTTTTGTTTCGAATTACTCGGCCGCCTCTTTGACCTCGGCGGGAAGCGGCTCGGCGCCGGCCCAGCCATGCTCGGCGATGTCGAACAGTATCCCTTCCGGACCGTAAAACTTCTTCTCGAAATAGCCGGCCTGCTGCCCGCCATGGCCCTGGTCGATGTAATGCCGGGCGCCGAGGCTCTCGAGCTTTTTCGAGAATTCGTCGACATCCTCGACCAGCACGCCGAAATGATGGATGCCGCGGTAATCCATGCCCTTGCCGAGCTGGTCGGTCTTGAATTTGAGGATCGCCATGTTGAGCGTGCCGTCGCTCAAGAACACGCCGTCCGCGAGCACCCCGTTGGGCCGGCCGACTTCCTTGAAATCGAACGCCTTTTTGTAGAATTCGGCCATCGCCTCGGGGTCTTCGGCGGCGATGGCGATGTGGCGCAGCTTGGGCATCGGCGATCTCCTGATTGCTAATGGCGCCAACCTACCACGACCGGCGCGTCATCTCGAAGCGCCCTGTAGCCGGCCGCGCGGAATCGCGGCCAAAACCCGCGCCATGCTTCGCCCGACCCGGCCCAGCGCGTCCTCCCATAAAAACAGCCCAAAGCGGTCGAACTCGGGCAGCAAGGCGCCGTTTGGCAGGGCGAAATGCGACGTGCAGACCAGGGTTTTCGGGTCGGGCAAGGACGCCGGCACCCACGTGAACAGCGCCAAATCCTTGCCGCGCAGATACGGACGGACCCCGAGCGCGCTCAGTGCCGATGGCGGCACGACAAGCCCGGTCTCCTCCAAGAGCTCGCGCGCGGCGGCCTCGGCAAAGTCTTCGCCGGGCCCGGCTTCGCCCTTCGGGATGTCCCACCGCGGCGAGCGGGTCGCGTGGCCCAAGAGGACGCGCTCGCCATCGCCGACGATGACGCCGCAGCTCGTCCGCGCCGCGTTCATCGCCACCTGCCGGGAGCCACGATGCTCGGCCGACGATTTATCAGCCTCAGCATCGGCTAATCCGCCGCTTCCTGCCGGTGCGGGCCGGGGCGCCAGCGCAACATCGGCCTGCGCGCAGCCAGGGTTTCGTCGAGGCGGCGGCGCGGGGTCAGGGCCGGGGCGGCGCGGAAGCGGGCGGCGTCGCCGGCACCGGCGGCGTCGGCTAAGGATTTGACCACCGCGGCAAATTCGTCGAGCGTCGCCTTGCTCTCGGTCTCGGTCGGCTCGATCAGCAAGGCGCCGTGCACGACCAGCGGGAAATACATCGTCATCGGGTGATAGCCCTCGTCGATCAGCGTCTTGGCAAAGTCGAGGGTGGTGATCCCGGTATCTTTCAGAAATCGGTCGTCGAACAGCACCTCGTGCATGCACGGGCCGGGGAAGGACAGGCTCAGATCGCCGTCGAGCAGCACGCGCAGGTAGTTGGCGTTGAGCACTGCGTCCTCGGCGACCTGACGCAGCCCGTCGGCGCCGTGGCTCATCATGTAGGCGAGCGCCCGCACGAACATGCCCATCTGGCCGTGAAAGCCCTTGAGCCGGCCGATCGTGTGCGAGGCTGCCTCGCTGCGGTGCTCGACCAGCTCGAGCCCCTTCTCGCCATGCACCAGCCACGGCAGCGGCGCATAGGGTGCGAGGCTCGCCGCCAAGGCTACCGGGCCGCTGCCCGGGCCGCCGCCGCCATGCGGCGTCGAAAACGTCTTGTGCAGATTGAGGTGCATGCAGTCGATGCCGAGATCGGCGGGCCGCACCCGCCCGACGATCGCGTTGAAATTGGCGCCGTCGCAGTAAAAGAATGCGCCGGCGCGGTGCACCGAGGCGGCGATTTCGACGATCTCGTCCTCGAACAGGCCGCAGGTGTTCGGGTTGGTCAGCATCAGCGCCGCGATATCGGGGCCGAGCTTGCTTTCGAGCGCCGCGCGGTCGACCCGGCCGCGCGCATTGGCCGGGATTGGCTCGACCAGATAGCCGCAGGCGGCCGCGGTCGCCGGGTTGGTGCCGTGCGCCGATTCCGGCACCAGCACGCGCCGGCGCGGATCGTCGCGGGCTTCGAGCGCCGCGCGGATCGTCATGATCCCGCACAACTCGCCATGCGCCCCGGCCCCGGGCGACAAGGCGATTGCCGGCATGCCGGTCAGCGTCTTCAGCCAATGCGCCAAGGTGTCGATCAACTCGAGCGCGCCGGGCACGGTCGAGACCGGCTGCAACGGATGGATGTCGGCGAGGCCGGGCAGCCGCGCCAATTTCTCGTTGAGCCGCGGATTGTGCTTCATCGTGCACGAGCCGAGCGGGTAGAGGCCGCTGTCGATCGCGTAATTCTTTTGCGATAAACGGGTGAAGTGGCGCACGACCTGCGGCTCGCTGAGCCCCGGCAGGCCGATCGGGCCCGCGCGTTCGAGCCCGCCGAGGCGTGCCGCGAGCGGCGCTGGCTCGGGCAGATCGACGCCGCATTGCCCCGGCGAATCCTGCTCGAAGATCAGCTTCTCCTCGATCTCTAACCCGCGATTGCCGCTGAACGTCGCCGGCGGAGCCACCGGGTCGGCGGCCGTCTGGCGGCTCAGCGCCCGGCTCCACGCGCTCACGACAGCACCTCCGCCAAGCTCTGCGCCAACCGATCCATGTCGTCTTCGGTCACGGTCTCGGTCGCCGCAACCAGCAGCAGGTCGGCCAGTTCAGGCCGGTCCGGATAGAGGCGGCTGACCGGGATGCCGCCGAGCACACCCTTCGCGGCCAGCGCCTCGACGACGGGTGCGACCGGGCGCGGCAGGCGCAAGGTGAATTCGTTGAAAAAGGTTTCATTGACGAGCTGCACCCCCGGCACAGCTTCGAGCCGCTCGGCCAGGCCGGCGGCGGCGGCATGGTTGAGCCGGGCGAGCCGGGTCAGGCCCTCCTCGCCGAGCAGGGCCAAGTGGATCGTAAAGGCCAGCGCGCACAGCCCGGAGTTGGTGCAGATGTTGCTCGTCGCCCTCTCGCGCCGGATGTGCTGCTCGCGCGTCGACAGCGTCAAAACCCAGCCGCGCTTGCCATCCGCATCGACAGTCTGGCCGACCAGCCGGCCCGGCATTTGCCGGACGAACCGGTCGCGGCTGGCGAACAGGCCGAGATAGGGGCCGCCGAAATTAAGCGCGTTGCCAAGCGACTGGCCCTCGGCAGCGACAATGTCGGCGCCCATCTCGCCCGGCGCCCGCACCGCGCCGAGCGACACGATTTCGGTCACCACCACAATCAGCAGCGCGCCTCTGTCGTGACAGGCCGCCGCCAGCGCCGACCAATCGTGCAGCTCGCCCCAAAAATCGGGGTTCTGCACGACGACGCAGGAGGTGGCGCCATCGATCAGCCTGGCCAGATCCTCGTTCTCGCCCGGCCGCGGATCCTGCGCGGAGAGATCGAAGCCGATAAATCGGGCATAGGTCTCGGACACCTCGCGGTAATGCGGATGGAGTGCGCCCGACAGCACCGCGCGCCTGCGCCCGGTCAGCCTGTTGGCCATCATCACCGCTTCGGCGCAAGCTGTGGCGCCGTCATAGAGCGAGGCGTTGGCCACTTCCATGCCGGTCAGCAGCGCGACCTGGGTCTGGAACTCGAACAAATATTGCAGGGTGCCCTGCGCCACTTCGGGTTGGTAGGGGGTGTAGGAGGTCAGGAATTCGCCGCGCTGGATCAGATGGTCAACCGCGGCCGGGACATGGTGGCGATAGGCGCCGCCGCCAAGGAAGAACGGTACCGACCCAGCTGCGATGTTGCGGGCGGCCATCCGCGCGATCGCCCGCTCGACCTCGAGCTCACCCTGCGCCCGCGGCAGATCGAGGAGGCCGTCGAGCCGTGCTGCCGGCGGCACCTCGGCATAGAGCGCGTCGATCGACGGGACGCCGATCCGCGCCAGCATCTCGCCGCGCTCGCGCGGGCTGAGCGGCAAATAGCGCATCAATGCTGCTCCCCGACAAAGCGCTGGTAGGCCGCCTCGTCCATCAGCCCGTCGAGCTCTTTTGGGTCGTCGAGCCGCACTTTCAGAAACCACCCTTCGCCCAGCGGGTCGGCGTTGACCTTGGCCGGCTCGGCGGCGAGTGCCTCGTTGACTTCGACCACCTCGCCCGAGACCGGGGCATAGACCTCGCTCGCCGCCTTGACCGATTCGACGACCGCGGCCTCCTTGCCCTGCTCGACCCGGCGGCCGATTTCCGGCAATTCGACATAGACCACGTCGCCCAATTGCGTCTGCGCGTAATCGGTGATGCCAATCACCGCGAGCTCGCCATCGAGCCGGACCCATTCGTGCTCCTTGGTAAAGCGAAGTGCGGTCATCGGCGGTTTCCTTCTGCGGGCTCAGCCGCGATAATAGCGGTGCGGAACAAAGGGCAGCGGAGCGATCCGCGCCGGCCGCGGCATGTCGCGCACCACCAAAGACAGGACGGCGCGTTCTGCGGCGTGGTTCGTCTCGACATAGCCCATCGCCACCGGCGCCCCGAGCGAGGGGCCGAAACCGCCGCTGGTGACTCGGCCGATCTCGTTGCCGGCAGCATCGACGATCGCGGCTCCCCCACGCGCCGGCGCGCGGCCGTCGGGGCGGATGCCGACGCGTTTGTGCGTTGGCCCTTGGGCGAGCTGGCGCAGGATCGCCGCGGCGCCCGGAAAGTCGCCGACGGCGCGCCGCCTGGCGCCGATGGTCCAGGCGAGGTCGGCCTCGACAGGGGTCGTTGTCTCGTCGATGTCGTGGCCGTAGAGGCAGAGGCCCGCTTCGAGGCGCAGCGAATCGCGGGCGCCGAGGCCGGCCGGCATGACCTCCGGCTCGGCCAGTAGCCTTTCGGCCAAACCCGGCGCGGCAGCGGCCGGCACGGAAATCTCAAAGCCGTCCTCGCCGGTGTAGCCCGAGCGCGTGACCAGGCATTGCCGCCCGTCGAGCGCGATCTCGGCCGCGCCCATGAACGGCAGCCGTGCCGCGCTTTCATCGAGGCGCGCCAGGACCGCGGCAGCAGCCGGCCCCTGCAACGCCAGCAATGCCCGATCCTCGAGCGGCTCGATCGTCACCGCGCCGCCGAGCCGGTCGCGCAAATGCGCGAAATCCGCGTCCTTGGTCGCCGCGTTGACGACGACAAACAGGCTGTCATCGAGCCGCGTCGTCATCAGATCGTCGAGGATCCCGCCATCGCCGTTGAGCAGCAAGGTGTAGCGCATCCGCATCGGGCGCAGCCCGCGGATGTCGCCAGGGACCAGCGCTTCGAAGGAAGCGGCCGGATCGGGCCCGCCGAGCCGCAGCTGGCCCATATGCGAGACGTCGAACAGCCCGGCCTTGGCGCGGGTGTGCAGATGCTCGGCGATGATCCCGGCCGGGTACTGCACCGGCATCTCGTAGCCGGCGAACGGCACCATCCGGGCGCCGAGCGCTTGGTGCAGCGGGTAAAACGGCGTCCGCTTGAGCGGCGGCGCGGCATCTTGAGCGGGCACCCCGGTCACCTCCGACAGAGCGCGGACGCCCAAGCGCCCGGCGATGCCCCCTCTGTCGTGGACCCTGAGAGATTCACCCAGGCCGCGGATCATCCGCCGCCGGGGCTTACTCCTTCGGTGAGCGGATGGGCTGCGAACCCCGCCCGCTGCTTTCCAGAGCGCCCTTCCGCCCGCGGTCCTTTTGCCTGAGAGTTTCCGGGGCGGTTGCTCCTTCGGCGCCGGCCCCTGTTGCGACGAGGCGCGGCCTCTCCTGCGGGCGTGCAATCAGCCCTCCACCAGTACCACCGCGCCCGGCGCAACACCAGCCGCTTCCGCGGGCGACCGGTGTGAGGTTCGCGGGAAGCTGTCGTATCATCGCCGGGCGACCGGAATGCGTGTCGCCAATCGTGCGAGGGAGGCGGTGTTGGAGCTGCCGATCATGCTGTCGGCCGGAATGATCGCGCCGGGCGAGGCTTACCTTCGCGACACGCCGCTGCTGCGCGGGCATGCCGGGACCCAGCCCGATCTGTTCCTGCGCTGGAACGCGATCCCGCTCGACGCCGCTTCGGTCGATGTCGTCGTCCATCTGCACGGGTTTTCCCGAGCTGGGAGGGCGATGCCGCTCGCCGAAAAAGTCGTGCGCGGCGGCCTCGACCTGACGCGCCGGACGCGGCCGACCCTGGCGCTGCTGCCGCGCGGCAACTGGCTGCGCTACACTTGGTACGATTTCCCGGCGCTGCTCGACGGCGGCCTCGATCGCCTCGTCGATTACGGGCTGGAACGGTTCGCCGCAGCCTTGCCGGCGTCCGCTGTGGCCGGCCGCACCGCCGATCGCCTGATCCTGACCGCGCATTCCGGGGGCGGCATGCCGGCAATCGACGCGATCGCCGCCGCGCATCAATCGCCCGACGAGCTCTATGTGTTCGACGGGCTTTACGGTCGCGATCCAGCGACCGGCGATCCGATGCGCGGGCTGGAGACGGTCGATCGCTGGCTGGGCCGGCGGCTGGCAGCTGAGCCCGAGCGCCAGGGCGCATTGCGGATCATCTATATCGAGCAGCAGACCGGCCCATTCTCGCGCCGGGTCGGGGAGCTGATCGCGCGCCGTCTAGCGGGGCTCGATCCGCCCGCAGCGGCGATTCTGCGGCGCCGCTATCGGGTCGAGCCCTCCGCGGTGCCGCACGCACGGATCGCCGAGCGCTGCGGCCCCGACCTCTTGGCCGCCGCCGACATCGACTTCGACCGGTCGCGCTGACCGGGGAAACGCGCCCACGGATAAATCGGTGCGGCAGAGTAGCGCACCCGGCGGCCGATGCACATATCTCGGCGGTTGGCGGGTCGCGAGTTCGCTCGAGGCCGGCAGCCGGTTGGGATGCCGTCACGGGTGGCCCGCGGCCCTCCGAGCACGAGTGTTCGGGAGGAACGGTCATGTTGACGATCCGAAACCCCGTCGAATGGAGCGTCGACCAAGTGAAGCACGCGGCCGAGGCGGTCGAGGCGGTGGGCCGAGCCGGTCGCCAGACGCGCGAGAACCTGCATTCTCCGGCGCCGGCGGTCGCCCGCATCGGGTTGGCCGATCTGCGCAGCGCGTTAGCCGCCGGGCTCGGTGATTTCGCCGTGTTCCGCACCGACGTGCTGTTTCTCTGCGTGCTCTATCCGGTGGCGGGCCTGTTCCTGGCCCGGCTCGCCTTTGGCTATCAGATGCTGCCGCTGCTATTCCCGCTGGCCTCGGGCTTCGCCCTGGTGGGCCCGTTCGCCGCGGTCGGGCTCTACGAGATGAGCCGGCGTCGCGAGCAAGGGCTGGACGTCGGCTGGTCGGATGGGTTCGGCGTCGTCCATTCGCCGGCGTTTGGCGCGATCGTGCTATTGGGCCTGTTGCTGATAGCGATCTTTCTGATGTGGCTCGCCGCGGCGCTGGGGATCTACGTGATGATCTTTGGCCCGGAGCCGCCGGTCTCGATCGTGCGTTTCGTCAGCGACGTGTTCACGACCAGCGCCGGCTGGACCTTGATCGGCGCCGGGGTGGGCGTCGGCTTCCTGTTCGCCCTCCTGGTGCTGGCGATCGGCGTCGTATCGTTTCCGCTGCTTCTCGACCGCCACGCCGGGCTCGACACCGCAATCGCGACCTCGGTGCGGGCGGTCGCCGCCAATCCCGGGCCGATGGCCGTGTGGGGCTTGATCGTCGGCGCCGGGCTGGTGTTGGGCTCGATCCCTTGCCTGCTCGGCCTGATCATCGTCATGCCGGTGCTCGGGCACGCGACCTGGCACCTCTATCGCCGGGTGGTGCCGGGCTGACCCGCTCGACCGCATCGTGCCGACGGAGTGGCGGGACGCGCCGAGGGGCGCAGCGTTTCCTAGCTTGAAACGTAAGCGTGGTTGGCCCCGCCCGAGGAGAGTGCTGATGAGCGAGGAAAAGAAGCTGGACGGCCCCGACCTGTCGCAGGGGGTGAAGCTGACCGATATCGCCGAAGGCGGCATGCTCTTGGGTCACGCCGGCGGGGAGGCGGTGCTGCTGGCGCGCAGCGGCGGCGAGGTGCTGGCGATCGGCGCCGAGTGCACCCATTACCACGGCCCGCTGGCCGAGGGGGTGCGCGTCGGCGACACGGTGCGCTGCCCATGGCATCATGCCTGCTTCAGCTTGCGCAGCGGCGAGGCGCTGCGCGCGCCGGCGCTCGATCCGGTGGCCTCTTGGCGGGTCGAGCAGCGCGACGGGACAGTCTTTGTCCGGGACAAGCTGCCGCCGCCCGCCGCCGTGCCGCGGCCCTCGTCGCCGATGCGACCGGCGTCCGTGGTGATCATCGGCGGCGGCGCGGCTGGCCAAGCGGCGGCCGAAATGCTGCGCCGCGAGGGCTATGGCGGGCCGGTCACGATGCTGAGCGCCGATCCGGAGCCGCCCTATGACCGGCCCAACCTGTCAAAGGACTACCTCGCCGGCAACGCGCCCGAGGAGTGGCTGCCGCTGCGCCCGCCAGAGTTCTACGCCGAGCATGGGATCGCGCTCGCCTGCGATGCGCGCGCCGCGGCGATCGATCTCGCAGCGAAGGAGGTTCGGCTGGCCGACGGCGGCCGGCACCCTTGGGACGCGCTGCTGCTGGCGACCGGGGCCGAGCCGGTCCGGCTCGCAGTGCCCGGAGCCGAGCTGCCGCATGTGCGCACCCTGCGCAGCCTCGCCGATTGCCGCACGCTGATCGCGATGGCGCAGGGAGCGCGGCGCGTCGTGGTGGTCGGCGCCAGCTTTATCGGGCTCGAAGTCGCGTCGTCATTGCGCGCCCGGGACATCGACGTCGAGATCGTCGCACCCGAGGCGCTGCCGATGGAACCGGTGTTTGGGGCGGAAATCGGCCGGCTCGTGCGCCGGGTCCATGAGGAGCACGGCGTCGCGTTTCATCTCGGCACCAATGTGAAATCGATCGACGCGACCGGTCTCGACCTGCAAAACGGGGAACGGCTCCAGGCCGATCTGATCGTCGTCGGCATCGGGGTGCGGCCGCGCACCGAGCTTGCTGAAGCGGCTGGGATCGCGGTCGATCATGGGGTTGTCGTCGATGCCAGTCTCGCCACCAACGTCCCCGGCATCTGGGCTGCCGGCGACATCGCCCGCTGGCCCGACCGGCTGACCGGCCAGCCGCTTCGGATCGAGCATTGGGTCGTCGCCGAGCGCCAGGGCCAGGTCGCGGCCCGCAACATGCTCGGCCGGAGCGAGCGGTTTGACGCGGCGCCGTTCTTCTGGACCCAGCAGCACGATCTGACGCTCTCCTATGTCGGCCAAGCCCGAGAATGGGACCGAATCGAGATCGACGGCCGGATCGAGGCGAAGGATGCGAGGCTGACCTATTGGCAGGGCGGGCGCAAGCTCGCGGTGCTGACGATCGGCCGCGACCGCGACAGCCTCGCCGCTGAAATCGAGCTCGAACGGCAGATCGCCGCCGGCTGACCCGTGGCGGCTGCTTGCTGCGCGGTTCGGATCGGAGGCACACTGGCGCCGGAATCCGGCCTCCGCCATGCGGCGGGTCAAGGCGCGGTCGACGGGAGGAGGCCGTCGCGTGGACACGGCGCTCTACGACGCTCTCGAAGCGCGCGATCCGGAGCTGCGCGAAGCCGAGCTGATGGCCACGCTGCCGGCGCTGATCGCGGCGGCCAAGGAGCGCTGCCCGGCCTACCGCTCGCTCTTTGCCGAGGTTCGTCCCGAGGAGGTAACCGATCGGCGGGCCTTGGCCGAGCTGCCGCTGACCCGCAAATCGGAGCTGATCGAGCGGCAGCGCCGCGATCCGCCCTTCGGCGGGCTCGTCGCGGTGCCGATGGCAGAGCTGCGCCGGGTCTTTGTCTCGCCCGGCCCGATCTACGAGCCGGAGGCCAGGCGCGCCGATTACGGCCGCTTCGCCCGCGCCCTCTTTGCCGCCGGGTTTCGCGCCGGCGATCTGGTGCACAATACGTTCTCCTATCATCTGACGCCGGCCGGGGCGATGGTCGAGAGCGCCGCCGAAGCGCTCGGCTGCCCGGTGATCCCGGCCGGTCCGGGCCAGACCGAGCTGCAGCTGCGGGCGATCGCCGATCTGCAGCCGGTGGGCTATGTCGGGACGCCGTCGTTTCTGAAGATCCTGCTCGACCGGGCGGCGGAGGCCCGCGTCGATGTCTCATCGCTGAGGAAAGCGCTGGTTTCGGCCGAAGCTTTGCCGACGGCATTGCGCCGCGAATTGCGCAACCGCGGTCTCACGGTGCTGCAGTGCTACGGCACTGCCGAAATCGGCGTCATCGCCTATGAGATCGCCGACCGCGATGGCGAGCCCGAGCCCGGGATGGTGCTCGACGAGGGGATCATCGTCGAGCTGGTCCGGCCCGGAACCGGCGAGCCGGTCGGCCCGGGCGAAATCGGCGAAGTCGTGGTGACGACCTTGACCCCCGAATACCCGCTGATCCGTTTTGCCACCGGCGATTTGTCGCGGATGCTGCCCGATGCCGGCATCAGCCCCGGGACCGGGCGGACCAACCACCGGATCGAGGGCTGGCTCGGCCGTGCCGATCAAACGACCAAGGTGCGCGGCATGTTCGTCCATCCCGAGCAGATCGCCGATGTGCGGCGCCGCCATCCCGCGATCGGCCGCGCCAGGCTGGTCGTCGAGCGCGCTGACGGCGCTGACGAGATGACCCTGCTCGTCGAGCTCGGCGACGGGGCGGACGATCTCGTGGCGATCGGCGACACGGTTCGGGGTTTGACCCGGTTGCGCGCGACGGTGGTCGCGGTGGCTCGGGGCAGCCTGCCCGAAGATGGGCGGCTGATCGAGGATCGCCGCGACCTCGGGTGAAATTCACCAAATCGTCACACTTTTTTCAAACAGAAGACCCAATCCGCGCCCCATATGGTATGTGTAAGGTCTATCCTTACAGGTTTGTCCCCCAAACCTCGTAATCGGTCGAATGTATCGGCCGATGGCCAAAGCGGCTCCGGATTCCCCCTCCGGGGCCGCCTTTTTTGTCGGCTCGTCGCCGATCCGCAGGCCCGCCGTTCGTGTCCGCGTTAGACTTACCCCAGCCGGAGCTGAATGCTCCAGAGCCGATCGCCCCGGATCTGGTCGCCGAGGATTTGGCGTGCCGGCGCGGGGCACGCGTGGTCTTTGTCGGCGTCTCGTTCCGCCTGCCGGCGGGCGGCGCGCTGCTGCTGACCGGCGGCAACGGCAGCGGCAAGTCGAGCCTCTTACGGCTGGCCGCCGGCCTGCTCGCCCCGGCAGCGGGCCGCCTCTCATGGGGTGAGCGCCTGGTCGCCGCCGATCTCGCCCAGCATCACGCGCGCCTGCACTATGTCGGGCACCAGGATGCGGTAAAGCCGACCATGACACCGCGCGAGACCCTGACTTTTTGGGCGGCGCTGCGCGGGCGCCGAGGCGCGATGGCGCAGGCGATCGAGAATGCGCTTGCCGCCTTCGCGCTCGACCCGGTAGCCGATTGGCCGTGCCGCTGGCTTTCCGCCGGTCAGCGGCGGCGGCTGGCGCTCGCCCGTCTTTTGGTGGCTCCGGCCGCGCTGTGGCTGCTCGACGAGCCGACGAGCGCCCTCGACGCCGACGGCCAGGAGCGGCTCGAGCGGGTGATCGCGGCGCACCGAACGAACGGCGGGCGGGTGCTGCTGGCGACCCATCTGCCGCTCGCCATCGACCATGCGCAAACGCTGGTTCTGGACGGGTTCGCGCCGGCCTCCGACCCGGCCCTCACGCTGTCGGCCCTCACGCTCTAGGCATGACCGCGCTCTATGGGATTTTTCGCCACGACCTCGGCCTGGCGCTGCGGCAGGGCGGCGATACCGGGCTGGTCCTGGCCTTTTTTGTCCTCGCCGTCGTGCTGTTCCCGTTTGGCGTCGGCCCCGAGGCTGAGATTCTGGCGCGGATCGCCGCCGGGATTTTGTGGGTCGCCGCGCTGCTCGCCGCGCTGTTGTCGCTCGACCGGCTGTATCAGCCGGACTACGAGGATGGCGGGCTCGAGCTGATCGCCTTGGCGCCGCTGCCGCTCGAGCTAGCGGTGCTGGCGAAGAGTGCCGCGCATTGGGTGGCGACCGGGCTGCCGCTGGTGCTGCTGAGCCCGCTTTTGGCGTTATTCGTCGATCTTGACCCGCACGCGATTCCGACCCTGGTCGCGAGCCTGTTGCTCGGCACTCCGTTTTTGAGCCTGGTCGGCAGCATCGCCGCGGCACTGACTCTCGGCGCACGGCGTCAGGGCGTCCTCTTATCGCTGCTCGTGCTACCGCTTTATGTGCCGCCGCTGGTGTTCGGCGCCGGCGCGGTCGAGGCCAGCGCTCTTGGCGCCGCGGCGCGCCCCGACCTGTTGATCCTCGGCGCGCTGACCCTGGCGGCGCTGCCGCTGGCGCCGTGGGCGAGTGCCGCGGCGTTGCGCCAGGCCCTCGAATGAGCCCGATCGCCCCGGTGCGACCGCTGCGGGGCTGACGTGCCCGCGGATCTGCGCTATAAGGCGCCGTTGCCACCACGGGTAGGCGGGCGATGATCAACCGATTTGCCAACCCGGCGCGCTTCATGCGGCTCAGCGCCGCGATCCTGCCGTGGTGCGCCGCGGCGACCGTGGCTCTGCTGGCGATCGGGCTCTATCTGGCGCTGGTCGTGGCTCCGCCGGACTATCAGCAGGGCGAGGCCGTGCGCATCATGTACGTCCATGTGCCGGCGGCGTGGCTCGCGCTCTCGGTCTATCTATTTATCGCGGTGGCGAGCGGCGTGGCGCTGGTCTCGCGGCATCCGCTGGCCGAGATCGCGGCGCGGTCAGCAGCTCCGATCGGTGCCGGCTTCACCTTTATCTGTCTTGTCACCGGGTCGTTGTGGGGCCGCCCGATATGGGGCACGTGGTGGGTGTGGGACGCACGGCTGACCTCGGTGCTGGTGCTGTTCTTCCTCTATCTCGGCTACATCGCGCTGGTGAACGGCTTTGACGACCCGGCGCGCGGAGCAAAGGCCGGCTCGGTCTTGGCGCTGGTCGGCGTCGTCAATCTGCCGATCATCAAATTCTCGGTCGATTGGTGGAACACTCTGCACCAGCCGGCGAGCGTGCTGCGATTGGGCGCGCCGACGATCGCGCTGTCGATGCTGGTGCCGCTGCTGGTCATGGCGGCGGCGTTCTGGCTGCTGTTCGCAACGTTGCTGATGGTGCGCATGCGCACCGGCTTGAACGAGCGCAAGGCATTGGCTCTGCGCCTCAACCGGATGCCGGTGCCGAGCAGCGTCCGCGCGGAGCCGGCATCGCCCGCGTCGGAGAGCGTTGCGTCGGCGGGCCCGGCGCTGCGCTGAGATGGCGACATTGCACGCGCTCAGCACTTATCTCGCGATGGGCGGCTACGCGGTCTATGTCTGGCCGGCCTATGGTGCGACTTTTGCAGTGCTGGGCGGCCTCACCCTCTATTGCCGGGGCCGCTATCGGCGGAGCGAGCGCATTCTGGAAGCGCTGCAGCGCCAGCTCGGCCCGCGGCGATGACCCGCAAGCAGCAGCGGCTCGGCCTGTTGGCGCTCGGCATGGCGGCGCTCGGCGGTGCTACCGCGCTGGTGCTGACCGCGTTCAGCAGCAACCTGGTGTTTTTCTACAGCCCGAGCGACCTGAAGACTGAGGCGATCGGGCTCGACACAAGGGTGCGGATCGGCGGGCTGGTCGAGGACGGCAGCGTCTCGCGCGGCACCGGCAGCCGCGTGTCGTTTCGCGTTACCGACGGCAAGACCGACGTCCGGGTCACCTATCGCGGCATCCTGCCCGACCTGTTCCGGCAAGGGCAGGGGGTCGTCGCCGAAGGCAAGCTCGAGCCCGACGGCGTCTTTGCCGCCTCGACCGTGCTGGCCAAGCACGACGAAAAATACATGCCGCGCGAGGTTGTGGACGCTTTGAAAAAAAGCGGGCATTGGCAGGAGGGCGCAGCGACCGCCGGCGCCGCCCGGCCGCTCGACGCCGCCGCCCCCGCAATCCGTCGCTGAGATTGGTCGGCATCCGTGGCGCGCAAGCTGGTCTTTCTGCTGCCGGCGGCGCTGTTCGCGGTGCTGCTGGTCGCCTTTATGATGGGGCTCGACCGCGACCCGCGGCTGTTGCCCTCGGCGCTGATCGACCGCCCTACCCCCGGCTTCGCCCTGCCGGGCCTCTACGACCCAGCACGCGGGCTCGCGCGCAAGGATCTCGGCGGTGGCGTCACGCTCGTCAATTTTTTCGCCTCGTGGTGCCTGCCCTGCCGCGAGGAGCAGGGCGCGCTGATGGCGCTGAAAGACCGCCCGGGCGTCACCCTCGACGGCATCGCCTATAAGGACAAGCGTGCCGCTTCGCGCCGCTTTCTCGCCGATTTCGGCGATCCCTACGATCGCGTCGGAGTTGATCGCGACGGCACCACGGCAATCAATTTCGGGGTTTACGGCGTCCCCGAGACTTATGTCATCGATGGCACCGGCCGGATCCGTTATCGGCAGGTCGGGCCGTTGACCGCGCAGGACATCGACCGGAAGATCCTGCCGATGATCGCGCGGATCTCGGCGTCCGCCGGTCTGCCCCGTGCCGCGGCAAGGTAGGCGGCGCCGAAGATAGGTGGCGGGCCGGACCTTCGCTCGCCACCCCGACGCGGACGCGAGCACCGATGCGGCACCCCTCCCCGTCTGGACGCGCGCTCTCGCCAGCCCGGCGGCAATGGCATAATTGCGGCGGTCGACACCAGCGAAGGAGCCTGCATGCCCGATCCGTTGGCGACGGGCGGCGAGGCCGGCGGGCGGGCCGAGCGCCGCGCCTTCCGGCTCAGCTTCGCCGGGCTTTTGACGACAATGGCGCTGGCCTCGCTCGACCAGAACATCGTCAGCACCGCGCTGCCGCGCATCGTCGGCGAGCTCGGCGGGCTCGCCCATTTGGCCTGGGTCATCACCGCCTTCATGCTGACCTCGACCGCGACGGCGCCGCTCTACGGCAAGCTCAGCGACATGCACGGGCGGCGTCCGCTGTTCGTCGTCGCCATCCTCGTGTTCACCGCCGGCTCGGCGCTGTGCGGCCTCGCCCGCTCGATGACCGCGCTGATCCTGTTCCGCGGGCTGCAAGGTCTCGGCGCCGGCGGCCTGATGGTGCTGGCGCAGACGACGATCGCCGATCTCGTCTCGCCGCGCCAGCGCGGCCGTTATCAGGGCCTGATCACCGGCGTTTTCGCGCTGTGCAGCGTGACCGGGCCGGTGCTCGGCGGGGTCATCACCGACGCGCTGTCATGGCGCTGGATCTTCTATGTCAACCTGCCGGTCGGCGCCGTGGCGCTGGCCCTGATCCTGTCGGCATTGCCGCGCCGCGAGCGAGCGCCGGTCGCCCACCGCATCGATTATGCCGGAGCGGTGCTGCTGACCCTGATGACCGCCGCGGTGCTGCTGCTCTTGAGCTGGGGCGGGACCGTCGCCGCATGGCTGTCGCCGACCATCGCCGGGCTGGTGCTCGGCGCGGTCGCGTTGCTCGCGCTGCTGGTCGCGCGCGAACGGGTCGCGGCCGAGCCGATCCTGCCATTGCCGCTGTTTCGCAACCCGGTCTTCGCGATCGCCGTGGCGGTGGTCGCGCTCACCGCCACCGCGCTGTTCGGCGCCTTTGTTTTTCTGCCGACGTTTTTCCAGCTGGTAGAGGGCGAGAGCCCGTCCCAGGCCGGGCTCATGACGACGCCGATGATGGGCGGGCTGATCGTCGCCTCGGTGCTCGGCGGCCGTGTGGTTTCGGCGCGCGGCCGGTACAAGGGAGTGTCGGTGCTGGGGCTGGGCCTGGCGATTGCCGGGCTCGCGGCGATCGCCGCCGCGGCGCGCCTCTCGGCCCCATTGCCGGTGATCGAGGCGGCCCTCGTCGTCACCGGCGCCGGGCTCGGGCTGGTGATGCCCAACCTGACCGTTGCGATCCAGAATTCGGTGATGCCCGAGACGCTCGGGGTCGCCACCTCGGGCGTGTCGTTTTTCCGCTCGCTCGGCGGGGCGTTCGGGGTGGCGCTGTCGGGCAGCTTGTTGACCGGCCGCGTCAATGCCTCGCTTCTGGCCGCGGGGCCTGCCGCCGAGGCGGCGCGACGGGCGGTCGCCGGCGGTGCCGGCAGCCTCGCCGGCTTGCCGCCTGCGGCGCACCTGCTGGTCGCCGCCGCGTATCGCCAGGCGATCGGCACGACCTTTGCCACTGGCGCGGTGATCGCCGGGTTCGGCCTCGTGCTGCTGCTGTTGCTGCCCGAGCGGCCGCTGCGCGACGCACCTGCCGGTTGAGAAGGGCGCGCGCCGCCCGGCGGAGCACGGCGTTTGCGCCGTCCGCGTGCTTCTGCTTTCGTAAGCCGGAATGACCGAACAGGCCCGCATCCAAAGCTCGCATTTCACCCGGTCCGAAGTCCTCTCGGTGCTGTCCGGACTGATGCTGGCGATGTTCTTGGCCAGCCTCGACCAGACTATCGTCGCCACCTCGCTGTCGACAATGGCGCAGGAGCTGGACGGCTGGTCGCTGATCTCGTGGGTGGTCTCGGCCTATCTGGTCGCCTCGACGGTGACGACGCCGATCTACGGCCGGCTCAGCGACCTTTATGGGCGGCGGCCGGTCCTGCTGATCTCGATCGGGTTGTTCGCCGGGGCCTCGGTGCTGTGCGCGCTGTCGCAGACGATGCCCGAGCTGATCGGCGCGCGGATACTGCAAGGGGTCGGCGGCGGCGGGTTGCGCTCGGTGTCGCAGGCGGCGCTCGCCGACGTGATCCCGCCGCGCGAACGCGGCCGCTACCAGGGCTATCTGTCGAGCGTGATGGCGATCTCGAACCTGCTGGGCCCGGTGCTCGGCGGGTTCTTTGCCGAGGATCTGACGTGGCACTGGATCTTCTGGATCAACATCCCGCTGGGCGTCTTGGCGCTGTTTTTGTGCAACCGCAACCTGCGCCGGCTGCCGAGGCCGCGGCGCAAGCCGGTGATCGATTGGCTGGGCGCGGTGCTGATCATCGCCTCGACGACCCCGATCCTGATCGGGGTTTCCGGGGTCGAGGCGGCCGGCGGCTGGGGCCGGATCGACGTGCTGGTGCCGATCGCCATCGGCGTCGTGCTGCTCGGCATCCTGGTCGTGCGCGAGCGCGAGGCTTCCGAGCCGATGATCCCGCTGCGGCTCTTTGCCAACCGCATCTTCACCGTCGGCAGCATCGCCGCGTTTTTGATGTCGATGGTGATGATCGCGCTGATCATCCTGATCCCGCTCGATTTCGAGCTGGTCTCGGGGCTGGCGGCCGATCAGGCCGGGATCCGCCTGATGCCGATGACCGGCGGCACGGTGCTGGGCTCGTTCATCGCCGGGCAATTGGTCACCTGGACCGGCCGCTATCGCCTCTACCCGATCCTCGGGGCCGTCGCGATGACCGTCTTGTGCGCGGCGCTCGCCATCTACGGGCTGGACCGGGGGGCGCTGATCGACACGCTGTTGACCGGCGGGCTCGGGCTGGCGTTCGGCTTTCAGCTGTCGCCGATCGTCGTCGCGGTGCAGAACGCGCTCGAATTCGAGGATACCGGGATCGGGCTGTCGGTGCTGATGTTCTTTCGCCTGATCGGCGGCGCTCTCGGGGTGGCGCTGCTGACCGCGATCCTGGTCGGCGGCCTCAACGCCGGCGCGCTGACTGTGCCGGGCCACCATGTGCTGGGCGCCAACCCCGGGATTGCGCTCCTGCATCTCGACCAGACCGATGTAATCAACCAGCCGCTGCTTCGGGGTCTTATGCGGGTCATGCATGCGGCCTTCGCGCATGTTTATTTCTATGCGACGGCGATTTCCGCGCTGGCAACGCTCGGATCACTCGGATTGAAGGAAATTCCGCTGCGCACCAGCTGACCACGCCGAGGCACGGCCCAACGCAGCATTGGCGGCGATCGGCCGGGGTGGTATGGTCGAGGCCTATTTTCCGGAGGTAACGGCGATGAAGGTCCGGATCGAATACTGCGTGCCTTGAAACTACCTGCCCAGAGCCCTCCGTGCGAGGGCGCGACTCGAAGAAAAGTACGGTGCCGAGGTCGAGCTCGTCAAAGGGACGAGCGGTGTGTTCGAGATCACCGTCGACGGCAAGCTCGCCTTTTCGAAAAAGCAGCTCGGGCGGTTCCCGGAAGATGCCGAGATCGACGCGCTCGGCGGCGGATAGGCGGCCCGGCGACGATCGCGATCGGGATGCGCCGGACGGTTGCCGGCCGGTGTGAACGAAAATGACGGCGCGCGCGTCGCTGTAGACGCGCCGCCATCCCGGCTGGCGATCGAGGATGCCGATCGCCGGGTCCTGCGGCTGCAGCAGCGCCCAACCGACCTGCCAGCGGTCGAGCAGCCGATGTAGCACGCTGGCGTTGCCGTTGATCGCGTCGAGGTAGCGGGCCAGAAACGCGTTGCCGAAGAGTTCGATGCGCCCGTCGATAAAGGTTGGAACCCCGCGAAACGCCAGGTAGCCGCCGAACCCCTCGCTGTTGAACACGCGTCCCGATAGCCCGAGGCGCGTCGCCGCAGCCATCGCCGCTGCCGGGGTGGCGGCGTCCCCGGTGCGCACGATCGGGCGCAGCAGCAGCGGCAAGCTGATCGCGATCGCCGCCGCGCAGCCCAACGCCAGCGCTGCGGGTGCCGCCGGCCCGGCGAGCCGGGCGGCGATCCGTCCGATCGACGAGGGTGGCGTTGCGCGGATGCGGGCGGCGAGCTGCGGACCGAGCGATCCGGCGACGGCGAGCGGGCCGACGAGGCCGAGAAGGTCGGTATGCCGGATATGGGCAAGCGCCATGTGGCACAGCCCGACCAGCACCAGCACCCGCGTCGGCGGCACCCGGACGCCAGTCGTCAGGCCGAGCGCGATCAACCCGAGCAGCATGATTTCGAGCGGCTGAAACTCTTGAAAGTCGGGGCTGCGCCATTCGATGAACGAGGCTTGCAGCGCCGGCATCGCCATCAGCCGGAACGGCTGGGTGAGGCCGGCGAGGCCGTTTGGCGTCAGCAGCGCCGCGGCCAGCGCCAGCACCGCGAACAGGCCCCAGCGCGGCACCGCGAGCCGCCACGGACCCGCCAGCGCCGCCTCGCCCGCGAGATAACAGGCGAGCAGCAGGCCGAACAAATAGCTGTCGTGCAGGTTGGCCCACAGCGCCATCACCGGCAGCAGCCAAAAGGGCGGCGCCCGGCCGGCGTCGCGCGCCGCGAACAACATGCCCGACCACAGCACCAGGAGCGGCATCGCCAGCAGGTGCGGCCGGGCCAGCAGGTGGCCCTCGACCATCGCGGCGGCGAGCGCCACCGCGATCAGCGCCGAAAACGGCTCGGCCCGGCGCAGCAGAAACCGGGTCAGCAGAGCGAGGCTCGCGGCAAAGCAGGCGATCGTCAGCAGCACCAGCCCGCTCCACCCGGCGACGCGATAAACCGCGGCCATCACCAGTTCGGCGAGCCATTCGTGCGGAACCCACCGCGCGCCGGCGAAGGTGTAGGAGAACGGGTCGCGCACCGGCAACGCGCCATGCGTCAGCATCCAGCGCCCGGCGGCGATGTGCAGATAAGTATCGGGGTCGTGCAGCAGCGCGCCCGGCTGGGCCAACGCCCGCGCGCCGGCGAGGAGCGCGACGATCAGCGGCCATGACGGAACCAGCCGCGCCCATCGCGCGGGCCTGGCCGCCCCAGCGATCGCCTCTCCCGATAGATCGAGCTGCGCGATGGCCTCCGCCCTCCGGCGCGCAGGCCCGGCACAGCCTGAGCCTACACGCCGGCGGAAGCCTCGCCGATCGCGGTAAGCGAAGCCTTAATTGGCCACGGTTATTTGGCGGCGACCGGCAGCTCCTCGGCGTACATCTCCGGCAATACGGTCTGGCGCCAGGTTTCCTGCCGCGGGAAGATCTTTTCGATCGCCCGCGCCGAATAGTAGCTGGTGTCCACACCGGGCGGGTTGCCGCCCGTCTGCACCGTCTTGACCGCATCGAGCAACAGCCGGCGGGTGGCGATGATCGCCCGGTCGGCCGGGCCCAGATGCTCCTTCGAGCGGTCGACGATCGGCCCCATCCCCTCCTGCACCGCGCGGTCCTGGGTGTTGATGCCGTCGATGCCGGTGAAGGTCTCGTTCTTTTGCACCTGGCGGTCGATCATCCAGTTGTTGCGCTTGTTGCGGAACGAGCGGAACTCGCCCGAGGTCTCGACATAGTCGGGGCCGTTGCCGTTGCCGCGCTCCATGCGGTCGTCGTCGCCGAGCCCCTCCTCGCCATAGCTGTACATCCAGTTCCACACCATGCAGTTCTGGTCGTCGATCGGGACCCAGATGTGGCCGGCGATGTTGGTGCGGTCGCCGCCGCCCAGCGCGCGGCCCAATTGCTGCGGCCGGATCTGGGTGAACGGCATGACGAAATGATAGGAGCGGACATAGGTCTTGTCGTCGTCGAGCGGCCGGATGCCGACATAGCGGTAGCCGTAATCGGTGACGTCGACCTCGAGCAATGGCGCCCGGCCGCGGACAAACGGCCCCTGTACCGGAATGCCCGGCCGATTGGTGTTGGGGGTGATCGTGCGATGCAGGATCGGCGCGTGCGAGGTATCGATGCCGCCTTCGAGCGCCTGCAGCCAGTTGCACTCCTCCCACACTTTCGAGACGTGGCGGTGGGTTTCGGGCACCTGGGTCCACTCGAAGGCCGGGGGCGCCGGCATCTTGTCCTTGGGTCCCAGATAGGCCCAGATCACCCCGCCCATCTCGACCGTCGGATAGGCGGTCAGCCGGACCTTGTGGCAGAACGGCTCGGGCTCGTTCATCTGCTCGGTGCAGTTTCCGTCAACGTCGAATTTCCAGCCGTGATAGATGCAGCGCAGCCCCGAATCTTCGTTGCGCCCGAACCACAGGGAGGCGCGGCGGTGCGGGCAGAATTCATCGACGAGGCCGATGCGGCCCGCGCTGTCGCGAAACCCGACGAGCTTTTCGCCGAGCAGCTGGACGCGCACCGGCGCGCAATCGGGCTCGGGCAATTCGCGGGTCAACAATGCCGGGATCCAATAGCGCCGCAGCACTTCGCCCATCGGCGCTCCGGGACCGACGCGGGTGATCAGCTCGTTGTCTTCGGGTGACAGCATCGGATGGCCTCCTAATAATCACCGCAGCACCGCGGTCGCGGCAAGCTGAACAAGATAATCGGCCGTTCGGGAAGCAAGGGCAAGACCCGGCGGCCAACCGGCCCGCTCGCGCAGCAGATCGGGGGCGCGCTTGACTCGTTTCCGGCCCCGGGCCTACCGTTTATGCTCGCGAACGAGGCGGCAAGCCCGATTTTGCGGGCCGGAACGATCAAGCAACGGAGGAGGTCAACAATGGCGGCGTACAAGCTGATCTCGGCGGATTCGCATATCGTCGAGCCGCCGGACATGTATGCGAGCCGGATCGAGCCCAAATTCCGCGACCGTGCGCCGAAGATGGAGCGGCGCAAGACCGACGCCGGTCGCGAATACGACGCCTGGGTGATCAACGGCATGCAGGTCGGGACCTTGGGCGCCGTCATGCAGGCCGGCCAGCGCTTCGAGGACCCCTCCCAGATCGATTTTCTCGGGGTTTGGGAGGATGTGCGCAAAGGCGGGTACGATGCGAGCTCGATGATCGTCGAGAACGAGGAGGACGGGGTCTGGGGCTCGTGCTTGCAGCCGAGCCAGGGGCTGTTCTGGTACCGGCTGCCGGACAGCGAATTGCTGACCGAGATCTGCCGTGTCTACAACGACTGGATCACCGATTTCTGCAAGCCCTATCCCGAGCGTCTGAAGGGCATCGCGATGCTCAACGTCGACGACGTCGAGGCGGGCTGCCGCGAGCTCGAACGCGCCAAAAAGCTGGGCCTGGTCGGCGCCTTCATCCCGGTGTCGCCATTGCCCGACAAGCCTTATCGCGACCCGGTCTACGACCGGCTGTGGGCGACCGCGCAGGACAACGAGATGCCCTTGCTGTTGCACATCGCCACCAACCGGGCCGGCGTCCCCGGTTGCGAATTCACCATCAATGTCGGCGAGTTGACCGGCGCCGGCCGTTCGACCACCGACCATTGGGTGCGCTATTCGCTGTCGGCGATGGTGTTCGCCGGGGTGTTCGACCGCTTTCCGCGGCTCAAGGTCGGCTCGGTCGAGCACGAGACCGCGTGGATCCCGCATTGGCTCAAGCAGATGGACTTCACCTATCGCGAGCGCCCGGTGTTCACCAAGGGCTGGAAGTCGCAGAGCGGCATGCTGCCCAGCGATTATTGGCAGCGCAACATGTTCGTCGAGTTCATGGAAGACGATCTCGGCGTCGAATTGCGCAAGCACATCGGGGTCGAAAACATGCTGTGGGGCAGCGATTTCCCGCATGCCGAATCGACCTGGCCGCAATCAAAGCAGTTTCTCGACCGCATCTTTGCCGGCGTGCCCGAGGACGACCGGCGCAAGATCACCGCCGACAACGCCGCCAAGCTGTTCGGCTTCCACCCGAACTAGGCGAAGTAGGTAAACCGGCCCAGATTGCTTCGCCGCGCTCGCAATGAGGGGATATTCCCGTCATTGCGAGGAGCCGCGAGGCGACGAAAGCAATCTGGTCGCCGAGAACCTCTAGCGCATGCCAGACGGCTTTGTGGCGGTGGCCAAGGCGTCGGAGCTCGCGCCCGGCCAGATCAAATGGGTCGCGGTCGAGGGCGAGCGAGTGGTGCTGGCCAATCTCGACGGCGCCTTTTACGCATTGCGCGACGTATGCGGGCACAAGAACGCGCCGCTGTCGCGCGGCAAGCTGGTCGGTTGCCTGATCGAGTGCCCCTTGCATTTCGCACAGTTCGACCTGCGCACCGGCAAGCTCGTCAACGGCCCGGTCTCAACCGACGTCCCGACCTACCAGGTCCGCGTCGACGGCGACACGGTCTATCTCAGGCGATAAAACCTGGGGCGGCCGTCCGCTCGAGCGAACCGCCGCTTGCTGCCCTCTCTCCGCCGTCATCCCGGCGACGAAGCGTGTGACGAAAATACCGAAACCTGTCATTCCGGGGCGCGGGCACTGCCCGCGAGCCCGGAACCCATGAGCACCGGACTGCGAACAATTCGAAATGGGGTGCTCTTGGCTTCCGGGCTCGGCCCCTTCGGACCGCCACGGAACGACTCTTTTCGGAGGAACAATTCCTTCACAAACTCGAAGGCGGCGAACGGGATTTGGCGGAATCAGACCCCCGGATACCAATACTGCTCGATCTCGTCGGTGTAGGCCCGGTCCGACCAGTCCGGCGCCGCGTTCGAGGCGTAGCGCGGCGCGTTCGCCAGCCTCGCCTGGTCGATATCGACGACATAGCCGGCGACATGCGTGCCGTAGTTCAGCGCCTTCCACGGCAGCGGCACCCAGTTTTCGCCGATGCCGAAGAGGCCGCCGAACGAGGCGATCGCGTAGGCCACCTGCCCCGAATATTTATCGATCATCAGATGATGAATTCGGCCGAGATGTTTGCCGCTGCGGTCGTAAACCGCGGTGCCCTCGACCTTGTCCGAGGCGATCAGCCGTTCGGTTTCCTCGGTCGCCAGCCCGCGCTCGCCGACATTTGTCGTATAGTTCATCTTGCCGTCTCCGATGAGCCGCAGATGAACGAGGGAACGGCGGCTCGGTCGCCCGGTTCCGCGCGCGCGATCCGGTCGGAACGAGAGCGGCGCCGATCCCCATCAATCGATCCGCGGCGCATACACTCCTTTGAAGGTGACGGTGCAGCCGGGGACGTCGATGTAGTCCTTGATGGTACCAGTGATCGTGATGACAGGCGTCGAAGCGGTGATTGTCGCCGGGGTTACCGCAAAGCTGTATGGGCCTGTGTCGTCAAAAAATTTGGCGCGGCTGTTCACTCCAAAACTCTCGTAGTTCCCGGAACCGTGCATCTGGTGCACTGTGGATTCGCTGGTATTTTCCCAGGTGTACGCGGCACGCAGAAACACGAATGACAGAAAAGTTTTGGTGTCGGTACTCAGAATCTTCGGGCGAAAAATGGAGACTTCCGTGTCGCCGACAGCGCTCCCCGTAAACGCCCTGGCATTGCGCCGCCGTCGAGGCGGTGGTCGTGGCAATCCCTTGCCATACGCGCTGATCGTCCAGCGCAAACGCGGAGCCCGGCAGAGAGGCGAGCACCAGCGCCGCGCCTCCCACCGTCAATGCCGCCAGACGGGATCCGGCCAACATCTTTGTCACAACGTCCTGACGCATGTTCTTGCTCTCCCGAATGTCAGACCCGCGCTGCACGGAGCTGGCTCGGCCCGTTTGTTAACTATTCGACGGCCCGCCGTCCAACCGGATCAAGGTTTAATGCAGACCTCGATAGTAGATCGTTCGAGAATGCTTTGCAACCGAATTTTTGTTGTCGGTCCCTAACCGCCTTTCGACCCGCCCCTGCCCGTCTCGTCTCGGCATTGCACCAATCATCTCGAGCGCAGCTCACGCGGCGCCTGGCGGGCGGTGGCGCTGGACGGCTTCGGGATTGGTCGAGTCGGCGCCCATGTAGATGCCGCGCTCCCATTGGCGCTTTAAGGGGTCGGCGACCTTCAGCGCCATGCGGCCGACATGCTGAACCTCGATTTCGACGGTCTCGCCGTCCTGCAACGCACCGAGCCCCTCGTGGTTGGTGCCGCAGGCGATCAGATCGCCGCTGTTCAACGTCATCACCGTCGAGGCGAACTCGATCAGCTCCGGAACCCGGTGCTCCATATCGTCGGTGTTGTAGTGGTGGCGCAATTGGCCGTCGTTCCAAAAGCGGACGACCACATCATTGGGCTCGGGAATCTCGTCGGCAGTGGTGATGCACGGGCCGATCGGTGCGAAGGTGTCGAACGACTTGCCGAGCCAGCTGCCGGCCTTCCAGGTGCGCCTGCCCTCGCCGCGCGCCGAGACGTCGATCAGCCCGGTATAACCGAACACGGCTTTGCGCCATTCCGTCTGGCTGACCATCTTGGCCGGGCCTTTGATGACCAGCGCCAATTCGGCCTCGTGCATGAAGATCCAGGGCTCGGTCATCTCCGGCAACCGGATCGTGTCGCCGGGCCCGACCACCGCCTCGGGGTTTTTCAAAAACATGTTGAGCGGCCGCGCCTCGCGCTGCGCATGCTCCCAGTAATTGGCGATGCAGCACAGGATCTTGCCCGGCCGCGGCAGCGGCGCGCGCAAGCGCACCGAAGCGAGCGGCAGGGCTTCGCCCTCGCCGGCCAGCCGCTCGAGCGGCGGCCGCAGCCGGTCGAACCCGTCGATCAAATTCTGCATGGTCAATTGCGGCGTATGCCCACGCTCGACCACCCCGGCGAGGCTCACTACCCCGCGCTCGGTCAGCAGTCCGGGCATCGGCTCGCCCTGCCCGCCGCTCTCGAACATGACCAGCTTCATGATTTCCTCCCCGAACTCCGTCCGGAAACCAGATTAGCGGGTCTGGTGCATGGCAACCATCGCCATTCTTCGGGTTGACGGCGTGCGAAACGCGGGCGGAACCTTGCGCCAGCACGACGGATACGGATGGAGAGAGCGATGGAAATTCGCCGCGTGGGGCCGCAGATCGGCGTCGAGGTGACCGGGGTCGATGTCAAGACGCTCGATGACCGGGGCTTTGCCCCGATCTATCGGGCCTGGCTCGACTACAATGTCATGGTGGTGCGCGACCAGGAGCTCTCGATCCCGGATTTCGTGCGCTACAGCCGCCGTTTTGGCCCGGTCGTGCCGCATCCGTCGAAATCGACGCGCAACCCCGAGCATCCCGAAATCACGATGCTCGGCGTCAACAAATTCGACGCCGACGGCAATTTGCGCGACGAAATCTACCGCCGCGGCGCCGAGGGCTGGCATACCGACGGCGCCTACAACCAGGCGCCGTTCAAGGCGACCCAGCTTTATGCGCTGGCGGTGCCGAGCCGCGGCGGCAACACCTTGTTCGCCAACGCCTATGCCGCCTACGACGCATTGCCATCACGGCTGAGGGACCGGCTCGAGGGCGTGGTCGGCGCCTTTTCTTATGGCGGGCGGCGCGGCAAGGCGCGGCTGCTCAACCCCGAGGACCAGGACTGGACCCCGGTTTACCACCCGATCGTCCGCACCCACCCGGAGACCGGGCGCAAATCGCTCTATTTCGACCCCGGCAAAATTGTCGGCTTTGTCGGCGTCGACGACCGCGAGGGCGACGCGCTGATCGCCGAACTGAAGCAGCGCATGATCACCCCCGAGGCCGAATATCACCATGTCTGGCGTAAGGGCGACATCGTGATCTGGGACAACCGCTGCTCGTATCACAAGGCAGCCGGCGACTACCCGCCCGAGGAGGACCGCATTCACTGGCGGGTGTCGATCAACGATTTCGGCGTCGAAGCTCTCGAAGCCGCGGAGTAGTCGCGATGAGCATTGAAGTCGTCCCGTTCGAGGCCGGTCTCGGCGCCGAGATCCGCGGCGTCGACATCCGCGAGAAGCTGTCTTCCGACGACCGCGCCGCGATCCGTGCCGCGTGGCTCGACCATCTGGTGCTGCGCTTTCGCGGCCAGCCGATGAGCGACGCGCAGCACATGGCGTTCACCCGCCAGTTCGGCGAGCTCGAATTCAACCCGGCGGCGCTGATCGCCCGGCAATACGGCGTCGAAACCCAGAGCGCGGGCCGCCGCGGCGAAATCCCCCCCGAGATCTCGGTCATCTCGAACATTGTCGAGAACGGCAAGGCGATCGGCGGCCTCGGCGACGGCGAGGCTTTCTGGCATACCGACAGCTCGTTTGTCGACGTGCCGCCGGCGGCGAGCCTGCTGCGGTCATTGGAAGCGCCGCCGCAAAGTGCCGGCGGGTCGACCTATTTTCTCAACATGTACTCGGCCTACGAAACATTGCCCGAGGCGGCCCGGCGGCGCATCGACAGGTTGACGATGATCCACGCCGCGACCCATTCGAGCGGCGGCAAGGCGCATAAGGGGTTTGAGACGGTTGCCGATGTGTCGAAGGTGCCGGGCGCGCACCAGCCTGTCGTGCGAACCCATCCCGAGACCGGGAAAAAGGCGTTGTTTCTCGGCCGGCGCATCAACGCCTATGTCCTCGGGTTTTCGGTCGAAGAAAGCGAGCAGCTGCTCGACGAGTTGTGGGACCACACGACCCAGGAGAAATTCACCTGGCGTCAGGATTGGCGGGTCGGCGATTTGATCTGGTGGGACAACCGCTGCGCGATGCATCGCCGCGACGCCTTTGACCCGTCGGCGCGCCGGCTGATGCACCGCACCCAGCTCAAAGGCACTCGCCCGGTCTAAGAGTATGACCCCAAAAGAATTTCGTATGGTTCGGACGGTTGGCCGTCATTCCCGCGAAAGCGGGACTTGCCCAGGGGACAACCCCGTGGGCTGAGGCGCGCGCGGCGACGCTAAGCTGCTGCAATCTTCGTTTCATTTCGGGTCAGACACTCAAGCCTTCAGCACGCCTGAAAACGTGCGTTATGGACGGGCATCAGCTGCAAACGAAGCGAACCAAAGATCAAGGTGAGCTGTCGGCAGATGTTTGCGGCACGCCGCCGAGTTTCAAGGCCCACATATTGGGCACAAGGTCATAATCTCGTGCGGACCCGCAACGCTTGCATAAAGCCGAATGCGTGGACTCGCGCGCACCAGCGCTCGGCGATTGATGGGCGCACCACCCGCCATCCCGGCTATGACATGTCGCAGCGCATCCGCAAACGCATCGCGGAGGTTTTCAGCTGGGTCAAGACCGTCGCCGGCTTGCGCAAGATGCGCCATCGCGGGCTGTCCAAGGTCGATTGGCAATTCACCCTCGCCATGGTCGCCTATGATCTCGTCCGATTGCCCAAATTGCTCGCCCAACCCGCGGCGTGACCCACCGCCAGGCTTGCCAGCCGCAGCGCCGTACCCGCGACACCGGCGCAGATTGCCGACCAGTCCGACTTGCCGCGACATCACCACGGTTTAGCGCCCGTAAAACTCGAAGAAACGCCGAAATCCGCCGTTTTTTCAGCAGCCTGCTCTCATGTCCGCGTTCAAGGGGCTCGGGCGCAATTGTTGGTTCCGCGGCAGCGGGTGGCGTCGGCGTGGACGGTGCGCACGGTCGGCGACAGGATCTTAAGACGCCGGTCAAGGTAGTGATGATGACCGTGATGCTGAGCATCCGAATACGGATAACCAGACAAATCACTCATTGGCAGAGTCCAACGACAGTTACCTGATGCCGACCTACGCCACGGGCCTGGTTGACCGCGAAACCACCAGATCGCCGATCACCAGGACGTCCATTTTGGTGCGCAGAAAGCAGTCGAGCGCCTCCTCGAGGCGGCAGACGACGGGCTCGTTTTCGTTGAACGAGGTGTTGAGCACCATCGGCACGCCGGTCAGGTCACGGAAGCGTTCGATCAGGCGATAATAGCGCGGGTTGGTGTGGCGAGTGACGGTCTGCAGCCGGCCGGAGCCGTCGACATGCGCGACGGCCGGGATCAGCGGCCGCTTTTCCTCCCGAATTTGGAAGACCTGCATCATAAAGGGAACGGTGTCGTCTTCCTCGAACCAGTCGCCGACCGCCTCGGCGAGCACGGAGGGCGCAAACGGGCGAAACGATTCCCGTCTTTTGATCTTGGCGTTGAGAATTGCCTTCATGTCTGCGCGCCGCGGGTCGCACAGGATCGAGCGGTTGCCCAAGGCGCGCGGTCCCCACTCCATCCGCCCCTGGAACCAGCCGAGGACGGCGCCCCCGGCGATCGCCGCCGCCGCGCGCCGGCAGAGCTCTTCCTCATCGGGAATTTCTTCGACAACACAACCCAAGCGCTCGATTTCTGTGCCGCGCTCGGCCAGGAGCTTGACGATCTCGGTCGGCGAAAACTGCGGGCCCCAGAAAGCGTGATCCATGACAAAGGACCGCGCGCCGCCGAGCCGATGCCACACCACAAAGGCCGCGCCGATCGCACCCCCGGCATCGCCGGCCGCCGATTGCACATAGACGCGGCGAAAGGATGTGTTGCGCCGGATCTTGCCGTTGGCGACGGAATTCATCGCGCACCCGCCCGCGAGCGCGATGTCGCTCAAGCCAAAGCGCTGGTGCAGGGGGCCGATCAGATGAAAGAACGCCTCTTCATACATTGCCTGCACCGAGCGGGCGATGTCGCGGTGCCGCTCCTCGAGCGGGTCATCGGGCCGTCGCCGCGGACCCAAAAGGTCCTCAAGCGCCGGCGTGAACAGGTCCCCGGCTTGAGGTGCGGCGTCGTCCCATTGGTAGGGCGTCTCCTCGGTGTGATGCTTGAAGTAGCCGAGATCGAGCTTGAATGTTCCGTCCGGCATCAGACCCACGATCCTGCGCATCTCGCGGAGGTAGTCGGGCTTTCCGTATGGCGCCAAGCCCATGACCTTGTATTCGTCCCCATAATGAGGAAAACCCAGGTAATGGGTAAGCGCCTCATAAAATATGCCGAGCGAATGCGGAAAGTGGACCCGTCCGGCGATGGCGATGTCCTTTCCCCGACCGACACCCCATGCGGCGCTGGCAAAGTCGCCAAAACCGTCGACCGAGACCACGACCGCGTCTTCAAACGGCGAAACGTGGAACGCCGACGACAAATGCGCGACGTGGTGCTCGATGTTGTGGAACGCGCCCTGAAAGCTGTCACCGGGAAAGGCGTCGGCGAGGAGGTCTGGGATACGCCGCCGCTGGCGGCGGTTTCTTAGACGGCCCAACACTAGGCTGACATCGGGAGTGTGAGCCGCCAGGTACGCGATCTTGCGCATGCGATGGGCGTGGCCGTCCTGGTTGATCGCCACGTGTTCGACATCGCCGAGGCGCAAGCCGGCTTCGCGCAGGCAATAAGCGATCGACTGCGACGGAAACCCGGCCCAATGCTTGACCCGCCGAAAGCGTTCCTCTTCGGCCGCCGCCACCAATCGACCGTCCCGCATCAGTGCTGCAGAGGAATCGCCGTGAAAGGCGTTAATCCCAATGATTATCATTCGAACATACAAAGTGATTTTTGGACGGAAACCAGATACACGCTGTCAGTAATCCAGATTATCGGCTATCCGCCATAACGAGATACGAACAGCGCTTGTTGTCAGCGGGTGACGAGCTTGATGGCCGCTCTTTTCGTCATCTGGAAGGTTCGCGGGAAGCGGGTCTCCACGAACAAGATGGCGCGGTTGCGGGTCTTTGAGAGGTCCTTCGGGTGGTGCACGCTCATACCGTTGACGAGCTTGGTTCGGAGCGGCCTGACACGGGTTTGAAATTGTAAAAAGCGGCTTTGATCGGGGATGAAGTGGGCGGTGAACGAACGCCGCGAGCGGGTCGGCTGCGTCGTGCGCAGACTGCCGTGAATGGTCTTTGCTGCCCAAAAGAGCACATCCCCTTTGCCTAAAACGGCGCCCGGCAGATCAGACCCTGCTCGCGGATCACCTGCCTTACGAGTTCTTTGTAACGTTCATGATGAAAAGCGATGTCGAAATTCCCGCCGTTTTTGGCCATGTCGACCAGATGGCTCCCGGGGTAGACAAAGAACCGCCCGGCGCCGGGTGCGATGTCCTCGGCGGCGACCCAGGCCGCCGTCATGCGGCCGATTTCTTCGGCGTCGAGATAGTAGGTGTCCTGATGCGGCCAGGTCACAGGGTTGCCGTCGAAATACATGCTCTGCACGAGCTTGCCGGGCTCGCCGAGGGTCGTCGCGGCGGCGCGCTGCATATTGGCATGGGTCAAGAGCTCGAGCCCGGCCTGGCGAAAGCCGGCGAAATGGCGACGATCGAGGCTCTGGATGTTGAGGATCGTGTTCAGCATAAATCCTTCATTGGTAAATTTATGCCGTTCGGGATTGGCGCTCGCCTGCCGGTAGATGAACCCGCCAAAAGGCTTAACCTCGGCTTCGAACGATGCGCTGGCACGGTCGCATAAGTGCGGCGGCAGCAGGTCGCGCACGACGACATAGCCATTTTCGTCGTAATAGGTGCGGATATCCGTGGTCTGATCGAGGGTGAAGTACGGATAATCGTCTTTCTCGGCGACGGGAACTTCAATTTCCCGCCCGCTGAAATCTGCGATCCGGTAGCGACGCGGAAGTGACCGTTTCGCCTCAGTGTAGACCATCGACGCCCTCCGTAGAGAGTTCACGCTCCGCGTTTGGCTCTTGCGCTTTCGGATCCGTGTGTTCCAGGCCGCTGCTCCGCAGGCGGCGGTCGATGATCTCGAGGGAGAGCAGCATTTCCGCTGTGGTCCGCTGGAGCGCGTAGCACCAACCCGGCCACCCGTCAAAAACACAACCCTTGACGAACAGGGTGTAGAGAAATGCCGCGATCGGAGCGGGCCACCCCATCAGGCGGATCTTGTCGGTCCGTCGCAAGGCGCCGGGCGAAGCGGCGAGCAGGTAGCCGGCCTCCTCGCGCGCATAGCGCTGCTGCGAGGTCAGCCAGCGCGCCAGCGGTTTGCGGTCGTCATGAAAAATGACGCCCTTGAGCATCACGACTTCGCCGTCGAGGACCACGCGCTGTGTATGCCCTTCTTGTCGGTAGAACGCTTTTTCCTTTCGATAAAGGAGCGTACGGGGTGGATACAGCGACCCGCGCAACGGTCGCCCGAAGATCCGATAGACGAAGTGCACCCGATAGCCTGTCGTGCTCTCGCACGGTTCCAGAGACGACAATTCGCGGATCAGCTCATCGCTGAGCTCGTAGTCAGCATCGAGCGAAAGAACCCAAGGGCTGCTCACCTGCGCCAGTCCGAAGTTGCATTGACTCGCAGCATCGACGAACGGGCGCTGAACCACTTCAACGTGCGGGTAGCTCCGCAAGATCTCGACCGTTCCGTCGGCGCTGCCGCTGTCGACGACCACGATCCTTTTCGCCCATGCCAGCTTGTCGAGCGTCCGCGCGATGTTCGGCGCCTCGTTATAGGTGATGATCAGCGGCGTGATTTGATTCTGCACAATAACCTTCGCCGAACCTGTCATTTGCCTTGCGCAAAGGCCGATCCGGCCGATCTACCGGAGAAGGAACCTTAATCGAAGCGGATCGTGCGCTGCGGCTCCGCGCCACGCGAGAGCCAACGGTACACGCCGAGCATGTCGTGGGCGACGCGGTCCCAGGAAAAATCTCGGAGCATCCATTCGCGGCCCTTGGTACCCATTGCCTTCAACGCCTCGCGCGGCAACGCCATCGCTTGCGCCAAGGCCGTGGCGAGGGGCTCGATCCCATGATCGATCCACCAGCCGCAGCGTTCGTTCTCAAGCCCGCTCCAGGGCGCGCCTTTGGTCGAGATTGCTGGGACCCCCGCGGCGAGCGCCTCCGCAACCGTCAGTCCAAAGTTTTCGTTTAAGGTCGGCAGGACGAAAAGGCCGGCGTCGCGGTAAACGGCCGTTTTTGCATCGCCGTAAATCGGACCCTCGATCGAGACGCGGGCGAGGTTGAGCCTCATTGCCAATGCGCGCAGCTCGTCGTCATGCCCCACCTCGGGCGGTCCGACGACCCTGAGCCGCCAGCCCGGAAACCCGGCTTCGACTTTGGACCAGGCGTGGACCAGGCCGACGAGGCCCTTTTTTGGATGGATGCGCCCGAGGGCGAGCACGACGCGCTCGGTCGCGGGTCCCGTCATCGGCCGCGTCGGCAGGCCGGGAAGGTCGATCCCGTTGGGGATGATCGCGACAGGGTGGGTAAGGCCGAAACCGCGGATCTCTTCGTATTCCTGTTCGCTTGTCGCGTGCAGGCAAGCCGCGCGGCGGATCGCCGGACCCTGGAGCAATGCCCAGAAGGCGCGCTTCTTCATCGGGGAAAAGGCGAGCGCCGCCGGGGCCAGCATGCCGCGCGGCGAGACGACAAGCGGCGTCGAGCTGCGCGCCGCAGCCCTGCCAGCGGCGACGTTCGGCAGCAGCCACAATCCGTGATCATGGATTACGTTCGCGGGGAGGGCAAGGTCGCGCAGCGCATCCGACAGGCCCCGCGACCGGCGCAGGCCGCGCAGGATCGGGATTCGTGCGTAATCCCAGGCAAAGCGGCGGTCTCGGTAGCCGTTGCACGGTCCGTCGCGTTGACCGCCCTTTTCCCTGGCGACCGACAGCAGCGTCGTTTCGGCGCCAGCGGCGGCAAGCGCCTGGCACAGCCGCGGCACGCTGTAGGAGGGGCCGCCATAGACCGGGTCAAGACCCGCGATGACATGGACGGCGCGAAGCCGGCCGGTCAAGGCCTCAGGCCAGCCGTCGGCGTGGCCGCACCGCCGGCGGGGTATCGACAAGCCTCAGCGAGACGACCGCCCGCGCGGCAACGTAGGCGGCGACGCACGCCACCAGAATCTCGAACAGATTTCCGCCAGGTTGCAAAAGCGTCAAACCGGGCATCGCCCGCAACAGCAGACCGCGCACGTCATTTGTCGAAAGCGCGCGCATGATGCCTAGATCGAGCCACATCAACAGACAGCCCCAGCCGAAAAACCCGGCCGCCACACCTGCAACGCCAAAATTAACGTAGAACTCCAACACCTGACCCGCCCCGACGCTGGTGCCCTCGGCAAAGCCGATGCCGGTATACTCGCTGACAACGTCGCCGCCGCCGCCGGTGGCCGGCTTGTCGGGCCAGACCGCGCGCGGGATCAAGGCCCAGGGCGGGACGGTGCCGCCATATGCGAAAGCCGCGCCGCCGCTCTCGTGGTAGTCCATCGCAGCGCCGACCAGAACATTCTGATTGAGCCGGCCGTCGAGTGCCGCCACCTGGTCGGGCGACGTCAAGTCGAGCAGCTCAAAATCGGTGACGATCGCCGTGACACGGTCAAAGCGGTCGAGCAGGCTCGACTGTTCATGCCACACGACCTCACGGATGCCATTGCGCTGGCCCATATAGGTGACAAAGAGCGACAGCCCGAGAAACATCGCCACCGGGGTTCCCAAATAGAACCATGCGCGCCGCGGGGTGATGACAAACAGAAAAGCGACGACGCTCAAAACCCAATAGACGCCGTAACCTAG
>DASYBC010000129.1:0-10184 GCA_036500965.1 Allostellaceae bacterium | reverse complement strand
CCACGCCGTCGCTCACCCTGCGACCGCTCAGCCGCGCCCCGACAGGCTCAAAACGCCAGGCTCGCGGCCCCAAAACCCCGACAAGCAGCCTGATACGTCAGAAAATCCAACATCAGCAGCCGCCCGGTGAGATATCCGGGTTAATCCCGGCCTCGGCGCCATACCGGCGGATCAGCAAGTTCGCGGCGCGCCAGATATCGAGTTCCGGGATCATCGCCGGCTCACGAATTTGCGCAGCCCTCAAACGCGTTGTGCTGGCAATAGAAGCCGCCGCCAGGATCAGGGCCGAGCATGGCATTCCCGCCCGCGCAGCCGGCGAGCATCGACAAGAGCAGCGCGGGCAGCATCGCATGCCGGATCGTCTACCGTAGCACCATTTCCGGGATTATGACGCTCAATCTAACCAATCACGAGGCTCGCGCGCTCGTCCAGTTCCTCCACCGCACAATCGATTTCGCCCCTATCCCATGGCACCCGGCTCGCGCCGTTGCGGGCAGTTCCCGACAAGCTCGAACCACCGGCGCCACGACCGGAGTTGCGGCCACCGCTGCCGGCCGGCGCAGGGTCAAGTGTCGGGCGCGGGAGGGGACGATGGAGGGGAGCATGAAGCTCGAACTCGGCGCGATCATCGCCGCGCTGCACGACAGCGAAATCAACGGCGAAGTATCGTGGTTCTATGATGGCGTTTGGCGGGTCAGGCTTGGCGACTCAGATAAAGCCATCGCGGCAGAGGCCACCCTCGGCAGCGCCGACGGGGCGGCCGAATGGCTGCGCGCCAACCCAGTCAGGCGATATCCGCACAGCGAGTTCGCCCGGCTATATCCGTGCACCGCAAACGATCCGTGAAATCGGAACCCGGGCGGCCGATGACCTTAGGCGGCGCTGCGGCAGCCGGGGTGCGGCCCATCGTTTGGTGCCTTGACTGCGGCCATCAGGTCAAGCCCGACCCGGCCGAAATGGTCGAGCACTACGACGCCGAGATGACGGTGCCAGAGTAGCGCGAGCGGCTGGTCTGCGGGCTATGTCGCAGGCCGCGCGTCGATATGGTTGTCACGGGTCAGCGCCGGTAGGGCAATCACCGCCGGCATCAATCCGACGTATCGCCGAAGCGGACGGCCACCACCTGCCGCGCCTGTCAGTGCGCCGCATAGGCGTCGGCGACACTCTCGGCGACGTGATGACGTTTAGGTCTTCATTGTTCCAGGCCGCACCGGCCGAGAAGTGTAGGAGCCCTCGATCGTGACCCTACGATCGATCACCAGCGCCTTTTCGTGGGCGATCCGGGCATGAGCGTTGATCCATACCGGGATGCCGGCGGCGGCGAGTGCATCGATGCCTTCCTGCCGCTCGCATGGCGTCCAGCGATCGGCGATCACGCGCACGTCGAACCCGCGATTGTGCGCGCGGATCAGCGCCACGGGAATGCCCGGCCAAGGTGAAGGCATATGCGTTGACGAGGATTTCGGATCGGGCGGAATCGATGGCTCCGATCGCCAACAAGCCGCAGTTCTCCTCGGGCGCAAAGCACGTGGTGAGGGTCGCGACGAACGCGGCGAGGATCAGCGGGGCGAGCATGGTTTTGGCCGCGGCCACAGCCACGCTGGCTCTGGCGTCAGCTTCGCATCCGGGTAATCGTCAAGTCACCCACAAAAGGTTTTCATGAGAACTGCACGCTCTATCGGCAACCGACCAGATGCAGCCCGGGCTCGGTTCATCCCCGCGGGCGCGGGGAACACTCTTCCGAGAAGCGCCTGATAACCTGGCCCGATTCACTTTTCAATCAGCGTACCGCCGAGAACGTTTGTTCACCCGCGACGACGGCGGTCGGGCTGAGCCAGTGGTCCGGGCTCCCGCGGCAATGCTGCGTCGGCGGTAAACGCGACAAGCCGAAACCCATCGAGGTCGACGGGGACCCGGCGATTGGGTCCGCAGGTGTCGAACTCGAACCCGGCATCGTTCGGGGCGCCCAAGCGATGACCGCATTGCCGTCCTCGATATAGCCGAGAACCTGGTTCCAGATCATCTCGCGTACCCGACGGCTGTAATTGCCGATGTAGACCCCAGCGCGAATTTCGAGCAGCCACACCGCCAGCCGGCCGCGCAGCCGGGGTGGTGCGTTCTCAACCACGATGACCATCATCGCCCAATTTCTCCGGATCCGGGAAGGCCACCGGCATCGCTTCCGGCGAGGTATCGGGTGCCGGAAGGCCGCCCGCCGCCAGCACCTCTTCGATCGCCGGAATGAGCCGCATCAGGAGTTGCGAGCGGCGAAAGGCATCGCGGCAGCGGCGCCGCACTACGCCAACCGGCTCGGACACCCGATGGCCGTCGAGCGGCCGATTGTCCTGCGCCGCCGCCGCGACCCGAAACGCCCCGGGAACCACGGTCTCGAACTTGAACACATCCGCGATATCGTAAACAAAGCTTTGCGGCTTGCCGGTGTGCAGAAAGCCGATCGCCGGCGCATAGCCCGCCGCCAGAATGGCCGCCTCCGAAATGCCGTAGAGAGAAGTGGTTGCGGCGGACAGACAGCGATTGACGGTATCGGCGCCCTCCCAGTGGTGTGGATCATACTCTCGACGGTTCCACGAGACGCCGTGGCGGGCGGCCAAAGCCTTGTACATCTCGCGCACCCGCGCGCCCTCGATGCCGCGCAGCTGGTCGACCGAGCGCCGCGCCGGCGGCTCCTCGCCAAAGCGCAGCGCGTACATCTTGCGCACGACCTTGAGCCGCGCGTCGTCGTCGAAGGCGAGCCGCGCCTGATAGAGCAGCCGGTCCGCCCGCGCGCCGCCCGGCTGGCCGGCGGCATAGAGGCGCACTCCGGCCTCGCCGACCCAGATCAGCAATGTGCCGGCGCGCGCCCCAAGGCCACGGCGGCGTGGGAAATGCGGGTGCCGGGTTCCAGCATCAGGCACACGACGCCGCCCACCGGGATGTGCACGCGAACGCCGTTCTCATCGACCAGCACAAAGGCGCCGTCGCGCACATCGAGCCGACCCTTTTCGAGGAATAGGATCGAGGAACGGTCCTTGATCGGGATCGGCCGCGGCGATGGCAATCCGCGGACCGTGCCGATCATGTTGCCGGCCGCCGGATCAGCATCAGGCCGCAGCCGTAAGCCTTTGCCGAGCCGAACCCGCTCAGGATGGCAGCGACAAACCGCGCCGGCTCGGTCAACAAGCCCTCAAAGGTCAGGGTCGACAATGTGATGGCGCCGGGCCCGTCGCGCGGGATGCGCAGATGCTCGTAGCGGTCGATATGGAGCTGCTCGAGGTCAAGTGCGAACCCGGTCGCGAGAGCTTTGCGCATCAGCCAGGCAGCGCCGGCCTCGCGGATCGCCTCGGCGCGGGAAGCGGCCCGGTCGCCGCTTGGAGCCTGTTTGAGCATGTGCATGACGACATCATGCCGCTGGCCGCGCTCGCCGCGCTTTTCCGCCTGCTCGACCGCGTCGATCGAAGGCGGCCCAAGCGTGCGCGCCGGATGTTCCGGCCGGACCCCGCGCACACCGGCAAGCACGACGGCGCACAGCGCCACTTCTGGCAGGTGTTCCGGGCGGTGGCGCCCGAGCTGCCGAAACAGGACAAAAGTGGCGGGCTCCTGCATTGCGGCCAACAGATCGGCGCGGCGCAGCCGGGCGAGGGCGGCGCGGTCGGCCCGCGGATTGGGTTGTCCATCGATCTGCGGCTGCAGTCCGCGCCACCAGCGGGCCGCGATCTGCTGTTGCTCGATCGTAGTTTTCATGCCCTCCCCCGGCTGTTGCGGCGTCGCCCGCCCCGGTTTCTCGGTTCCGGTTCGGGCAATTCCAATGCGGAAAAAAATGCAATTCCTTGCGCCCCGTAGCCGCTGAGCGTGCGAACCAGATTGAGCCGTGCCCGCACGATCTTGCGCGGGTCGAAGGAGGCAGCGGCGGGATCGAGCGGCGCCGCCTGATCGAACAGGCGACGAGCTTCAGCGCGCAAGATGGCGTGCCAACGCGACGCCACTCGCGCCAGCCCTTTTTCCCAGCTGCTCGCCGCAACCTTGCGTAAAAGTGTAAAGAAATGGTCCCCGGTCCCGGCCCAGAAGCGTTTGTTCGCCGCAGCGAGCGGGGCGGCGTCGAATTTGGTGTCGCGGCCAAAGCACGCGTCCCGCACCGAGAGGCGCAACGAGCGCGCGACGAGTTCCGCGGCGGCGACGAGATGGCGGGCGACAGTGGCGAAGGTCTCGGCCGATAGCGGATCGGTGCCGGGCAGCGGCATCTCGCTCTCGACAAAGGACCGCGCTTTCATGTTGTCCATGTCGTAGCCGGCGGCGAACAGGCGGGGTTCATGACCGTCGGCGCGCGCGAGGTTCTGCGACCGGGCATACCAGCACGTGATGCAAGGGGCGGCGCGGCGCGGCCCGCTCGGCTCGCCATAGGCGATCGCCGCCCAATCGCGATAGCCGATGCCGCCGGGCTGCGAATGCACCGGTAGCCAGCCGCCGCCTTTCGCGTCGCGGTAGCTTGGCGACAGCGGATGGTCCCCAGCCACATATTTGACGCCGTTCGGGCGCTGGCGCCAGCCGGTCACCACGACCGGATCGACGATGCCGCTGAGATCGCACGGCAGCGCGTCGGGATTGTCGGCGAAGTCGAGCCGAATGCGCCGCGGCATCCCCCAGAACGCCTGCAGCGGGTGAGCTTCGACCGGGGTGGTTGCCGGAAACCGGTCGGCGGTGCGGGTCGGCGCCAGCCACGGGAAGACCCGCGGCAAATCGGTATCACTCACCGCTTTGCCAAAAGGCACATTCGCCCAGACGAAATGCCACAATGGGCAAGGATCGACCCCCGGTATTGCCAGGGTTGTCAGCGGACCGCCACCACGCAGCGAAGTCAGATTGCCGCGCCCGCCGGCCGGTGCATAGCACTGCAACGTGGACAACGCCATCGCCGCCGCCGGCCGAGCCAGGCGCGTGACCCGGTCGGGCTTGACCAAGAGCGTGGTGTTCTTGCGCCGGGTTTCATTGCCGGGCGCCTCGATCAACAGGGTCTCATTCGGGCATGAGTGGAACAAAAGAGAAATACACCCGATGCCCGGCAACGCCCGCGATATGATCTTTGCCGCCGAGCGGCGTTTCCCGGTGCGCGTGTTGATCGCCGTGCCACCGCAGGGGTTCGGTCAGCAGCTGGCGAATATCACCGGCTGGCTTGACGAGAATTGTGGCGCCGACGGCTGGCGATGACGCCCTCCGGCATGCGCGGCCGGGATGCAGTCTCGATCTTTTTCCGTGAAGCCGCGCTGGCGAACGCCTTTGTCGCGCGGTGGTGCATCGGCTTCAGGCCGGAACCGGCCGAAGCAGCCTATAGGGTGCGAGCCGATGCGCCGGCGGCTAGGGCAGCGGCAGCGCCGCATCGCACTCCTGCGGGCCTCAGCGAGCCGGAGCGGTGACATCATCCCGGCACTCGCCGCCGCCACAGCCGGCGGATCGACACGGTCGTCACGGGCGAGCGGCGGTCATAGAGAAGAGATGATCAAAACGATGCCGAGCGCAGCCAGAACCCCGCCGGATACGGTCCTACACACCACTGCTCGGGAGGGGCCATGGCCACTGCGGTGAACGCCCACGCGATTATTCCCTACCGGGTGAGGATCGCCCCTAGGCTCTGCGAGGCTGCGCGGTCTCCTGCAGCCATTCAGCCGTTCTTCGGCGGCTCTGCATGTGCCGTGCCGGCGCTTTCACCGCCCATGGATCATATAGGCAAGGGCGTACCCAAATCGCGCCGGCGATCAGCAGCGCCATCAACGGCTGTTCTGCGACACTGCGGCTGACCTGATCGGCCGCTTGCGCACCCTGCTGATAGACCTTGGCCGCCGCGTCGCTGGCTTGCTTACTCGTTTCGCTTGCGGTGTCACGGATGGTGCTGCTGCCCGCCTCTGCCGTCGCCGTCTGCGCTCTCCCGGCGAGGTCGCGGGCCCTTCGTTCATGTCCGTCTCCGGATTGCGCACACCGACACCGGCCGCATTCTGACTGGGCATCCCGCCGCCACCGCCGCGGGACAGATCTTGCGAGCCCGGCATCGGCAGCGCCATCATGCTGAAGTCAAACAGGACCCGACCGGCCGCGGCCCAGAGTTGACCGGCTTGCGCGCGCCCGGTGCTCGGCCGCTGGTCGACATAATCAGAGAGGGCTTGATGGCTGAAACGGAACGGCCGGTATTCCTCGATTACGACCAGGCGGCGCTCGATGCGGCTTATGATCAGGCGGCCTATGCAGCGAACCGGGAGCAGCTGATCAAGCGACGCATCAGCGACAGCGAAGCGGCACGTCGGTGCATCGGTGAACCGGAGCGCATCGCCTACGGACCCTCCGAGATCGAGCGACTGGACATCTACCGAACGAGAAAGGCCGCGGCACCGGTCTTTATCTTTATCCATGGCGGCGCCTGGCGCAGCGGCCGTTCCAAGGATTTTGCGACGCCGGCCGAAATGTTCCTCAGTGCGGGGGCGCATTATGTCGTGCCCGACTTCGCCTGGGTGCAGGATGTCGGCGGCAGCTTGATGGTGCTCGCCGATCAGGTCCGCCGCGCCATCGCCTGGGTGCACGAGAACGCCGCCCATATCGGCGGCGACCCGGACCGGCTCTATGTCGGCGGCCAATCCTCGGGCGGGCATCTGACCGCGGTCGCACTGACGACGGATTGGCGGGGCGACTTCGGCCTGCCGGCCGACATCATCAAAGGCGGCATCTGCATCAGCGGCATGTACGATCTGACACCGGTGCGGTTGTCGGCGCGCAACCGCTATGTCGCATTCGACGACGTAACGGTCGCTGGGCTGAGCCCGATACGACATCTCGACCGGTTGCACGCGCCGCTGGTCGTCGCCTACGGCACCTGCGAGACCCCCGAGTTCCACCGCCAGAACCGCGAATTTGCCGCCGCGGTTGCAGCCGCCGGCAAGCAGGTGCGGCTCTTGGTCGGCGAGCACTACAATCATTTCGAATTGCCGGAGACCCTCGGCAATCCATATGGCCTCCTGGGGCGTGCCGCACTCGACCTTCTGAGCCTGACAGTGAAAGGCGGTCTCTGACCCGATCGACCAGCACTTCCAGCACCCCGGCCGCGTGTTCGCCAAAAATGTACCGCATACAGCCGGAAGGGCCGGGCCATCGAGGCCCGGCCGGTGATCTGACCGAGGTGAAGCTTTCATCCTTTACCCTGTCCCGGCTTCACAGACGGGCCCAGGGTCACCAGCAGATGCCGTGCGGCTTGGTGCCTCTGATGCGGTTTAGAAGATCACGTTGCGGGCCAACTTCATGCTACCTCGCTCGATGCCGGCGAAGGGACCTTTCTGAACACGGCCATTCTCGGCCTGCAAGCCCACGCGATGATAGCCGACAGTGACGTTCGCGCGTTTGGCATTCATCCGGCGTCCGCAGCTAAGCTGCTCGCTCCCTGCCTGCCGCGATGGCCAGCCCGACCCTTGATGATAGAATGTCCAGCGCCTCGATGTCATTGACGGGGATGGGAAGCGATGACTGTGGTCGGGATCGAGATCAAAACTCGCCAATTGCTCGCGGATGGTGGGGCGTTCGGCGATGTCGGGTGCTACCAACAGTTTGACGGCACAGCGCATTTCGCCGTTGACCCCGGGTACCGGGCCAACCGCTCTATCACCGATATTGATCTGGCCGAACGCGAAGGCGACGGCTTGGTGCATTTCGCGGCAGATATCCGCATCCTCGCACCGGAAAACCAGGCGCGCGGCAATCATCGCCTGCTTTTCGACGTGCCGAACCGTGGCAATCGCCTGGCACTCGCGACCTTCAATGGTGTGCCGCGGCCGATCAATCCCGCGGCGCCGACCGATGCCGGCAACGGGTTTCTGATGCGCCATGGCTATACGGTCGTCTGGTGCGGCTGGCAGCACGACGTGCCCGAAGGCGATGGACTGATGCGGATCAAGGTCCCCGAGGCGCGGGTCGATGGCCGGCCGGTCTCCGGGCGGTTGCTGGTCGGCTTCCAACCGAGCAAGCCAAGCCAGGTTCAACTGCTGTCCGACCGCGGGCATCGTCCCTATCCGAGCAACGATCTGGATGACCCGCGCGCGACCCTGCTGGTGCGCGAGGGCGAGGAAGCGCCACGACTCGCGATCCCCCGGCAGCAATGGTCGTTCGCCCGGCTGGAAGCGGGGCGCCTCGTTCCCGATCCGAACCACGTCTATCTCGCTGCCGGTTTCGAACCTGGCAAGATCTACGAGGTGATCTACCCGACAACCGGTGCGCCGGTGATCGGGCTGGGCCTGTTGGCGGCGCGCGATATCGTTTCCTTCCTGCGGCACGGCAGTGCGGCGGACAATCCCTGCGCCGGCGAAATCCGGCATGCTTACGCGTTTGGCGCGTCGCAAAGCGGACGTTTTCTACGTCAGTTCCTCTATCTCGGCTTGAACGAGGATGAGGCGGATCGGCCGGTGTTTGACGGCATGCTGGTGCACATCGCCGGCGGCAAGCGCGGTAGCGATTTCAACATGCGCTTTGGGCAGCCGTCAGCGTCGCTGCCGAGCGACCCATTCCCGTTCAACGAGACGGCAAGCACCGATCCTGCCACCGGTCGGCGCGACGGCCTCCTCGAACGCCTCGCCGCGCGCCGCCGGGTGCCGAAAATCTTCTTCACGAACACCTCGTGTGAATACTGGCGGGGCGACGCCTCGCTAATCCACACCGATGCGACCGGGGCGCGCGAAATCGAGCCGATCACGTCCTCACGCTTCTACCACTTCGCCGGTACGCAGCATTCCGCCGGCACCTTGCCGCTGACCGACATCAACGCGCAAAACGGCGAACGCGGCCAGCAGGCGCTCAATTCGGTCGATTACAACCCGCTGCTGCGCGCTCTGCTGGTGCGCATGGATCGCTGGGCCACCCAGGGCGAGGAGCCGTCGCCGAGCCGCTATCCGCGCCTTGCCGACGGCAGCGCCGTAGCCCCGGAGAAGGTGAGGGGCGTTATCACCGGCATACCCGGGGTGCGGTTTCCAGCGCATCCGCCGCAGGTGACGCGGCTCGATTTCGGCCCGGACATGGCCAATGGGGTCGCCACCACGCTGCCCCCGGCGCAGGGCGAGCCCTATCCGCATTTCGTTCCTGGGGTCGACCCGGACGGCAATGAGCTGAGCGGCATTCGCTTGCCCGATGTGACGGTGCCGCTGGCGACCTATACCGGGTGGAATCTGCGCCATCCGCAGATCGGCGCCCCCGACCAGCTGATGAGCCTGATGGGATCGACGATCCCGTTCCCGGCGACCGAGGGCGAACGCGCAGCGAAAAGCGACCCGCGCAGATCGATCGAGGAACGCTATCCCAGCAAGGCCGCCTACCTCGATCAAGTACGGCGCGCGGCGGACGGCCTGATCGAAAACGGCTATTTGTTGCCTGAGGACGCGGAACGCATCCTCGACCACTCGGCGCGTCGCTGGGATCTGCTTGCGCCCGTGCCACAAACCGCCGCCGCGAAATAGGGAGGACGGCCATGCCAGTCATCGACGTTCAAGTTCATCCCTTCGATCGAAATTATCCCGGCCGGCCGTGGGCCAGCCCCTCGCACGGCCTCGACTCCGCTACAGGCGAAGAGATGGTCGCGGCGATGAACAGGGTCGGCGTCGACGGCGCAATCATGGTCTCGTCGTTCAGCGCCTATGAATACGATCCGAGCTACGCGCTCGAAGTTTACAACACCTATCCAGACAAGTTTCGGGTGGTGACCCCGGTCGACGCGACCGATCCGGCGATTGACGATGTGGTGGCCAACTGGGCGGCGACACCAGGCGCCCGCGGCATTCGCATCCGCATGCGCGACGGCCTGCCGATGGATGCCGACCATCCCGGTCTGAACCGCGCTTTCGCCGCCGCCGCGCGGCACGGCCTGCCGGTCAATTTGCTGTGCTGGGGCATCCTGGACAAAGGTCTGCCGCACATCCGGCAGCACCCCGACACGGTCATCGTGATCGATCACCTCGGGATGCTGCAACCCGCTCGCCCGCCGGTTCCCGCCGACGTGTGGGCCGATCTGCCGAAGCTTCTGGCTTTGGCCCAATACCCGAACGTAAGGGTAAAGATCAGCGGCGCATGCACGATGTCGCACCAGCCGTTCCCGTATGACGACATCTGGGAACCAGTGCTGCGAGTCATCGATGCGTTCGGGCTGGATCGCTGCATGTGGGGCACCGACT
>DASYBC010000128.1:0-20749 GCA_036500965.1 Allostellaceae bacterium | reverse complement strand
CGGGTGCAAAAAGCATCGTCGCCGGACTACACTCTGTCGGCATCGGGGACCTCCTCTGCAACCGGATAAGCCTTTGTCGCAGAAGAATTATCCCTCTTTCAGAACCCCGATGCACTCATCCCGGTGAGATATCCGGGCTAGAAAGACTTTCACATCGGCAGTCCGGCGTCTGGCCCGCTTGCTCCAACTTGAGGCGAATTTGCGATAGTGGTGCAGATGCTCCCGGTCCCAGCCCTTATCACTCAGATCAGGGCTGGTCGACATCACTTTGGTGATGAGCAGTCGGTCAAGATCTGGGTCGTCGAACGGTTCATGGTGGATTGCTCGGTTTCGCATGCGAAGTTCTTGGTCGAATTCTTTCTGAAACTGCCTGACTATCTTACCTACATCATTGGTATTAGCCATCCCAAAAGCCTTGAGGTGTTTCATTACCTCTTTTATCCGATTTTCAACGACATAAAATTGGGAGAAATAGAACTCACACATGTTTCTAGCATGATCCTCACGTGAAACTGGCAAGTTTGAGAACGGATAACGTCGAAAATAATACTCAGTTTGCTGCAGAATCTCCGTAGCCTGACTCAGAAACAGGAACGACATTATAAGCTCATGTTGTTGTTTAATCGGCTCCGGAAACAAGAAGTCCCCATAGGTTTCGACTGATCCATGTTCACGCTCAAAATCGTCGGCAAGCGCATATCGAATATGGCGCCGCTTGTATTCATGGAACTCGGGAACGGAGATTGTTTCAATCCATGTTGAAATCCGAGCCATAAGAATTCGTTTATTAGGTAAATCGTCGTTTGCGTGAGGCATGTTGACGTGGTACTTACCTTGCCTTCTATTTCGAAACAAAATCGGTTTCGACATCGGCGGCCAGTGCCTCGATGGCTGATCTGAACTGATTGGGGATTGACGGGGCGGGTTCGCCGGGCTCGCCGCGCCAGAAGCAGGTGATGTGGGCTTGGGAATGAGTACGCTCCAAGATACCGCGTAGCCGCGCGAGCCGGCTGGTATCGCCCGGCGTTGGGGAAAGCAGCTGCTGCACGAAAGCGAAATGGTCCTGAAGATCGTCGCTGTGCACGAATTTGTCGGTGGCGAGAAACCACATTCCAGTGCGGCCGCGCAGATTGCCGGCGCGTAGCCCAGCGAAAAACTCCTGGCCCTTGCGGTGCGCGCGCGTCGGCTTGACCGGCAGGAGCGCGGAGATTTCGCCGGGGTCGAGATCGGCGCCGGCGAACCGCAAGGTGACGAATGCCTTGCCGTTAGCTTGGAGATCAGTCTTCGTCATGGAGGTTTCCAAGCGGCTCGCCTCGCTCATCGGTGACAGACCCATCGCTATATATGACCACGCGACCAGCGCCGGAAAGATCGCTGGCCGCCTTGATCTTGTGGAGCGCGCGGCGGAAACGCCGCGGCGCGATGCCGAGTGCTTGTGCAACCGAGCCTGGTGGGTTCCCGGGGTTGCTCCACAAGATGCGAACGCGGGACCGGCTCATGCTTCCGACGTTACCTCACCTTCGACGGCATCGGGCGCGTTGTGTTCACAAGCTCGAGCAGGTCAAGAAATTGCCCAAATCGAGGATGATTTCCTGATTCGCAAACCGATTTCAGAGGAGGCGTTTCGATGTGGAAGCAGCGAGCCGTAACCCTCTGCGGCTGCCTTGCCGCGTTGCCGTTGCTGATGGGCTGTGCCAATGGCTCTGGCGGACCACCGCAAGCCTACGCCCCACCGGCGCCGGTCGCGACCGCGGCGCCCGATACCGGTGCGCAGGTCTGTGCCGCCGGGCCCGGCGCACCGGCCGCCATTCTCGTTATGCTGCCCGGCCCCGGCGATATGCTGACGGCCGACCCGCAATTATGGGCGGCGCAAGGGTTTGACGTGGTAACGCCGTCGCCGTCGCAGATCTACCGGATCGCGGCCGATCAGCAGGCGGCTGCGGCGCGCCTGATCGCCGAAGCGCAAGCGATGGCCGAGGCGCCGATCTGGCTCGTCGGTCCGAGCCCGGCGGTCGAGGCCGCGATGGCGTCGATGCCGCCGGCCGGGCCGGGGCGGGTCGCGGGCGTGGTCATGACGGCGGCCGCATCGGGTTTGCACACCTGCAGCGAGACGATGACTTATGCCTATTCCGGCAACGGGGCGGCGCCGCAGGTGAAGGTCAGCAAATCGGGGAACGCCTGCCCGCCCGGCGCACCTTTTGGCATCGAGACGAACCAGGGCGTCATGCCGATGTCGCCCGCCCCGATGGCGCCGTCCGTGCCGCCCCGTCCGCCGCGGCTGATCGAAGCGGCGACACCCGCCGGCGCATCGCCGGCCGCCCGCCATGCCGCGGTAGCGCGCGTCGCCGAGTTGATCAAGGCTGCGCCATCGAGCTGACCGCGCGTCCGGTCCGTTTTTCGCCAGGTTCGCGCCCGATTTCGCGTCGGTGAAAATCGGGCGCGAACCAGCTCAGTAGCCGGGTGGCGGCGGCGGCGGGTAATAGCCGGGCGGGGGCGGGGGCGGGGTTGTCGCCGCCCCGGTCACGGCCCCAAGCGCACCGCCGGTCGCAGCACCGATGGCGGCTCCGGCACCGCCGCCGGCGGCGGCGCCGATCGCCGCTCCGGCACCGGCGCCGATCAGCCCGCCGCCGACCGCGCGCTGGCCGGGATCGTAGGGGTTGGTGCAGCTGGCCAGCGCCAGGATCATCCCGGCCCCCAGCACGCCGGTCGCAATCGATCGCTTTGTCACTGTGGCTCCTTCTCCAATAAGCTGCCCGGCGCAAACTCTCCGGAACCGGCGGCCCTACCGCCGCTGCCGCACAACGGCAACAGCATGCCCGATCTTCCCGTCAATCGGCTAAAGCAAGCCACGGAATTTCTCCCCGGCCGCGGCCATTGGCCGCCACTGCCGATGATCCGAACCATGAAACTTGGTAGGGCGTTGGCGTCGGCGCTTGAGCGCTCGGCGGAAAACAGGCAGCATGCCCAAAAGAGCCGGTACAACGGCCTGCAATGACAACAAGGAGGAAATCGCGTGACCGCAATCAGCCCGGCCGCCGTGCAGACCGCCCCGCCCAGCCACCTGCTCGGGCGCAAGCTCGACAGCATTCCGTTCAGCGCCTACCATGTCGTGATCATCCTGGTGCTGGGCTTCGTCGGCTTTATCGAAGGCTACGACTTGGCGCTGACCGGCTCGCTGCTGGTGCTCGCCAAGGGGCCGTTGCATATGAGCGCCGACGCGGTGCGCGCGCTCGCCACCTGGCCCACCTTCCTCGTCGTGATCGGCGGGTTTGCCGCGGCGGGAATGTCGGATCGCATCAGCCGCGTCGCGGTGATGCAGGTGGGCGTCATCCTCAGCACCTTGTGCACGCTGCTGATCCTGCTGGTGCACAGTTTCGAGCAGCTGTTCATCCTGCGGCTGATCACCGGCGTTTTTCTCGGCTTTACAATCTCGGCGCCGTTCCCGATCGCCGCCGAGCTGATGCCGGCGCAGCACCGGCGCACCTATGCCGCGATCTACGAAACCATGCTGGCGATGGCATTCACGCTGTTGCCTTTTGTCGGTTTCGTGCTGGCCAACCACCCGAGAGGCTTTCAGCTGGTAGGGTTGCCGGGCGGGGTTACCCTGTTCATCGCCCCCGTGCTGATTTATTTCCTGATCCCGGAGAGCCCGCGCTGGCTGCTGCGCCGAGGCCGGGCCCAGCACGCGATCGACAACGTGAACCTGATCGTTCGGCGCTGCGGCAATCGGGTGCCGCCGATGACGCTCGCAGACCTCGGCGCAGGCCACGAACGAGCGCGGGAGCAGCTGCCGCCGTTCTGGAAATTGTTCGCCCCTGGCCAGTTCCAGTGGACTGCGGTCGGCATTTTGTGCGGCATCTGCGCCGGCACGGTCTATTATCTGATTGCAATCCTGCTGCCGAAGGCGCTGGTCAGCCAGGGCTCTGCCGTCGCCTTGAGCTTCGGGTTGAGCTCGCTGGTATTTGCCGCCAGCATTCCGGGCAAGCTCTTCAATGGCTTCATCATGGAAATCATCGGCCGGCGATGGACCATCACCGGCGCGTTCCTGCTGTCGATCCCTGGCTTGCTGCTGATGATCATGGCGCATCACGCGGGCGCCGCCGCGACCGCCGTGTTCAGCGCCGGAGCGCTGATCACCGGGTTCACCACTCTGTCGATCTTTCCGGCGGTGCGGATGTACCTGTCCGAGCAGTTTCCGACGGCGCTGCGCGGCCGTGGGCACTTTTTCGGCGAATCGTTCGGACGCATCTTCGCCGGCGTGATCGTGCCCTTCATAATGGTCTCGCACACCGCCTCGCCGCTGATCTTTTTCGGCACGATGATCGTCATGGTGCTGATCGGCGCCTGCATCCCGTTCGCCCTCGGCCGGGAGACCCTCGGCAATCTCGAGACGTTTACCGAGGTGCTGCCCGAGCTGGCCTAGGTTTTGCCCGCGTCTGGGCCTCAGGCGGTTCGCTCCGTGCTGAGGCCCAGTTCGGCGATCGTCTGTTCGCGCATCAGGAATTTCTGCACCTTGCCGGTCACGGTCATCGGAAACGCGTTGACGAACTTGACGTAGCGCGGGACTTTGTAATGCGCGATCCGCCCCTGGCAAAAGGCGCGGATCTCCTCGTCGGAGGCAATTTCGCTGTCGTGCAGGCGGACCCAGGCGCACAATTCCTCGCCGTAATGCGGGTCGGGGACGCCGATCACCTGCACGTCCTGGATCTTCGGATGCCGGTATAGGAACTCCTCGACCTCGCGCGGATAGACGTTTTCACCGCCGCGGATCACCATGTCCTTGATCCGGCCGACGATGTTGCAATAGCCGTCGTCATCGATCGTCGCCAGATCGCCGGTCCGCATCCAGCGCGCCGCGTCGATCGCCTCGCGACTCTTTTCCTCGTCGCCCCAATAGCCGAGCATCACCAGATAGCCGCGGGTCAACAATTCGCCGGGGGTGCCGCGCGGCACGATCCGGCCTTCGGCATCGACGATCTTGACCTCGACATGCGGGTGCACCCGGCCGACGGTCGAGACCCGGCGCTCGATCGGGTCCCCGGGCGAGGATTGAAAGCTGGCCGGGCTGGTCTCGGTCATGCCATAGCCGATCGTGATCTCGCGCAAATGCATGCGCTCGACCGCGCGCTTCATGACCTCGGTCGGGCACGGGCTGCCGGCCATCATGCCGGTGCGCAGCGAGGAGAGATCGAACTTGCCGAACTCGGGGTGGTCCATCTCGGCGATGAACATCGTCGGCACGCCATAGACCGCCGTGCAGCGCTCGGTTTCGATCGCCGCCAATGTGGCTAAGGGGTCGAAGCCTTCGCTCGGATAGACCATCGCGGCACCGTGCGTCAGGCAGCCGAGATTGCCGATCACCATGCCAAAGCAATGGTAGAGCGGCACCGGGATGCAGACTCGGTCGCGCTCGCTGAACTTCATCCCCTCGCCGAGAAAGAAGCCGTTGTTCAGGATGTTGTGGTGGGTCAGGGTGGCACCCTTGGGGAATCCGGTGGTGCCGCTGGTGAACTGGATGTTGATCGGGTCGTCGAACTGCAATGTGTCGGCAAGGAGGCTGAGCTTTTCGCGCTCGGCAGCGCCGCCGAGGCCGCTGACATCGTTGAAGCGGACCGCGCCCGGCACGCGTTCCTCGCCGATGGTGACGATCAGGCGCAGCTCCGGCAGGCGCGCCGCGCGTAGATTGCCGGGGGCGGCGGCGGCGAATTCGGGCGCCAGCTCGCGCAGCATGCCGAGGTAATCGCTGGTCTTGTACCGCGCCGCGGTGATCAGCGCCGCGCAGCCCGCCTTGTTCAGCGCGTATTCGAGCTCGACGACGCGGTAGGCCGGGTTGATGTTGACGAGGATCAGGCCAGCCTTGGCGCTGGCGAATTGGGCGACGACCCATTCGGCGTTGTTCGGCGACCAGATGCCGATGCGCTCGCCGGGTTCGAGCCCGAGGCCGACGAGGCCGGCGGCGAAAGCATCGACGCGCTGTTTGAGCTCGCGCCAGCTCCACCGGAGCTGCTGATGGCGGACGATCAATGCGTCGCGCTCGCCATAGCGCAGGGCGGCCCGGTCGAAATAAACGCCGATCGTCTCACCGATCAGCGGCGTTTCGCTGGCGCCGTGGACATAGCTCGGCTGGGCCATCTAGGTCGCCTCTCGGGTTCAGGCTTACGTGCCAATTGCCATTATACATTGCATCGTCCAACCGCCCTCTGCTGCATCTGCAACAGATCAGCAGTAACTGCTCGCCGAAGGGCTGTGCCTCCCGCGCCCGACATTAGCATCTGATGATTGCTCCGAGGGGCAATCTCGGATACCGAATTGGGCAATCCGGGATGGAAAGCGGCAGCGGTCAAAACCTCCTGCGCCCGTTCCCGCACCCTGTTCCACCTGTTTTTTACAGGTCGAGATCAGGTCTCCAAGCCCGCCACTCTTTCAACGACAATCCCGCACCTGCTCACCGCGGCCGATCAGCAACGATACAATGCGACTACGGCAATTGCGTGGTCGTCGCCACCGCAGATCCCGCACGGTCACGGCCCTCCCGCCATCTCCCCGGCTCCGCGCCTTTCACGCGTTGCGGCCTCAGGTCGTCTTGGAAAGTATCCATCCTTCCCCGTTGCACCGAATGCAAGTCACGTCCGCCCCATCATAACTGGTCGCCTTGCAATTTTTGCGCAACTCAGCGAAAGCCGCATAAGCGCCAGATCGTCCTCCGAGCGTCAGACGGTTTATTGGAGCACCATAAGCAAACGCTCGCGATGGCTGTTCCGCCCAGGCTAAGCCGTTGAATGATCAGAACCGGGCGCGCAGCACCGCGGCAGCGAGGCGCCAGGCTTGCAACGGGTCAGGGTGCGTCAACGCAGGCGCAAACGGGTCGTAGCCGACGAGGCGCAGCCGCTTCAGCGAGCGGTCGGCGATGACCGCCGGCAGCAGCGCCACTATGGCCGCGCGCCGCACGGCGCCGCGGCGGCTGCGAGCTTGCCGCAGATGGCGCGCGGCCGCGCCGGCGATCTCGCCAACGGCGGCACACAGGGCCGGCGACGGCTGCAATGCCACATCGGGATCGAGGCCGGTATTCGCAGCGATCTCGACCGGAATGACCGGTCGCCCCAACGCGGACTGAAACGGCAATGCCCGCAGCAGCCCGGCGAGCGCGTAGGCCACGCCGATATCCTCGCCGGCCTCGGCCGCGGCGGGGTCCGACACGCCGAGCGCCTCGAGCGCGAGCAGGACCAGGCTCGATGACGTGCCGCGCGTGTATTCTTCGAGCGCGGCCAGCGTGGCCGGCGGCTCCGCATGGAAATCGGTTTCGCGCGCATCGATCAGCCGGTCGAAATGTGCCCGCGTCAGGTTTCGGTCGCGGATCGTCAGCGCCAGCGCCTCGGCCACCGGATGATGGCGCACCGGCCCGCGGTCATAGCAGGCGGCAATGTTTTCGCGCCACCATTCGAGCCGGATCCGGCCCAAGGTCGGCTCGGTGACGGTCTCGCGCACCCTTGCAATCTCGTAGTTGAAGGCGTAAAGCGCAAACAGCGCCTCGCGGCGCGCCGCCGGGGCAAACAGCGCCGTCTGGTACCGGTCGCGGTCGTGGCGCCGCACCAGCACCGCGGCCGGCGACAACGGGCTCGCCGCGCCGGCGGAACGTTGGGCTGGCACCGGCGTTTTTTCACGCACTCCGTTCACACAGATTTGGGATGGTCGTCATGGCTTTTGAATTGCCGCCCCTGCCCTATCCGAAGAATGCGCTCGAGCCGCACATGTCGGAGCGCACCTTGGATTTCCATCACGGCAGGCATCATCAGGCCTATGTCACGAACCTGAACAACCTGGTCAAGGGCTCGCCGATGGAGAGCCAGTCGCTCGAGGAGATCATCAAGGCGACCTACAAGGACAGCTCCAAGACCGGAATCTTCAACAACGCCGCGCAGGTGTGGAACCACACCTTTTTCTGGCATTCGATGAAGCCGCATGGCGGTGGTGCGCCGAGCGGCAACCTCGCCGCGGCGATCACCCGCGATTGCGGCGGCATCGACAAATTCAAGGAGGCGTTCAAGACCGCGGCCGCCGGCCAATTCGGCAGCGGCTGGGGCTGGCTCGTCGCCGAGCGCGGCCAGCTCAAGATCGTCGCCACCCCGAACGCGGTAAACCCGCTGGCCGAGGGCCAAACCGCGCTCCTAACCTGCGACGTGTGGGAGCACGCCTATTATCTCGACTTTCAGAACCGCCGGCCCGACTTCATCCAGACCTTTCTCGATCACCTGGTGAATTGGGACTTCGCGGCCCAGAACCTGGCAAAAGCCAGCTGATCCCTATGGTTCAGCGCGGCCCGGCCGCTCGACCGCAAGCCCCGCTCCGGCGGGGCTTTTTTTGGCGCTACTGCCTCTCAAAGATGCAGACCGCGATCGAGCAGCACCGCGGTATATTGGCGATAGGTCATGCCGAGCGCTTCGGCCCGGGCGAGGCGAGCAAGCACCACGTCTCGCCCGGGCGGCCTCCAGGCCCGGGCCGAAGCTTTCCTCCAGCAAAACCCGCGCCAGGCGGCGCCAGGATCGAGCGCCGGGCCGCGATTGTGCCCGATTCCGAAGGCGAAGAAACCGCCTTGTGCACCCATGCCGCCCGCCGGCGCTCCGATCCCGTCCTGCCGGGCCTGCGTGCAAGATTTGCACCGTTGCTGGCCGCCGCCGCGCGGTTGCCCCCAGAATCGCAAGGACCCCGCGCCGGGCGGGGGCTAGACACAAACCAGCGCCGCGCCGCCGCTAACTTGGCACAGGGCAGCGCCGCGCCGCCGCTAACCGTTGCGGCCGGTTTGCATCCGCTTCTGCATGTGGGTTTCGGCGTTTTCGCGGAACACCTGATCGGTCAGCCTCTTCTGCTGCTCGGGCATCGCGTTGTAGAGAGTTTCGAAGGCCGGGACCAGCTTTTGCATATGCTGGGCGTGCGCCTCGGCAATCTGCTCGTAGGATTGCATGTTTTGCAGCGCGTTCATCGTCGAATACTGCTGAGCGCGCTGCATGAAAGCTTGATCCATGTCGCGGGCATTGTCACGCATGACCGCGGCGAACTGGTTCCATTGCGGCTGTTCGGCCGGGGTGATCCGCAGCTGCGCATGCAGCTGTGCGATATGGCCCTCGACCCGCTGCTCGGCGGTTTGCCCGGCAGCCGGGCGCGAGGTCATCGGCGAGGCAGCCATCGGAGATGCAGCCGGCGCGGGCGTAGCCGGCTCAGTCGCTTGGGCCATCGCCGCAGCCGGCAGCGCCAGCAGCGCCGCGATGGCGGCAGAAGCAAGATAGCTCGAACGGATTGTCTGCATCAAAGTGTTCCTCGGGTTCACTGCTGTGTGGTCACGGTGGCGGAGGGGCAATCCTTAGCCCGAGCGCATCGGTTCGGGCGCCGATCGGTTCGGGCGCTGATCGGTTCGGGACTGGCTCAGCCGCCAGCGCTCAGTAGCCATATCCGTAATAGACCGGCGGCGGCGGCGCGTAATTGTAGGCTGGATAGCCATAATACACCGGTGGCGGCGCGTAATAGTTGTTGTAGCCGTTCGAGGCGATCGCCGCGCCAACGCCAAGGCCGATAATCCCTCCGACGATCGCCGCGCCGGCAGCGCCACCACCGCCCCCGCGGTGATAGTAACCCCCGCGCCCGCCGCCATGGTGCCAATTCGCCGCGTGGACGTTCGGCGCGACCGCAAGCGCCGCCGAGAATGCCGCGGCAGTCAGAATACGTGCATGCATATTGGGGCTCACTCGCTGTGGCAGTCCTATGGAGAACCACGCACGAGCCGGGTGGTTCCTCGGGGCGCGCCAAGCCCTTTTCCGCGATGCTCGAGCGCGGCGCTCGCGGCCTGCCGCGACGCGGCGCCGTTGCGGATTGCTCGCGCGCCGAGGCCGGTCCTCAGACTGGCGGGATCAGCGCCGCCGCAACCCTGCGATCCTCGGCCAGCAGCAAATTATAGGTGCGGCAGGCGGCGCCGCTGTCCATCGGCTCGAGCGCAATCCCAGCCTCGCGCAGTGCTTCGCGCAGCCCGGTCGCGACGCTCCCGACCGCTTTGCCAAGGCCGAGCAGCAGGATTTGCACGCCACCATGCTCGACCACCGGCAACAGGCTGTCCCAGCCGACCGCCGCGGCGTCGGCAACCGCCCAGCGCAGGGTCAGGTCGGGAAACACCAGCACCGGGCAGCGCCAGATCACCCCGCTGACGCGAAACCCGCTCGGCCCGTAGCGCTCGACGAGCTGACGGCCGGGCGGGGCGTTGAGGGTCAGGTCCATCACGGCACCGGCGCTCAAGCTTAGCCGCGTCTGGGAGCCCGGGAGGCTGGTGCTTTGGCCGCCTCGCCCGCGCGCGCGATTGCTGCGCGGTTCGGCCGCACGTAGTAGAGGATCGGCGCGGCGATGAACAGCGACGAGTAGGTGCCGATCACCACACCCCACAGCATCGCGATGCTGAACCCGCGCAGCACCTGGCCGCCCAGAAACAGCAACGAGAGCACGGCCAGCGCCACCGTGCTGACGGTCAAGATCGTGCGCGACAGGGTCTCGTTCAGGGCGAGGTTGATCAGGTCGCGAAACGGCATCGTGCGGTATTTGCGCATCGACTCGCGAATCCGGTCGTAGATCACGACCGTGTCGTTCACCGAATAGCCGGCGACGGTCAGGATCGCCGCCAATGTCGTCAAGTTGAATTCGAGGTGGAACAGCGCGAACAGCCCGACGGTGGTCAGCACGTCGTGCAGGGTCGAGATCATCCCGCCGATGCCGAACTGCCACTCGAAGCGGAAGGCGATATAGAGAGCGATCGCGACCAGCGCGAGGATCGTCGCGATCACTCCGGCGCGGATCAATTCGCCGCCGACGGTCGGGCCGACCACCTCGATCCCGCGATAGTCGAACCCCGGCCCCAAGGCTTTACGCGCCAGCTCGACTCCCCGCTCCTGGGCGGCATCGCCGCCCGGCTGGCGCGGCAGGCGGATCAACACATCGGTCGGCGGGCCAAAGCCCTGCAGCGAGACATCGCCGATATGCAGCGCATCGAGCTTTTGGCGCATCGCGGCGAGATTGGCCGGGCCGGTCGTGGACCGGATTTGGATCTGGGTCCCGCCGACGAAATCGATCCCGTAATTCAGCCCGACGGTCGAAAACAGGACGATCGACATCAGCAATAAGAACCCGGAAAAGGCAAAGCCGAACCGGTGCCATTTCATAAAGTCGATCTGCGGCGTATGCCGGATGACGATCAGCGGTCTGAACAAAGTTGAGCGGCCTTATAAAAAGTTGCGGTGCGCGATGCGCAAGGCTTGCCCTCGCCTCGACTGTGCGCCCGGCTCAGATCGGGATTACTTTCGGCTTCCACCGCCGCACCCAGGTCACGATCAACAGCCGGGTCACCAGGATCGCGGAAAACAGCGAGGTCAGCACCCCGATGCTCAAGGTGACGGCGAAGCCCTTGACCGGCCCCGAGCCGAGCCAGAACATCAGCGCGCCGGCAACGAGCGTCGTCACATGGCTGTCGACGATCGTGCCGAAGGCGCGCTTGAACCCGGCGTCGAGCGACGAGAGGATGGTTCGCCCGGCCCGCACCTCCTCGCGGATGCGCTCGTAGATCAGCACATTGGCGTCGACCGCCATGCCCATCGTCAAGGCGATGCCGGCGATCCCCGGCAGGGTCAAGGTGGCGCCGAGCAGCGACAGGCTGCCCAGCATCAGGCACAGGTTGAAGAACAGCGCGATGTCGGCGAACACGCCGAACAATCCGTAGAACAGCACCATGAAGACGACGACCAGCGCTACCCCGACGATGCAGGCCATGGCCCCGGCATGGATCGAATCGGCGCCGAGCCCCGGCCCGACGGTGCGCTCCTCGAGAATCGTGATCGGCGCCGGCAGTGCGCCGGCCCGCAGCAGCAGCGCCAGGTCGCTCGCCGACTGTACCGTGAAGCTGCCGGAAATGATGCCGCTGCCCCCGAGAATCGGCTCCTTGATGACCGGCGCGCTGATCACCTTGTTGTCGAGCACGATCGCAAACGGCTTGCCGACATTGTCGCGGGTGGCGTCGCCGAACCGTCGGGCGCCCTCGGCGTCGAAGCGGAAGCTGACCACCGGCTCGTTGCCCTCGAAGGTGGGCTGCGCATCGACCAGCATGCCGCCGCCGACCATGACCCGCCGTTGCACGACATAGGCATCGGGCCCGACCCGCTGGGCGTTGTCGGCGGAGGCCGGCAGGATCTGGTCGCCGATCGGCAGATGGCCGCTGCGCGCATCTTCGAGCGAGACGCCGGTATCGACCAGCTGAAAGGTCAGCTTGGCGGTGCGGCCCAACAGCGACTTGACGTGCTCGGGATCGGACACGCCGGGCAGCTCGACGAGGATGCGGTCCTGCCCTTCCTGCTCGATGGTTGGCTCCTTGATCCCGGTCTCGTCGATCCGGCGACGGATGATCTCGATCGACTGGTTGACGGCGAGGCTGCGCCTGGTCTCGGTCGCCGCTGCGCTGAACCGCACGCTCCCGGCCCCGCTGGGCAGGATCGCGACGGTCAGATCCGGGTCGATCTTGGCAAGCGCCTGTTGCGCATCGTCGATCCTGCCGAGATCGCGGATGTTGAACGCGATCGCATCGCCTTTGACCGCAAGCCCGGTATAGCCAATGTGGGCGTCGAGCAACGCATTGCGGACATTGTCGATGATCGAGCTCAGGCGCTCGCGCTCGGCCGCCGCGACATCGACCTCGAGCAGCAGATAGGAGCCGCCGCGAAGGTCGAGCCCGAGCGACACCTGCTTATGCGGCACGACATCCGGCAGCCGGTCGAGCGCGCCCGCGCTGAACAGGTTCGGCACCGCGAGCAGAACGCCGAGCGCGCAGATCGCGCAGATCAGCAGAACCTTCCAATTGGCGAAATACAGCATGCCGTCAATTCCGCCGCGTCAGGCGTCGCGGCCGCTTTCGGCCCGACGCCAACCCTCGCAGCTCAGAGCGCGCGAAGCTCAGTGCCGCCACCGTCCCGAAACCCACACCCAGCGATAGCCGTTCCAGCGCCAATGCCCAGCCGTCCAATGCCAGTGGTAGTGCCCGCTCGGATGTGGCGGCCGCGCCTCATGGCGCGGCGGCGGCATCGCCGGCCGGTGGTGCGGCGGCGGATGATGCGACACGCCCGGCGGCGGTGGCGCTGCCGCGGGCGGCGGCCCCGGAGGTGCCGTTTCGGGCGCCGGGCCGGGCGGCGGTGCGGCGGCCGGACCGGGCGGCGGGCCCGGTGGATTCGCCGGCTGCGCCAAGGCGGCGCGCAGCGGATAGGCCAGCACCGCCAGCGAGACGGCCAGAATTGCTCTTCGATCGTGCACTGTATGCTCCGTTTGAGGCGATCCAACAGCCGACGATGCCCGCTGACGCCGGGCGCGTCCATTCGATTCTGATGAACCGCGTCGGCGCATGCCGTCTCACACCGTCAATCCTTGGTTTCCGCCTTGGCCCGCGCCTGATCCTTCTGCCTGACCGCCTCGCGGGTCGCGGCCGGGTCGGGCTTGGCGACGACGCTGGTGATGGTGCTGCGCATCACGCGCACACGGACCCCGTCGGCGATGTCGACGCTGACCTCCTCGGGGCTGTCGGCCCGCACCACGGTGCCGATGATGCCGCCGCCGGTCACCACGCGGTCGCCGCGCCGCAACGCAGCGAGCGTCGCCCGGTGATCCTTGGCCTTGCGCTGCTGCGGGCGGATCAGCAGAAAATAAAACACCACGAAGATCAGCACCAGCGGCAGGAACTGGATCATCGCGCTCTGGTTGTCGAACAAGCCCGACAGACCCGACAGACCGGTTCCTTGGGCATAGGCGGTGGAGATCAGCATCGGCATCGAGCCTCGAGATCATGCGGCGCGTGGTCGCATCCGACCCGGCCGCCCGCAGCGGAGCGAATCGCCGGCCGCTCGGCGCCGGGATAGGTACGCGATGCCCGGTTAAAGAGCAATGGCTGGATATTGCGCGCATTTCCTCGGCCGCACGCGCTGTGATAGCGTCCGCGCCCTTTCTCCCGCTGGTGCCGTGATCCTTGACGACGACCGATGCCGATCTGCTGCCGCTGCTGCGGCGCCTCGCCGAGGCTCTCGAACGCCTGGCTCCGCCGTCTGCCCCGCCGGTCGATCTCGAGGTCGCCGACGCCTTTGTCTGGCATGCCGAGCGCTGTTGGCTCGAGCCGGTGGCGGAGGTCAACCGGGTCGAGATCGGGCTGTTGCGCGGGATCGACCGGGTGCGCGACATCCTGCTCGACAACACCAGGCGGTTCGCCAAGGGGCTGCCGGCGAACAATGTGCTGCTGTGGGGCGCCCGCGGCACCGGCAAGAGTTCGTTGATCAAGGCCGCGCACGCCGCGGTTAATGCCGAACGGCCGCACGCGCTCGCCCTCGTCGAGATCCATCGCGAGGACATCCCGAGCCTGCCGCGGCTGTTGTCGCTGCTGCGGCCCTGCCCGCGGCGATGCCTGTTGTTCTGCGACGATCTTTCCTTCGACCAGCATGACACTAGCTTCAAATCCTTGAAGGCGGTGCTCGAAGGCGGCATCGAGGGCCGGCCGGCCAACGTCGTGCTCTACGCCACCTCGAACCGGCGCCACCTGATGCCGCGTGAGATGATCGACAACGAACGCTCGACCGCGATCAACCCGGCCGAGGCGGTCGAGGAGCAGGTGTCGCTCTCCGATCGTTTCGGGCTGTGGCTCGGCTTTCACAATCTTGATCAGGCGACCTATCTCGCGATCGTGCGCGGCTATGCCGAGCGCTACGGGCTCACCCTGCCCGCCGAGCAGCTCCAGGCCGAGGCTGGCGAATGGGCGATCACCCGCGGCTCGCGCTCGGGCCGGGTCGCCTGGCAGTTCATCCAGGATCTCGCCGGCCGGCTCGGCAAGCCGCTCGCCTGATCGCGAGGGGTTGCTCAGCCGCTCCGCGGCGCCGTGGTCGCGGCACTCGACAGCGGCGCCAGGTAATCGCGCGGATTGACCGGCTGCTTGCCGCGGCGCAGCTCGAAATGCAGCTGCGGCTCGCTGACATTGCCGGTCGAGCCGACCCGGGCGATGACCTGGCCGCGGGCGACCTTCTGTCCGGTCCTGACCAGGATCAGGTCGCAATGGGCATAGGCCGAGATCCAGCCGTTCGGGTGCTTGATCAGGACCAGGTTGCCATAGCCGCGCAATTCGTTGCCGGCATAGGCGACGACGCCGGCGTCGGTCGCCTGCACCGGCGCGCCGCGCGGTGCCGCGATATTGATCCCGTCATTGTGGGTGCCGTCCGGGCCGGTCCCGTAATTCTCCAGGACATGGCCGCGCACCGGCCACAAAAAGCTGCCGCCGCGATGTGCTGCGGATGGCGGGGCGGGCGGCGGCTCGGCTGTGGCCACCGCGCGCGGCGCACCGGGGGCTTCGGTATGCGCCGGGGCAGCAAGCCCGCCCGGCGGCGTCAGGCTCGCCACGGCCGAGGCCGGCGGGCGACCCTGCGCGGTCGCGCGACTGGTTGGCTGAGCCGGTGCGGCGCCGCCAGCAATCTGCGGCGGAGCCCGCGGCGCCGCGGGCTCGGGCGGTGAAAATGCGGGCGGGCCGAGTGGGACCGGCTGGCCCCGGTCGGGCTCGGACGACGCCCCACGGGCCGCCCCCTCTGGAGTCGGCGGCGGCAATGTCGCCGTCGCCACCGGCGTCTCGGGAAACGGCGGAGCCGGCGGTGCGGTCGCCATCGCGACCGACGGGCCGGCGGCCCCAGTCGGAGTCATGCCGCCCGGGATGACCAGGGCGGCGCCCGCCAGGATGCGGTAGGGCGGCGACAAATGGTTCGCCTCGGCGACCACCTGCATCGGCACGTGATAATGATGGGCGATCCCCGACAGCGTTTGCCCGCGTTGGACGACGATCTCCGCGGGCGCCGGCGCCGGGGCTGCCTCGCCGCCATTGACGACCGGAGCTGGGCCGCCGAAGCGCGTGCCGCACCCCGTCAGCAGCAACCCGGCCAAAAGCAACCCAGCCGGCGGCAACATCGAGAGCAGAAGCGTGCGCGCGAGCCCCGCACCGCGCCGTGCGACACCGCCGTTTTCCATCGTTCCCCCGGCGCACCCCACTCTGCCAAGGCACCGCCGCCCTGTGCTCGCTGCCCTGTGCTCGCTGCCGGCTTGGTACTAAGACCGGCCCGTGTCAACCTTTGTGGCAATTGGGCGCGGCAGCCCTTCGACCAATGGAACAAACCGCACCCACCCCAGGTCGTCGGTCGCGAATCCGTCGTCGTTGCGCCGCACCCGGATCAGCTGCTGCTCGCGGCGCTCATTGCCGACCGGCGCCACCAGCACTCCGCCGGGCGCGAGCCCGTCGACCAGTGCCGTCGGCAGCTCGGGTGCCGCGGCGGTGACGATGACCCGATCGTAGGGCAGCTGCTCGGGCCAGCCCTTGGCGCCGTCGCCAACGCGGTAGACGATGTTGCGCAAGCCCAGCGCATCGAGGCGGCGCTCGGCTTCGGCCAGCAATTCGCGATGCCGCTCGATCGTGAACACGCGGCGACAGAGCCGCGCCAGGATCGCCGCCTGATAGCCCGAGCCGGTGCCGACCTCGATCACCTTGTGCCGGTCGCCGGCCATCAGCGCCTCGGTCATCAGCGCCACCACATAGGGTTGGCTGATCGTCTGCCCGCCATCGATCGGCAGGGCGACGTTTTCATAAGCCTGGTCGGCGAAGGATTGCGGCACGAACCGCTCGCGCGGCGTCTTCTCGATCGCGCCCAGCACCCGCGCATCGGCGATGCCGGCGCGGCGCAATTCCATCAGCAGCCGCAGCCGGCGTTGCGCCTGCCCCGGATCGGAGGCGGGCTCAGCCATGCCGCTCGATGATCTGCTGCCCGCCCAGATAGGGCTGCAGCGCCGCCGGGATCGCCACGGTGCCGTCCGCGCGCTGGAAGTTTTCGAGGATCGCGATCAGAGTGCGGCCGACCGCCAGGCCGGAGCCGTTCAGGGTATGCACCGGGCGCGTCCCCCGGCCCTCGGCCGGGCGATAGCGGGCCTTCATCCGCTGCGCCTGAAACGCGCCGCAATTCGAGCAGCTCGAAATCTCGCGATAGGCCCCCTGCCCCGGCAGCCAGACCTCGATGTCATAGGTTTTCTGCGCCGCAAACCCCATGTCGCCCGACGACAGCAGCATGACCCGGTAGGCGAGGCCGAGACGCTTCAGCACCTCCTCGGCGCATTGGGTCATGCGCTCGTGCTCGGCCGCCGATTGCTCGGGCGTCGTCACCGACACCAGCTCGACCTTGTAGAACTGGTGCTGGCGGATCATGCCGCGGGTGTCCTTGCCGGCCGCCCCCGCCTCCGAGCGAAACGACGGCGTCCATGCGGTAAAGCGCAGCGGCAGCGCGCTTTCGTCGAGGATTTCGTCGGCGACGAGGTTGGTCAGCGGCACCTCGGCGGTCGGGATCAGCCACAGCCCCTCGGTGGTGCGGAACAAATCCTCGGCAAATTTGGGCAGTTGCCCGGTGCCGAACACGGCCGCGTCGCGCACCAATAGCGGCGGCGAGATTTCCTCGTAGCCGAACTCGCGCGTGTGCAGGTCGAGCATGAGCTGGGCGAGCGCCCGCTCCAGCCGCGCCAGATCCCGCCGCAGCACGACAAAGCGCGAGCCGGACAGCTGGCCGGCGCGGGCGAAATCCATCATCCCGAGCCGCTCGCCGATTGCTTCATGCGACAGCGCCTCGAAATTGAACCGCGGCGGCTCGCCCACACGCCGCACCAGCACATTCGCGCTCTCGTCGGCGCCGTCCGGGACATCCTCGGCCGGCAGGTTCGGCAGTGCGGCAAGGATGCCGTCGATCTGTCCCCGCAGCCGCCCTGCTTCCACGGCGGCGGCGCCCTCCGTCTCCTTGTCGTCGGCGACCTGGCGCAGCAGCGGCTCGATATCCTCGCCGCGGCGCTTGGCGGCGCCGACCTCGCGGGCGATGCGGTTGCTCCGGGCCTGCGCCTCCTGCGCCCGGGTCTCGGCGGCGCGCCAGGCCTGGTCGAGCGCCAGCACCTGCTCGGCGCAGGCCGGCAGGTTGCGGCGGGCGAGACCGCGATCGAAGTCCTCTGGATGCTCGCGGATCCACCTGATGTCGTGCATGGCTGAACTAAAACACAAAACGGAGCACGGCCGATATAGCGACCCCCGCTCGGCGCGTCGATGCGACTCGCGGTGCTGCATCGTGGCATAATGGAAACTGCCCGGGCGTTTACCGCAAACCAATTTTGCCATACCAAGTCGGGCAAAGGCCGAATCGCCTGGCAATTCGGGAGGCAGCGATGCTGGGGTTGATGTCGGAGCGGCCGCTCCTGGTGTCGGCGATCATGACCCATGCCGCGACCTATCACGGCGATGTCGAGATCGTGTCGCGCACCGTCGAAGGCCCATTCCACCGCTATACTTACGCCGACGCGGAGAAGCGCATAAAACAGCTGGCCCGCGCCTTGCTGCGGCTCGGTATCGAGCCCGGCGACCGGGTCGCCACCCTCGCCTGGAACACCTTCCGTCATTTGGAATTGTATTACGCGATTTCCGGCATCGGCGCCGTCTGCCACACGATCAACCCGCGGCTGTTCGACGAGCAGATCGTCTACATCATCAACCATGCCGCCGACCGCCTGCTGTTTGTCGATGCGACGTTTCTGCCAGTGGTCGAACGCCTGGCTCCGCGTTTCCCCGCCGACTGCCGGATTGTGCCGATGACCGCGCACGAGGCGGCCGCTGAAACCAATTTGTCGGTGCTGCCCTGCTACGAGGACCTGATCGCGGCCGAAGACGACGATTTCGCCTGGCCCGAATTCGACGAGCGCACCGCCGCCGCGCTGTGCTACACCTCGGGCACCACCGGCAATCCCAAGGGCGCCCTCTACAGCCATCGCTCGACGGTACTGCACGCCTTCGCGATTTCGCTGCCCGACGCGATCTCGATCTCGGCCCGCGACGTGGTCTGCCCGGTGGTCCCGCTGTTTCACGCCTGCGGCTGGGGCATTCCCTATGCCGCGCCGATGAACGGGGCGAAGCTGGTATTGCCCGGCCCGCGCGTCGATGGCGAGAGCCTCTATCAGCTGTTCGAGGCCGAACGGGTGACCTATGCGCTCGGCGTCCCGACCGTGTGGCTCGGCTTTGAGGCCTACCTGTCCGCCACCGCCAAGCGCTGCTCGACCTTGCAGCGGGTTCTGTCGGGCGGCTCGGCGGTGCCGCCGGCGATGGTCGAAGCCTTTCAGCGCCACGGCATCGATGTGCGCCAAGGCTGGGGGATGACCGAGATGAGCCCGCTCGGCACCACGGCGGCGCTGAAGGCAAAGCACGCCACGCTCGATGCGCTGGACCAAAACGCGGTCAGGACCAGGCAGGGGCGGCCGATCTTCGGCGTCGAGATGAAGCTCGCTGACGACGCCGGCCGGCCGCAGCCCTATGACGGTAAATCAATGGGCGAGCTGTTGGTGCGCGGGCCGTGGATCGTCAGCGGCTATTTCGAAGACGAGCCGGCGACCATCGCCGCGGTCGAGCCCGACGGCTGGTTTCACACCGGCGACATGGCGACGATCGATCGCGACGGCTATATGCAGATCACCGACCGCAGGAAAGACGTGATCAAGTCGGGCGGCGAATGGATCAGCTCGATCGATCTCGAAAACGCCGCCGTCGCCCATGCCGACGTGGCCGAGGCCGCCGTCATCGCCGTGCCCGACGAGCACTGGGGCGAACGTCCGCTCCTGATCGTGGCACCGCGGGCCGGCTGCCGGCCAGACCGCGAGGCGCTGATCGCGCTCCTCGCCGGCCAATTCCCAAAATGGATGCTGCCGGATCAGGTCGTCGCCATCGACGAGATGCCGCACACCGCCACCGGCAAGATCATGAAAACCCGGCTGCGCGAGCTGTTCTGCCCGTGCAAGTGAAGCTCATCCGCAAGATCGGCCGGATGCCGGCGATCCCGGATAAGCCCCCGGCGCGGCGGCCGAAGCGATGGCGGGTTGCTCCCGGCTGTTCGCCGCGCGCCGCGGCCCAACGAATTCCTTTCCAGAATTTTGCGGGTTTGGCTTAGAACGCCCGGGCGCGCACGGGCTGGAGATGGGTGGACGAGATGAGCGCAGCGGAAATGCCAGCGGAGATGACGGACGGCTTTCACCTGGTGGTGGAGGCGCTGAAGCTGAACGGGGTCGATACGATCTTTGGGGTGGCCGGCATCCCGATCACCGACCTCTTGCGGCTGGCGCAGGCGGAAGGCATCCGATACCTCGGCTTCCGGCACGAGCAGTCGGCCGGCAACGCCGCGGCGATCGCCGGCTACCTGACGCAAAGGCCGGGCATCTGCATGACCGTCTCGGCCCCCGGTTTTCTGAACGGGCTGGTGGCGCTCGCCAACGCCACGACCAACTGCTTCCCGATGATCATGATCAGCGGGTCGAGCGACCGGGCGATCGTCGATCTCGAACAGGGCGATTACGAGGAGATGGATCAGCTCGCCGCGGCGCGGCCCTTCGCCAAGGCGGCCTACCGCGTCAACCGGCCGCAAGACATCGGCATCGGCATCGCGCGCGCGATCCGCGCCGCGTCCTCAGGCCGCCCGGGCGGCGTCTATCTCGATTTGACAGCCGATGTGCTGGGCTCGGCGCTCGATGCGGAGACGGCGAAGAAGTCGCTGGTCAAGGTGGTCGACCCGGCGCCGCCATCTCCCCCGGCGCCGGCATCGGTTGCGCGCGCCATCGAGCTCTTGGCGAACGCCCAGCGCCCGCTTGCCATCCTCGGCAAGGG